>NZ_JAGGOS010000129.1 GCF_018614205.1 Streptomyces sp. ISL-36 | reverse complement strand
GAGCGCGTCCGCACCGCCTTCAGCGCCCCCTCCGGCGGCGGCTCCGTGCCCCCGGCCGCTGCCGGCCGTGCGCCGACCGGGGCCGGGGCCGGGCCCGGCTGCCCGGCGGAGAAGGAGGTGAGCTCCTCCTCGTCCACGCTGAGGACCTTCGCGTACGCCTCGCGCTTGCGCCCGCGTGGCTCGGTGCGGCCGGTCTCCCAGGACCGGACCGTGGCCCGCGTGACGCCCACGGCCTCCGCGACCTGTTCCTCGGTCAGGGCCTTGGCCTCACGCAGTCTGCGCCGCTCCTTCGGGGTGGGAAGCGAGACGGCGGATGCGGAACCTGCGGTGCTCCGGCTCATCGGCGACGACCTCCCGCAGAGCTGCACCGGGCGGAAAAGTACATAAACGTATATTGAGCGACACAACGGCGGTTTGCCTGTTACGCGAGAAAAGCGCGTGTCGTTGGCAGCATGGGCGCGTGACGCACGTGACCGAACACCTCCCTTCGTCGCCCGCCGATCCGCTGGTCCACAGCGGCCGTTCCGCCGTGCTGGCCACCGCTCTCGTGCGCGGCGGGGTCGCGGCGGGGCTCGGCCTCGGGGCGCTGGCGGTCCTGGTGACAGCGGCGTGGATCAGTTCGCCGTTCCCCGACAGCGGGCCCGGCGGGGCGCTGCACGCGGCCGCGGGGCTGTGGCTGCTGGCCCACGGCGTGGACCTGGTCCGCACGGAGACCCTCTCCGGGGTTCCCGCCCCGCTGGGTGTGGCCCCCCTGCTGCTCATGGCCCTGCCGGTCTGGCTCGTGCACCGGGCAGCCCGGGACACGCTGGAGCCGTTCACCGGGGGGACGCCCGGGCCCCGGCTCTCCGCAGGCGGCGCGGTGGCCGCGGTCGCGGGGGGATATCTGCTGGTCGCGGCCGGTGTGGTGCTCTACGCGGCGAGCGGCCCGCTGCCCGCGGACCTGGTGGCGGCCGGATTCTGGCTGCCCGCGGTGGTGCTCTCGGCGGCGGGTCTGGGCGTCTGGACGGCGACCGGGCGGCCCCTGCCGGAGCGGGAACAGACGGCCGTGGCGCTCCGGTCGGGCGTGCGGGCGGTGATGACCCTGCTCGGCGGTGGGGCGGCGCTGTTCGGGATCTCCCTGGTCTGGCACGCGGGTGCGGCGCAGGAGTCCTTCGCATGGCTCGCGGGCGAGTGGGCCGGCCGGGTCGCGGTCGTGCTCCTCGCGGTCGCGCTGGTACCGAACGCGGCGGTGTGGGGTGCGTCGTACGGTCTGGGGCCCGGGTTCTCGCTCGGCGCCGGGGCATCGGCGACCCCGCTGGGCCTCGTCGGCGACGCGGCCGTCCCGCCGTTCCCGCTCCTCGCCGCGCTGCCGGCCGAGGGCCCGGGGACCTGGCCGCACTGGTCCGCCCTCGCGGTTCCGCCGGCGGCCGCGCTGGTTCTGGGCGGCTGCGTGGGACGGTCGGCCCGGCTCTGGACGGGCCGGGAGACGGCGTCGACGGCGCTGGTCGGGGCCTGTGGGTGCGGGGTGGCGGTGGCGCTCCTTGCGGCGGCCGCGGGCGGCCCGCTCGGGTCGGGCCGGCTGTCCGCGTTCGGGCCGGTCTGGTGGCAGGCGGGCGCGGCGGCGATGCTGTGGGGCGCGATGGTGGGGGTGCCCGCAGCACTGGGGGTACGGGCGTGGGTGCAGCGTGAACCGAAGCCGGCCCCGGTGCCGTCCGCACCCGCGTCGGCGGTACCGACCGGGGCCCAGGCGCCGGTCACGGCCACCGCGGTCGCGGTCGATCCGGTGGCGAAGGACGAGGACGAGCCGGGGTTCGAGCCGTACGACTTCCTGCCCGCGGCCTGGGAACCGACCCTGCCGCCTCGGCCGCCGCTGCCCCCGTCGCCGCCTCCTCTCCCTCCCCTGCCGCCTCTCCCTCCACTGCCCCCGGTGCCGGTCACGGCCCCGTCCGCCGACGGGCCTTCCGGACTCCCGGGGCCCGCGCGACAGGAACGACCGGAAGACACCGGACCGGGGCGCACCGAGCCGCCGGAGGCCGCGGAGCCCCCGGCGGCCTCCGGGACGTGAGTCCAGCAGGTCCAGCAGGTGAGGTAGCTGCTACTCCCGTACGCCGAAGACGTCCCGGAGCGGCTCCGGCAGCAGGTCGTTGCAGGCCAGCTGGCCCGAGTGGGTCAGGGCGTCGTCGGCGCAGGTGTAGAAGTCGCGGTAGACGAGCTGCATGGTGAAGCTGCCCGCGACGATCAGCAGGGCGAGGGCCGCGGCGACCAGGCCGCTGACGGCCGCCGTGCGCTGCGCGCGGGCCGGAGCTGCGGCAGCGGCAGCGGCAGCGGCCGCGAAAGCGGCGTCGGCGGGCGTCGGGGCGGGGGCCGTGGCCGAGGCGGACGGGCCCGTCGCGGTCACCGCCTTGGGCTTGGTGCGCAGGGCGCTCACGGCCCAGTAGAGAGCCAGCGCGCCGAGGAGCAGCGCCAGTTCCTGGATCTCGAAGATCGCGAAGAAGAACGCCCACATGCCGGCGAGCAGCGCGTACCGCGCCCGCCGCTGCGCCGGATCGGTCGGATCCCACTTCGGCCCCGGCTTCTGGCCCTGCTCGGGGCCGCCCTGGCGCTCGGGGCGCCGCCCGAAGCCGTCGGAGGAACGGCCGGGCTGGCGGCTGCTCCAGCGGCCCCGGGAGGACCCGGAGGAGGAGTCGGACGACGAGTCGTCGTCCGAGCCCTCCGGCCGCCGCGGCTGCCACGGCTGGTCCGGCTGCCCCTCGGGCGGCGGCGCGAACGGATTGTCGTCGTCGGTGGACTGGCGTTCCGGCATCTGCTGAACGTCTTCCCTCTGTCGTCGCAACTGCTGTCTCAACTGCCGTCTCACGTGCTGTCTCAACTGCTGTCTCGTCTGTCGTCGAACCCAGACGCTACCCCCCGGCCACGCCCCCGTCCCGTGGGGGCCGTCCGGTGTGCCGGTATCGTTGCTGACGGTCGGGCCATTCGTAGGGTTCCCCGTATCGAGGGCCACGATTCGTTCGTACGACCGTACAAACACCACGGAAAGAGTGACTCAGTGGCCGCCGCCCGTCTCGTCGTCCTGGTCTCCGGGTCCGGCACCAACCTTCAGGCCCTGCTCGACGCCATCGCCGCCGACCCCGACGGGTACGGCGCCGAGATCGTCGCCGTGGGCGCCGACCGCGAGAACATCGCCGGCCTGGAGCGTGCCGAGCGTGCCGGGCTGCCCACGTTCGTGTGCAAGGTCAAGGACCATCCGAGCCGTGACGCGTGGGACCGCGCCCTGACCGAGGCCACCGCCGCGTACGAGCCGGATCTCGTCGTCTCGGCCGGCTTCATGAAGATCGTCGGCAAGGAGTTCCTGGCCCGCTTCGGCGGCCGGGTCGTCAACACCCACCCGGCGCTTCTCCCCAGTTTTCCCGGTGCCCATGGAGTGCGGGACGCACTCGCGTACGGCGCGAAGGTCACCGGATGCACCGTCCACTTCGTCGACGACGGCGTCGACACCGGCCCGATCATCGCCCAGGGCGTGGTCGAGGTCCGGGACGAGGACGATGAAGCCGCTCTGCATGAGCGCATCAAGGAAGTCGAGCGCTCGCTGCTCGTCGAGGTCGTGGGGCGTCTGGCCCGGCACGGCTACCGCATTGAGGGACGAAAGGTAACAATCCCGTGACCGCCGAAGGTACGAAGCGCCCCATCCGCCGCGCACTCGTCAGCGTCTACGACAAGACCGGCCTGGAGGAGCTGGCCCGCGGCCTGCACGAGGCGGGTGTCTCCCTCGTCTCCACCGGCTCCACCGCCTCGAAGATCGCCGCGGCCGGCGTCCCGGTCACCAAGGTCGAGGAGCTCACCGGCTTCCCCGAGTGCCTGGACGGCCGGGTCAAGACCCTCCACCCGCGCGTGCACGCCGGCATCCTCGCCGACCTGCGTCTGGAGGACCACCGCAACCAGCTCGCCGAGCTGGGCGTCGAGCCCTTCGACCTGGTGATCGTCAACCTCTACCCGTTCCGGGAGACCGTCGCCTCCGGCGCCACCCCCGACGAGTGCGTCGAGCAGATCGACATCGGCGGCCCGTCCATGGTCCGCGCCGCAGCGAAGAACCACCCCTCCGTCGCGGTCGTCACCAGCCCCGCCCGCTACGCCGACGTCCTCACCGCGGCCCGTGAGGGCGGCTTCGAGCTCGCCGCCCGCAAGCGCCTGGCCGCCGAGGCCTTCCAGCACACCGCCGCGTACGACGTGGCCGTCGCCTCCTGGTTCGCCGACGACTACGCCGCCGCCGACGACAGCGGTTTCCCGGACTTCCTGGGCGCCACCTACGAGCGCTCCAACGTGCTGCGGTACGGCGAGAACCCGCACCAGGGCGCCGCGCTGTACGTCGACGGCACCGGCGGCCTGGCCGAGGCCGAGCAGCTGCACGGCAAGGAGATGTCGTACAACAACTACACGGACACCGACGCCGCGCGCCGGGCCGCGTACGACCACACCGAGCCGTGCGTGGCGATCATCAAGCACGCCAACCCCTGCGGCATCGCGATCGGCGCCGACGTCGCCGAGGCCCACCGCAAGGCCCACGCCTGCGACCCGCTGTCCGCGTTCGGCGGCGTGATCGCCGTGAACCGCCCGGTCTCCGTGGCGATGGCCGAGCAGGTCGCCGAGATCTTCACCGAGGTCATCGTCGCCCCCGGGTACGAGGACGGCGCGGTCGAGGTCCTGGCCAAGAAGAAGAACATCCGCGTCCTGTGCGCCGAGGGCGCCCCGGCCAACCCGGTCGAGGTCAAGCCCATCGACGGCGGAGCCCTCCTCCAGGTCACCGACCGGCTGCAGGCCGACGGCGACAACCCGCAGAACTGGACGCTGGCGACCGGCGAGGCGCTCTCCGCCGACGAGCTGACCGAGCTCGCCTTCGCGTGGAAGGCCTGCCGCGCCGTCAAGTCGAACGCCATCCTGCTCGCCAAGGACGGCGCCTCGGTCGGCGTCGGCATGGGCCAGGTCAACCGCGTCGACTCCGCGAAGCTCGCGGTCGAGCGCGCGGGTGAGGAGCGGGCCCGTGGCGCGTTCGCCGCGTCGGACGCGTTCTTCCCCTTCCCGGACGGCCTGGAGATCCTCACGGCGGCGGGCATCAGGGCCGTCGTGCAGCCGGGTGGGTCGGTGCGCGACGAGCTGGTGATCGAGGCGGCGAAGAAGGCCGGCGTGACGATGTACTTCACCGGCACGCGCCACTTCTTCCACTGACCTCACGCGCCACTCCTTCCACCGAGCGGTGGACAGCGGGCGGCCCGCCGGTACCTTCCCGGTGCCGGCGGACCGCCCGTTCCCGCGTTCCGCGGGTCAGGGCATGAACCGGCCGCCGCACTCGTCCTCTGACGCAGGCCCTCGCAGACCTGGACGAGCAGCGCGGGCCCTGCCGGCGGCGGGGCGGCGCCCGACAGCAGCGCCGGGAGGGGGCGTTCCGCCTTCTCCAGGACGAGAACGGTGGCGCCGTCCAGCTCCGGGAGCGCGGGGTCGTCGACCGTCAGGGTCTCGTACAGCCGGATCAGCCGCGGGGAGCGCAGCCGTCGCAGCAGCTCCACCTCGCGCTCGGCCAGCTCGCGCAGATGGCGCAGCCGGCGCGGCGTACGGGTGCTGGTCGGCAGGAACGTGAGGGCGGCCCGGTCCAGGAGATCCTCCCGGCCGGTCGTGCGACGGGCCGCGTAGACGCTGCCGAAGGCCCCCGCTCCCAGCGGGCGTTCGACCGTCCAGGCGCGATCCGGTAGCCGGCCGGCACGGTCAGGGGAAAGCTGTTCACCGGGCCTGCGCCAAGGTCGCCAGATCGTCCTCGCGTACGAGATCGAAGCGGAGGGCGAGGGAGACCAGGGACTCCTTCTTGCCGTTGAGCCGGGGCCCGGCGCCGGCCGTCTCCGGGCCGGGCTTGAGCCGCAGCTTCACCGCCAGATAGTCGATGTTCCACTGCACCGACGCCCGGTTGACCGCCGGCCACAGCGGCCGCAGTCGGTCGGCGATCTGCTCGACGGTCGGCAGGGGCGCGTGCGGATGGCCGCGCAGGCGCGCCTCGCACAGCGCGGCGAGCACGAGGAAGTACCGCTTGGAACGGTCGAGGGGGAAGGCGAGCGCCGTCGGCTCGCCGTCCTCGGCGGCGTGCGCGCGCTCCACGTAGTCGTGCCGGGGCGCCCACACGCTGAAGTCGAGCAGGTCACCGCCCGCCGGAAGCACGACCCGGGAGAACTCGAACGGCACGGGGGCGTTCACCCGCCCCGGCGCGATCTTGATGTGCTCCCCGGCGCCTTCGGGGTTCTCGACGACATACGTCGAGGCGGCGCTGAAGTTGCTCAGCGCCCAGTGGCTGCCGGTCGCGCTGATCTCGCCCGCCGTACGGGACACCCCGGGGTGCGGGATGTCCAGATGGCGGCGGCCGGCGGCCGCGTACGGTGTCGCACGGCCGAAGCGGAGCCGTTCGCCGGGGGCCAGCCTGACCTGGGCTCCGGGGGGTGTGGTGGGTGCGGGCACCACGATGATGCTGTACATGGCACGTCCTTTCCCCGAGGTATGCGCGGACAGGGTAGGAAGCCGCGATAAACGAACGCAGAACGCCGGAGGACCGGCCTCCGACGGCATGCGGGAAGGCGTCCGGGCCCGCCGCGACGGGCCCGGAAGGGCCGCGTGACGCGGGTAAGTCCGACGATTCCGCCGGTCGGGTCCTCTCTGGTCTAATGGGTTGCTCTTTTGTCGGCGGCGGGTAGTGGGGGCGCGGTGTTGGATGTGCAGACCGGGGCTGTGGCGGAGACCGCCGCCCCGAAGACCGGCGCCGGGCCGCCCGACGCGACCCCCGCGCAGCCGCCACTGCGCCCGTACGTCCTGGTGGCGGCCGGGCTCTGCGCCCTCTACTTCCTCTACTCCTGGGTCCGGTACGAGCAGTTCCGCACGCCCTCCTGGGATCTGGGGATCTTCGAGCAGTCGGTCCGCGCCTACGCGGAGTTCCGCGCCCCGATCGTCGACATCAAGGGCCCCGGCTTCCTCATACTCGGGGACCACTTCAGTCCGGTCACCGCTCTCCTGGCGCCCCTGTACTGGATCTGGTCCTCCCCGCTCGCCCTGCTCCTCGCCCAGGCGGCGCTCTTCGCCGCCTCCGCCGTCGTCGTCGGCCGCACCGCCCACCAGGTGCTCGGCAGCCGGGCCGCCGGCCTCGGCCTCACGATCGCCTACGGCCTGTCCTGGGGCCTTCAGGAGGCGGTCAAGTCCGACTTCCACGAGATCGCCTTCGCCGTCCCGCTGCTCGCCCTGACCTGCCGGGCCCTGCTCCTGGGGCGCTGGACCGCGGCCGTCGCCTGGTCCGCGCCCCTCGTCCTCGTCAAGGAGGACATGGGCCTCACCGTCGCGATGGTCGGCGCGGTGCTCTTCCTGCGCGGCGCCCGCCGCCCGGGCGCGGCCCTGGCGGCCTTCGGCGTCGCCTTCTTCGCCCTGACGGTCCTGGTCCTCATCCCGGCCGCGAGCCGGGTCGGCCAGTACGACTACTGGGCCAAGATCGAGAAGTCGAGCGAGGGAGCCGACGTCTCCTTCGCTCAGGCGCTCGTCACGTCGCTCGGCTCCGACGTGAAGTGGGAGATGCTCTTCTTCCTCGTCGGCATCACCGGCTTCCTCGCCCTGCGCTCCCCGCTGATGCTGCTCGTGCTGCCGACGCTCGGCTGGCGCTTCCTCTCCCAGGACCCGAACCACTGGGGGATGATCTGGCACTACAGCGCGATCCTGATGCCGATCGTCTTCCTCGCCCTGGTCGACGCCGTCCGGACCGTCCGCACCTCGCCGCGCGCCTGGCTCGTCTCGTACGGGAAGGTCGTCGTGCCCGTCGTCACGGCGGTCTCGATCGTGCTCGCCCTGAACCTGCCCCTGCGGGAGCTGCTGCGCTCGGAGACGTACCGTACGGACGCCCGGACGCTGGACGCCCGGCGGGCGGTCGACGCCATGCCGGACGGGACGAGCGTGGAGACCAATGTGACGCTCATGGCCCATCTCACAGCGGACCACACGGTCTACTGGGTGGGCGGGGCGAAGGGTGTCAGCCCCGACTTCCTTGCGCTCGACCTCGATTCCGGATGGTCCCAGCCGGTGACGGACCCGGTGCAGCTGGCTTCGCAGCTGCATCCGGAGGCACGGTACGAGGTGTCGTTCCGGGCGGGACAGTTCGTGGTGCTGCGACGCGCGTGAGACGCGTACGTCACGCGCACGTCGCGGTACGGACGCGCGTACGGACACGTCGAAGGGGCCCGGTTCCTGGCGGAAACGGGCCCCTTCGGCGTGCGCGCGGGTGTGATCAGTACTGCTGCGTGGCGCGGTTGAACCAGGCCGAGCCGTCCGACTTCGCCACGAAGACGATGACCAGGACGCCGAGGGCCATGCTGACGATGCCCAGCGGCAGCGAGAAGATGCTGAACAGCACGATGAACGCCGCGTAGACGATGGAGCAGACGCGCACACCGTTGCCGCCCGACTTGAACTTGGCGGCGAGCATCATGCCCAGGGCGGCGAAGATGATCGAGAAGATGCCGACACCGATCATCAGGCCCTGGCCCAGGTCGGCGAACGCCTCGGCGTCGGCCGTCGTGGCACCGGACTTCTCCAGTTCGCTGTCGATCGCGAAGGAGAAGGCGATGGCGCCGAGGCCGCCGAGCATGTTGAGGCCGCTGAGGATCCACAGGATCACGCGGGCCGACTTCACGCCGCCCGGCATCTCCATGACCGCGCCCGGGTAGCCGCCGCCGTAGGGCTGCTGGACCGGCGGAGCCTGCGGGTAGCCGTACTGCGGCGGCACGCCCTGCGGGGCCTGCTGCGGGTAGCCGTACCCGGGCTGCTGGCCCTGCGGCTGACCGTATCCGGCCTGCGGGTCCTGCGGCTGGCCGTAGGGGTTGTTCGGTTCGCCGAAGCTCATCGCGGGTTTCCTCCGTGGAATCGTGCGGGGACGGACGCGGCCCGCGCGGAGGAACTTGCACAACATATGAGCGGTTTGCCCCCCGGCACTGCCCGCGGCACTGCGCGGTCATCGTCGTCGTAGCACGGACTTCTTGTCCAGTCGGTATGCCCGGAAGTTGTGCAGGTGCAATCTCCTCGGGTGCCGCGGGGAGGCCCGTGCGCGGCCGAATTGGAACTAGTGAGGGGTCATCCGGGAGGATGGGTGCATGAGCGCCCAGATTCTCGATGGCAAGGCCACCGCAGCCGAGATCAAGTCCGATCTGACCGCCCGCGTGGCGGTTCTGAAGGAGAAGGGCGTGACGCCCGGCCTCGGTACCGTCCTGGTCGGTGACGACCCGGGCAGCCAGAAGTACGTCGCGGGCAAGCACCGCGACTGCGCGCAGGTCGGCATCGCTTCCATCCAGCGTGAACTGCCCGCCACGGCCACCCAGGAGGAGATCGAGGCGGTCGTACGGGAGCTCAACGAGGACCCGGCGTGCACGGGGTACATCGTGCAACTCCCGCTCCCCAAGGGCATCGACGAGAACCGCATCCTGGAACTGATGGACCCGGACAAGGACGCGGACGGCCTGCACCCGATGAACCTGGGCCGTCTCGTGCTGAACGAGCCGGCGCCGCTGCCGTGCACGCCGAACGGCGTCCTCACGCTGCTGCGCCGCCACGGCGTGGAGATCAAGGGCGCGGAGGTCGTGGTCGTCGGGCGCGGAGTCACCATCGGACGTCCGATGCCGCTGCTGCTGACCCGCCGCTCGGAGAACGCGACGGTGACGCAGTGCCACACGGGTACGCGTGACCTGGCCGCGCACCTGCGCCGGGCCGACATCATCGTCGCCGCCGCCGGGGCGGCGCACCTGATCAGGCCGGAGGACGTGAAGCCGGGCGCGGCCGTGCTCGACGTCGGCGTCTCGCGCAACGGCGACGGCAAGATCGTCGGCGATGTGCACCCGGGGGTCGCGGAGGTCGCCGGCTGGATCTCGCCGAACCCCGGCGGCGTCGGCCCGATGACCCGCGCGCAGCTCCTGGTCAACGTCGTGGAGGCCGCGGAACGCGCGGCCGCGGCGCTCTGACGATGACCTCCCCCACCGAGGGCGCCTCCGGCGCCGAGGACCCGGGCCGGGAGCCGGCGGGTCCGGCCGCCGCGCCTGCCC
>NZ_JAGGOS010000012.1 GCF_018614205.1 Streptomyces sp. ISL-36 | reverse complement strand
CGGGACGGCGCGGGCCTGCGGAGAGTCGGGCCGGAGCGGCGACCGCCTCACCTCGGGCGGCGTGAACGGTCACGGACAGCGGATACGGCGGCGCCGGACGGGTGGGGACACGTCCGGCGGAGCGTCGGCGGGCACGGTCGGGCCGAGCGAGGAGCGGGCGGGTGCGCGTGAGAGCGCGCGGGTCCCGGCCCGACCGGTCGGGTGCGGCGGGCGGCCTGCGGCCGACCTAGCGGTGGCTGCCGAAGAGCGAGCGGCGCAGTCGGCGCAGTGGTGCGAAGAGCGAGACGCGCGCGCTCTTGCTGCGACGACTGTGCGTGAGGTCACGCGACGTCAGTTCGCGCATCAGGAGCGTCGCCTCGGCCGCCTCGCGCTGTGGTACGGCGGGGCCGCCCAGTACCGCGAGATGGCGGTCGAGCCGCGAACTGGTCGCGCTGCTCCCGCACGTGATGGCAGGCACTCGCGGCCTGCTCCGCATTGCTATCTGTTCCATGTCACTCCCCACCCTGACGAGGGCACCCGGCCCGGGCAGGTTAACCCTATCGCTCCGCTGTGACACTCGTGTATCCCGGCGTCAGGATTCACCGCACTCGTACGGGTGTTGACGACTACTGTCCGAATCCTTCTGATTCCAGGGTGAGTTGGACAGCGTCCGGACGCCCGCCGACACCAGGCGAACCACCACGAACCATCCTGCACGACAGGCCCTCGGCCGGGCATATCTGACGGAGTGTGATCTCCACCACCAAGATCACCCCGGGGCGTTCCGCGCGGAGTTCGAAGTGGCCACGACGGGGGCAGGAATGCTCCACCGGCCGACGGCTGACGGGAGACGCGCCATGACCGTGATCGCGGGGCGGTACCGGCTCCTCGACGTCCTGGGCGAGGGCGGCATGGGTACCGTCTGGCGCGCCAGGGACGAGGCGCTGGGCCGCGACGTCGCCGTGAAGGAGGTCCGCGCCCCGGCCGGGCTGGCCGCGACGGACGTGCGCAGGCTCTACGCCCGGCTGGAACGGGAGGCCTGGGCGGCCGCCCGGATCACCCACCGCAACGTGGTGACGGTCTACGACGTGGCCACCGACGACGACCGCCCCTGGATCGTGATGGAGCTGATCCCCGGACTCACGCTCTCCGAGGTGCTGGACGCGGAGGGCCCGATGCCGCCGCGCCGGGCCGCCCTGATCGGCGCCGACGTGCTGGCCGCGCTGCGCGCCGCGCACGAGGCGGGGGTCCTGCACCGGGACGTGAAGCCCGCCAACGTCCTGCTCGCCAACGACGGGCGCGCCGTCCTGACCGACTTCGGCATCGCCGCCGTGGAGGGCGCGTCCCCGCTGACGATGACCGGGGAGCTGGTCGGCTCGCCCGAATTCCTCGCGCCCGAGCGGGCGTTGGGTCGCACACCGGGCCCTCCTTCGGACCTGTGGTCGCTCGGCGTGCTCCTCTACGCCGCGGTGGAAGGCGACTCCCCCTTCCGTCAGAACACTCCGCTGAGCACGCTGCGCGCCGTGGTGGACGAGGAGTTTCCGCCGCCGCGCAGGGCGGGGCCGCTGGCCCCGGTGATCGAGGGGCTGCTGCGCAAGGAGCCGATCGAGCGCCTGTCGGCCGCCGAGGCGGAGGAGCGGCTGCGCCAGGTGGCCGCCGGCGGGGCGCCGCTGTCGGGGCCGGTGCGGGCGGATCCGCACGGGCCGGGACCGGTCGTGCTCCCGATCCCCGAGCCCGGGCCGGGGGCGACATCCCCGCTGCCCGTTTCGCCCCTGCCTCTTCCGTCCTTTCCTCCTCCGCCCCACGAGGACCGGCGGCAGCGCACCGAGCGGCGCGCCGTGACGGTGCTCGCGACCGGGGTCGTCCTTCTGCTGCTGGCCGTGGCGGTACTGACGTACGCGCTGCTGCGGGACGAGGATCCGGGAAGCGGCACGGCTCCGGGCGGCGGCGCCACGAGCAGCGCGCCCGCCACGAGCACGGGCGGCGCTCCGAGCAGCTCCCCCGCCACGCCCACCACCACGAGCGGTCCGGTCCCGACCGCGACGGGCAGCAGACCTCCGCCCGCGCCGACGGTCCTGGTGTACGTGAGGGCCGTGCGCGGGAGCTACTCCGGGGCCTGTCCGCCACCGGCCTCCGCCGCTCCGGCCTTCGCCGCCACGCTCACCGTGGGGCGCACGCCCGCCTCCGTGGAGTACCGCTGGGTCACGGAGAGCGGCGAGAGCACGGCGGGTGGCTGGCAGACCATGGAGTTCGCGGCGGGCGGCCCGAAGGAGAAGCGGGCCGACCACACCGAGCTGACGTACCGCGCGGGCGAGACGCGTCGCGACCGGATCCGGGTGGAGGTCCGGGCACCGGTCGAGACGCACTCCAACTGGGTGGGGTTCTCGGTCACCTGCGAGCAGGCGACCCCGACGGGCGGGGCCACCTCCCCGAGTGGGTCCCCTACACCACGGCCCTGAAGCTGGGCAGGTAGCCGCCGGACTGTCCGGAGGCGGTGGGGTGGTACGACTCGCCGATGTTGAGCCAGTTGACGCTGTGCAGCCAGGCCGAGCCGGAGCAGATCTCGTGTCCGGTGAAGGCGGGGACGACGCTCGTGAAGGTGTAGCCGTGGTCGGCCGCGCGCTTGGCGGTGGCCGCGTTGAGGTAGTCCGAGCCGTCGTTGATGGCGCGACGCTCGTTCTCGCTCAGTCCGGCGACGCAGCTGCCGCCGAGCTTGTAGAAGCGGGGGTAGCCGAGGACGACGACCCGGGCGTTGGGGGCCTTGTTCCTGATGGCCGTGTACACCGCGTCGAGCTTGCCGGGGAGCGTGGTGTCGACATAGCTCTTGGCTTGATTCACACGGTTGATGCAGGTGGCCTCCGACTGGAGGACACAGGTGGTCATGACGTCCGCGAAGCCGGCGTCATTGCCTCCGACGGTGAGGGAGACCAGGTCGGTGGCGGCGGAGAGGGGTCCGAGCTGACTGCTCGTGACATCACCCGTTCGGGCGCCCGAGCAAGCGGTGAAGGCGAACGACGAGGGTGAGTTGGCGTTGGCCCACAGGACGGGGAAGGCGCGCGTGGAGCGCTTGCAGTCGCCGCTGACGCTGTCGTAGCTCCCGGCTCCGACACCGGAGGAGTACGAGTCGCCGAGCGCCACATAGTCAAGTGCGGCGGTTTCTGCGGCCTGTGCGGTCCCCGCCCCGGTGAGGGCGAGAACGGCGCCGAGCAGGAGCGAGGACGAGAATGCCGCGAATCGGGACAGTTTCATGGAACCTCCCTGTAGCAGGATCTCTGCGTTACTAGGTAGTAGCAGCGCATTCGGCCTGCTGGAAGTGTTCATGCCAAGAACATTTGGCGAGAACCTGCCGACACCCCGTCAGGGACCATCGCATTCCGGCCAGCTGATGGATCATCCGGCACGCGAGCAACGGAGCGCCCCGCCGCCCCGCGCGACCCGCGGATCGTCCCCTTCAAAACACTGTGCACTCAATGCCCGATTGCCGGATCATGGTCGCCATGTCTGCCACCCCATCGGAGCCCGCCGCGCCGTCCGAGCCGCAGCGGGCGCTGCCGATCCGGCTCACCGTCGACGACAGCGACTCGCCCGCCGACGTCGTCGACGCGCTCTTCCTCGGCCGCTTCGCGACGGGCGAGCAGCCGCACTCCCACGGCACCACCCTGGACCGGGTGAAGCCGGCCGCGACGCTGCTGCCGGCCGGTGCGCAGGTGCTGCGCGCGGCCAAGGACGACGACCGCAGCGCCCTCCTCGCCGAGGGCGAGGGCTGGACTCTGTTGATCTCCCGCTGGAACCGGGGCGCGGACGTCACCGTGACCGCGACCGGGGCGGAGCTGGCGGAGAGGATCCTCAAGGAGGCGACGGACGGCGCGAAGGACGAACCGGAGCCGCAGCCCGAGAACGTGACGATGGGCTTCTGGTACGTCTCGCCCCGGCGCGGCCCGCACCGTACGACCCGTCAGATCAGCGCCGGCACCTGGGAGGAGATCCGGCCCAACTACACGGCGCCCGTCGCCGACGCGATGGACCGGCTGATGAAGGTCACCCCGGACGACATCGCCGGTCGGCTGCTGCTGCTCCACGGGCCGCCGGGGACGGGCAAGACGTCCGCGCTGCGCACACTCGCCCGGTCCTGGCGCGACTGGTGCCAGGTGGACTGCGTCCTGGACCCGGAGCGGCTCTTCAACGACGTCGGGTATCTGATGGACATCGCGATCGGCGAGGACGAGGGCACGGCGAAGGGCCGGTGGCGGCTGCTCCTCCTGGAGGACTGCGACGAACTGATCCGCGGCGAGGCGAAGCACACGGCGGGCCAGGCGCTGTCCCGGCTGCTGAACCTGACGGACGGACTCCTCGGCCAGGGCCGCAACGTCCTCGTCGGCGTCACGACCAACGAGGATCTGGAGCGGCTGCACCCGGCGGTGGTCCGTCCGGGGCGGTGCCTGGCCCGCATCGAGGTGGGCGCGCTGACCCGCAACGAGGCCGCGGCATGGCTCGGCAGGGAGGTCCCGGACCTGGAGGAGACCGTGGGCCGGGAGGGCGCGACGCTGGCGGAGCTGTACGCGCTGCGCCGCGGGACCCCTCGGCCGGGCGTCCCCGAGTCCCGCACCCCGGAGGCGGGGCTGTACCTGTAGACGTGGCCTCGGCCGGTACGGACGTGGCGGGCCGTGTGCGGTGCCACCGGACGCACGCGCCGAAGGGCCTGGAACAGGCGCCGTTCGGCGTCGAGGTCTGGCCGCCCGTATCCGCGCCCGCGGAACGCATGCCCACGACGGCCGTCGCGAGGTCACCGCGCCCCGCGACAGGCGCCCTCCCGGGAACTCCCGGCAACTCCGGGGAACTCGCGGAAACGCGCGGAAACGCGCGGGAACTCGCGGGAACTCGCGGGACGGTCACCCCCCGTACGCCGCCCGCAGCGCGTCCAGCACCGCCGCGGTCGCCTCCTCCCGGCTCAGGCCCAGGCGGCGCGCCTCGCCCGCGTAGGCCGCCGCCGCCGTCGCCGCCAGCCGGGACGCCGCGTCGCCCGCCGCCGCGACGAACGTGCCGTTGCGCCCACGCGTCTCGATCACCCCGTCGGCCTCCAGCGACTTGTACGCCTTGGCGACCGTGTTCGCCGCAAGGCCCAGCTCCTCCGCCAGGCCCCGTACCGTCGGAAGTTTGTAGCCGACCGGCAGGGCCCCGGAGCGGGCCCGCTCCGAGATCTGGGCGCGCAGTTGTTCGTAGGGAGCGGTCGGGGAGTCCGTGTCCACGGTGATTCGCAATGTCACGGCCCGATTCTGCCCCCGCTCCCCGGGAAAATGGGAGGCGCCCCGGCACCGCCCGCACGTAGCGTGCGACACCATGACTGTGATCGTCCGTGCCGTACGGCCCGAGGACCCCGAGGACGCGGCGGGCTTCGCCGGAGTCCGGCGCGCCGCGCTCCCCTTCATGCTCGCCTGCGCCGAGCAGATGGCCTTCGACTGGGCTCACGCCCATCCCGACGCCCATGAGCGCCCGCTGGTCGCCGAGGTCGACGGGGAGATCATCGGCACCTCGCAGCTGCGCATCGCCCACGACGCCCCCGAGCCCGGCGTCGGCTCCCTCAACGTCTACGTGCACCCGGAGAAGCGCGGCCTCGGCGCGGGGACGCTCCTGGTGCGCGCCTCCGAGGAGCACCTCGCCGAACGCGGGGCGACCACGCTCTACAGCTGGGTGCTCGACGAGCCGGCGTACCGCGCCTTCGCCGCCCGCCACGGCTACGCTCCCCGCCGCTCCGCGCACTTCCTCCGGCTCGATCTGACGGCCGCCGCCTTGCCGCCGCTCCAGGAGGTGCCGGCCGGCGTCGAGCTGCGGACCGCCGCCGACTTCGCCGCCGATCCCCGTCCGCTGTTCGTCCTCGACGCGCTGACCACCGCCGACGAGCCGGGTGACGTCGGCGCCGAGCTGACGGACTACGAGCACTGGCTGGCGACCACCTGGAACCATCCGCTGTTCGACCGCGAACTGACGGTCGTCGCCCTCGTCGACGGCCGCCCCGCCGCGTTCAGCGCCGCTCAGACCGACGGCCGGGGCCGCTACTCCACGGCGATGACGGGCACCGACCCGGCGTTCCGTGGGCGCGGGCTGGCCAAGCTCGTCAAGAACCACTCCCTGCACCGGGCGCGGGCCGCCGGTTGTACGGAGGCGTTCACCGGGAACGACGCCGGCAACGAGCCGATGCTGGCGATCAACACATGGTTCGGCTACGCGATCTGTGCGACGGAGGTACGTCATGTCCGCACGCTCGGTTGAGGTGACGCTGGTGAAGGCGGGCCGGACGAAGATCCGGTATCCCGCCGAGGTGCTCGCCGACGACGGCACCCGGCTGACCGTCCGCGCCCCCTGGGCCGCCGAGGGAGTACGGGACTTCGGCTTCGTACGGTTCGAGCCGGGCGACGTCTTCGTGGAGCACTACTGGCGCGACCGCTGGTACGCGGTAAAGGAGGTCCGCTCCGCCGACGGGGCGCTCAAGGGCTGGTACTGCGACATCACCCGGCCGGCCGCGGTCGGCGGCGACGGGGACGGCACGGAGGTGGTGGTCGAGGACCTGGACCTGGATCTGTGGGTGTCGGCGGACGGCAGCGAGGTGCTGCGGCTCGACGAGGACGAGTTCCAGGCGAGCGGCCTCGCGGTCACCGACCCGGAGGCGGCCGCCCGCGCCGTCGTCGCCCTCGACGAGCTCGAAGTCCTGGGCCGCGAGGGCCTGCTGGACCTGCTGGGCTAGCCCAGCGTCACCTCCGCGTCCTCGGCGACGCGGAATCCGGGCAGCGGCAGCCCCAGGGGGCCGCTGGTGGTGAGCTGCATCAGGGTGGCCTTCACCCGGGCCGCGCCCGCTCGGTAGACGGGCTCCTTCACGACGCCGGAGTTGGACCACGTGCGTACCTGGCCGTCGCAGACGGCGCGGGTGCCGCCGATGCTGGCGGAACGGTCCTCCTGGACGAGCGTGCTGCTCACGAAGACGGGGCCGGCGCTGTCGTCGGTGCAGCGGTAGGTGCCGGAGACGGTGACCGTGCCGTCGGTGGCGACGGTTCCGTACGCGTCGACGGCGAGGTCGTCTCCCGGTGCGGCATGGGCGGCGGTCGCGGCGGCGGCGACGAGGAGGGTACCGGCGGCGAGGGCGAGGCGGACGCGCATGGGTGGGATCCCTTCGGGGTGGGGGGTGGTGTTGTCCGCCAGAGATATCGGATCGAGCCGCCCGATGTCCGAAACTAACCCTTTTGAGGGCGAGTTGGACCGGTCAGACGCGCTTGCGGTAGTGCATACGGTCGTACGGTCCGTCCTGACGCCGCTCGGCCATCTCGTATCCGTACCGCTCGTACAGCTTCTGGTTCTCCCACATCATCGCGTTGGTGAGCAGCCGGACCTCGGGCAGGCCGAGCTCGCGGGCGTGTTCTTCCACCCAGGTCAGCAGGGTGCGGCCGAGGCCCGTCCCCTGGGCGTCGGGGTGGACGGCGATCTCGTCCAGATAGAGGTGGTCGGCCTCGGGGATCACCACCACGAGGCCGACGACCGGATCGCCGACGACGAACACCCTCCCCGCGGCCACGTTCGCCGCGTGGTCGTACTCCATCGGGGCCGGTACGAGACCGATCCGTTCGATGTAGTGGTGGAAGGCCGCGTCGGTCACGGCCTTCACCGCGGGTACGTCGGCGGCAACGGCGGGGCGGGGCAGTGCATGTGTCATACCGTCACATTACGGCGGCGGATGATCACCTTCTTCAGCAGGGGCCAGGCCAGCAGGACGACGATCACGGCGTACACGGTGACGGAGAAGGGCGTGTCGACCAGGCCCGTCAGCGAGCCGTCACTGATCTGCAGCGCGCGGCGCAGCTGCTGCTCGGCGGCCGGGCCGAGGATGACACCGATGACGGCGGGCAGGACGGGGAGTCCGTAGCGCCGCATGCCGAAGCCGATCAGGCCGATGATCAGCAGGATGACCAGGTCGAGCGCCTCGCCGCCCACCGCGTACGCGCCGACGGCGGCGAAGAAGAGGATGCCGGCGTAGAGGTACGGGCGCGGGATCCGCAGCAGCTTGGCCCAGAGGGGCGCGAGCGGCAGGTTGAGCGCGAGCAGCAGGACCATGCCGACGAAGAGCGAGGCGATCAGACCCCAGACCAGGTCGGGTTCGCGCTCGAAGAGCAGCGGGCCCGGCTGGATTCCGTACTGCTGGAAGGCGGCGAGCATCACGGCCGCGACGGCGGTCGTGGGCAGGCCGAGGGTCAGCATGGAGACGAGCGTGCCGGCCGCCGAGGCGGAGGCGGCGGACTCGGGCCCCGCGACACCCTCGATGGCGCCCTTGCCGAACTGCTCCTTGTGCTTCGAGAGCCGCTTCTCGGTGACGTACGAGAGGAAGGTCGGGATCTCCGCGCCGCCGGCCGGGATCGCTCCGAACGGGAAGCCGATGACGGGACCGCGCAGCCAGGACTTCCAGGTCCGCTTGACGTCGTCCTTGCCGAGCCACGGACGGCCGACCGGGATGGCCTCGCCCGCCGTGCGGCGCAGATGGGCGGCGACCCACAGGGCCTCGCCGATGGCGAAGAGGCCGACCGCGACGATGACGACGTCGATGCCGTCGGCGAGCTGGAGCGAGCCGAAGGTGAGGCGCTGCTGGCCGGTCATCTGGTCGAGGCCGACCAGGCCGAGGGTGAGGCCGATGAGGAGCGAGGCGAGGCCGCGGATGCGGGAGGAGCCGAGGACGGAGGTCACCGCGATGAAGGCGAGGACCATGATGGCGAAGTAGTCGGGTGCGCCGATGTCGACGGCGAGCGCGGCGACGGTCGGGGCGAGGGCGACGAGCAGGAGCGTGCCGATCATGCCGCCGGTGAAGTGGCCGATGGCGGCGGCCGCCAGTGCCTGGGCGCCGCGGCCGGCCTTGGCCATGGGGTTGCCCTCGATGGCGGCGACGACGGCCGCGCTCTCGCCGGGTGTGTTGAGCAGGATCGAGGTGGTGGAGCCGCCGAACATGGCTCCGTAGTAGATGCCGGCGAACATGATGAAGGCGCCGGTCGGTTCGAGCCCATAGGTCACCGGGAGGAGCAGGGCGACGGCCATGGCGGGGCCGATGCCGGGCAGGACGCCGATGGCGGTGCCGAGGAGCACGCCGATGGCGGCCCACAACAGGTTCATCGGGGTGAGCGCCGTACCGAATCCGTCGATGAGCGAGTTGAGTGAGTCCATGGGTCAGAGCACTCCCATCAGCGGGCCGCCGGGCAGCGGGACTCCGAGCAGGTTGTTGAAGACGGCGTAGGTGAGCAGCGAGAGGCCGGCCGCGATGAGGGGGTCGCGGTGGAGGTGGCGGCTGCCGAGCGCGTAGGCGGCCCCCCAGAAGAGGAGGGCTCCGGCGACCGGGAAGCCGACGGGGCCGATGAGGACGGCGAAGGCGAGGAAGACGCCCGCCAGGAGGAGGACGGTGCGCCAGTCGCTCGGCTCGGAGAGGTCGACGTCCTCGCCGCCCTCCGCCTCGCCGCGGCCGCCGCGCAGGACGTCGATCGTGAGGAGGACGGCGACGACGAGGAGGCCGGTGCCGACGACGACGGGGACGGTCCTGGGGCCGACGGGGCCGCGCTGGGCGATGTCGACGGTCATGGTGAGGGCGTCGGTGAGGACGAGGACACCGAGGGCGAGGAGGAGCAGGCCGACGCCGAGCTCGGAGTGCTCGCGCAGCCAGGAGTTCGTCGCCGGCCTCTTCGCCGGCGTCTTCGCTGTCGTGGGCGTGGTCACAGTCCCAGCTCCTTCAGTACCGACCCGACCTGCTTGTCCTGCGCGGTGAGGAAGGAGCCGAACTCCTCCCCGGGCAGGAAGGCGTCGTCCCAGCCGTTCTTCTTCAGCGACTCCTGCCACTGCGGGGAGTCGTGCAGCTTCCGCACCAGGCCGACGAGCTTGTCGCGCTCGGCCTCGGAGAGGCCGGGCGGGGCGACGATCCCGCGCCAGTTGGTGAACTCGGTGTCGAGACCTGCCTCGCGCAGGGTGGGTGCGTCGAGTCCGGGGACCCGCTCGGGACCGGTGACGGCGAGCAGCCGCAGTTCGCCGGCCTTGATCTGGTCGAGGTACTCGCCGACGCCGGAGACGCCGAAGGCGACCTTGTTGCCGAGGATGGAGGCGAGGAGTTCGCCGCCGCCGTCGAAGGGGATGTAGTTGACGCTCGACGGCGCGATCCCCGCGGCCCGGGCCATCAGCATCGGGGCGAGATGGTCGGGCCCGCCGGGCGAGGAGCCACCGCCGACGGGCAGCTTGCCGGGGTCCTTCTTCCAGGCCGCGAGGAGGTCCTGGATGGTTCTGTACGGGGAGTTCTTGCCGACCACGACGATGTCCTGCTCCTCGGTGAGCCGGGCGATCGGGGTGGTGTCGGCGAGGGTCTTCGGGGTCTTGTTGGTGTGGACGGCTCCGACGACGCCGAGGCCCATGGACATCGCGAGCCGGCCGTTGCCGTGCTCGCCGACGAGGTGGGTGAGGCCGACGGTGCCGCCGGCCCCGGGCAGGTTGAAGACCTCGATGTCGGAGGTGAGACCGGCGTCCTCGGCGTTCTTCGCCGCGGTGCGGGCGGTGATGTCGTATCCGCCGCCGGGTGTGTTGGGGACCATGAACCGCAGGCCGGGGATCTGGGTGCCGGTGTCGGAGCCGCTGCCGGGAGAGAGCAGCGGCGGCCCCACGAGCACCAGCAGCGCCGCCCCGAGCAGGGCGAGGGGAGTGCGCAGACGCACGTGTGCCGCCTCTCGGTAGGTGAGTGAAGTGGCCCACATGTTGCCTGCGCGTTAAGAAGCTGTCTCTCTTCCGCAATCAACGGACGTTGTGGTCCTTGTGGTCGCGACCTAGCGTGTCGGCGTGACAAAAGTGCTGGTGGTGGACGACGACTTCATGGTCGCGAAGCTGCACAGCCGTTATGTGTCGACTGTGGACGGTTTCTCCGTCGTCGGGGTCGCGCACAGCGGTGCCGAGGCGCTGCGCGCCGCCGACCGGTTGCGCCCCGATCTGGTCCTTCTCGACATCTTCCTGCCCGACATGGACGGGATCAGTGTGCTGCGGGAGCTGCGCGGGACGGGGCTGGCCGTCGACGCCCTGTTCATCACGGCGGCGCGGGACGCGGGCATGATCCGCTCGGCGCTGCGCGCGGGGGCGCTGCACTATCTGATCAAGCCGTTCAACCAGGCGGCCCTGCAGGAGCAGCTGCGGCACGTGGCGTCGCTGCGCAGCCGCCTGGACGGGCTGGACGAGGCCCGCCAGGAGGACGTGGACCAGATCTTCGGGACCCGCCCGCCCGGCTCCCGCGAGCTCCCCAAGGGCCTCGCGGCCCCGACGGCGGACCTGGTGGACGGCATTCTGAGGGCCCACCCGGAGGGCCTGTCGGCGACGGAGTGCGCGGAGGCGGGCTCCCTGTCCCGGGTCAGCGCCCGCCGCTACCTGGAGTACTTCGCGGAGACGGGCCGCGCGGAGATCACCCTGCGGTACGGGGGGACGGGCCGCCCGGAGCGGCGCTACCGGCGGCTCGGCGGCTGACGGCCGGCGGGCCCGGCGTACGGGTCACGGTCCGCCCCAGCGCGGCCACCGCACGGGCGAAGTGGGCGGCGTCGACGATCGCCGCGCCGCCGGTGTCGTTGTTGAAGTAGGCGTACACCTCGGCCTCGTCCGGCCAGGCGTCGGCGAGGCGCCCGGCCCAGGAGGCGAGCGCCTGCCGGCCGTAGCGGGGCGGCGGCTGGGCGAGGCCGGCGTGGAACCGTACGTACCCCCAGGGCGCGGTCCGCCACAGCGGGGTCACCGGGCGCGACCAGCGGTCGGCCCAGCACAGCGCGCTGCCGTGCCGCTCGAGCACCGCCCGCAGCCCGCGCTCCGCCTCCCACCACGAGGGGTGACGGAGTTCCACGGCCACCCGGACGTCGTCGGGGAAGCAGCTCAGGCAGGCGTCCAGCGCCTCGACGTTCTCCCGGAACCGGGCCGGCAGCTGGAGCAGCACGGGTCCCAGCCGATCCTGGAGCCCGGCCGCGCGGTCCAGCAGACGCCCCACCGGCTCCTCGGGATCGTGCAGCTGCTTCAGATGCGTCAGATAGCGGCTGGCCTTGACCGCCATGACGAAGTCCGACGGCGTCCGGTCCCGCCAGGAGCGGAAGATCTCGGTCGTGGGCAGCCGGTAGAAGGCGTTGTTGTTCTCGACGGTGGCGAAGGCCTGGGCGTACTCCTCCAGCCAGAGCCGCTGCGGGGTCGTCGGCGGGTAGAGCACCCCGCGCCAGTCCCGGTACTGCCACCCCGAGGTTCCGACGAGAACGGGCATGGTCCGATCCACCTTCTTGGGAGCCCCGCCGGGCTTTCTATTGTGCCGCTTAGCGGCTCCTTAAAGCGACCATAAGGATCGCCGGCACCCCGTTCCGGCAGCCGTTTTCCGGGTTTCCGGCGGCTAGCTTGCTGAGCGTTCCCCCACCCCCCCCTCGTGAAGGAGTGCTCCTCATGACTGCTCGCCGTCGCACGGCAGGCACCGTTCTCGGTCTCGGCGTCGCGCCGCTCGCGCTGGTCGGTCTGGCCGCCGGGGCGGCCGCCGCGCACGGGTCGATGACGGATCCGGTGAGCCGGGTCTCGGCCTGTTACGCGGAGGGGCCGGAGAGCCCGGAGTCGGCGGCGTGCAAGGCCGCCGTGGCGGCGAGCGGGGCGCAGGCGTTCTACGACTGGAACGCGGTGAACATCGCCAACGCGGCGGGCAAGCACCGGGAGCTGATCCCGGACGGTGAGCTGTGCAGCGCCGGCAACGACAAGTACCGGGGGCTCGACCTGGCCCGCGGCGACTGGCCGGCGAGCAGGCTCAACTCCGGGAAGCACACCTTCCGTTACAAGGGGACCGCTCCGCACAAGGGGTCCTTCGAGCTGTACGTCACCAAGGAGGGTTACGACCCCTCGAAGCCGCTGAAGTGGTCGGACCTGGAGGAGAAGCCGTTCGCCACGGTGACCGACCCGCGGATGGAGGGAGGTGACTACGTCTTCGACGGCACCGTGCCGGCCAGGTCCGGCCGGCATCTGATCTACTCGATCTGGCAGCGCTCCGACTCCCCCGAGGCGTTCTACACCTGCTCCGACGTCGTCTTCGGCGCGGACAACGGGGGCGGTGGGGGTACGGCTCCGGCTCCCACCGCGACCCCGCCGACCGACGCCCAGATCGAGGACGGCAAGGAGGAGTCCTCCGTCGAGCACGGTGGGCACGGGGACGACAAGGCGGAGACCGGGGCGAAGGAGACCGCCGCCGCGCCCGCGACGGAGGCCGCGACGACCGAGCCCACGGACGCCTCCTCCGCACCGGCCGCGCCGGCCGCCTCCGCCGCGCCGAACGGGCCGAACGGGTCGAACGAGCCCGCCGCCGCCGGCTCGGGCGAGAACCTCGCCGAGACCGGGGGCGACGCCACGACCCCGTACATCGCGGTCGGTGGCGCCGCCGTCCTGGCGCTCGGGGCGAGCGTGCTCTTCGCGACGGTCCGCCGCAGGTCGCTGCCGGCGGGCCGCCACAGCCGCTAACCGATCACGGACAGACAGGTGGTCGGCGTCGCGTGGGCCGGGTCGAGGGCGTTGGCCACCTCGTGGAACGTGACCCGGTCCACCGTCCCGATCGCCACGTGCTCCGCGAGGTCCAGCGCGCACTTGTCCTGGATGAGGACGTTGGTGACGTCGTCGCCGGCGAGGAACTGCGAGCGGTACGGGGTGACGACCTGGTCGTATCGGGTGGCGATGACCGTGTAGGTGACGCCCGGCACCGTGTCCCCGCCCTCGTTGAGCTCGGCGAGGAAGGGCGAGCCGGCGATCTGGTCGGCGAGGCCGGGGACGTTCTCGTTCAACAGGTCCTCCGCGCCGGGGAAGTGCGGCAGCAGCGCGGTGAGGCCGAGGAGGGTCGTGCCGTGGTTGTCGGGGGCGATCCCGACGAGCGCGCGCACCTTCTCGGCCCCGCCGAGGAACTTGAGGTAGTAGCGCGGCATCATGCCGCCCTGCGAGTGGCCGACCAGGTCGGCCTCGGCGGCTCCGGTGGCCGCGAGCACCTTGTCCACGTACGCGTCGAGCTGTTCGGCCGACGCGTCGATCGGGCCGAGCCCGTGGAAGAAGGGCACGTTCGGCAGTTGGCCGTAGTCGAGCGAGTAGACGCAGTACCCGCGGTCGACCAGGTACGGAGCGAGGGCCAGCCAGTTGTCCACGGAGTTCCCGAAGGTGCCGTGGACGAGGACGACCGGGCGGGGGTGCGCGGCGGAGGGCTTGCAGGAGAAGTCGTTCCAGCCCCGGCTGGGGGCGGCGCCGGCCGTTTCGGCCTGGGCCGAGGCGGTGGGGGCGAGGGTGGCGGCGGCGGTCAGCAGCAGGACGGACAACGCTCTGAACGCGTGTTTCCAGGGCAGCATCGGGCGATCTCCTTGCGGCTCAAGGGAAATCAGACGGAACGATGGCAGGAAGCCCTGCGGCCCGGACCACAAGTGGGGATGCTCTGCTCATGCCAAGCTACGCACGGGTGGTCCGCCCGGGGAAGTTACGCGTCGGTAAAAACTGACTTCTCGTCAATAAGGAGTAGGGGCCGCCCGTCCGACGGCCGAACGTCAGGCCGCCAGTGAGCCGGGCAGCACCGCCCGCGGGCCGAACTTCGCCCGCGCCCGGTCCGCCACCGCCTCGATCCGCCGGGCCTTCTCGTCCGCCGGGTCGAAGGTCAGCTGATGCGCGGCCCCCTCAGCGGGGGCGAGCCCTTCGGCGCGCAGCGCGATTCCCCGCACCCGGGCCCGCTGGAGCCCGAACGACTCGTGGATCGCGTACGCGAGAGCGGTGAGCGCCGCCGCGTGCGCGGTCGGCTCGGGCAGGGTGCGGGTACGGACGGTGGTGGACCGGTCCGCGTACCGCACGGTCACCGCCAGGGAGCGGCACACCTGGCCCTCCGTCCGCATCCGCAGGCCCAGCTCCTCGGTGAGCGAGAGCAGCGCCCTGCGGTGGGCCGACGGGTCCAGCTCGTCACGGACGAAGGAGCGTTCGGCCGCCATCGAGGAGGAGAGCGCGTTCGGTACGACCGGGGTGCGGTCGATGCCCCGCGCCCGCTCCCCCAGCTCGCGTCCGGCCTTCGCGCCGACCAGTCTCTGGAGCACGGCGAGCGGCGCGTCCGCGACCCGGCCGATGGAGTCGAGTCCGTACGCGCAGAGGGTACGGGCGGTGGTGCGGCCGACCCCGTCGAGCACGGTGACCGGGCGGTCCCGCAGAAAGGCCGCCGGGTCGTCGACGACCAGGGTGGCGCCGGGCCGGGCCTCGCGGGCCGCCATCCGGGCCAGCATCGGGTTCGGGCCGGCCCCGACGACGCAGTCGACGCCGTACAGGGCGAGCGCCCTGACCCGTACCACCGAGGCCAGTTCCGTCGGGGTCCAGCCGAAGTAGCGCAGCGCGCCGCGCACGTCGGCGAGCAGGGTGTCGGGCGGGGTGGCCTCGACGACCGGGGTGAACTCGCCCAGCAGTTCCACCAGTCGCGGCAGTACCGCCTCGGCCCCTCCGCTTTCGAAAGGCGCCGGTTCCAGCCGGAACCGTACACAGAGGATCATCCCGCGCTCCCCGGACTGCTGTGCCACAACTTCCGCGACGGGGTCGCCGCGCCCTCACCGGCCGGCTGGAGATCCGCCCAGGGGTTCATCTCGTACCCCGTCGACATCCTGATCCGACGGCCGCTGTCGGCCTTCTCGCCGGGGCTCTCCGACGGAGAGGCGAGCCGCGCCCCCACCGCCTCCAGGCCTCCGCTCGCCCGCAGTTCCACCAGTTCGGCGAGGTTCCAGGCGGCGGCCCCGACCACGCTGAGGCTGCGCGGGCCGCGTCGCTGCACCACGCCCCGGACGAGCAGCAGCCAGGAGTGGAAGACGGTGTGCGCGCAGGCCTCGTGGGAGTCGTCGAAGAAGGCGAGGTCGACCAGGCCCGTGCCGTCGTCGAGCGTGGTGAAGATGACCCGCCTGCCGGAGCGGATCGGCGGGGTCTGGGTGGCCGCCTTGGCCCCCGCGACCAGGACGGTCTGCCCGTGCGCCGCCTCGCGCAGCCGCTTGGCGGAGACCACGCCGAGTTCACGCAGGAAGGCGTGGTGGTCGCTCATGAGATGGCGCGAGGCGTCCATGCCGAGGACACCCAGCTCGGCGCTGAGCCGCTCCGACTCGTCGAGGTCGGGCAGCCCGACGGGGGCGGTCTTCCGGCCCTGGGCGAGGGGGAGTTGACCGCCGTAGGAGGCGGCTCCGCGCTGGACGCGGTGGAGTTCGGTCAGATGCAGCAGCAGGTCACGGCGGTTGGCGCCGAAGGCGTCCAACGCACCGACCTGCGCGAGCCGTTCGGCCACCGGCTTGCGCGGACGGGCCCGCTCCCAGAAGTCGAGCAGCGAGGCGTAGGGCTGCCCCGCCTCGATCCGCGCGCTCTCCGCCTCGCTGATGCCATGGACGTCGGCGAGGGCAAGCCGGAGCCCCCACACCCGTGGCGATTCAGACACCAGTTCGATGCGATGGGCGGCCGCGGACCGGTTCACGTCCAGAGGCAGCACGGGCACCCCGCGCCGTCGCGCGTCCGCGAGCAGCAGCCGCTTGGGGTACATCCCCGGGTCGTGGGTGAGCAGCCCGGCGTAGAAGGCCGCCGGGTGATGGGCCTTGAGCCAGGCCGACTGGTACGTCGGTACGGCGAAGGCAACCGCGTGCGCCTTGCAGAAGCCGTACGAACCGAAGGCCTCCACGATCTCCCAGGTGCGGGCGATCGTCTCGTCGTCGTACCCCCGCCGCTCCGCCCGCTGGGCGAACCAGAGCTTGATCCGGCCCTGCGACTCGGGGTCGGAGAGCCCGCGCCGCGCCTGGTCGGCCTCGCCCCGGCCGCAGCCGGTCATGATCCGTACGATCTCGATGATCTGCTCGTGGAAGACGACGACGCCGTACGTCTCCTTCAGCGCCTCCTCCAGGTCCGGGTGCGGGTAACGGGCGGGGACCCGGCCGTGCCGCGCCTCGATGAACGGGCGGACCATGTCGGCCGCGACCGGTCCCGGCCGGAAGAGCGAGATGTCGACGACGAGGTCGTGGAAGGTGGCGGGCTGGAGCCGGCCGACCAGGTCGCGCTGGCCGGGCGACTCGATCTGGAAGCAGCCGAGGGTCTCGGTGGACTGGATGAGCCGGTACGTCTCCGGGTCGCCCGGCACGACCTGCTCCGGGTCGTCGAGGTCCACCTTCTCGCCCGCCGCCCGCTCGATCTCCGCGACGGCATGGGCCATCGCGGACTGCATGCGCACGCCGAGCACGTCGAGCTTGAGCAGCCCGAGGTCCTCCACGTCCTCCTTGTCGAACTGGGACATGGGAAATCCCTCGCCGCTGGTGGGCACGACGGGGGTACGGGTGAGCAGCGAGGCGTCCGAGAGCAGCACCCCGCACGGGTGCATGGCGATCCCGCGCGGGAGCTTGTCGAGGGCCTCGACCAGCTCCCAGAACTTCCCGTACTTCTCCCCCTCCCGCTGGACCTCCCCCGCCAGGGCGCGCAGCTCGGGCAGTTCGTCGAGGGCGGCGAGCGCGTCGCGGGCCCGGATGTGCGGGAACGCCTTGGCGATCCGGTCGATCTCCGCCGGGTCCATGGACAGGGCCGCGCCCACGTCCCGGATCGCGTGGCGCACCCGGTAGGTCTCGGGCATGGCGACGGTGGCCACCCGCTCGGTGCCGAAGCGGTCGATGATCGCCCGGTAGACCTCCAGGCGGCGGGCGGACTCGACGTCGATGTCGATGTCGGGCAGGGCGGTGCGGTTCTTGGAGAGGAAGCGCTCCATCAGCAGCCCGTTCTCGACCGGGTCGGCGTGGGCGATGCCGAGGAGGTGGTTGACGAGCGAGCCGGCGCCGGAGCCGCGCGCGGCCACCCTGATCCCCATCCCCCGCACATCGTCCACCACCTGAGAAACCGTCAGGAAGTAGGTGGCGAAGCCGTGGTGGGCGATGATGTCGAGCTCGCGGTGCATCCGGTCCCAGTACACCCGCCGGTCGGAACGCCTGTCGTATCCGCGCAGCACCATGCCGGCGGCGGCCCGGGAGGCCAGCACGCGCTGGGCGGTGCGGCGCTCGGCGCCGACGAGGTACGGCTCGGGGAAGTGGGCGGAGCCCATGCCGAGGTCGTCCTGGGGGTCGACCAGGCAGTCGGCGGCGACCGCCCGGGTCTGTTCGAGCAGTCGGTACGCGGTGTCCCTGCGGTATCCGGCGGCCTCGACGATCCGCTCGGCGGCGGCCAGCATGTCATCGGCGCCCTTGAGCCAGGCCTCACCGCTGTCGAGCTCCTTGCGGGGGTCGACGGGGACCAGGCGGCGGGCGGAGTCGAGGACGTCGGCGACGGGGCCCTGGCCCGGGTCGGCGTAGCGGACGGCGTTGCCGAGGACCGGGCGGACGCCCTGCTCCGCCGCGAAGCCGACGGTACGGGCGGCGAGCCGCAGGGAGCCGGGGCCCGCACCCGAGCGGCCGTGATGGACGGCCTCCAGACGCAGCGCGTCGCCGTACCGCTCGCGCCAGGGGGCCAGCAGCCGGGCGGCCCG
>NZ_JAGGOS010000128.1 GCF_018614205.1 Streptomyces sp. ISL-36 | reverse complement strand
GGCCCCGCCCACGCGGCGCGGCGCGGGCGTTCGTGGTCGCCGACCGGGCGGTTCCTCGTGCGGGCCGCCGCGGTGACGGCGGGGCTCACCGCGGCCGGGGCGGTGCTCGGGCTCGCGCGGGACCAGATCCTGGCGCACTCCTTCGGGGCGGGGGCCGAGACCGATGCGTTCCTGGTGGCCTGGACGGTGCCGGAGTTCGCCTCGACTCTGCTCATCGAGGACGCGATGGCCCTGATCCTGGTGCCCGCGTTCAGCCGGGCCCTGGCCCGCCGGAGCGGCGGCCGGCTCGGGGACCCGGTCCGTACCCTCGTACGCTCCACGCTTCCCCGGCTCGCGCTCGCCATGAGCGCTCTCGCCGGGCTGCTGGTCCTCGCCGCGCCGCTGGTCGTCGCCGCGCTCGCGCCCGGTCTGCCCGACCCGCGGCTCGCCGTGGACTGCACCCGGCTGACGGCGACCTGCCTACTGGCGTTCGCGCTCGCCGGTTACTGCTCGGCCGCCCTGCG
The DNA here is from genome assembly GCF_018614205.1 of Streptomyces sp. ISL-36. GTDB lineage: Bacteria > Actinomycetota > Actinomycetes > Streptomycetales > Streptomycetaceae > Streptomyces. Next base: position 51,570 of record NZ_JAGGOS010000128.1, on the reverse strand, counting down.
CGCCCACGGTTCCTTCCTTCCGCCGGCCGCCATCTACGTCGCGTACAACGTCGGGATCATCGGCACGATCCTGGTCCTGCGGGAGCCGCTCGGCGTACGGTCGGCCGCGGCCGGTGTCGCCGTCGGCGGTGTGCTGATGGTGCTGGTCCAGGCGCCGTTCCTGGTCAGGGAGTTGCGTCGTCGCCCGGGGTCCGGGCGGGGGCCGTCGGCGGCATCCGGCGGGGACGGGCGGCTCCTCGTCCTCGGACTGATCGCCCCGGTCATCGCCTTCGCGCTCTCCCGCCAGTCCCAGATCCTCGTGGAGCGCTTCCTCGCCTCGCCGCTGCCCGCCGGCGCCATCTCGCATCTGAACTACGCGCAGAAGATCGCGCAGATGCCGATGATCCTCTCCCTGATGCTGTGCACGGTCAGCTTCCCCGTCGTCGCCCGTGCCATGGCGGCGGGCGACACGGAGGGCGCGCGGCGCCGCGTCGAACGGGATCTCCTCCTCGCCGCCGTCGTCGTCCTCATCGGCACCTCGATCGTGATCGCCGCCGCCCCGCAGATCGTCGAGATCCTTTTCCAGCGCGGGGCCTTCGACGGGGCCGACACCGCCGCCACCGCCTCCGTGATGCGGGTCTACGCCCTGGGACTGCTCGGTCAGACGACGGTCGGCGCCCTGGTGCGCTGTTACTTCTCCGCCGCGCGTCCCCTCTGGTACCCGGCCGCCGCCATGGCCACGGGTCTCGCCGCGACCGCCGTCGCCGGAGTCCTGGCCGCCCCCCTCTGGGGAGCCGTCGGCATCGCCGCGGCCAATGCTCTGGGGATCACGCTGACCGCCGTGATGCTGCTGCTCGGCGCCCACCGCCAGTCCATTCCGGTGCGGGTCGGTGCGCTCGGCGAGGGGCTGCTCCGGCTGGCGACCGCCGCCGCCTGGGCGACCGGAGCCGGCTGGCTGTGCTCGTTCCTGGTCCGCCCCGCGCTGCTCTCCCTCGCCGTGGCGGGTCTGGTCGCCGTCTCGGTCTTCCTGCTCTTCCTCGCCTGCGCCGCTCGTGCGCCGGACCTCCCACCCCTCACCCCCACCGCATCACGAAGGCTCGCCCATGCCCGCTGCCACGGCGCCCCGCACCGCCACGATTCGTCGTCTGCTGCCGAAGCCGCCCCCGTGGGTGGTGATGTACCACTCGATCGCGGACACCGAGGCTGATCCGTACCGGGTGACGGTCTCGCCCGTCCGCTTCGCCCGCCAGCTGCACTGGCTGAACGACCGTGGGCTGCGCGGCGTCTCGGTGCGCGAGCTGCTCGCCGCCACCGCCTCAGGGCGCGCCAAGGGTCTGGTGGGGCTCACCTTCGACGACGGGTACGCCGACTTCGCCGAGTCGGCGCTGCCGCTGCTGCGGCGGCACGGGTTCACCGCCACCGTCTACGTGCTGCCGGGCCGGATCGGCGGCGATAACGCCTGGGACGGCGACGGGCCGCGCAAGTCCCTGCTGACCGAGGACGGCATCCGGCGCGTCTTCGAGGCCGGCATGGAGATCGGCTCGCACGGCATGCGCCATGTCTCGCTCCCCTCCCTGGACGACCGGGCTCTCGCCGAGGAGACGCGGCGCAGCCGCGCGCTCCTGGAGGAGATCACCGGCGCGCCGGTGGACGGTTTCTGCTACCCGTACGGAGATGTCGACGCCCGGACGATCCAGGCCGTGCGGGACGCGGGTTACCGGTACGGCTGCGGCATCGCCCCCGGCGCGCTGACCTGTGCGTACGCTCTGCCGCGCGCCCACATCGGCGAGCAGGACACCTCGTGGCGTCTCACCGCCAAGCGGACCCTGCATCCGCTGCGCCGCCGCTGGCCGGCCGAACCCCTGCCGGCGCGGATCCGGCCGGCCGGAGCGGGCGTCTCATGAGGGTCCTGCACGTCATCACCGGTCTCGGCATCGGCGGCGCCGAGCAGCAGCTGCGGCTGTTGCTGCGCCATCTGCCCGTCCGCGGTGAGGTCGTCACGCTCACCAACCCGGGCGCGGTCGCCCGCGGCATCGAGGCCGACGGGGTCCCGGTGACCCATCTCGGGATGACCGGCAACCGGGATCTGGGGGCGCTGCCCCGGCTCGTCCGGCTCGTCCGGCGCGGCCGGTACGACCTCGTCCACACCCACCTCTACCGGGCCTGCGTGTACGGCAGGATCGCCGCCCGCCTCGGCGGGGTCCGTACGGTCGTGGCCACCGAACACTCCCTCGGCGACACGCAGATCGAGGGCCGTCCCCTCACCGCGGGCACCCGCGCCCTCTATCTGGCCACCGAGCGTCTGGGCGCCGCCACGATCGCCGTCTCGCCCAGCGTGGCCCGCCGTCTGGAGCGGTGGGGCGTGGCGCCCTCGCGCATCCATGTCGTCCCCAACGGCATCGAGCGGGCCCGCTTCGCACACGACGAGGACGCCCGCCGGCTGACGAGGAAGCTGCTCGGCCTGCCGGAGGAGGCGTTCGTCGTCGGCGGGGTGGGGCGGCTCGCGCCGGGAAAGCGCTTCGACCGTCTCGTACGGGCGGTGGCGTCGGTCCCCGAGGCGCGGCTGCTGCTCGTCGGCGAGGGCGAGGAGCGCGGGCGCCTGCTCGACGTGGCCCGGTCGTGCGGGGCGGCCGACCGGGTGCTCCTGGCGGGCGCGTGCGAGGACCCGCCTCCGCCGGGGGGCGACGGACCCGATCTGCCGTCCCTGCTCGCGGCGATGGACGTCTTCGTCTCCACCTCCCCCGACGAGTCCTTCGGGCTCGCGGTCGTGGAGGCGCTGGCCGCCGGCCTGCCGGTGCTGTACGTCGCCTGCCCGGCGATCGACGACCTGCCGCCCGACGCGGCCCCGGGGGCCCGCCGGATCGGCGAGTCGGTTCCGGACCTTGTCTCGGCGCTGCGCGGCATCCGGGACGCCCGGCTGGCCCGGCTGCCGCAGCCGGCCGCCGCCCACCGCTACGACATCGCCCACAGCGCGCAGCAGTTGATGTCCCTCTACGAACAGGCCGTCCACGGCACCCCTCCCGTCGCGAAGTGAGACACCCCATGAGCTACATGACCCCTTTGAACCCCCATGCGCTGCTCAAGCAACGCTCTCCCTTTCTGAGCGCCCTGCGTACACCGCGCCGCTGGTGGGTGCTGCCCGCCTCGGTGCTCGTCGGCGTCACCCTCGGCGGCGGCTACGGAGCGCTGAAGACCCCGCAGTACGCGGCCACCAGTTACGTCATCGTGGTGCCCGGTGAGAAGTCCGACCCCTCCGCCGCGCTCGGCTTCGCGCAGGCGTACGGAAGGGTCGCCACGGACATCGCGGTGACCGGCGACGCCCAGGTGTGGGCGGGGGTCTCCGCCGCGACGCTGCGCGCGAGCGTCCAGGCGGCGACCTCCCCCGACGCGCCGATGATCTCCATCACCGCCCGGTCCACGAAGCCGGGCAAGGCGGTCTCGATGGCCGACGGGGTGGCCCGCGCGCTGGTGCTCAACAGCTCGCACGTCTCGGGGAGCACGGGCGTGAAGGTGGTCCAGTTCTCCCGCGCGACCAGGCCCGACGAGCCGGTCTCGCCCTCCGCCCCGCTCTCCGCGCTGGTCGGCGGTTGTGCGGGCGGTCTGATCGGCTCCCTGGCGCTGCTGGTACGGCCGCGGCGTGCCGCCCGTACCGAGGCTCGGCACTCCCGGCAGCAGACGGCCGCCGTTCCGGGCCCGGCGGGGGCGCAGCACCAGCCGGAACCGGAGGCGGTGTGACCGCGGGCGACCGGACGGGGCCGCGGACCGGGCTGCCGTGGGGGCTGCCGACGGGGCTGCGGACCGAGATCTGCCGGGACGGCGCCGAGTTCGGGCGGCTCGGGGAGCAGTGGGCGTCGCTGTACGCCCGCTGCTCGACGGCCACGCCGTTCCAGTCCCACTCCTGGCTGCACTCCTGGTGGGTGTCGTACGGGAGGCCGGGCGCGCTGCGGGTGGTGCTCGTACGGCGGGAGGACGGCGAACTGGTCGGGGCGGCGCCCCTGATGCGCGCCCCCGGGCCGCTGCCGGTCCTCACCCCGCTCGGCGGCGCGATCACCGACTTCACGGACGTCCTGCTCGACGACGCCTGCCCGGAGGCGGCGCCGGCGCTGGCCCGGGCACTGGCCCGGGCGGCGCGTGGTGCGGTCGTCGATCTGCGCGAGGTCCGGCCGGGGGCCGCGGCCGAACGGGTCCACGCCTGCTGGCGCGGGCCGCGCCGACGGCTCGCGGACTCGCTCTGCCTGGAGCTGCCCGCGGTGCCGATGGACGCCCTGCTCGAACGGATTCCCTCGGGCAAGGCCCAGCGGGTCCGCGCCAAGCTGCGCAAGCTGGACGCCCTCGGGATCGACGAGTACGTCGTGACCGGCGAGGAGGTGCCGGCCGCGCTGGAAAGGCTCTTGAAGCTGCATCAGCTCCAGTGGCAGGGCCGGGGTGTGACGGCCGAGCACACCAGCGACCGGTTCGCGCAGCATCTCGCGCGCGCGGTGCGGCCGATGGTCGAGCGGGGGGACGCGATGGTGACCGAGTTCCGGCTCGGCGGGGACGTGGTCGCGGCCGACCTCACCCTGATGTCGCCGCGGCTCGCGGGCGGCTATCTGTACGGCGCGGATCCGGTGCTGCGGGCGCGGAAGGTGGACGTGGCGACGATGCTGCTGCGGCACGGCGCACGCCGGACCAGTGGGAGCGGGCGCGCCACGCTGAGCATGCTGCGGGGCAACGAACCGTACAAGCAGCGCTGGCGGCCGGAGACCGTCCCCAACCAGCGGCTGATGCTGGCCGGGCGGGGCGCGGCTCCGCTGCTGTGGCTGCGGGCGGGCGCGGCGCACGGGCGGCGCTGGGCGGCGCGGCAGGCGCGGGAGCGTCCCTGGGTGGGGCGGGCGCTCGCGCGGCTGCTGGGACGGCCGAGAAGCGGCGGAGGATGATCTCCTCCGCCGCCGTGCGGGCCGGGTCACTTCGGTGATCAGAAGGGCCAGGACTCGCTGTCCATGATGACCTCCCACGCCTCGGCGGTGTCGGTCTCGTCGTCCATCCAGTCGACCTTGGGAATGCAGATGGGCCCGCCGATCAAGCTCTCCACCCACGAACCGAGGTTCAAGGTCCAGCACTCCGGCTTGGGCGCGGGCTTGGGTTCGGGCTTCGGCTCCGGCTTGGGTTCCGGCTTCGGCTCAGGCTTGGGTTCCGGCTTGGGTTCCGGCTTGGGCTCGGGCTTCGGCTCCGGCTTGGGTTCCGGCTTCGTCGGGACCTCGGGCTCCGGCTCGGGCTTCGGTTCGGGCTTGGGCGCGGGCGGAACCTCGGGCTTCGGTTCGGGCTTGGGCGCGGGCGGAACCTCGGGCTTCGGTTCCGGCTTGGGATCAGGCTTCGGCTCGGGCTGGGGCTTCGTCGGAACCTCAGGCTTCGGCTCCGGCTTCGTCGGGACCTCGGGCTCCGGCTCCGGCTTCGGCTCCGGCTTCGGTTCGGGCTCCGGCTTCGTCGGGACCTCAGGTACCTCCGGCACCTCCGGGGCCTGCGGCTCGGCTCCGTAGAGCGCCTTCCGGAAGACCTGCGCCGACCTCGGGTTGTCGTCGCACTGCCAGACGCCGTGCGGACAGTAGTCCGTGATCGTGTGATAGAGCGGCTTGTGCTCGTCCATCCAGTCGAGCATTTGCCGCATGTACTCGGCGTTGTCCCCGTTCCGGAAGAGCCCCCATTCCGGATACGAGATCTCCTTGCCGTGCTCGGCGGCGAAATCCACCTGCTTCCGCAGCCCGTACGGCTCACTGACGTGCCGGTCGAAACTGGCCCCCGGCGGCTGGTCGTAGGAATCCATGCCGATGATGTCGACCACGTCGTCGCCCGGATAGCACTCCGTCCACGGAATGGCGTCCGTCCCCCGGCTCGGATTGAAGTCGAAGCGGAACTCCTGACCGGGGACGGACCGCATGGCGGTGACGATCCGGGTCCAGTACTTCTTCCAGGCCGCGGGGTCCGGCGCACACCGGTGGGTGTACGTCGTGCCGTTCATCTCCCAGCCGAGGACGATGACGGTGTCGTTCGCCTTCAGCCGGACGAGTCGCTCGGCCAGCGTGCGGAAGTGGTGGTCGTAGTACCCCGCCGCGCCGAGCTGCAACTGCCGGCGGACCTCGTAGTCGGAGACGCCGGCCTCGTTCCGCTCCAGCATTGGCACGTTCAGGACGAACAGCCGGTCGGCCCGCTCGCTGCGCCACTCCGCCCAGGAGTCCAGGAAGCCCGGAGGGCCTTCGATGTTCGACCAGAGGTCGCCGGGGAGGTAGGTGTGGCCGACGCGGAGCTCGCGGCCGCCGAGCCACCGCTCCAGCTGGCTGATCCGGCTGACGCCGACGGGTCCCGATTCGAGGAACGCGCCCAGTGCGGTGGAGAGAGTCGGAGCGGGGTCCCGGGTCGTCCCGGATTCGGCGGCGTGAGCGGGAGAGGACAGCACGACGGAACCTGAGGCGAGGAGACCTGCTGTGAACACCCCCAACCACACACTCGGTGTTTTCCGCCTTCGGTCGGCCATGGCCACCACTCCTTCGCACACTGCGTCACTTGACGATCCGTCAGTCCGATGTTCCGTAAGTATTCCTAATAAGCCGACCGAGAGCCCGGTGCCGATCTGATGAGTAGTCCATCAGGGGAATTCATCGCCCAGTTGGGGCATGGCGGAGCCCGGCGCCTTCTGGCCAGGAACAAAAGGTGCTGCCGCCGGGCATGACAAAGGCCGGTCCCGGAAGACGCCTTGGACGTCTTGCGGAACCGGCCCGTCGGTGTGCGCCCCCTGCGGGCGCGGGCGCGTCAGATTTCACGGATTTCGCGAATCGCCGGCACGTTCAGATGAAGCGCCCGACCTCCACCGCGAACATCGCAACGACCATGTCATAAAAAGGAATCGGCAGATCGTAAGACATGCGGCATTCACTCGATCGCGTCGTTCAGCGGGGCCAGATCGGCGTCGCCATGAGCCGTGCCCACTCCTGATCCGGGGCTCCCGGCACCGTGCGCCCGGCGAGGGCCCACTGCTGCACCAGCGAGGAATAGACGGGGAAAGGTCCCCGGTCGACAGGTGGCGGGTCCGCCACCTGGCGGCTCTTCGGAATGAAGGCCAGCCGCTCCCATTTCCCGGGGTCGGGCGCCATCTCTTCCCTCCCATCCGCTGCGGTTACCGCATCATTACACAGGGCCTGCAGGAGAGTGATTCGTCCTGTCCTCGCCGCGTCGCGTACCTGTGTGCGACTGATGTCGACCTACGGTGCCGCCATCCCCCACTCCCGAACATCGGTGGTGCCTGCCCGTGCCCGTCAGGAAAATCACGCGCCCACGGCGACTCGTGCTCCTCGCCGCGGCGCTCCTCGCTCTCGCCCCGGCGGCGCTCGCCGCGGTTCCCCCCTCCCTGCCGTCCCCCGAGGGCGGCCTCAACATCCTGGTGGTCGGCCTCGACACCCGGAAGGGCGTGACCGATCAGGAGAAGGAGAAGTACCGGCTCGGTGGCAAGGAGTGCGACTGCACCGACGTGATGATGCTGGTGCACGTGTCGGCCGGCAACGACCGGGTCAGTGTGGTGGGTCTGCCCCGCGACTCGCTCACCGAGTTCCCCGACGGCCACCGGGACCGGCGGACGGGCGAGGTCCACGAGGCGCATGCGGCGAAGCTCAACGGCGCCTGGGCGGAAGGCGGCCCCTCGTTCGTCGTCAGAACCGTCGAGACGATGACCGGGACCACCGTGCACCGCTACCTCGAGATCGACTTCCGCCGGTTCATGGACAGCGTGAACCGGTTCGAGGGCGGCGTGCCGATCTGTACGACGGAGCCGCTGAACGACCCGGTCACCGGCATCGATCTCGCCCCGGGGACCAAGCGGGTCGACGGAGGCGAGGCGCTCCAGTACGTACGCTCGCGGCGCGCCGACGGACAGATGGACTTCGGGCGGATCCGGAAGCAACAGAAGTTCGTCGTCAACACCCTTCAGGAGGTGCGGTCGGACCTCCTCCATGATCCGGCGAAGCTGTGGGCGCTCGCCTCGACGCTGCGCGGGACGGCGACGGTGAACCGCGGTCTGTCGACCACCGAGCTGCTGATCCTGGCCATGCGCCTGCGCCACCTCACCCCCGACCGTACCGAGTTCGCGATCGTGCCCGTCCGCGGCTTCAACCCGACCGTCGACGGCGTCGGCTCCAGCGTCGGCTGGAACGTGGAGCAGGCCGCCGAGGTGTTCGAGGCGCTGCGCGCGGACAAGCCGTTGCCGCCGGCCGGCCCCACCCCGTCGAGTGAGATCCCTCAGGCCGAGTACCGGCCGGCCGGCGGCTCGTCGTTCGTCTGCGCGTAGTCGGTCGGCTCTCGTCAGCGGGACAGGGTGCGCGCCAGCTCGGCCGGGTCGGTCGTCGGCGCGTCGCAGCTGAAGTGACGGCAGACGTAGGCGGCGGCCCGGCCGTCGACCAGCGGGCGGTCCTTGAGGAGCGGGAACTCGTCGCTGTCCGGTGCGCCGAAGGCGAGGACCGCGCCGGGGGCGCTGCCCAGCAGGGCGGCCCGTCGCAGTTCCGCCGCGCGCTCGTCACCCGGCGTACCGACCACCGCGATCTCCCGGGGCCCGTCGAGCAGGGCCTCCGCGGTGGCCAGCCCCCAGCCGATGAACCGGGGGGCTCGCGGGCCGAGCGCCTTGACCACGCCGAGCGCACGTTCGGCGGCGGCGCGGTGGGCGTCGGAGCCGGTGTGGGCGGCGTAGGAGAGCAGGGCTCCGGCGGCCGCCGTCCAGCCGGAGGGGGTCGCGCTGTCGGTGGGGTCCTGGGGGCGGCGGATCAGCGTCTCGGCGTCGTGCGCCGTGTCGTACAGCGCCCCGCCCTCGGCGACGAACTGGTCCAGGACGATGTCCAGGAGGAATCCGGCGAACTCCAGCCAGACCCCCTCCCCCGTGACCCCGGCGAGCGCCAGGAACCCCTCGGCGACGTCCGCGTAGTCCTCGAGGACGCCGGCGTTGGCTCCGACCCGGCCGTCCTTGGAGGTACGGGCCAGCCGGGCGCCGGCGGCGGTGTCGAAGTGGACCCGTACGAGCAGATCGGCGGCCTCGGTCGCGCGCTCGACCAGGTCCGGGCGGTCGAAGAGGGCGCCGGTCTCGGCGAGGGCGGCGATCGCGAGACCGTTCCACGCGGCGACGATCTTGTCGTCGCGGCCGGGGCGTGCGCGCCGGTCGCGGGCGGCGAGCAGCCGCTCCTTGACCGAGGCGATCCGCTCGGCGTCGGCGACGCCCGCGTCCTGCGGGAGCTGGAGGACGGAGGCGCCCTCCTCGAAGGTGCCGTCCTCGGTGACCCCGAAGTACGAGGCGGCGTACCGGGCGTCCTCGTCGCCGAGGGCCTCGGCCAGCTGCTCCGGCGTCCAGACGTAGTACGCGCCCTCGACGTGCCTGCCGGTTCCGTCGTCGCTGTCGGCGTCCAGCGCGGAGGCGAAGCCGCCCTCGGCCGTGCGCAGCTCGCTGACCATGAAGTCGGCGGTCTCCAGCGCGACCCGGCGGGCCAGGTCGCTGCCGGTGACCCGCCACAGATGCGCGTACACCCGGCACAGCAGGGCGTTGTCGTACAGCATCTTCTCGAAGTGGGGGACGATCCAGTCGCGGTCCACCGAGTAGCGGGCGAAGCCGCCGCCGAGCTGGTCGTAGATCCCGCCGCGGGCCATCGCCTCGCAGGTGTCGGCGGCCATCTGCAGCGCGCCCTCGGCCCCCGTACGGGCGTGGTGGCGCAGCAGGAACTCCAGCGCCATCGACGGCGGGAACTTGGGCGCGCCGCCGAAACCGCCGCGGGTCGCGTCGTAGTCCCTGGTGAGGCCGAGGAGCGCCTGGGCCAGCTCCTCCTCGCCGGGGACGCCGTCGCCGCCGAAGGCGAGGGAGCGGGCCGAGAGGTCCTTGACGATCTTCCCGGCGACCTCGCCGACCTCGGCGCGGCGCTCGGTCCAGGCGCGGGAGACGCCGTCGAGGACGTCGCCGAAGGAGGGCATGCCGTGCCGGGACTCGGGCGGGAAGTACGTGCCGAAGTAGAACGGCTCGGCGTCCGGGGTGAGGAAGACCGTCATGGGCCAGCCGCCCTGTCCGGTCGCCGCCTGCACGGCCTCCATGTACACGGCGTCGACGTCGGGCCGCTCCTCGCGGTCGACCTTGACGGCGACGAAGTGCTCGTTGACGTACGCGGCGGTGGTGTCGTCCTCGAAGGACTCGTGGGCCATCACATGGCACCAGTGGCAGCTGCTGTAGCCGACGCTGAGCAGCACGGGCACGTCACGGCGGCGCGCCTCCTCGAACGCCTCGGCCGACCACGGCCACCAGTCGACCGGGTTGTCGGCGTGCTGGAGGAGGTAGGGGGACGTCTCATGGGCCAGTCTGTTCGGCATACCTCCATCCTCGCGCACGCGCCGGAGCCCCGCCCGTACGCCACGGGAGTGGCGTGCGAACGGGGCACCGGTACGGCGAGCGGCCCCGCCCCAGGCAGCGGACTGCGAGTGACGGGGCCGCTCAGCGACGAGCTGACGTCAGCTGATGTCGGTGCCGTTGTCGGCCAGGACCGCGATGAGGTCCTTCAGCGGGTTGTTCTGCATCTGCTCCACCGAGTTCTGGGTGCAGGTCTGGTTCTGCTTCGGGCTCAGGATGTCGTCGACAGCGACCCCGACGATCGGGACCTGAACAGTGACGTCCTGGACGTCGAAGCAGTGCAGGATGCCACCGTTGACGAGGCCGAAGTTGTGGCCGTCGACGTGGCTGCTGCCGATCGACTGCTGCGACTTGTTGCCGATGAGGTTGGCGGTGTTGGCGTCTTCACCCGACGCGGACGCCGTGGCAGCAGACATACCGACGACGGAGGCCGCAACTGCCGCCGTGGCAAGAACCTTCTTGATCACGAGATTTCCTTCTTGAGCTGGAGGGCCCTGGAATGCTCCGTTACCGAAGCATGCTGATCAACTGCCGGTGAATGGATTGGTTCCGGCTGGTCACCCGGATGCGGTATTCGGCAGATGAACGCCATCGGACACGAGCGCGAGGGGCACGCGTTCGGATGTGGTCCGGGGCCGCCGGAGGCCCGGGATCCCAAGGGCGATCGCCCCACTCCCTCGCGCCGACGCGCGTCACGCAGGACACTTGTGCGCGGAAGCGGAAGCTCTCGGAGGGGGACGCACATGCGGGACAGCCACCGGGCCGAAGCGGAACGGCTGTTGGCGCGCGCCGTGGAGGAGGAGGTGCGGCGCTCCGGAGGCCGTCTCGACTCCACGGTGCTGCTGGCACGCGGCCGGGCCGCGCTGGACACCATGGCGGCGGGTGCGGGCGAGGAGTACGCGGAGTACCTGCGCGCGCTCGAGGAGGCGGAGGCGGGAGAGCAGTCGCTCGGGGATCGGTTCAGCAAAGCGGCGGTGGGAACGCCCACGCTGGTCACGGCCGTCGCGGCGGCCGCGGCCTTCGGGGCGGACCTGGCCCTCGGCACGGCCGCCGGGACGGCGCTCGGTGCGGGGGCCGTGGTGGCGGTGGCGGGCGCGGCGGCGACCGTTCTGAAGGTGACCGCCGGGCACTGGCCGGCCGCGCACCGCAGGGCGGGAGCGCTCGGCCGGCCGGGCGGCACCGAGCAGCTGCGGCTGCAGTGGCTCACGGCGCTGGAGGTGCGGGGCGTGCGCCCGTTCCTCGACCAGCAGCGGGTCCTGCTCGCGGCCACCCAGAATCCGGCACAGAAGGTCGTCGCGCAGTTGCGCGGCGTGGACCGTAGCGCGGCGGCGCGGCGGAGGACCGTCCTCCAGCAGTCGTTCGGCCATCTGCCGGACCCGGCCGGGCCGTTCGCGGGGCGGCGCGCCGAGCTGGCCCGGATCACCCGGTGGGTGCAGGCGGGGCGGGCGTCGACGACGACCCGCCCGACGGTGGTGATGCTGTACGGGACCCCCGGCGCGGGGCGCACGACGCTCGCGGTACGGGCGGCGCACGCCCTGAAGGACCAGTTCCGGGGCGCGTGCGTGGTGGACCTGCGGGGCGGCGGGACGCGGGGCGAGAAGCCGCTGTCGACCCGGGAGGCGCTGCTGCACCTGCTGAACCGGCTGGGCGCGCCGCGCGAGCAGCTCCTCTTCCGTGAGCGGTCCTCGGCGGAGCAGCAGGTGCGCCGGCTCGCGGAGTTGTACCACCAGCACCTGACGGGACTGCCGGTGACGGTGGTCCTGGACGACGCCGTGGACGCGGAACAGGTCCGCACGCTGCTCCCGGAGCGTTCGGACAGCCTGGTCCTGGTCACCTGCCGGGAGCCGCTGGACCTCGGTGCGGAGGTGCCGGCGTCCGTGCACCTGCTGCCGGTGGAGGCGCTGGACGCGGCGGGCGCGGAGGAGCTGCTGCGGGAGGCGGCCGACGCGCCCGACCCGGGCCCGTACGACTCCGAGGCCTTCGACCGGGTCCGGGAGCTGTGCGGGGGGCTTCCGCTGGCGCTGCGGGTCGCCGGGTCCTCGCTGGGCGGCCGCTCGATGGGCGAGCTGGCGCAGCTCCTCGACCGCCCAGGACGGGGTGTCGACGCACTCGAACGGGCCTTCTCCGTACGGTACTTCACGGATCTCGACGAGGACGGGCGGCGGCTGCTGCGGCGGCTCGCGCTGGCCGGGCGGGCCTCGCTGGGCGCGGCGGCGGCCGGCGCGCTCCTCGGCGGGGGCGGGAAGGACGGGGCCCGGCTGCTGCGGGAGCTCGCCCGGGCCGGTCTTCTGGACCACGTCCGTGGGGGTGTGGGCGGAGAGCGCTACCGCCTGCACGACTCCGTGCGCGGTTTCGCGGCGGCCCGGCTCCAGGAGGAGGAGGACGCGGCGGAGATCGCGGCCGCGCAGGAGCGGCTGATCCAGAACTACGCGGAGCTCGCGGACGCGGTGATCCGGATGGTCGACGGGAAGATGTCGACGCGCGCCGACCGCTTCGGGGGCCACGGTTTCGGCTCGCTGGACGCGGCGCTGCGCTGGCTGGACGACGAGTCGAGCTTCATCACGGCGGCGCTGCGCAACGCCGAGGGCGTGGACCAGCAGACCGTGCTGAACCTGCTGGGCGCGCTCTGCGACTACTGCCTGCTGCGCGGCGATCTCTACCGGCTGGGCGAGATCAACGAGCTCACCGACGCCGTCGGGCAGGGGCTGCTCTCCCGCTCGGTGCAGTGGAGGACCGGTATCGCGGCCCGTCAGCTCGGCGAGCTCGACAAGGCGCGCACCACCCTGACCTCGGTGGTCTCCCTCTACCAGGAGGCCCACCAGGACGCGGGGGCCGCGCTCGCGCTCTGCTCGCTCGGGATCACCCTGCACCACCAGGGCAATCTGACGGAGGCCTCGGTGAAGCTCCGGGAGGCCCTCGCCCTGCAGGAGCCGGAGTCGCTCGCCGCCGACCGGGGCTGGACGCTGCACGCCCTCGCGGCGGTCGAGCGGGACCGGGGGCGGCTCGCGGAGGCGCTGGAACTGCTGGACGCGGCGCTGGAACTGCACCGGGAGAACGAGTCGCTGCACGGCGAGGCCTGGGCGCACTTCCAGCGGGGGCAGGTGTGCCTGCGGATGGGCGATGTGGGGCGGGCCGACGCCGAGCTGCGTCTGGCCCTCGACCTGTACGGCCGTACCCACGACGGGCGCGGCGAGGCGTGGGCGCTGACGCAGCTGGCCCGTGCGCGGCTCGTCGAGGGCGACATCGCGCCCGCGGTCGACGGGCTGCGGGGGGCGCTGGCCCGTCACCGCGATCTGGAGGACGCCCGGGGCGAGGCCTGGACGCTGTACTACCTGGGTCACGCGCTCGAGGAGAGCGGTGATCTGGACGAGGCGGTACGGGAGCTGGAGCGGGCGCGGACGATGTTCTCGCGGATGCGGGACGTCTACGGGCTGGCCTGCGCCCGGCACCACTCGGGGCGGGTCACCCGCGACCAGCGCGCCGCCCAGACCGGCAATCTGCGCAACTCCGGCTTCGCACGGCAGCTCCTGGTCGACGCCCGGGCGGACTTCCACCGCATCGGGGTGGCCCACGGCGAGGCCTGGACCTGCCTGGAGCTGGCGATCGTGGACGGCGGGAACGCGAAGGCCGGGCAGGCTCTGGAGCTGTGCGCGGAGGCGGCCCGGCTCTTCCTCTCGTACCAGGACCGTCGGGGTGCCGACTGGGCTCTCTTCCTGCGCTGCACCCTGCTTCCGTACGCCTCTCCGGGCGGGGTGGAGGTGGGCACGGCGGTCGCTCAGGAGGAGCTGCGCCGGCTGGTCGAGGACCGTCACCCGGCGCGGGACGGAAAGCTGGAGGACTGCGCGGAGGCGTACGCCCTGGTCCTGGAGCGGGGCGTCCAGCTCGACGCGGGGTGGCGGGCCTGGGACCTGCGCATGGTGCCGAACCGGCACGCCCGTGAGGTGATGGGCGTACCGGTTCCGGGCCATGAACCGGAGGTGGGCCGGGCGGGCTCGCAGGGCTGATCCGCGGCGGGTGCCGGCGGTCGTCCGCCTGCCCCCGGCGCGGGGCCGCCCCGCTGCCGCGCGCCGGCTACTCCCGCGTGGCCGCCTTGGCCGCCTGGGCCGCCTCGGCCGGCTTCGCGGCGGACCCGGCGGTCGCCGCCGGGTCCGTGGCCTCCTCGAAGGAGACCTTGCCCATGTGGCGGTTCATCGACTTCATCAGCAGCCAGACGGCCCCGGCCATCACGGCGAAGACGACGAACCCGAGGACGCCGGGGGTCACCTTGTTCTTGTCCAGCTCCTGGGCGGCCAAGGGGACAAGCTGGGTCAGTGCCAGGTGTGCGCTCATGTCAGGCATTGTCGCGGATGCCCGCGAAGAGGTCGCTCTCGGGGAGGGAGGTATCGACCAGCGACTTGCTGAGCTCGTACTCCTCCGTCGGCCAGACCTCCTTCTGGATCTCCATGGGCACCCGGAACCAGCCACCGTCCGGGTCGATCTGCGTACGGTGCGCGACCAGGGCCTTGTCGCGGGTCTCGAAGAACTCCGCGCACGGCACGTACGTGGTCAGCGTGCGCTCGGCACGCTGGAACTCCTTCCAGCGCTCCAGCCACTCGCCGTACGGGGACTCCATGCCCCGGTCCAGCAGCGCCTGGTGCAGGGCGAGGGTGCGGGGACGGTTGAAGCCCTGGTTGTAGTAGAGCTTCTGCGGCTGGAACGCCGGGCCGAACTCGTCCTCGGGGTACTTCTCGGTGTCCGCCGCGCCGTCGAAGGCCACCATCGTGATCTTGTGGGTCATGATGTGGTCGGGGTGCGGGTAGCCGCCGTTCTCGTCGTAGGTCGTGATGACCTGCGGACGGAAGGAACGGATCTTGCGGACCAGCGCGCCGGCCGCCTTGTCGATGTCCTCCAGGGCGAAACAGCCCTCGGGCAGCGGCGGCAGCGGGTCGCCCTCGGGAAGGCCGGAGTCGACGAAGCCGAGCCACTCCTGCTTCACGCCGAGGATCTCGCGGGCCTCGTCCATCTCCTTGCGGCGCACCTCGTGGATGTTCGCCTCGATGTAGGCGTCGCCCTGGAGCTTCGGGTTGAGGATGGAGCCGCGCTCGCCGCCCGTGCACGTGACCACAAGGACGTCCACCCCCTCGGACACATACTTGGCCATCGTCGCCGCGCCCTTGCTCGACTCGTCGTCGGGGTGGGCGTGAACGGCCATCAGTCGCAGCTGCTCAGTCAAGACTCGATCCTCAGTGATTCGTCGCGGAGGGAGGCTTCTATAGTGACGGAACCGGGGGGCGGAAAATTCCGGGTCCCCCGAGGCGAGAGGAAAGATCATGAGCGCGGTGCGAGAGCAGCTGCCCGACGGGCGCTACGGCCGCTCCGCGGATCAGCGCGCCGACCGCACGCTCAGGGTCGTCGGCGCCGTGCTCGGCGTGCTGTTCCTCGGCCTGATGGGCTGGTTCGGCTGGTACTACGTCGTCGACAACAAGATCAGCGCCGAGATGATCAAGTTCGACGTGGTGAGCGACGGCGAGGTCCAGGTGCACCTGGAGGTCCGCAAGGACGCCGACGTCACGGGCGTCTGCACCCTGCGCTCGCGCGCCGAGGACGGGGCCGAGGTCGGCCGCAAGGACGTCCGCCTCGACGACGCCGTGGAGCGCATCGACCGCGTGTACTCGATCCGTACCACCGCGAAGGCGACCAGCGCCGAGCTCGTGGGGTGTACGGCGCAGTAGCGGTGGGTAGGGGCCGACCGGCGCGTCGAGCACGATCCGCCCGCTGACCAGGAGCGACGCCATCCCGGTGGTTTATGTCCTCCCCCTTTTCGCCACTAATTGTTAGGCTCGTGGTTTCGCCCACCCAGGACGGACAATCCTTCTGGGTAGGGCGATGCTTTGTATTCCCAGTACCTACGAGGAGCACCTGTGACCCAGACCAGCGACAACGTCACCTGGCTCACCCAGGAGGCGTACAACCAGCTCAGGGCCGAGCTGGAGTACCTGTCTGGTCCCGCGCGAACCGAGATCGCCGCCAAGATCGCCGCGGCGCGCGAGGAGGGCGACCTGCGCGAGAACGGCGGGTACCACGCGGCCAAGGAGGAGCAGGGCAAGCAGGAGCTCCGGGTCCGCCAGCTGACCCAGTTGCTCGAGCACGCCAAGGTGGGCGAGGCTCCGGCCGACGAAGGCGTCGTCGCCCCCGGCATGGTCGTCACGATCGCCTTCGACGGTGACGAGGACGACACGATGACCTTCCTGCTCGCCTCGCGCGAGTACGCGAGCAGTGACATCGAGACGTACTCGCCGCAGTCCCCGCTCGGCGTGGGCGTCAACGGCAAGAAGGCCGGCGAGGACGCCGAGTACGAACTGCCGAACGGCAGGAAGGCCACGGTGAAGGTCCTCAGCGCCACGCCGTACACCGGCTGACGCTTCTCTACCCTTCCGCGCAGGGCCGGACCTCTCGGGGTCCGGCCCTTCGCACTGTGTGCACCGGCACCGGCCGCCGAAGGGGCGGTCTTCGTCGCCCTCCCCGACGGCCCGGTGGTCTCCGGCTACCTGCTCTGAGTCACACCGTCGCCGAGCGGTACTTGCGGACCGCCAGGGTCCGGAAGACCAGGATGATCAGCACCGACCAGAGGAGCGAGGCCCACACCGGGTGCTGCATCGGCCAGGCGTCGGACGGTGAGACCCCGGGGTTGCCGAAGAGTTCGCGGCACGCCTGGACCGTCGCGCTGAACGGGTTCCATTCGGCGATGTGACGCAGCCAGGGGGTCATCTGGCTGGAGTCCACGAAGGCGTTCGAGATGAACGTGACGGGGAAGAGCCAGATCAGTCCGCCCGAGGTCGCCGCCTCCGGGGTGCGGACCGAGAGGCCGATCAGCGCGCCGATCCAGGAGAAGGCGTAGCCCAGGAAGAGCAGGAGGGCGAAGGCGCCCAGCGCCTTGGGTATGCCCTCGTGGATGCGCCAGCCAACCAGGAGGGCGACGATCGCGAGGACCACGACCGTGAGGGCGGTCTGCACCAGGTCGGCCAGGGTGCGGCCGGTGAGGACCGCGCCGCGGGCCATCGGCAGGGAGCGGAATCGGTCGATGAGGCCCTTGTGCATGTCGTCGGCGATGCCCGCGCCCGCACCGGCCGTGGCGAAGGTGACGGTCTGGGCGAAGATGCCCGCCATCAGGAACTCGCGGTAGATGCCCGGAGAGGTCGAGCCGCCGATGTTCATGGAGCCGCCGAAGACGTAGCTGAACAGCACCACGAACATGATCGGCTGGATGAGCCCGAAGATGACCATCTCCGGGATCCGGGTCATCCGGATCAGGTTGCGCTTGGCGACCACGAGGGAGTCGCCGACGGACTGGGCTATGCCGCCGCGCGCTTTCGGGGGTGCGACAGCGTCGGTCACCGCGGTCACTTGACCGCCTCCTTCCGGCTCTTCCGGCCCTTCGTGTCCGCCGCCGCCCCGCCGTTCTCCTCGTCCGCCAGGTCGGCCGCGTGGCCGGTCAGCGAGATGAAGACGTCGTCGAGGGTGGGCCGGCGCAGGCCGATGTCGTCGATCTCGACGCCGACGGTGTCGAGATCGCGGATGACCTCGGCGAGGAGCTTCGCGCCGCCGGTGACGGGGACGGTCAGCTTGCGGGTGTGCTCCTCGACGGAGACCTCGCCGTGGCCTATGCCCGCCAGGCCGTAGCGGGCGAGGACGTCGCGGGCGCGGGGGATCATCTCCGGCTCGTGGACGACGACCTCGACGCGCTCGCCGCCCGTCTGGGCCTTGAGCTGGTCGGACGTGCCGCGTGCGATGACCTTGCCGTGGTCGACGACGCAGATGTCGTGGGCCAGGTGGTCGGCCTCCTCCAGATACTGGGTCGTCAGGAGCAGCGTCGTACCGCCCGCGACCAGCTCCTGGATGACCTCCCAGAGCGCCTGCCGGTTCCGTGGGTCGAGGCCGGTCGTCGGCTCGTCCATGAACATCACCGGCGGGGAGACGACCAGGGCGGCGGCGAGGTCGAGGCGGCGGCGCATGCCGCCGGAGTAGGTCTTCGCGGGGCGGTCGGCCGCGTCCGCGAGGCTGAAGCGTTCGAGCAGTTCGCCCGCCCGGGCCTTCGCCCGCTTGGCGTTCATCTGGTAGAGCCGGGCGACCATCTGGAGGTTCTCGCGTCCGGTCAGATATTCGTCGACGGCGGCGAACTGGCCGGAGAGACCGATCGAGCGCCGGACCTCGTTGGGATGCTTGAGCACGTCGATTCCGGCGACGACGGCCCTTCCGCTGTCCGGCTGGAGCAGGGTCGTCAGTACACGCACGGCGGTCGTCTTCCCCGCGCCGTTCGGGCCGAGCAGGCCCAGGACCGTGCCCTCGGGAACATCGAGGTCCACGCCGTCCAGAGCTCGTACGTCGCCGAAGGTCTTCACCAGACCTTCGGCGTAGATCGCGCCTGGCATGTGGGTTCTCCCAGCGAATTCGGGCGTTTTCCACCCAAGTTTAGGTTTGAAGGACCATCCCCGCCCAGTGGATTTGTGACGGGAGCCACACCATAACGCGATACATCGCGATACACAAGCCCTTCCGGAAAGGCTGTGGAGAACGAGCGAGCGCCGGGGACCTCCCGGTCCCCGGCGCTCGCCGTACTGCTCCGCCGCTCTCCATCGGCCCAGGCTCCCCCTCAGCCCAGGCTGTCCGTCAGCCCAGCTGTCCGTCAGCCCAGGACGACGTACCCCGCCTCCCGCAGCGCCGTCTCGACCTCCGCGCAGTGCTCCGGCCCCTTCGTCTCCAGGTGCAGCTCGACCTCCGCCTCCGTGAGTCCCAGCCGCGGATCGGTCCGCACATGGCTCACGTCGAGCACGTTCGCGTCGACGACGGTGAGCACCGCGAGCAGCGTCGCCAGCGCGCCCGGCCGGTCCGTGACCCGCAGCCGCAGGCTGAGGTAGCGGCCCCCGGCGGCCATGCCGTGGCGCAGGATCCGCTGCAGCAGCAGCGGATCCACGTTCCCGCCGGACAGCACCGCCACGACCGGCCCCCGGAACGCCTTCGGATCGCTCAGCAGCGCCGCCACCGGGCTCGCGCCTGCCGGTTCGACCACCAGCTTCGCCCGCTCCAGACAGAGCAGCAGCGCCGTGGAGAGGGCGTCCTCGGAGACGGTGACGACGTCGTCGACGTACTCCTGGACCATCGCGAACGGCACGTCGCCGGGGCGCCCGACCTTGATCCCGTCGGCCATCGTCGCCGGCGACTCGACCACGACCGGGTGGCCGGCGGCGAGCGAGGGCGGATAGGCGGCCGCCCCCGCCGCCTGGACGCCGATCACCCGCACGTCCGGCCGCACCGACTTCACCGCGAGACCGATGCCGGCCACGAGACCGCCGCCGCCCACCCCGACCAGGATCGTGCGGACCTCCGGGCACTGCTCCAGGATCTCCAGGCCGACGGTGCCCTGCCCGGCGATGATGTCCGGGTGGTCGAAGGGGTGGATGAAGACCGCTCCGGTCTGCGCCGCGTACTCCTCCGCCGCCGCCAGTGTCTCGTCGAAGAAATGGCCGTGCAGCCGCACCTCGGCGCCGTACTCCTGGGTCGCCGCCACCTTCGGCAGCGGCGCTCCCACCGGCATGAAGACCGTCGACCGCACACCGAGGAGCGCCGAGGCCAGCGCGACCCCCTGCGCGTGGTTCCCCGCCGAGGCCGCGACGACACCGGCCGCCCGCTGCTCGGGCCGCAGCCCCGAGATCCGTACGTACGCCCCGCGCAGCTTGAACGAACCGGTCCGTTGCAGGTTCTCGCACTTGAGGTGGACAGGGGCCCCCACCAGCGAGGACAGATACCGGCTGCCTTCCATCGCGGTCACTCTGGCCACCCCGGAGAGCATCTTCTGCGCCCCGCGCACATCGTCGAGGATCAGGGGATGCAAGGGGTGAGGCGTACGGAAGCTCATGACATCAAGTCTCGCAGCTCAACGGCGCCGTGGCCGCCCGGGCGAGAGGCGGTGCATCGGGTTTGCGCAGCGCAGGTACGGACCCACACAGGTCCGCGTACTCTGTCCCCCACCAACCGACCACCGCACGAGAGAGCCCCCCACAGCCATGCCCACATCTCAGGACATGACGACTGAGCATGACCCCGGTCTCCTCGATGCCCTCCAGCACCAGGTGGCCGTCTTCGCCCGCCGGGCCGAACAGACCCGTCTCGGCGGCACGGGCCAGCTCCGCAACTCGATGGACCGCGCCGCCTACCTGCTCCTGAACCGGCTCGACCAGGAAGGGCCGATGGGCGTCAAGGCGCTCGCGGCGGGCATGGGCATCGACTCGTCCACCGTCACCCGCCAGGTCGCCCCGCTCGTCGACACCGGCCTGGTCAAGCGCACCTCGCACCCGGAGGACGGGCGCGCGGTCGTCCTCCAGCTCTCCCCGCGCGGTCTCGCCCGCCTGGAGGAGGTCCGCTCCTCGCGCCGCGACCTGATGGCGCAGGTGACGGAGGGCTGGACGGCGGCGGAGCGCGAGTCGTTCTGCACGCTGCTGACCCGCTTCAACTCGGCTCTCTCCGCACGCCAGTCGGGCCTTCCCGCGAGCCCGGAAGGCGAGTCCTCCCCGACCTCTTGACCTGGGCCGCGCCCTGTCCTCATATGAGGACGTGCGAGATCGGCAGGACGGTCGAGGAGACGAACAGCCCCACCGCGCCCGGCAGTTCGAAGCGTTCGTGGCGGGGGCGGCGGGTCGGCTGCTGCATGCCGCGACGCTGCTCACCGCCGAGACCCGGACCCGCAACCCGCGCGCCCAGGCGCTGCTGACGGCATCGCTCGCGCACACCTACGCCCAGTGGGACCGGTTGCGCGGCGAGGATCCGTACGACCGCACCCGCGCCGACCTCGCCACCCGCTTCGCCCGCACCGCGTGGCGCCATCACCGCGGCCAGGGAGGGGTCCTCTCCGCGCTCGCCCCGCAGGAACGACTCGTCGTGGTGCTCCGGCTGTACGAGGGGGTGGCCGAGGAGCAGACCGCGGCCCTGCTCGGACTGCCGGAGGAGCGTGTGCGGGCCGTCTGTGCCCGCGCCGTCTCCGCGCTGCGCGCCGGCCCGTACGGAACGAGGGCCGCCTCGTGACCCGCCACGAGCAGCGGGAGGACGAGGTCCGGCGGATGCTCGAAACCGCGCACCCCCAGGTCCCCGGGGACCTGGCCGCACGCGCCGTCGAGCGCGGGACGCGGCTTCTGCACCGGGACCGGGTGGTGCGCCGTGCCCTGTGGGTGGTGCTGACCGCGGTCGTGATCGCCTTCGTGGTGTGGGCCTCGGTGGCCGAGCCCTGGGAGGTGCCCTCCACGGAGACGACGCCACCGCTCGAAGGCTGGTGAACGGATCTAGGCTGGAGGGAGCGGCACGCACCCGAGCGGAGGAGGCCGCCATGACCAGGAAGGTCGCCGACTGCCGCAAGGAGCCCAGCGTCATGGGCTGCACGCTCACCATCATCGGTGAGGAAGAGGAAGTCGTACGGGCCTCGACCGAGCACGCGATCTCGGTGCACGGCCACACGGACAGCCCGGAGCTGCGCAAGTCGGTCCGCGAATCGCTGGAGGACGAGAAGGTCCCCGCCTGACAGCTCCCCGCCTGAAGGTCCCCGTCCGAAGGATCCAGCGGGCCGGGCGCCCTCCGAGGAGGGCGCCCGGCCCGCACGTCCGTCGGACCGCTCGGCCGGACCGGTCGGCCGGCCTCTGCCGGACCGGCCTTTGTCGGGCCGGTCGCCTAGCCCAGCGCCTGGCGCAGGTCGGCCAGCAGGTCGTCCGCGTTCTCGATGCCCACCGAGAGCCGGACCAGGTCCGCCGGGACCTCCAGGGCCGAGCCGGCCACGCTGGCGTGCGTCATCCGCCCCGGGTGCTCGATCAGCGACTCGACACCGCCCAGGGACTCGCCGAGCGTGAACAGCCTCGCCCGGTTGCAGACCGCGACGGCCGCCTCCTCGCCGCCCGCGACCCGGAAGGAGATCATCCCGCCGAACGCCCTCATCTGCTTGGCGGCGATCTCGTGGCCCGGGTGCTCCGGCAGGCCCGGGTAGAGCACCTGGGTCACCTTCGGGTGCTGCGTCAGCATCTCGGCAACCTTGCCCGCGTTCTCGCTGTGCCGGTCCATGCGCACGGCGAGCGTCTTGATGCCGCGCAGCACGATCCACGAGTCGAACGGGCCGGCGACGGCGCCCATCGCGTTCTGGTGGTACGCCAGTTCCTCGCCGAGCGCCTCGTCGGCCGTCACCAGTGCGCCGCCGACGACGTCCGAGTGGCCGCCCATGTACTTGGTCAGCGAGTGCACGACCACGTCCGCGCCGAGCGCCAGCGGCTGCTGGAGGTACGGGCTCGCGAAGGTGTTGTCGACGACCAGCTTCGCGCCGGCGGTACGGGCCACGTCCGCGACCGCCGCGATGTCGGTGATCCCGAGCAGCGGGTTCGAGGGGGTCTCGACCCAGATCACCTTCGTACGGTCGTTGACCGCACCGCGCACCGAGGCGAGGTCGGAGGTGTCGGCGACCGAGAAGTCCACGCCCCAGCGCTGCACGACCTTGGCGAAGAGCCGGAAGGTGCCGCCGTAGGCGTCGTTGGGGATGACCACGTGGTCGCCGGGGGCCAACAGCGCCCGCAGCAGGCAGTCCTCTGCGGCGAGGCCCGAGGCGAAGGCGAGGCCGCGCCGCCCGCCCTCCAGGGCCGCGAGGTTCTCCTCGAGAGCGGTACGGGTGGGGTTGGCGCTGCGGCTGTACTCGTAACCGCCGCGCAGCCCGCCCACGCCGTCCTGCTTGTAGGTGGACACCTGGTAGATGGGCGGGACGACCGCGCCGGTCAGCGGGTCGGCCGTGTTGCCCGCGTGGATCGCGCGGGTCTCGAAGCTCTGGTGGATGTGCTGGTCGCTCATGGTTCAGGAGCGTAGTCCCGAGCACCCCCGACCGCCGCCCAGCGTCTCACCGGGTGTCCTGGACAATGGACACATGGAGATTCTCTGGTTCCTGATCGCGATGGGGCTGCTGATCGCGGTCGTCCTTCCGTACCTGCGACGCCGCCGGTCCGGCCTCGGCATCCACCAGGTCGCGCCCGGCTCCCCGGACGCCGCCGACCCCGAGGCGTACGGCTTCCTGCGCCAGGAGGAGCAGGACGTACGGATGCCCGGCCCCGACCGCGACCTGCTCGACGTCCTCGACGTCGTCCAGGCGACCCAGGACTGGCGGGCCGCCTCGCAGCTGCTCGCCGGTACGGAGAAGGAGGGCGAGGTCCGCTGGCAGCGCGTCCAGGCGTTCGCGGGCGCGGCCTCCCTGGAGCTCCAGCAGAAGCCGGGCGTCGGCGGGGCGTGGCTGCGCGCCTGGCGGGCGGATTCGCCCAAGGACCCGGGCGGGGCCGCCGTGCACGCCGAGTTCCTGGTGCAGCAGGCCTGGCGCTCGTCCGCCGCCGGCACCGACGACTTCCGGATCATCCTCGAGGAGGCCCGCAAGGTGAGCGAGGAGGCGGCGCTGCTCGCCCCCGGCGACCCCGTCCCGTACATCGTGCAGCTCGCCGTCGCCCGTGGACTCGGCTACAGCCACGAGGAGTTCGACCAGGTCTGGGCGAAGATCATCGACCGCGCCCCGCAGCACATGGGCGCGCACCTGGCGGCCCTGCACTACTGGTGCGAGAAGTGGCACGGCTCGCGCGCGGACGCCGACCGCTTCGCGACGGCGGCCGCGGCCCGCGCCCCGCAGGGATCGCTGCTGGCCGCGCTGCCGCTGTTCGCGGTGTACGAGCATCTGCCCGAGATCGTGCTCGTCCAGGACTTCTTCCGTACCGAGGTGGTCGCCAAGGCGATGGAGGGCGCGCTGTACGCGGTCCACTCGGCCCGCCCCGACGACCCGATGCTGGCGCACGTACGCCACCTGCTCGTCCTCTTCCTGATCCGCTCCGAGCGCTGGTCGGAGGCGATGCACCAACTGGTGCACGTGGACGGTCACGTGGGTGCGCTGCCGTGGACGCTGAGCGCGGACCCGGCGGCGGAGTACACCGTGTACCGGAATCTGGCGGTGGCGGGCTACGAGGCGAACGGCGGGAGCCCGGCGACGCTGCCGAGGTAGCCGCCTCGGAGGCTGATACGGGAGGGGTGCCCGTAGGGGGAGGGGCGCCGGTACGGGGAGAGGTGCCGGTACGGGAGGGGCGCCGGTACGGGAGAGGTGCCCGTACGGGGCGCCCGGCACGGCTCCCCTCCCGTACGAGAGCGCAGGTCGGGCGCCTTTCCCGGTGGACGGCCCGCCCGCCGATGGGTGATACTCCGCTTCCCCCCACAGCTCGACCGATCGTCTTCATCCGTGGGGGAACTCTGCCCAATGGGCGCTTCTCTGCGCGCGCTGCGCGCCCTCGTGCTGCTTGCCGGTTTCTATCTCCTCGGTCTCGCCGTCCTGACCGTCCTCGCTCTGATCGACTGGGCGGCGACGCTCTGGACCCCCGGTCCCTGGGCCCTGAAGTTCTACGTCGTCACCGCCGTCCTCGCGGTCCCCGTCGTCCGCGGCATGCTCCTGCTGCGCACCCCCACCGACGAGATCCCCGCGAGCGTCCTCGTCACCGACGCCGACGAGCCGCGGCTCTGGCGGGCCGTGCGGGAGCTGGCCGAGCAGGTCGGCACCCGGGCGCCCGGCGAGATCCGGCTGACCGCCGAGGTCAACGCCGCCGTCAGCGAGGACTCCCGGCTGCTCGGCCTGCTGGGCGGCCGGCGCCGCCTCTATCTCGGCCTTCCGCTCATGGCCGGGCTCTCCGAGGCGCGGCTGAGGGCCGTCCTCGCCCACGAGTTCGGGCACTTCACCCACGCCGACACCCGCCTCTCCGCCCTCACCGCCCGCTGCCGCGTCCAGGTCGAGCGGACCGTCGCGCACTTCGAGGAGAAGGCCGGCGGCAAGGTCGCCAAGGAGCGGGCGCGGCAGGAGAGGAAGGCCGCGAAGCGGATCGCCAGGGGCAGGACGGCGCACGAGATCGACACCACCGGTGTGGGCTTCACCCTCCGCACCATGGCAAGGATCTACACCGCTTACGGACGGTTCTCGCTGCGGGCCACGCAGGCCGACTCGCGCCGCCAGGAAATCGCCGCCGACCTCGCGGCGTCCCGCGTCGCCGGCCGTGACGCGACCGCGTCCGCGCTGCGCGAGATCGCCGTCGTGGAGGCGGCCAACGGCTTCTTCCTCGACTCGTACGCGACGCTGGGTGCCGAGTTCGGGATGCTGCCCCCGCACGGTGAGGTGATCGGCGGCGTACGGCATCTGCTCGCCGCGCGCTCGGAGGAGCTGGAGGACCTGCGGCAGGACCTGCCGACGCAGCCGGCCTCCCCCTACGACTCCCACCCGCCGATGGCCGAACGGGTCGCCCGACTCGAAGCGCTGGCCGACGACGGCCGGGGCGCGCCGGCCTCGCCGCCCTCGCTCTCCCTGCTCGTCTCGCCCGACCGCTCGCTCGCCGCGGTGGAGGACGTCTCCCTCACCGCGGACGCGCTGCTGATGCGCCGGGTGGAGTGGGCGGACCTGGTGCACGAGGCGATGAGCGCCCGTTCCATGAGCGAGGCGGAGCCGCTGCTGCACGCGACGGCCGAGGTGACCGGCACGGTGTCCCGGGGCGCGGTGCTGGACGCACTGCTCGACGCGGTCGACGCCGGAAAGGCCTGGGAGATCGCCGACCGGCTCCCGAAGTCAGAGCGGGCCGGCGCCGCGACGGGCCGCGCCGCCCGCGAGTTCGCCCGGCCGGTACTGCGGCGGGGCCTGTCACTGCTGGTGACGGACGCGCTCACCGAGGACGGGCGGGCGCGCTGGCAGCTCTCCTGGGCAGCCCCGGCCGTCCTGCTCCTGCCGCCCGGATACGAGGACGAGCTCCCGGCGGCCCTGGACGCGGCGGTGGCGGACCGCCCCGACACCGGCCCCCTCCGCATGCTTCTGCACACGCCCTGAATCCGCCGCCCTCCGCGAGCCCCGAGACCGCCGAGACCGCCGAGAACGCCGAGAACCTCGCGAACCGCCGCATCCCTGAAGTCCCTGAAGTCCCCGAACTCCCCGATACCCCCGCACCCCCGAACCCCCTCCCGAGCACCCACCAAGGTCGTCATCGTGATCATCCTCTGGGTCGTCCTGACCCCCCTCGTCCTGGGCGTGCTGGCCCTCGGGCTGTACTTCCTCAAGGCCATCGTGCAAGGCACCATCGAGGGCCTGCGCTCCGGCACGGAGGACGAGGTCGCCGCCGAGGAGACGGCCGCGCGCGTCGCCGCGCTGGGCCTGCTGCCCCCCGAGCGCCAGAACACCGAACTGCCCGCACCGCTGCAGCCGGCCCTGACGGTGGCCATGGCGGCGGCCAGGGCCGGCGACTGGCAGCCCGCCGCCGACCTCCTCGACGCGACGGCGGCCGAGCGCGACTGGGAGCTCCGTACCCACTTCTGCGAACAGCTCGCGGACGTGGCCGCCGACGACGACACCTGGCTGCTGTCGTGGGAGAGCGCCCGCCCCGACGATCCGGCCGCGGCCCTGCTGCGGGCGCGCAGCACCGTGGTCCTGGCCTGGAAGGTGCGGGGCGCGAAGGGCGCGCAGTACACCACCCAGGAGCAGTTCGAGGGCTTCCGCCGCACGCTGCTCCGCTCGCGCGAGGAGCACACCCGCGCCGCGGCGCTCGCGCCCGAGGGCGACCCGGCTCCGTACGTGGGCGCCATCTGGACGGCGATCGGCCTCGGCCTCCCGCACGAGGAGCTGCGCCGCATCTGGAAGGAGCTCACGAGCCGCGCCCCGTACCACTACGAGGCCCACTTCTCGGCGCTGCAGTACTGGTGCGCGAAGTGGCGCGGTTCCGAGGCGCTCGCCCGGGCCTTCGCCGTGCGGGCCGCGGCCGAGGCCCCGGCCGGAACCCTGATGTCGGTCTTCCCGCTGATCGCGCACTTCGAGCACGACGACTCCGACTCGGCCGACGTCGACCGCACCCCCGAGATGTACGCGACGGTCGACGCGGTGCTCGCCGACGTGGCCGCCGCCGACCCGGACCACCCGCGACTGCCGGAGGTGCGTCATCTGCTGGCGTACTACCTCTACCTGCAGGAACGGTGGGACGAGGCACTTGAGCAGTTCCGCCGGGTGGACGGCCACGCGGGTGCCTTCCTGCCCTGGCGCTACCGGGGCAACGCGGCGGAGGAGTTCTGCCGGATGCGCGACGAGTGCGTGGCCCAGGTGTCCGACGCGCAGGCCGGGAAGGCGGGCTGACGCGGACGTGTCCGGCCGCGGCGTCGCCCGCGAGCGGTCGCGGCGGCGCCCGTGGGCGGTCGCGGGGGGCCGGGGGAATCCCTCCCGGTCCCCGCGCGTTGTGCGTAACGCCCACCGTCGAGGAGATGCCGCATGTTCCTGTCACGCACCCCCGTCCTCCCCACCCCCGAGCAGGCGCTGAAGGGCCGCGAGGTCCCCGAGTTCGCCGTGCCGGACCGCCACACCGTCCTCGGCAACCCGCTGCTCGGCCCCTACCCCGAGGGACTCGAGGTGGCGGACTTCGGGCTCGGCTGTTTCTGGGGCGCCGAGCGCAAGTTCTGGCAGACCGAGGGCGTCTGGACGACTCTCGTCGGCTACCAGGGCGGTTACACCCCGAACCCGGCCTACGAGGAGGTCTGCTCGGGCCTCACGGGGCACACGGAGGCCGTCCGGGTCGTCTTCGCCCCGGAGATCGTCTCGTACGAGCAGCTGCTCAAGCTCTTCTGGGAGTCCCACGACCCGACCCAGGGCTTCCGCCAGGGCAACGACGTCGGCACCCAGTACCGCTCGGCCGTCTACACCCACTCCCCCGCCCAGGCCGAGACGGCCGAGGCCTCCCGCGCCGCGTACCAGAAGGTCCTGACGGGCTCCGGCTACTCCACGATCACCACGGAGATCCTCCCGGCCGAGGGCCGCACGTTCTACCCGGCCGAGCCCTATCACCAGCAGTACCTGGACAAGAACCCGGCCGGCTACTGCGGCATCGGCGGCACGGGCGTCTCCTGCCCGATCGGCGTGGCGAAGGCCGAGGGCTGACCCCGGCGCGGGACCGTCATCCCGACACGTCCCCGCGGGCGCGGTCCGGGCTGAACAGCAGGATCGACGAGCCCGGCGCGTCCGGTGTGTGCAGCATCGAGAGCGTGTACGGTCCGGCGCCGGTGATCCGGACCGTACGGGAGGTGAAGGCGCCCACCGACCGGCACGTCCACCACGTCTCCAGGTCCGGGCGTTCGGCCGCGAGGAGCGACGTCAGGGCGCGGACCGCGGGATCGCCGGGGCGGGTGTCCGCCCCGGTACGGACGTACCGGTGGAGGTCCATGGCCTGCGGCTCCCAGTCGGGCAGGAGCCGCTGGTACTCCGGGTCGGTGGCGAGGAGCAGCAGCAGGTTGCGCCGTGCGGTCGGGACGGCGGCCGGGTCCGGCCAGAGCCGGGTGTAGGCGGTGTTCCACGCGGTCATGTGCAGGACGCCGTCGAGGAGGATCGCGGGGCTGTCCGGCCAGCCTTCCAGGAGAGCGGGGTCCAGGGCCGGTTCCCGCACGGTCTCGGGTGGGGCGAAGCCCGCGAGACGCAGCACGTGGTGGTGGGCGTCGGTGTCGAGGCGCAGGGTGCGGCTGACGGCGTCCAGGACCTCGCGGGAGGTGTCCACCCGGCCCTGTTCGAGCCAGGTGTACCAGGCGACCCCCACCCCCGACAGCGCCGCCGCCTCCTCGCGCCGCAGGCCGGGTGTGCGCCGGCGCCCGCCGGTCGGCAGGCCGACGTCGGAGGGCGCGATCCGTTCGCGGTGGGCGCGCAGAAAGGTGCCCAACGCGCGGCGGAGCGCGAGCCTATGAGTGTCGGTCACAGCATGAACGCCTCTCTGGTCCCGCTCGGGCGGCGCGGCGACGGTGGTGCCATGAACGCAGACACCACCGTCCTCTGGCGGGTCAACAACGATTCCTCCCGCCTCACTTCCCCGCGTGCGCTGATCCGGGTCTTCACCGGTCCCGGCACCCTCGAAGAGCTCACCGCCCGCTACGAGCGTGTGCAGGGCGTCGAGCGCGACATGTGGTTCACGTATCCGGCCGCGCGGCTCGCGCTCGCCGTCGTCGGCGGGTTCCTGCTGATCGAGGGCGAGCCGGCCGACGTCGCGCGTTTCCGCGAGGTCGACGGCACGCTGCTCGTCGACTCCGCGGGCGCCCACCTGGAACGGCTGACGGCCGAGGGCGGCGAGGTGCTCGACCCACTGCACGCCGTGCCGACCGGCGCCGGGTTCACCGCCCGGCATCCGGACGGCACGATCGTCGAATACGTCGAGCACCGCCCGGATCCCCGGGGCCGGTGAGGCTCCGGGGCCACCGACCGCCGCTGCCCGCCGTGGCCGTCCGCCAACCGCCGCACAATCGCGTCGGCGGCGTCGGCGGCGGCGGCGGAAAAAGGGACTGCGCGGCCGGCGGGCCGCGTGGCACACTCGGGCCCATGGGTTCGTACTACTTCTTCCGCTGATTCCGGCCGCGGACACGGCCTGACCCGCTGACCGGCGCCCTCCGGGCCCCCGGCAGCGGCGGTCGCCGTGTCCCCGCCCCGACCGGCCCGAAGGAACCCACGCTCTCAGGGAAAACACCCATGCGCGACCGCGCCCAGCTCACGCTCCGCCATGTCTCCACGTCCTACGGGGACCGTTCCGTCCTCGACCAGGTCTCCCTCACCGTCCGCCCCGGCGAGAAGACCGCCGTCATCGGCGAGAACGGCTCCGGCAAATCCACCCTGCTCCGGCTGCTCGCCGGGGTGCAGGCCCCCGACTCGGGGGAGGTCACCCTCCGTTCCCCCGGTGGGACCGCCCGGCTCGCCCAGACGCTCGCCGAGACCTTCGGCGTCGGCCCCGAGCACACCGTGCGGGACGCCGTCGACGCGGCCCTCGCCGAACTCCGCGCGATGGAGCGGCAGATGCGGTCCGCCGAGGAGACCCTCGGCTCCGCGACACCCGAGGAACTCGCCGCGTACGGCGAGCTGTCCACCCGGTACGAGGAGCGGGGCGGCTACCAGGCCGACGCCCGCGTCGACGCCGCCCTGCACGGCCTCGGCCTCGGCCATGTCCCGTACGAGCGCCCGATCGGCACGCTCTCCGGCGGCGAGCAGGCACGGCTGGCACTCGCCGGTGTCCTCGCCTCGGGCGCCGAGCTGCTGCTCCTCGACGAGCCGACGAACCATCTCGACCGGGCGGCCGCGGCCTGGCTGGAGGAGCGGCTGCGGTCCCATCGGGGCACGGTGGTGGCGGTAACCCACGACCGGATGTTCCTGGAGGGGATGGCGACGGCGATCCTGGAGGTCGACCGGGACACCCGCGCGGTGACCCGGTACGGCGACGGCTGGGCCGGCTACCGGGCCGCCAAGGCCGCCGCCCGCCACCGCTGGGCTCAGCGGCACGAGGAGTGGCGGGAGGAGGTGGCGCGTACGGAGGAACTGGTCGCCGCGGCCGGGCAGCGGCTCGCGGTGTCCGGCAAGGATCCGCGACAGGGGTTCGGCAAGCACCGCCGCTCGCACGAGAACAAGCTCTCGGGGCAGGTCAGGGCGGCTCGGACCCGGCTGGAGCAGCTCCGCAGGGAGCCGGTGCCGGCCCCGCCGGAGCCGCTGCGCTTCACGGCCCGGATCGCCACCACGGACACCACCACGGATACGGGCACGGGCACGGGCACGGATCCAAGCACCGGCACCGGCACCGCCGGCCGTCCCGTCCTCGCCGAGCTCGGTGACATCGTGGTCGGCGACCGGTTGCGGCTGGACGAGCTGCGGATCACGGCGGGCGACCGGCTTCTGGTCTCCGGCCCCAACGGGGCCGGCAAGACGACCCTGCTGCGGATCCTCGCCGGTGAGTTGCGCCCCGACGCCGGCACGGTCACCCGCCGGGCCCGGGTCGGCTACCTGCCGCAGGAGTTGCCCGCCGTACCGTCCATGAAGCCGCTCCTGACGGCGTACGCGGCGGGCCGCCCCGGCCTGCCCGAGGAGTACGCGGACGAGTTGCTGGGTCTCGGGCTCTTCCGGGAGGAGGACCTGGCCGTGCCGGTGTCCGCGCTCTCGGTGGGGCAGCAGCGGCGGCTGGAGCTGGCTCGTCTGGTCACCCGGCCGGCCGATCTGCTCGTCCTGGACGAGCCGACCAACCATGTGGCGCTCTCCCTGGTGGAGGACCTGGAGGCGGCTCTCGACGCCTTCGAGGGGGCGGTGGTCGCGGTCTCCCACGACCACCGCTTCCGCGCCGGATTCCGGGGCGGGCGCCTCGAACTGCGCTCAGGCCGGGCCGTCTGACGTGGGCGCCTGCGCGGCCCGCATCAGGGCGGCGGTCGCCGCCGGGTCGTAGCCGGGTGCGACTCCGTCGATCAGGAGGATGTCGCCGTCCATGTGCCGGGTGCGCAGCGGGATCAGCTCCTGGTAGGCGGCGGAGTCGTACCAGTCGCGCGCCTGGTCGAACGACGGGAAGCCGATGATGACGAGCCCGCCGGGCCAGGCGCCCTCGCGGACCTCGCGCTTCGGGGCGCCGTGGACGAGGAAGTGGCCGCCGAAGGGGTCCAGGGTGTCCTGGATGCGCTCGATGTAGGTGAGGACCTCGTCGTCGAGGACGGGCTTCGGGTGCAGGTTTCCGAGTGCGTATGCGGTCATGACGCAAGAGTGCCGGGGCATGCCGTACGGGGTCGATTACCCCGGACGTCATGCACCGGCACTCTCGCGAAGAGGATCGGGCTGCGGATCAGATCGTCGACGCGTCGATCACGAAGCGGTAGCGCACATCGCTCGCGAGCACCCGCTCGTACGCCTCGTTGATCTGGTCGGCGCGGATGAGCTCGATCTCGGCGCCCAGGCCGTGGGCCGCGCAGAAGTCGAGCATCTCCTGCGTCTCGGCGATGCCGCCGATCATCGAGCCGGCCAGCGTCTTGCGGCCGCCGATCAGGGAGAACAGGTTGAGCGCGATCGGCTCCTCGGGGGCGCCGACGTTGACCAGTGCGCCGTCCGTCTTGAGCAGGCTCAGGTAGGCGCCGAAGTCGATCGGGGCCGAGACGGTCGAGACGATCAGGTCGAAGGAACCGGCGAGCGCGGTGAAGGTCTCCGGGTCGCTGGTGGCGTAGTAGTGGTCGGCGCCGAGCTTGAGGCCGTCTTCCTGCTTCTTGAGCGACTGGCTGAGCACGGTCACCTCGGCGCCGAGCGCGTGGGCGATCTTGACGCCCATGTGGCCGAGGCCGCCGAGGCCGACGATCGCGACCTTCTTGCCGGGGCCCGCGTTCCAGTGGGCGAGCGGCGAGTAGAGGGTGATGCCGGCGCAGAGCAGCGGGGCCGCCTCGTCGAGGGAGAGGCCGTCCGGGATGCGCAGGGTGTAGTTCTCGTCGACGACGATGTGGGTGGAGTAGCCGCCGTAGGTCGGCTCGCCGTTCTTGTCGAGGGCGTTGTAGGTACCGGTGCCGCCCTTGACGCAGTACTGCTCCAGACCCTGCTCGCAGTACTCGCACGTACGGCAGGAGTCGACGAAGCAGCCGACGCCGACGCGGTCGCCGACCTTGTGCCGGGTGACGCCGGCGCCGACCTCGGTGACGATTCCGGCGATCTCGTGGCCGGGCACCATCGGGAAGATGCCCTCGCCCCAGCCGTCGCGGGCCTGGTGGATGTCCGAGTGGCAGATGCCGGCGTACTTGATCTCGATGAGGACGTCGTGCTCGCCGACCGGGCGGCGCGGCACGGTGGTGCGCTCCAGCGGGGCGTTGGCGGCGGGTGCGGCGTAAGCGGAAACGTTCGTGGTCATGGCGGCAAGCCTGCCGGAGGGAGCGATCGCCGCCCAGACCTCTGTTCTGCCTACGTCCAGCGTGCCTACCACTGGCAGGGACAGGTACACCCGCCGTTTCGGTCGCCCGACCGGGAATACTTGGATGGTATGGATCTCAGTGCGGAACTCAGCGAATTCCTGCGCTCGCGCCGGGCTCGGCTGAAGCCCCAGGACGTGGGCCTGCCCGAGTTCGGGCGCCATCGCCGCGTGCCGGGGCTGCGCCGGGAGGAGCTCGCGCAGCTCGCCGGGGTGTCCGTGGCGTACTACACCCGTCTCGAGCAGGGCAACGGCCGCAATGTGTCCATGGAGGTCCTGGACTCGATCGCGCGGGCGCTGCGGCTGAGCGACACCGAGCGCGCGCATCTGACGCATCTGGCCAAGCCGACCGTGAAGAAGAAGCAGCGAGCGGCGATCACCCGGCCCCAGCAGGTGCGACCGGGCCTGCTGCATCTGCTGGACTCGATGGACGGGATCCCCGCGTTCCTCCTCGGGCGCCGGCTGGACGTGCTCGCCTGGAACCGGATGGCGCGGGCGCTGCTCGGTGACTTCGCGGCCATGGCGCCGGAGGAACGCAATGTCGCGCGGTTGGTCTTCCTGGACCCGAATTCGCGTGATCTCTACATCGACTGGGAGTGCAAGGCGACCGAGGTGGTGAGCGTGCTGCGGCTGTACGCGGGCTGCTACCCGGACGACCCGGCGCTGCTGGCGCTGGTCGGCGAGCTCTCGGTGAAGAGCGAGGAGTTCCGCTCGCTGTGGGCGGCCCACACGGTCACGGACAAGGGGCACGGGACGAAGCGGCTGCGGCATCCGCTGGTGGGCGAGATGACGCTGGGCTACGAGACGATGAAGGTGTCCGGCGGGGACCCGGACCTGATGCTCGTGACGTACCAGGCGGAGGCGGGGACGGCGTCGGCGGACGCGCTGCGGCTGCTCGCCAACTGGGGTGTGGACGAGCCTCTCGACGTACGGTGAGGCGCCTCGGCGTACGCTGACCCACCTCAACGTACGGTGACGAGAACGGCGGCCCCCTCGTGACGAGGGAGCCGCCGTTCTCTGTGCCTACGTTCTCTGTGCCTGCGTACGGATCAGAGCGCCGAGCCGGCCTTCCACTGCGACCAGCTCATGTTCCAGCCGTTGAGGCCGTTGTCGGGCGCGATCGTCTTGTCCTTGGAGTTCTTGACGATGACGACGTCGCCGACGATCGAGTGGTCGTAGAGCCAGGCGGCCATCTGGTTCGGGTCGCCGGCGCCCTTGACGTCGTTCAGGCCGACGCAGCCGTGGCTGGTGTTCACCGAGCCGAAGATCGAGTCCGAGCCCCAGTAGTTGCCGTGGATGAAGGTGCCCGAGGTGGACAGCCGCATGGCGTGCGGGACGTCCTTGATGTCGTACTCGCCCTTGCCGTCGTCGTCCGTGAAGCCGACGGTGGCGCCGTTCATCCGGGTCTCCTTGAACTTCTCGGAGATCACCATCTCACCGTTGTAGGTGGGGTTCTCCGGGGAGCCCGCGGAGATCGGGATGGTCTTGATCGTCCTGCCGTCCTGCTTGACCGTCATGGTCTTGGTGGCGACGTCGACGGTGGAGACCTGGTTGCGGCCGATCTTGAAGGTGACGGTCTTCTGCTGGACGCCGAAGACGCCGTCGGCGCCCTCGACGCCGTCGAGGTTCAGCTTCAGCGTGACGGTCGAGCCCTCGGTCCAGTAGTCGTCGGGGCGGAAGTCGAGGCGCTGGGAGTTGAACCAGTGCCCCACGACCTCCTGGCCGCTGCTGGAGGTCACCGTGATACCGCCCTGGACGGCCTTCTTGTCGGTGATCGCCTTGTTGAACTTGATCGAGACCGGCATGCCGACGCCGACGGTGGAGCCGTCCTCGGGCGTGAAGCTGCCGATGAAGCTGTTGGCCTGCGAGACGGTGGTGAAGGAGGAGTTCTCGTGGGCCTCCAGGCCGTCCGCGTCCTTCGCCGTCGCCGCGATCTTGTAGACGGTGGCGCGCTTCAGCTGCTCGGTGGGCTTCCAGCTGGTGCCGTCGGCGGAGATCTCACCCTTGACGCTCTCGCCCTCGGCGGTGGTGAGGGTGACCTCGGTGAGCGTGCCGTCGGTGACGGTGACCTTGGCGTCGTTGTTGATCGACGCGTTGGCGGCACCGTTCTCGGGCGCGATGGATATCTGGGCCTTGGACGTCTTCTGCGCCGCGGCCTCGTCGACCTGCGCCTGTGACTGTGGCGACTGGGAGCTGTCGGCGGCGCTGCCCTTACCGCCGTCGTTGCACGCAGAGAGCACCAATACGCCACCGAGCACCACGGCGGCCGCCGCCATGCGCTTGCGACGCTTGCTGTCCGTCATCACACGCTTCTCCATCGTCGCCGAATCCCTGCCAACACTCGTTGAAACATCCATGAGACCCCGCCCGGTTCCGGAACCGGGCGTTTTGTGGGGAACGCCACTGATCGACACGCAGGCGCGGGGCGTCCGGTTCCCGTACGGGCGAAGCCCCGGTGCGCGCCGCGAGGGCGACGCTTCACCGGGGCTCCGAGCAGAGGCGGGGCCGCTGCTACACCCGTTCGTCGTCGTCCGCGTCCTCCGCGTCGTCGTCCCCATCTTCCTCGTCGAGGTCCCACTCCTGAGCATCGGGGTCGTAGTCGATCTCCTCGCTGCTCCAGGAGGCCTGGACCAGCTCGATCCCGGGGACCGTACTGACGAGGTCGAACGGTTCGATGAGATAGGCGAGGGCCTCGGCGCTGTCCTCGCGCACGGCGGACCGGGCGTGCTCGCGCTCGTCCTCCGGCATGAACTCGTCGGTGCCGATCCGGGCGACGGCGGCCTCGGTCAGCTCCTCGGGGCCGTCGATCTCCAGGACGACTTCTACTCGAAGGCGTACATAACGTGATGTCTCGGAAGTACTCATACGTCGGAGCGTAGGCTGCCCCGGGTCCCGGCTTTCCTGCGACCCGCTGTTTTCACTAGCATCGGCGCACCTACCAATTCGCGGTTGCCGCAAGGGGGATCGAAATCTGTGTCCGTCGCACGCCGCCCGCTGCTGACCGCCACCGCCGCCGGGACGCTGCTCTGCGCTCTGTGGTTCGTTCCGTCCGCGAACGCCACCGATGAGGAACGGACCTCGGCGACGGTCACACAGGAGGAGCGCGCGGCGGCCGAGACGCGCCTGGCGGACACCGGCGGGGTCGACACGACGCCGTATCTGCTGGGTGGGACGGGTTTTCTGGTCGTCGGGGCCGGTTTCGTGACGCTGGCGATGAGACGCGGAGGCCGGGCCTCGTAGTCCGGACCGGAGCATGGCGAAGGGGCCGCCCCATCGGGGCGGCCCCTTCGCGTGTTCGCGTCCGCTAGGCCAGCGGGCCGGTGACCGGCTCCACGGCCGCGACGAGCCTGCCTTCGCTGACGAAGGTGTCGGCGGCCGCCAGGTCGGGGGCGAGGAAGCGGTCCGGGCCGGGTCCCTGGACGCCGGCCGCGCGCAGGGCGGCGATGGCGGCCTGCGAGGCGGGGGCGGGGGTCAGGCCGCGGCGCAGCTCGATGCCGCGGGTGGCGGCGTAGAGCTCGACGGCGATGATCCGGTTGAGGTTGCCGATCGCGGTGCGCAGCTTGCGGGCGGCGGACCAGCCCATGGAGACGTGGTCCTCCTGCATCGCGGAGGACGGGATGGAGTCGGCGGAGGCCGGGACGGCCAGCCGCTTCATCTCGCTGACCAGGGCGGCCTGGGTGTACTGGGCGATCATCAGGCCCGAGTCGACGCCGGCGTCGTCGGCGAGGAAGGGCGGCAGGCCGTGGGACCGGTTCTTGTCGAGGAGCCGGTCGGTGCGGCGCTCGGCGATGGAGCCGAGGTCGGCGGCGGCGATGGCGAGGAAGTCGAGGACGTACGCGACGGGGGCGCCGTGGAAGTTGCCGTTGGAGCGGACCTGGCCGTCGGGGAGCACGACCGGGTTGTCGACGGCGGAGGCCAGCTCACGCTCGGCGACCAGGCGGGCGTGGGCCATGGTGTCGCGGCCGGCGCCGGCGACCTGCGGGGCGCAGCGCACGGAGTACGCGTCCTGGACCCGGGGGGCCTCTTCCTCCTGGAAGTGGTTGGTGAGGCCGGAGCCCTTGAGCACGGCGAGCATGTTGGCGGCGGACGCGCCCTGGCCCGGGTGGGGGCGGATGGCGTGCAGCTCGGGTTCGAGGACCTTCTCGGTGCCGAGGAGGGCTTCGAGGGAGAGGGCCGCGGTGATGTCGGCGGACTTGTAGAGGGTGTCGAGGTCGGCGAGCGCCATGATCAGCATGCCGAGCATGCCGTCGGTGCCGTTGAGGAGGGCGAGGCCCTCCTTCTCGCGGAGCTCGACGGGCTGGATACCGGCGGCGGCGAGCAGCTCGCCGGCGGGCTTCACGGTGCCGTCGGGGCCTTCCGCGTCGCCCTCGCCCATCAGGGCCAGCGCGCAGTGCGAGAGCGGGGCCAGGTCGCCGGAGCAACCGAGGGAGCCGTACTCGTGCACGACCGGCGTGATGCCGGCGTTGAGGACGTCGGCCATGGTCTGCGCGACCTCGGGCCGGACGCCGGTGTGCCCGGAACAGACGGTCTTCAGCCGCAGGAACATCAGCGCGCGCACGACCTCACGCTCGACGCGCGGCCCCATGCCGGCGGCGTGCGAGCGGACGATGTTGCGTTGCAGCTGGGCGCGGAGCTCCTGGCTGATGTGCCGGGTGGCGAGCGCGCCGAACCCGGTCGAGACGCCGTACACGGGCTCGGGCTTCGCGGCGAGCGCGTCGACGACGGCGCGCGAGGCGGCGAGGGCCTGCACGGCTTCGGGAGAGAGCTCGATGCGGGCGCCGTGGCGGGCGACGTCGATGACGTCCTGGGGGGTGGTTCCGGACGTGCCAAGGACGACGGTGTGCATATCCATATTCAGCAGCCTACGGACTGAAGAGCCACATGTCACTAGGGAGCCGGTGGACCGCGCTCCCCTGGCGCCCGGCAACGCGCGAGGGGCGGTCGGGAGCCGTGCTCGGCCCCGACCGCCCCTCGGCCGTCTCAACCGCGCGAACCGCGCGCGGCCATCCGCACGAAGGCGGACCACTGCCCGGCGGGTACGGCGAGGACCGCCTCGCCGGGACGCTTGGAGTCACGGACGAAGACGGCCGTACCCGCGTCCGCGACCTCGACGCAGTCACCGCCGTTGCCCGCGCTGTAGCTGCTCTTGAACCAGCGCAGTTCACCAGGCTTCATAGCTCTCCCAACAGCTTCTCGATGAAGATCAGCGACTCCCTGGGAGTCAACGCCTGCGCTCGGAGGATGCCGTACGTCGCCTCAAGCGGACTGACCTTCCTTGGGTCCACGTACAGGGCGCTCGTGTCCTGCACTTCCGTATACGCCATCCTGCGCTGATCCCCGAGATGGATCAACGTGAACGGTCCGGCAAGTCCGGCGTGTTCCTCCCGCCCCGTCGGCATGACCTGTAGCTCGACGTTGCGCATGTGCCCGTAGAGGAGGAGTTGCTCCAGCTGTCCGCGCGAAACCTCCCGGCCGCCGAGAGGGCGGCGGAGGACGTGTTCCTCGACGACGAAGCTCAGCAGAGGGGCGGGGCGACGCGCGAACAGCTTCTGGCGCTCCATCCGAGCGGCCACACGCTGCTCGACCGTCTCCTCGTCGAGCAGCGGGCGCCACATCCGGAACACCGCTCGCGCGTACTCCTCCGTCTGCAGGAGGCCCTTGATCATGTGAGTGTCGTAGGCGTGCAGTTCGACCGCACCCGGCTCCAACTGCGCGTACCGGCGGAAGAAGCCGGGATACCGCGCCTTCGCCACCTCCCCCTTCATCGCCACGAGCACCCCGCGCGCGCCCACCTCGCGGTCCACCGCGTCGACCAGCTCGGGGCGGGGGATGCGCCGGCCCTGCTCGACCGCCGCGATCTGGGCCTCGCCGTAACCGACCCGTTCGCCCAACTGTGCCTGGGTGAGGCCGGACGTCTCCCGGAGCAGTTTCACCTGGCGGCCGAAGCAGCGCAGGAACTCCCCGCCGGAGTCCGGCTCCACTCCCGCACCCGCGCCCGAGTCCGCGCCTGTGTCCGCGCCCGTGTCCATGCGTCTCGCCCCCTGAGTCCTGCGACAGGCACCCTCTGTAGGCGGCAGCCTAGGACAGGACTACGCCAACCCGACTGGTATCGGGGCAAGTTGGCTCGTGTGGGTGAACAAACCAGCGAAAGCTTTCTTCACTCAACGCGTTCACGCCATCACGGTGCGTGCGGTACGGTCAGCCCATTAAAACGGCCCCCGCGACGGCTGCAACCGTCCACGAGGGCCTGGACCACTAGTGGAACGAGCCTCCACCGTGATTTACAGGAACTTTAGCGCGCCCCCGCGCGCCTTCACCCAGCTCTCCCACGAGATCATCCGGCATCCGCGCCTCAGCTCCGACGCCGTACGCCTTCTCACCTGGCAGCTCTCCCTTCCGCAAGGCGCCCGTGAGTCGCTGTCGCGCACCGCCGAACGTGCCCGGATCGGGGGATGCGCCTTCACCCGCGCCAAGCGACAGCTGAAGGAGGAGGGCTTCGTGCACGAGCGGCGCGTGCAGGGGGCGGGCGGTCTCTGGGTGACGCAACAGCTGGTCTCCAGCGTGCCGTTGAGCGCCGCCGAGGCCGTGAAGATCCTCTCGGGAGTGCCCGCGCCGACCAGCACGGAACGGGTGTCGCCGCAGGTGGCACCGGGTCCCCGGACTCCGGCGGCCGGTGAACCAGCCACCCCGCCGACCGACGGTCATCCAAAGAAAGACCCAGAGCAGGACACCTCCCACCCTCCCACCCCCGCCGTCGAACCCACGGAGCCCGCCGAGCTCACCGAGCTCACCGCGCTCACCGCGCCCAGCCAGCCCGCCGAGCAGGCACTCCCCGACGAGGCCCGCGCCCTCGTCGCCGCCTTCCCCCATCTCTCCCCCGCCCTGCGGCACGTCCCCCCAGGCATGCGCGTCGAGTTGACCCGGCTCACCGCCCGCTGGCTGGCCGCCGGCCACACCTCCGCCGACATCCACGCCCACGTCCTGCGCGGCCTCCCCGGCGACGGAACCCCCGTGCACCACCCCGGGGGTCTGTTGCGCTACCTGCTCCGCGAGGTGCCACCCGTCTCGCCGCCCACGCCGCCCGAACCGTCCGAACGCGCCCCCGGCCCAGGTCTGTCGGCGCGGCTGGCCCGGGCACGGGAGTGCGCGGGTGAGCACATCCAGCCGATGCTGTTCAGGCCACTCGGCGACGAGACGCTCTGCGGCCTCTGCACCTCCGGCTGAACCGCCCCGACAACCACCCCCACACACCCCGACAGAGCCTCCCCGTAAGACCCTTACCCCTGGTGACGGGCCGTCCCGGAACGGGATCTTCGGGTCATGACGACACCACCATCACCCACTTTCGCCCTCCGCTTCACCGCGACCCCACGCGGCGCGCGGCTGGCCCGACGGCTGGCCTCTCATCAGATGGACCTCTGGGGCTGGGGTTACGGCACCCCGGCCCACGACACGGTGGAGCTGGTGGTCGCCGAGCTGGCGGCGAACGCCGTCACCCACGGCCGGGTGCCGGGCCGTGACGCCGAGCTAAGGCTGAGTGCGGGCGACGACGGCCATGTACGGGTGGAGGTGAGCGACACCCGTGGGGAACGGCAGCCGGTCCCGGTGCGGGACGACAGTCCGGACGCCGAGGCCGACGCGAACGCCGACGCCGACGGCGGACGGGGGCTGGCCATCGTGACGGCGCTGGCCACGGAGTGGGGCACGACCACCCGGGCCGGTGCCCCGGGCAAGACCGTGTGGGCGGTCGTCGCCTGCGCCACGCTCCCCGCCCGCTGATGCGATCGGGGGCCGGCCACCGACCCGAGCCGCGAACCCGACCTGCTGACCCGAGCCGCCGTCCCGGCGTCCCCCGCGCCCCGCCCCGTCACACCGGTGGCGCGTCGCGGAAGCGGCGGCGGTCGCGGGCTCCGGGTGGGGCGTCGGCCAGGGCGATGACCGTGCCGTCACGGCCCGCCACGACCGGTTTCGCCGATCTGGCCGCCTTCGCCTGGTACTGCGCCGCGTCCGCGAGACGGAAGAGCCGGCGGGCGGACTTCAGCGGTCCGATCGGATCGCCCGTCGACGCCACCCCGCACGCCACGCCCTCCCCCAGCTCCAGCTCCCCCGCCCGTACGCACAGTTCGTCCGCGACGGCCACCACCTCGTCCGCCGTCGGCCCCACCGACAGCAGACAGAACTCGTCGCCCCCAAGGCGCGCGGAGAGGGCGCCCGGCAGCATCGCCCCGCACCGCGAGAGCACCGAGCCGAATCGTTCCAGCAGCCGGTCGCCCACCGCGTGCCCATGGGTGTCGTTGACCCGTTTCAGGCCGTTCAGGTCGCAGACCACCAGGCTCACCACGGACCCGTCCGTCCGGTACCGCTCGATCGCCTCGTCGAGCCGGGTGTCGACCGCGCGCCGGTTCGCGAGCCCCGTCAGGGGGTCGGTGAAGGCCAGCTTCCGTACCTCCTCAAGCCGCTCCGCCTGGGCGATGCCCGCCGCGACCACCGCGGCGAGCACCGCCGCGAAGTCCGCGTCGTCGCGGTCGAAGACCGGCGCCCCGGCCGGCCGCGCCACGTACAGCTCTCCCCAGGCCCGCCCGTGCAGCACGATCGGCGCGACCACGCAGCAGCCGCGTCCGCGCCTGCGCAGGCCGGTCACGCGGCCCGTCGGGATGCGGTCCCCCGCGGTCTCCACCCAGGCGTCCGGCTCACCGCCGCCCGCCCACTGCTCGTGCAGGAACTCGGTGATCTCGGGGAATTGGTGCACGGGGTAGGTCTCCGCGTCGGGGAACTCCTCCTCCCCGACCGCCCGCTGCCCGGCGTTCACCAGGACCTTGAGCCGGCCGTGGTCCCGCTCCCAGACCGACAGGGCGGCGAACGTGCCGCCGAGCGCGTCGCGGGCGCCGAGCGCCGCCGCCCGCCAGAACTCGCGCGGGGCGTGCGCCGCCGCCATCGCCTGCGCCAGCGCCACCACGGCCCGCAGCCGCACGTCCTCTCCCATTTCTACAGCTTAGGGACGTTTGGTCTGTTTTTACCTGCGAAGCGTCACGGAAAGTTACCTGCCGGAGAGAAGCCGGCATCCCTCACAAGGCCCCACCGGCTCACCGGGTGCTCACTCGCCCGGCCACTGCGGCTTCCGCTTCTCGTTGAAGGCGGCGACACCCTCGGCCCGGTCCCCCGAGAACGCCACCGACCGCCACGCCGCGTCCTCGACCTCCAGACCCGCCCGCAGGTCGAGCCCCTGCCCGAGCCGCATCGCGCGCTTGGCCGCGCGCAGCCCGACCGGGGAGTTCGCGGCGATCCGGCCGGCCAGCTCAAGGGCCGCCGTACGGGCGTCCTCCTCCAGCAGGTCCACCAGACCCAGCTCGCGCGCCTCCGCGGCCTCGACCCGCCGGGCCGTGAAGACCAGCTCCGCCGCGCGGGCGGCACCGACCCGGCGCGGCAGCAGCTGCGTACCGCCGCCGCCGGGGATCACGCCGACGGAGACCTCCGGCAGCCCGACCACGGCTGTCGCGTCGGCCACGATCACGTCGCAGGCGAGCGCGAGCTCGAACCCGCCGCCGAGCGCGAAGCCGTGCACCGCGGCGACGGTCGGCATGGGCAGCTCCAGCACGCCGGTGTACGCCCCCCGGGCGGTGGGCCGCTGGCGGACCAGCTCGGCGTCCGTGAAGGAGTTGCGCTCCTTGAGGTCGGCGCCGACGCAGAAGGCCCGCTCGTTGGAGGAGGTCAGCACCGTCACCCGTACCGAGGAGTCGGCGGCGAGCGCGTCGCAGGCTGCGCCGATGGAGCGGGCCATCTCGGAGGAGACCGCGTTCATCGCCTTGGGCCGGTCGAGGACGAGCTCGGCGACATGCCCGTGCTCGCCCTTCCGGACCGCGACGAATTCACCAAAACGCTGCTCGGACTGGTCCGACATGACCGCACACCCTCCCGGTTAACGACTGTTCACCGGGATCTTAGGGGGTGCCGGGCGGATGCGGCCGGGCCCGGCCCGATCCACCCCCGCGGCCCCTAAGTGGGGCGGCGGCTCAGCTGCCAGGGCTCGACGACTCCGAGACCGCGCACCGGGCGCTGCCACATCGGCTGGAGCGCGAAACGGTACGTCGGGGGCTCCTCGCCCTCCTTCTCCGCGCGGGCCGCCTCCTCCGCCGCCTGCGTCTCCGAGACGGGCGCGTCACCGGTCCTGGTGATCTCCTCGGCGAGGGCTCCGTCGACCAGGACGGTGTCCTTGGGCGCTATCGAAGTGAGCCGGCTCGCGAGGTTCACCGTCGTACCGAAGACGTCGCCCATCCGGGTCGTCACCGTGCCGAAGGCGATGCCCACGCGCAGCGCCGGCATCGTCTCGTCGTGACTGAGCGTCTCGATCAGGCGCAGCGCGATCTCGGCGGCGGTGCCGGCGTCGTCGGCGGCGTACAGCACTTCGTCGCCGAGGGTCTTGATCAGCCGGCCTCCGTGCGCGGCGACGAGGTCGGCGCAGGTCGTCTCGAAGGCCTCGACCAGCTCGCCGAGCTCCTCCTCCTCCAGACGACGGGTCAGCCGGGTGAAGCCGACGAGGTCGGCGAAGCCGACGGCGAGGCGACGGTCGACCATCTCCTCGTCGTCCGCGGCCTGCACGACCCGGCCGGTGGCGGCGGCGAGCTGGCGCCGCCAGACGTAGATCAGGAACTCCTCCAGCTCGGGCAGGAGCAGCTCGACCAGGGGGTACGTGACCTCGGTACGGGTCATGCCGGGCTCGGGCGGCTCGGTGAGGCCCTCCAGGAAGGAGTCGATCTGCCACTCGGCGAGCCGCGCGGTCGTCTGCCCCGTGGACCGGGCGACCTGCACGGCCATCGGCTCGCTGAGCAGCCCGGCCTCGACGAGACCGGCCAGGCGGCGCAGGGCGAGGACGTCGGCCTCGGTGAGCGCCTTGGCCTGGCCGATGTCGGCGAAGCCCATGGCGCGCCAGAAGCGGGAGGCGAGCTCCATGGAGACGCCGGCGGTGCGGGCGGCCTGGAAGGGGGTGTAGCGGCGGTCGGCCCCGAGGATGAGCTGTTCGAGGCGGATGGCGAGGGGGTCGTCGGTCGGCTCCGCCGTGTGGTCGACGACATGGTGCGGCGTGGGATACGTGGCCGGCTCGTCCCCGCCCGCGTTCTCGTCGTCGACGGTCACCGGCCGCCTCCTGCCCGT
Source organism: Streptomyces sp. ISL-36 (assembly GCF_018614205.1). Lineage (GTDB taxonomy): Bacteria > Actinomycetota > Actinomycetes > Streptomycetales > Streptomycetaceae > Streptomyces. Next base: position 7,299 of record NZ_JAGGOS010000128.1, on the reverse strand, counting down.
TCCCTGCCCACTGCCCTGCCGATCTGTAGCCTGGATCGCGCTCCACGATACGACAGGTGTGTGCCAGCTCACGCCCGAACCGTCCGCGCGGCCGGTTGTGGACCCTGCGTTCCGCTGGGGGCGGAACGGGCCGGAGGCCCCCGCTCTACGCCGTGGACCGGACCTCTACGCCGTGGACCGGACGTGGACGATGTCGCCCGCCGAGACCGCCTCCGTGCCGCCGCCCTCGGTCGCCACCACCAGGCGTCCGTCGCCGTCCAGGGCCACCGCCTCGCCCTCCAGCACCCGCTCGCCCGGCAGCTGCGCCCGGATGCGGCGGCCGAGCGTCACGCAGCCCGCGGCGTAGGCGGCCTGGAGGCCCGAGGCCTCGGGGTCGCCGTCGGCCCGCACCCACTGTCCGTACCACTTCTCCAGCGACCGCAGGACGGCCCGCACCAGTGTGTCGCGGTCCGTGGAGACCGCGTTCGCCAGCAGCAGCGAGCCCGCCCCCGGCACGGGCAGCTCGTCCTCACGCAGGGTGACGTTGATGCCGAGTCCGAGGACGATCGCCCGGTCGCCGGCCCGCTCGGCGAGGATCCCGCCGGTCTTGCGTTCCTCGCCGCCGACAGAGACCAGCAGGTCGTTCGGCCACTTGAGGGACAGGTCGACGCCGGCGGACTTCGCGAGTCCGGTCGCCGCGGCGACGCCCGTCAGCAGCGGCAGCCATCCCCACCGGTGGACGGGCACGTCGGGCTTGAGGAGCACGGAGAGGAAGAGGCCGGACCGGGCCGGGGCCACCCAGCTGCGGTCGAGGCGGCCCCGCCCCGCGGTCTGCTCCTCGGCGACGAGCACGGTGCCCTCGGGCAGCTCGTCGGCGCGGGCGGCCAGGTCGGAGTTGGTGGAGCCGGTGGTGGGGATCACGTCGAGCGAGGTCCACAGACCGTCGGGAAGGACGAGGGCGCGGCGCAGCGCGCCGGCGTTGAGCGGGGGCCGGTCCAGGTCGGACCAGGGCCCTCCTGAGCCATGAGAGGACGTCATGCAAGGCAGCCTAGGTGTGGCAAAGACCGCAGTGCCGAACCGTATCGGCGTCGATACCCTACGGATCAGTAGGCCATCAGCAGCCAACCATTCGCCCATTCGTAGTCAACGAACCCCCGTGACCAGGCAGGGAGCCGCATCCCGATGTCCGAGTCGGTAGAGCCACAAGAGATCGACATTCACACGACCGCGGGCAAGATCGCGGATCTGCAGCGCCGTATTGACGAGGCGACCCATGCCGGTTCCGAGCGTGCCGTGGAGAAGCAGCACGCGAAGGGGAAGCTGACCGCGCGCGAGCGGATCGAGCTGCTGCTCGACGAGGGCTCGTTCGTCGAGCTCGACGAGCTGGCCCGGCACCGCTCGACCAACTTCGGCCTGGAGAAGAACCGGCCGTACGGAGACGGTGTCGTCACCGGCTACGGCACGGTCGACGGCCGCCCGGTCGCGGTCTTCTCCCAGGACTTCACCGTCTTCGGCGGCGCGCTGGGCGAGACCTTCGGCCAGAAGATCATCAAGGTGATGGACTTCGCCCTGAAGACCGGCTGCCCGGTCATCGGCATCAACGACTCCGGCGGCGCCCGCATCCAGGAGGGCGTCAGCGCGCTCGGCATGTACGGCGAGATCTTCCGTCGCAACACCCACGCGTCCGGTGTGATCCCGCAGATCTCCCTGGTCGTCGGCCCCTGCGCGGGCGGCGCGGTCTACTCCCCCGCCATCACCGACTTCACGGTGATGGTGGACCAGACCTCGCACATGTTCATCACGGGACCCGACGTCATCAAGACGGTGACGGGCGAGGACGTCGGCTTCGAGGAGCTGGGCGGCGCCCGCACCCACAACGCCACCTCCGGTGTCGCGCACCACATGGCGGGCGACGAGAAGGACGCGATCGAGTACGTCAAGTCCCTGCTGTCCTACCTGCCGTCGAACAACCTCTCCGAGCCGCCGGCCTTCCCTGAGGTCGCCGAGACCGACGTCACGGACGAGGACCGCGAGCTGGACGTCCTGATCCCGGACTCCGCGAACCAGCCGTACGACATGCACAAGGTCATCGAACACGTCCTGGACGACGGCGAGTTCCTGGAGACCCAGGCGCTGTTCGCGCCGAACATCGTCACCGGCTTCGGCCGGGTCGAGGGCTTCCCGGTCGGCATCGTCGCCAACCAGCCGATGCAGTTCGCCGGCTGCCTGGACATCGACGCCAGCGAGAAGGCCGCACGGTTCGTCCGTACCTGCGACGCCTTCAACGTCCCGGTGATCACCTTCGTCGACGTGCCGGGCTTCCTGCCGGGCGTGGACCAGGAGTACGGCGGCATCATCCGCCGCGGCGCGAAGCTGATCTACGCGTACGCCGAGGCGACCGTCCCGCTGATCACGGTCATCACGCGCAAGGCGTTCGGTGGCGCGTACGACGTCATGGGCTCCAAGCACCTGGGCGCCGACCTCAACCTGGCGTGGCCGACCGCGCAGATCGCGGTGATGGGCGCGCAGGGCGCGGTGAACATCCTGCACCGCAGGACGATCGCCGCCGCCGAGGACCAGGACGCGGAGCGGGCGCGGCTGATCCAGGAGTACGAGGACACGCTGCTCAATCCGTACACGGCGGCCGAGCGTGGCTACATCGACGGTGTGATCATGCCGTCCGACACGCGTCCGCAGATCGTGAAGGGTCTGCGTCAGCTGCGCACGAAGCGGGAATCCCTGCCTCCGAAGAAGCACGGCAACATCCCCCTCTAAGGGTCTGGAAGGAGCGGCTGTGATCAAGGTCGTACGAGGAAATCCGACCCCGGAGGAGCTGGCCGCCGCACTGGCGGTGGTCCAGGCCCGGGCCGCGGCGACGGCGGCGGCGTCCGCCGCCGGTGGCGGCCCGGTGGTCCCCGAGGGCTGGTCGGACCCGTCGCGGATCGCGCGCGGGGTACGGCACCGGCCGGGGCCGCGTTCGTGGGCGCGCTCCTACTGGCCGGTGTGACGGGTACGAACACGGTGCCGGGCACGGCCCGGTGACCGCTACGAACACGATGCCGGAGACGGCCCGGTGACGGGTCCCAACCGGTGACGGGCACGAAGCCGTGAAGGCCGGACCTCTTGTGCGGGAGGTCCGGCCTTCGTGCGTCCCCGGTGCGTGCGAGGGGCTCATGCGCGCCGCAGGAAGAACCCCGCGAGGAGCGCGCCCGCCAGGACGATCGCGGCGTTGACGAGGACCGCGAGGCCGATGCCGTCGAGGACCGTGGTGGAGGTGACGACGACGGCACTCATGATCGGCGTGCCCATGGTGATGCCGATCTGCTGGGTCATCGTGGCGAGGCCGGTCGCCATGCCCTGCTCCTCGTCGGGCAGTCCGGAGGTGGCGGTGACCATGAAGCCGACGATGGCGAGCATGTTGCCGATGCCGCCGGCGAAGGTGGCGGCGAGCAGCAGCCAGAGCCAGCTCCGGTCGTCGCCGAGGGCGTAGAGGGCGACGGTGGCGACGGCCTGGAGGAGTCCGCCGGCGACGAGGGCGGCCCGGCTGCCGTAGCGGCCGATGAACCGGGACGCGTAGACCCCGCCGAGGATCGTTCCGGCGCCGAGGACACCGAAGGAGAGCCCGGCGGCGAGCGGCGAGAAGCCGAGGACGTCCTGCAGGTAGAGCGTCATCAGGAAGACCAGCGAGGTCTCGGTGACGAAGGCGACGAGCCCGGCGAGGTTGCCCCAGACGACGGTGCGGCGCCCCAGGATCCGCAGCGGTACGAGGGGGGAGGCGGCCCGCTTCTCCACGAACCGGAAGGCGACGAGGAGGACGGCGCCTGCGGCGAGGGCGGTCAGGGCGAGGGGGTCGGTCCAGCCGTGCTCGCCGGCGACGGTGAGGCCGTAGACGAGGGCGAGGAGCCCGCCGGTGACGGTGATCGCGCCGGGGATGTCGAGGCGGGGGCGGACCTCGGGGCGGCTCTCCTTCAGGACGCCGGGCGCGACGACGAGGACGGCGAGGGCGACCGGCACGTTGAGGAAGAAGGCCCAGCGCCAGGAGAGCAGCTCGGTCAGGACGCCGCCGAGGACGGCGCCGGTGGTGAATCCGGCGGACATGAGGGCGCCGTTGAGGCCGAGCGCCTTGGCGCGCAGGGGGCCCTCGGGGAAGGAGGAGGTGAGCAGGGAGAGCCCGGCGGGGGTGACGGCGGCGGTGGCCAGCCCCTGGGCGACGCGGGCGGCCATCAGTGTCTCGGGGCCGGTGGCGAGTCCGCCGACGAGTGAGGAGATCCCGAGGAGCGCCATGCCGCCGAGGAAGAGGCGCCGGCGTCCGACGATGTCGGCGACGCGCCCGAAGAGGAGGGTGAATCCGGCGGCGGCGAGGGCGAAGGCGGTGGCGATCCACTGCAGGTTGCCCAGCGAGAAGCCGAGTCCTTCGCCGATGACGGGCAGGGCGACGTTCAGGATCGAGAAGTCGACGGCCAGCATGAACTGGGCGACGAGGAGGACGAGGAGGACGAGTCGCATCCGGCCGTCCATGCGGGCGGGCGGGTCGTCTGTACGGGTGGAAAGTGCGGTGGCGGCCATGACGGACCCCTTAATGGGCTCTCGGTTCCATTAGGATGGTCAGGACCGTACCAGAGTCGGAGCTGTTAATGGAACAGGAGACCCGTTTGAGCGAGAGCCAGTCGGCCGCGGCCGGCACCGTGCGCCCCGGGGGCCGTACCGCGAAGGTGCGCCGGGCCGTCCTCGAAGCGACCGAGGAGGCCCTGGCCGCCGCGGGCTTCCACGCGCTGAACATGGACCAGATCGCCGCGAGCGCGGGCGTCGGCAAGACGACCGTGTACCGCCGCTGGGGCTCCCCGGTCGGCCTCGTCGCCGACCTGTTGCGGGACATGGCGGACCGGTCCCTGCCGGCCTCCGACACCGGCAGCCTGGCGGGCGATCTGCGGGCCAACGCCGAACTCGTACGGAAGACCCTCACCGACCCCCGGATGGGCGCCGTCTTCCGCGCGGTGATCGCGGCCGCGGCCTGCGACGAGGAGTGCGCGGAGGCCCTGAACGGCTTCTACCGGGCCCGCCTGGAGGAGTGGGTCCCCGTCACCAAGCGGGGGGCGGCCCGCGGCGAGATCCCGCCGGACACCGACGGCCTGGAGTTGCTGCGCGCGGTCTCGGCGCCGCTCTACTACCGCTTCATGGTCACCCGCGAGCCGCTGGGCCCCGAGCACGCGGAGCGGGCGGTTCTGGCGGCGCTGGCGGCGGCCGGTGGCGGGGTGTTCACCGGCCCGTAATTAGTCCGTTGGCACCGGGGGGCCTGAGTACGGATACTCAGGCGCCCCGGCCTTCCCGCCCGCAGGATCGAAGCCATGCTCTGGTCCGACCCGAAGAACGAGCCTCCGAAGGAGATGCGCGACATGCAGCAGATGCTGCGCCGCGCGTCCATCCTGCTGGCCCTGGCGATGGTGGTGGCGATGTTCGTGGCCGGCGTGCACTGAGCGTTCCCCGAGCCGAGTTCCCCGAGCCCGCCCGGCCCTGCCCGTAGTCCCCCGCCGCGTCCACCACGGTCCGGGCGATCGGGCGACCGGGAGCCGTCGTACTGGCTACGCTGCCCCCATGACTGCTGATCGCCGCCGTGTCGTGCTCGCCTCCGCCTCCCCCGCCCGTCTCGGACTGCTGCGGCAGGCCGGACTCGCCCCCGAGGTGATCGTGAGCGGCGTCGACGAGGACAAGATGCACGCCCCGACCCCGGCCGAGCTCGCCCTCGCCCTCGCCGAGGCGAAGGCCGCCCATGTGGCCGCCCGGCCCGAGGCGAGCGGCGCACTGGTCATCGGCTGCGACTCGGTCCTGGAGCTGGACAAGCAGGCGCTCGGCAAGCCCGCCGACGCCGAGGAGGCCACGGCCCGCTGGAAGGCGATGCGCGGCCGGGTGGGCATCCTCCAGACGGGTCACTGTGTGTACGACACGACCGCCAAGCGCTACGAGTCGGCGACCGCCTCCACCGTGGTCCGCTTCGGCGAACCGACGGACGCCGAGATCGCCGCGTACGTGGCGAGCGGGGAACCGCTGCACGTGGCGGGCGCGTTCACCCTCGACGGCCGTTCGGCACCGTTCATCGACGGCATCGACGGGGACCCGGGCAATGTGATCGGCCTGTCGCTGCCGCTGCTGCGGAGCCTGCTCGGCAAGCTGGGGATCTCGATCACCGACCTGTGGGTCTGAGGCCGTCGTTCGGTGAAGGCGCACGCCTCAGGCGGCGGCAGGCGCCCCTTCGGGGGCGTCGGCGCCCTTCCCGTAGGCCACCAGGGTCAGCACGATCAGGCCGAGCACCACCGTCATGAACGCGAACGCGCCCCAGCCGATCAGCCCGACCGTCACCGCGCCGAGCACCCCGTGCACGATCGCGCAGCCGATGAGCAGGGCCCGGCCCGCCCGGCCGGGGCGCCTGTCCCGGACGCCGGCGATCAGGGCGACGGTGGCGCAGAGGGCCAGCAGGAGGCCGGAGACGATGCCGAGCACCCAGGTGCCGGTCACCATCGCGTCCGGGTCCAGACCGTCGAGGGACATCGACTGGACGTCGACGAACCGGGCCATGACGGCGTTGAGCGCGACGATGCCCGGCGCCTCGAGGAAGAGCACCGCCGCCGTCACGAGTGCTATCGGTCTGCGGGCCACCTCGGCCACCCCCATATACGGCTGTTACCTGCAGTACGGACGACAGCGCGAAGGCTACTGACTGGTAAACCTTCGGACAAGGGTCCGCGCAGAGGGACCGTGCGGCAAAGAATCATTGGGCCATTCGTAGGGACTCCACAAAGAAACCCGTTCGGCGACTGGTCGCCGGAACAGAGACCTGCGCCACACCTCGGAGCTACTGTGCCGTAAAGGAACCCTGCGTACCGTGGTACGACAAGGGATTTCACGACCCCGAACGCCTCGTATCACGCTCCGTGTGGGCAAGCTCACCACTGGGGATGGGTCGAAAGGCCGTGTCGGCAGTCCCTAAACTCAGCTTGTTTCAAGGAGGGAGCCATCGTGCGCAAGGTGCTCATCGCCAACCGTGGCGAAATCGCTGTCCGCGTCGCCCGGGCGTGCCGGGATGCGGGGATCGGCAGTGTCGCCGTCTACGCCGATCCGGACCGGGACGCATTGCACGTCCGTGCGGCCGACGAGGCGTTCGCTCTGGGCGGTGACACCCCGGCCGCCAGTTATCTGGACATGGCCAAGGTGCTGCAGGCCGCGAAGGACTCGGGTGCGGACGCGATCCACCCCGGTTACGGATTCCTTTCCGAGAACGCCGACTTCGCGCAGGCCGTGATCGACGCCGGGCTGACCTGGATCGGC
>NZ_JAGGOS010000127.1 GCF_018614205.1 Streptomyces sp. ISL-36 | reverse complement strand
ACGTGGTCCGGGTGAAGGTCCTGGAGGTGGACATCCCCCGTAAGCGGATCTCGCTGACGCTGCGGCTGGACGACGAGGCGACGGCCACGGAGTCGGCGCCGGCGCCCCGGAAGGAGCGGGGCGGGCGGCCGCCGCAGCAGCGCCGTGGCGGTGGAGGCGGCGGCGGTGGCGGTGGCGGCCGGGGTCGCTCCCAGGCCCCGGCCCCGTCGAACAGCGCGATGGCCGACGCCCTGCGCAAGGCGGGCCTGCTGAACGAGGGCGGCGGCAGCGGCAAGCGGCGCGGCCGCTGACGACCCACGGGCCCGGCGCGACGGCCGGGCCCGTCCTTCCCGCCCGCACCACCGGTGCGGGTGCGGAGCGCGTCCCCGGGCTGCCGGGCAGACCCTCCCGCGCCGCCCGGTCCGGTCTAGGTGTTCGGGAGGAAGCGGAGGGCCCATTCCGCGCGGTTGGCCACCGCGAGGTCGTCGTCCTCGGTCAGGGGCTGGAGGACCGTGCGGGAGGTGTGCGGGTCGGACTGGACGATGTCGACGATCTCGGTGGCCAGCGCGTCCTGGTCGTCGCCGAGGTCGACGGACGAGGCGCGCAGCAGCGCGGGGAGCGCGTCGGGTCCGCCGATGGCGGCGAGGACGCCGCCCAGGAGCTCGCGGGCGTAGGCGTTCTGTTCGGCGAGCGCGCGGTCCAGCTCGGCCTGCAGGCGCGGCAGGAGCCCGGCGTCGCCCGAGGCCGCGATCTCGTCGGCGAGGTCGATCGTCTCGTCGACGTCCGCGTCCAGATCGTCGAGCATCTCGGTCAGCCGGGTCAGTAGATCGGTCATGGTGCTGCCTCCTGGAATGCGCCGTCCCTCAGAACGGGGACCGTGTCCGAGGTGTCGACCTCGGTGGCCACCGCCACGTCCTGCGGATAGCCGTACTCGTACAGTTCACGCCCCGAATCGCATCGGTGCAGGGCGGCGACGGGGTCGTCGGTCGCCTCCCACAGCGTCGCCGCCGCCGTCGCCTCCGGGCTCAGGACGAACGGGCCGGCGGCACGCAGGGCCGAGAGCACCGCTCCGGCGCCCAGCAGGTCCTCCAGGGCCGGCCGCAGTGAGCCATCGGGCCACCGTTCGCCCGAGGCGATGACGGCCAGGGGGCGGGCCCCGGAGCCGTAACCGCGTTCCGCGAGCCACCCGGCGACGGCCGTACGGTTGCGCAGCGAGGCCGCGACCACCGTCGCGTCGCCCGCCTCCGCCGCGATCGTGGAGCCGTTCGGGGACGGCAGGACCAGGCGCGGGGTGGGCGGCGCCGTGCGCAGGGCGGCCGGGGAGAGCGACCACGGGTGCTCGGGGGTCGCCTCGCTCCGGCCGACGGCGAGGGTCGCCTCCCGCCGCTCCGCGTACGCGCGCGCCGTCGCGTCTCGCCAGCGGTACGGATACACGGCGGTACCGGACTCCACGGCGACACCCACCGCCGTGGTGAAGGAGAGGACGTCGACGACCACCACGCACGCCGAGGACGGTGCGAGGACCCGGGCCTCGGTCGGGCCCCACCCGAAGGTGACGTCCATCAGAGCTCGGTCACCTTGCCGGCCGCGACCTCGATGCGGCGGGTCGTACGGACGGCGTCCAGCATCCGCCGGTCATGGGTGACCAGGAGCAGCGTGCCGGTGTAGGTGTCGAGCGCGGCCTCCAGCTGTTCGATGGCCGGCAGGTCCAGGTGGTTGGTCGGCTCGTCGAGGACCAGCAGGTTGACACCCCGGCCCTGGAGCAGGGCGAGGGCGGCGCGGGTGCGCTCCCCCGGGGAGAGGGTGGTGGCCGGACGCAGGACGTGCTCCGCCTTGAGGCCGAACTTCGCCAGCAGGGTCCGTACCTCGGCGGGCTCCGTCTCCGGTACGGCCGCGCAGAACGCGTCGAGCAGGGACTCCGAGCCGTGGAAGAGCTTGCGGGCCTGGTCGACCTCGCCGACGACGACACCCGAGCCGAGGACGGCATCGCCCGAGTCCAGCGGAAGGCGGCCGAGGAGCGCGGCGAGCAGGGTCGACTTGCCGGCCCCGTTGGCACCGGTGATGGCGACCCGGTCGGCCCAGTCGATCTGAAGGGTGGCCGGTCCGAAGCGGAAGTCGCCGCGGCGGACCTCCGCCTCGCGCAGCGTCGCCACGACCGAGCCGGAGCGCGGGGCGGCGGCGATCTCCATCCGCAGCTCCCACTCCTTGCGGGGCTCGTCGACGACGTCGAGCCGCTCGATCATCCGCTGCGTCTGCCGAGCCTTCGCGGCCTGCTTCTCACTGGCCTCGCTTCGGGCGTTACGTCCCAGTTTGTCGCTGTCGGTGGCCTTGCGGCGGGCGTTCTTGACGCCCTTGTCCATCCAGGAGCGCTGCATGTGGCCGCGGGCTTCGAGGGCGGCCTTCCTGCCCGCGTACTCCTCGAAGTCCTCACGGGCGTGGCGCCGGGCGGTGTCCCGCTCGTCCAGGTAGGCCTCGTAGCCGCCGCCGTACAGCGTGATCTGCTGCTGGGCGAGGTCGAGTTCCAGGACCTTGGTGACCGTGCGGGTGAGGAACTCGCGGTCGTGGCTGATCACGACCGTGCCGGCGCGCAGGCCCTGCACGAACTTCTCGAGCCGTTCCAGACCGTCGAGGTCGAGGTCGTTGGTGGGCTCGTCGAGGAGGAAGACGTCGTAGCGGGAGAGGAGGAGGGAGGCGAGTCCGGCGCGGGCGGCCTGGCCGCCGGAGAGCGAGGTCATCGGCTGGTCGAGGCCGACGGTGAGACCGAGCTGGTCGGCGACCTCCTCGGCACGCTCGTCCAGGTCGGCGCCGCCGAGGTCGAGCCAGCGCTCCAGGCTGATCGCGTACGCGTCGTCGGCGCCGGGCGCGCCGTCGACCAGGCCCTGGGTGGCCTCGTCCATGGCGGCCTGCGCGGCCGCGACGCCCGTACGGCGGGCCAGGAACTCGCGGACGGTCTCTCCCTCGCGCCGCTCCGGCTCCTGCGGGAGGTGGCCGACGGTGGCGGTCGGCGGGGAGAGCTTCAGCTCTCCGTCCTCGGGGGTGTCGAGCCCGGCGAGCAGCCGCAGCAGGGTCGACTTGCCGGCGCCGTTGACACCGACGAGGCCGATGACGTCGCCGGGGGCGACGACGAGGTCGAGGCCGGCGAAGAGGGAGCGTTCGCCGTGGCCGGCGGCGAGGTCCTTGGCGACGAGAGTGGCAGTCATCAGGAGATGAATCCTAGGTCAGAGCGGCCCGGGCGCGTTCGGCGCCGGCGTTCCGCGGCCTCTCGGGGGCCGGCCACGGGCCGCCCGCCGCCCTCCGGGCCGGCGCACCGCAGGGACGGCCGGCTCGCTCCCGGGTGCGGGTCACCGGAACCGGCGGCGGGATGTTCCACGACCGCGCCCTGCCGGTACGGTCCCGTCATGAGCGGCGATGTGATCGTGGTGGGTGGCGGGGTCATCGGTCTGACGACGGCGCTGACACTGGCGGAGCGCGGCCGGCGGGTACGGGTGTGGTCGCGGGACGCCGTGACGGGGACGACCTCGGCGGTGGCCGGCGCGCTGTGGTGGCCGTACCGGATCGAGCCGGAGGCGGAGGTCGGTGGCTGGTCGCTGGACTCGCTGCGGGTGTACGAGAAGCTCGCGGCCGATCCCGTGGCGACGGGCGTGCGGCTGGTGGCCGGGGTCCACGCGGACACGCTGCTCGACGGGCTCGGCGCCTGGGCCGGCGAGCTCGCCGACCTGCGGCAGTTGGCGCCCGAGGAGGTTCCGGGGCCGTACACGACGGGGCTCGCGGCCCGGCTGCCACTGATCGACATGCCGGTTCATCTGGCGTGGCTGCGGGGCCGGTTCGAGGCGGCGGGCGGCGTGGTGGAACGGCGTACGGTGACCGGCTTCGCACAGGCGGCGGAGGAGGCCGGGGTGGTCGTCGACTGCACGGGCCTCGGGGCGCGGGAGCTCGTCCCGGACGGGCGACTGCGGCCGGTGCGGGGGCAGTTGGTGCTGGTGGAGAACCCGGGGATCGAGGAGTGGTTCACGGCGGCGGACTCGGCGTCGAGCGAGACCACGTACTTCTTCCCGCAGCCGGGGCGGCTGATCCTGGGCGGGACCGCGCAGGAGGGCGACGAGCGGCTCGACGCGGATCCGGCCACGGCCGCGGAGATCGTGGCCCGGTGCGCCCGCGTCCGGCCCGAGATCGCGGGCGCACGGGTGCTGGGGCACCGGGTGGGGCTGCGGCCCACGCGCGTGGGAGGCGTACGGATCGAGGCCGAGAGGCTGCCGGGTGGCGCCCTCCTCGTCCACAACTACGGTCACGGCGGTGCGGGGGTGACGGTCGCCTGGGGCTGCGCGCGACGGGCGGCCGACCTGGCCCTCGGCTGAACCACCGGTGCGGGCCGACACGGACCTCGGCCGCACCACCGGTGCGGGTGGCTGCGGAGCACGTCCGCGGCGGCTTCGCAGCACGTCCGCCGGGGTCGCTCCGGCACCGTCGTTCCGGCACCGGTCGCTCCGGCCCTGCCGGTTCCGGCCCGGTCCGCGGACCGGGCCGGAACGACGCGTGGAGGGTCAGTTCCAGGGCTTGTGGTTGTCCTCCGCGTCGATGCAGTTACGGATCTTGCGGTCCAGGGCGTCGGCCTGGGCGCGGGCCTTGCGGGCCTCCGCCGTGGCGCCGAGGCGCCGAGGCGCTGCAGCTTGGCGGCCTTCGCCCGCAGTTCGTGCGACTGCTGGCGCATCTTGTCGATCTCGCACACGATCTTGGTGCCGCCGGCCGCCGTCGCGGGCGTCGCCGTCACCGCCTGTCCGAGCAGCAGGCCCCCGGCCAGCAGCGTCGTCGTGGTGAGCGTCGCCAGGGAGCGGCGCAGCGGCGTCGGAACTTCATGGGTGTCTCCAACTTCCGGGCCGTGGGGACCCGTTCAGAGGCATGGTCAGTACCGACCGGTAACCCTAACGCAGAGTGATCAACGCCCCTCGCCCGGCGTGTCGGTACCAGGGCCGATCCGCAGCTCGAAGTCGCCGTCGTACTTCTCGTGCCCCGCGATCACGGCGAGTTCGACGACCTCCGCTCCCACCTCTCCCCGCACGATCAGCGGATCCCTGCGCAGATCGCGCATGAGCGCCACGCACATGCCGATCATCACGAGGACGAACGGTGCCGCCACGAGGATGGTGAGGTTCTGCAGGCCCGCGAGCGCGTCGCCCTGGCCGTCGCCGATGAGGAGCATGATGGCGGCGACCGCTCCGGTCACCACCCCCCAGAACACGACAACGGGACGGGAGGGTTCGAAGGCCCCGCGCTGCGAGAGCGTGCCCATGACGATCGAGGCGGCGTCCGCGCCCGACACGAAGAAGATCCCGACGAGGATCATCACGAGCAGACTCATGGTCCCGGCGATGGGGAACTCCTGCAGCAGCCCGAAGAGTTGCCCCTCGGGGGTGGTCTCCCCCTGCAGCCGTCCCGCTTCGCCGAGCTTCATCGCCGTACCGCCGAAGACGGCGAACCAGACGAGGCTCACGGCGCTGGGCACCAGGATGACCCCGCCGACGAACTGCCGGATCGTCCTGCCCCGGCTGATCCGGGCGATGAACATGCCGACGAACGGCGTCCAGGAGATCCACCAGGCCCAGTAGAAGACCGTCCAACTCCCCAGCCACTCGTGGATGTTGTCGCCGCTGGTCGCCTCGGTCCGCCCGACCATCTGCGGCAGGTCGCCGAGGTAGGAGGCGACGGAGGTGGGCAGCAGATCGAGCACGATGATGGTGGGTCCCGCCACGAAGACGAAGACGGCGAGCACCAGCGCGAGCACCATGTTGGTGTTGGAGAGCCACTGGATGCCCTTCTCGACACCGGAGACGGCCGAGAGGACGAAGCAGAGGGTGAGGACGGCGATGATGCCGACGAGCAGCCCGGTGCCCGTGTGCCCCAGCCAGCCCAGCTCCTCGACGCCGCTGCCGATCTGCAGCGCGCCCAGCCCCAGTGAGGCGGCCGAGCCGAAGAGGGTGGCGAAGATGGAGAGGATGTCGATGACCCGGCCGGGCCCGCCGTACGCTCGCCGTTCGCCCATCAGCGGGACGAAGACGGCGCTGATGGTCTGCCGGCGGCGGCGCCGGAAGGTGGAGTACGCGATGGCGAGTCCGACGACGGCGTAGATCGCCCATGGATGGAGCGTCCAGTGGAAGAGGGTGGTCGCCATCGCCGTCTGCATCCGCTCGGCCGAGTCGGCCGGGTGGGTGCCGGGCGGCGGCGTGCCGTAGTGGGCGAGCGGCTCGCTCACGCCGTAGAACATCAGGCCGATACCCATGCCGGCGCTGAACATCATGGCGATCCACGACACGGTCCGGAACTCGGGGCCTTCGCTCTCCTGACCGAGGGTGATGCGGCCGTAGCGGCTGATCGCCAGCCACAGCGCGAAGACGACGAACCCGGAGGCGGCCAGCATGAACGCCCAGCCGCCGTCGCGGATGAGACCGTCGAGGAGGCTGCTGGAGACGCTCTGGAGGCTGTCCGTGGCCGTGGCGCCCCAGACGACGAAGGCCACGGTGAGGACGGCGGTGACACCGAACACGATCCGGTCGGTGCGGGCGCGCTCGAGGTGGTCGGGGCGTCCGGGGAGGTCCGCCGTCACCGGCAGCCACTCCCGGCTTCCCCGGACTCCCCTGACCGCCCGGCCGGCCCTGCCTCCCCTGCTTTTACGTCCTTCCCGGCCTTCCTCTCCTTCTCGGCCTTCCCCTCCTTCGCGGCCTTCCTCTCCTTCACGGCCTCGGCCCGCCCGGCCTGTTCTGACCTCCCGGTCGGCGCCTTCTCCGCGGCCGTCCGGTCTCTGTTCTTCCTGCGGCACAGATGGCACCTTTCGCACATGACGGGACAAACGCTATGTCTCGGGTAAGGCAGTACCACAGGTGCGGCGGAAGTCAGGGGATCAACAGACCTCCATGGGTTGCCCAGTGGTGAGCCGGTAGGACGCCCGGCCGTCGAGCAGCAGCGGGACGAGCGCGCGCGCCGACTGCCGCAGCGGAACGAACCCGCCGTCGCCGTCGCGGCGGACCGTGACACCGTGCAGCGCGAGCTCGTCGCCGAACTCGGCGTACTGCGCACGGTCCAGCAGGTAGCCGCAGGGCGGGTCCCCGATGATCTCGCCGGGCTCGGCCGGGTCGTTGTCGGCGCCGCCGAGCAGGACCGGACCCCGGTCGGCGAAGCCGCGGTGCCGAGCCGCCGCCGTGGCCGCGAGGAGCGGGCCGCGCCGCTCCTCGACGTAGGCGAAGGCTCCCCTCAGGGCGACGAGTTGGGTGTGCACGCGACGGCGCTGGTTGCGGGCATGGTCGTCCTTCTCGGCCTCGGTCAGGGCCTCCACGCGGGTCTCGACGAGCAGCCCCACGGCGTGCTTGACGCCGACCGTGTTGCGCAGGATCCGCTCCTGGCCGTCGCCCGCGACCTGCTTCAGGGGCTTTCCGGTGAGCGGATCGGTCCAGATCCCGTAGACACCGCTGCTGAAGCCCACGGCCCCGGCGGCCGGCCGGACGTACGACTCCGAGAGCGTGTGGGCCTCGTCGTGCACGTGTGCGTCGGTGTTGAGGTTGCGGGGCCAGAGCGCGAGAAGGTCCTTGTCGTAGTACGGCGAGGTGCCGCCGTACTCGTGCAGGTCGTAGACCATGTCCGGGCGCCGGTCGCGGATCACCGCGGCCAGCGTGCGGGCTTCGGCGGTCTTGAGGGCGATGTGGTCGCGGTTGATGTCGACCCCGTCGCCGTTGCCCCGGGTGTCGGCCTCCCGCCCGTCGGGGTTGGCGGTGGGAACGACGAGGACGGTGGTACGGGAGAGGAAGCGCCGGGTCTGCGGGTCCTGGGCGTACGCGAGGTCGCGGACGGTGGTCAGGCAGGCCTCGCGGCCGGACGGCTCGTCACCGTGCTGGCTGCAGACGAGCAGGACGGTCGTGCCGGCCCCAGTGCCGGCCCCGGCTCCGGCTCCGACCCCGCCCCCGGCACCGCCGATCGCGGCGAGCCGGAGGGGGCGCCCCTGCTTCGTCGTGCCGATGGTGCGCACCGTGACGCGGTCGCTGCCTCGGTCCACGGCGTCCAGGAACTCCGTCTCCTCCCGCTCGGTGGTCCACCGGTCACCCCGGCTCGTCTCGAAGCCGGTCCTCGGGGGCGGCGCCGGGGCGGCGGTGGCGGCGGCCTGCGCGGGCACGGCGACGATCGGCAGACCGAGGGCGGCGAGGGTCACGGCGAGGACCGCCGCGTGACGGGGGGTACGGGCCCTCACCGGGCGCCCCCCGGGATCGGGTGGCCCGAACGGGGATGCCCGACCCCGGTCAGGGCTCCCCCGGCCGATCCGCCCGGCCGCCCGCCGTCCGTACCCGCCGCGCGATCGGCACCCGCCGCGTCGCCCGTGTCCGCAGTCGCCCGCGCGAAGGCGTCCGCGCCGCCGACCAGGGCCAGTTTCGCCGCCGTACGGGCGAGGTCGAGGGTGAGCGTCGGCCTGGTCGACGGCGGGTCGAGAAGGTCCTTGTCCGTCCCGCCGACGATCAGGGCGAGCCGGTGGCCGGCCGGGACGACATGGTCGGTGGCGGCGAGATCGAGGGTTAGCGTGTACGCCCTGCCGGGGGTCAGCGGTCGCTCCTTGCCCGGGTCCGCCCAGGTGCCGAGATCGGCCCAGCCACGGCTGACGATCGTGAAGTCGACGTCCGCCGTACGGGCCTTGGTCTCCTTGAAGCAGGCGCTGTCCCCGCCGGTGCTCGCGCCCCAGCAGCTCCGCTCGGTGAGGGTGGTGATGCCCTCGCCGGCCGCCGCGTAGTCCCGGATCGTGTCCGGGCCGAGGTCGACGAGGACGGCCGTCAGGTGCGCGGTCGTGGTGGTCGGGGTGGCGGTGACGGTCACCTTCGAGGAGCCGGAGATCCTCAGGTCACGGGTGAGCGGCCGGGTGACGAAGCCGGCCTTGGCGGGGGTCCCTTCGTCGATCCGCGTCGCCCAGTCGGTCTCGCCCAGGCTCGGGTCGTCGGTGAAGGTCTCGGTGGTGCCGGGCGCGGCGGGGGTACGGCCGAGGGTGCCGACGCCGGGCGCGGCGCCCGCGCCGGGGCGCAGGGTGGTGGGTTCGGTGGGACGCGGGGGCCAGACCCGGTCGGTGGTCCAGCGGTCCGGGGCCCGCTCGATGTCGGCCATCGGCTCGCGGTCGATGCCGTTGTCGTAACCGAGGAGGTAGTGGTCGAACCAGCGGTGGAGGGTCGGCACCCAGTCGGCGCGCCGGAAGTCGAAGGGGTCGACGTGGCCGGTCTGGGAGAGCCAGATCTTCCGCTCGACGCCGTGGGCCGCGAGGGCGTCCCACCACTGACCGAAGTGGTTGGCCCGGACGTTCAGGTCCTGCCGGCCGTGCACCACGAAGACGCTCGCCTTCACCTTCCCGGCGTCCGGGACGTGGTTCCGCTCGCTCCAGGCGCGGGTCCAGTCACCGCTGTAGGGGGTGGCGGCCGTGATGCGGTCCTGGACCGCACCGCAACGGGCCTTCGCCTCCGGGCTGTTGACGTAGTCCGAGAGCCAGCTGGGGTTGGCGTCGTAGAGCGGGGCGCCCTGGGAGTGGAAGTAGTCGTACCAGGAGGAGATCGCGCCGATCGGCACGATCGTCTCGAGCCCCTCGACCCCGGTGGCGGCCACGCCGTTGGCGACGGTACCGTCCCAGCTCTTGCCGATCATGCCGACCTTGCCCGTGGACCAGGTGGTGGCCCGGGCGCGGTCGGAGCCGGTACGGGAGGTGTAGCCGCGCGCCCTGCCGTTCAGCCAGTCGACGACGGCCTTGGCGGACCGGACGTCGGAGCGGCCGCCGACGTCGTCGCAGCCGTCGGAGCGGCTGGTGCCTGCGAGGTCGACGGCGACGAAGGCGTAGCCGCGCGGGACGAAGTAGTTGTCGTAGAAGAGCGGGAACTGGACGGGGTTTCCGTCGGCGTCGTACGTCTTGCGCTGCCCCTCGTTGCCCCGTCCGCAGCAGGCGTAGTACGGGCTGGCGTCCATGATGACCGGGATCTTCCGGCCGTTGGCGGCGGTCTCGCGGGGCCGGACGATGTCGGCGGCGACCCGGTCGGTGCGGCCGTCCCCGTCGCCGTCGAGTCCGGTGTCCACCCAGACGGACTCGCGGATCGCGTCGCCGTAGGAGTACACCGGCTTCGACTCCCGTACCTCGGGAGCGGCTTGGGCTCCGGAGGGCGTGAGCAGCGCGGCGGTCAGGGCGGCTGTGGCGGCCGTCACCAGGGTTCTGCACGACAGACGAGCTCTACGGGTTCTCCGCACAGGTATCGGCATGGGGCGGAACGTACCCCGGTCAACTCCTGAGCAAAAGAGTGCGGTCGGGACGGGAGCGGTTCATGTCGGCCGAATGGCGATCATGTGACGGGAAGCCCCATGGACATGACGGGGCTTCGGGGGTCTGAATAGTGTCGCTAAGGACCGACGACCACCCGCGCGTCTTACGCTTCTTCACGTTTGGAGCCCCTGTGCACCGCAGAATCATCGTTCCGAGCGCCCTCGCGGCCTCCCTGCTGCTGGCGATCCCGGCATCGGCGGCCGACTTCACTCCGGGCGCCCCGGGCATCGGCGACTCCTACTACCCGGCCAGTGGAAACGGCGGTTACGACGTTTCCCACTACGACCTGCGGCTGACGTACCAGCCGGCGACCGACCTTCTGGAGGGCACGGCGACGATCCTCGCCACCACGAAGCAGAACCTCTCCCGCTTCAACCTCGACCTCGGACTGAAGGTCAGCGAGGTGCGGGTGAACGGCAAGAAGGCGAAGTTCACCGCCGCCGGGGAGCAGGAGCTGGAGATCACCCCGGTCGCGCCGCTGGAGAAGAACCGGACGATCTCGGTCGTCGTGCGGTACGCCGGCAAGCCCTCCGAGGTGAAGATCGGCGGCTGGACCGCCTGGCACCGGACCCCCGACGGCGGTGTGGCCGCCCAGGAACCGGACTCGGCCGCCTGGTGGTTCCCGTCCAACGACCACCCGCTCGACAAGGCCACCTTCGACGTCTCGGTCGCCGTACCGGACGGCACGCAGGCGATCAGCAACGGTGTGCTGCAGTCGCAGTCCTCCAGGCTCGGCTGGACGCGGTACAACTGGCGCTCCAACAAGCCCCAGGCGACATATCTGGCCACGTTGGCCGTTGGGAAGTTCGACATCACGACCGACAGGACCGCGGGCGGGCTGCCGGTCCTCAACGCGTACAGCAAGGACCTGGGCGACAACGCGGGCGCGGCGCGGGCGAGCATCGAGCGCACGACCGAGGTCGCGGAGTGGCTGGAGGAGGTCTTCGGGCCGTACCCCTTCAACGCCCTCGGCGGCTATGTCCCCAATGTGACCAGCGGCTACGCGCTGGAGACGCAGACCCGGCCGTTCTACAGCCCGCGGCAGTTCGCCAACGGGTCGAACGTCTCGGTGGTCGTGCACGAGTTGGCCCACCAGTGGTACGGCGACAGCGTCTCGGTCGACAACTGGAAGGACATCTGGGTCAACGAGGGCTTCGCCCGCTACAGCCAGTGGCTGTGGTCGGAGAAGGAGGGCGAGGGCACGGCCCAGGAGCTGGCGGACTACGTCTACGCGACGCGCGCCGCCGAGGACCCGTTCTGGACGGTCGAGCCGGGCGACCCGGGCCCGGAGAACCAGTTCCACATCGCCGTGTACGACCGGGGCGCCCTGGCGCTCCAGGCGCTGCGCAACGAGATCGGCGACGAGGACTTCTTCGCCGTCCTGAAGGGCTGGCCGACGGAGTTCGCCTACGGGAACGCCAAGGTCGGTGACTTCGTGCGGTACGCGGAGCGGGTCTCGGGCAAGCCGCTGGCAGAGCTCTTCGACACCTGGCTCTACCAGCCGGTGAAGCCGGCCGCCCCGGCGGCCGCGGAGGCACGGGTCGCGGCGCGTTCGGCGGAGGGATCGGTGGCGGGATCGGCGGCCTCCGGCGCGGATGCGAAGCCGGTGCAGCCGAAGTCCTGGAAGAAGATCGCGGAGACGAACACGATCCACGAGCACGACGGGCACGACGGACACCACTGACAGGAGCTGACCCGCGCCGTGCGCCCTGCCGCAGCCCTCAAGGGCCGGGCAGGGCGCACGTCCGTCGTCCGGTTAGTCTCTCCGGCGTACGGACGGAGAGGAAGCGGGTCGTGGCCATGGACATCGAGCGGTACGGCGATCCGGCGGCACGTGAAGCGGTCGCACGCCGCGTCGCCGTCGCATGGGGTCTCGAACTGCCGGTCTCCTTTTTCCGGTTCCTGGACCTCCTGGCCTCCCTGGGCCCGGCCGAGCGGCGGGCGCTGCGCGACCTGGAGCTGGCGCCCTTCGGCGTGCTGGACCTCTTCGACGACCCGGCCGCCCCGCCGCGCGACGGCCTCGACATCCGGGTGCACGGCAGGTACTACCGCGATCCGCCGGAGTTCCTGACGTTTCTGCACGGCGGTACCGACGGGCTCCACTTCGGGCTGTGGTCCGACGACGGGCGCACCTGCGCGGGCGTGGGGTCGTACTACACCCACGACGGCGGCGGGATCGAGCGGCGGCACACGACACCGCTGGAGGCGGTCCGGGCACGGATCGAGTGGGCGCAGCGGGACCTCGCGGACATGGTGGCCGACGGGGAGGACGCGTCCATGCGGCTGGAGGACCTGGGACAGCTGCGTACGGCTCTGACCCGGTTCGAGACCGGGGAGCGCACGGAGACGGGGCTCGCCTACTCCCAGGCGTACGAGTACCGCAGGCCGCCCGTCGACCCCACCCGGATCACCACCCTGGACGGCGCGGGCGCCCAGGCGTCCGGTGCGACGGCGCTGGACCGTCCGCCGCACAACGCGGCCGACGAGTACCGCTTCGGCACCTTCCTGGAGGAGCTGTTCGCGGACGGCCCGGCGCTCCGGGCGGCCCGCGAGGAGGCCGTGCGACGGGCGGCGGCGGGCGATCCGACCGAGGCGCTGGTACTCGGGCGCGATCTGCACCGGGCGTCCTACGGCGAGCCGGAGCGTAAGGCGTACGCGGGTGAGCTGCTGGCCCTCGCCTACCGGGCACTGGACCGCCCCGCCCTCGCCGAGATCGCGCAGGCCCATCACCGGCACCGGTCGGCGGCGGACGTGAACGTGCTGCGGCGCCGCTGACCCGGCACGCAATCGAGGGCAGGGCGGCCGCCGGCTCGGCGAGCCTGTTCGCCATCCGGGCTGAGAGCGCTTTCCCGAGCGGTTCCCGTGTGGGGGCCACGCGTTACCCTCGTCCCTGTCAGCACCGTGATCCAGCATGCCCGCACCGCCCGCCCGTGAGGAGCCAGCCTTGAGCGAACCGACGACCGGGACGCGCCCCACCCTGGAAGCCGTCGCCGCGCGCGCCGGGGTCTCCCGGGCGACGGTGTCCCGTGTCGTCAACGGCGGGGCCGGGGTCCGCCAGGTGCTCGCCGAGAAGGTGCGCAAGGCCGTCGAGGAGCTCGGCTACATCCCCAACCACGCCGCTCGGACGCTGGTGACCCGGCGCAACGGAGCGGTGGCGGTGATCATCGCCGAACCGGAGTTCCGGATCTTCTCCGACCCGTTCTTCGAGCAGCAGGTCCGCGGCATCAGCCGTGAACTCACGGCCTACGACGCCCAGTTGGTTCTGCTCTGGGTGGAAGGGCCGGGTGACCACGAGCGGATCGCCCGCTATCTGGGCGGCGGCCATGTCGACGGGGCGCTGGCCTTCTCGCTGCACAACGACGACGAACTACCGCAGATCGTGCGGCGCGTGCAGGTTCCCACCGTCTTCGGAGGACGCCCGGGTTGGAAAGAGGCGCAGGGCGCGCTCGCGGTCCCGTACGTCGACTGCGACAACCGGGGCGGCGCCCGCGCCGCGGTGCGTCATCTGCGCGGCCTCGGCCGCCGGAGCATCGCGCACATCGGGGGGCCGGGCGACCAGACGTCCGCACTCGACCGGCTCGACGGATACCGGGACGAACTGCCCGAGGCGGACCCCGCCCTGGTGGCCGAGGGGGCGTTCACGGAGGAGAGCGGGGCACGCGCGATGACCGAGCTGCTCCGGCGGCGCCCCGACCTGGACGCCGTGTTCGCCGCCAACGACCTGATGGCCTCCGGTGCGCTGCGCGTGCTGCGCGCCCAGGGCCGACGGGTGCCCGAGGACGTGGCGCTCGTCGGCTTCGACGACGTCCTCCCCATCGCCGAGGCGACCGACCCTCCGTTGACGACGGTCCGTCAGGACATCGAGGGAATGGGGAGGTTGATGGTCCAGATCCTGATGCGGACCCTCGACGGCGAGGCCGCGGAGCCCGTGATCACGCCGACCGAGCTGGTGCGGCGCGCCTCCGCGTAAGGATCCTGAATCCGGGGGTCAACCACCGGGATACATCGAGCTGTTACGCGTTCGACTCTTGACGGGGACCACGCCGGGAAGGCACGCTCCTGACGCATTCCTGAGAGCGCTCTCAAGAAGCGGGCGGCAGCGCCCCGGGAGCGGTTCTCGACGGACCCCGAAGCCAAGGGAGGCTTCCCATGCCCACTGCCCGAGCCGCCAGAAAAGCCGCGTTCCGCCTCGGGGCGGTCGCCCTCGCCGGGGCACTCCTCGCCGGCTGCGGATCCGGCGGATCCGACGGCGCCTCCGACAGCGCGGGCGGAAAGGTCACGATCACCGTCGACCTGTTCGGCTCGTTCGGCTACAAGGAGGCCGGGCTGTACGCCGCGTACGAGAAGCTCCACCCGAACGTCACCATCAAGCAGACCGACACCGAGGACGAGCAGGACTACTGGAAGTCCCTCCAGACCCGGCTGGCCGGCGGTGGCGGACTCGCCGACGTCCAGGGCATCGAGGTCGGGCGGATCGCCTCCGTCACCCAGCAGCAGGCGGACAAGTTCGAGGACCTGACCAGGTACGGGGCGAACGATCTGAAGGGTGAGTTCGCCGAGGCCAAGTGGTCCGCCGCGACCACGAAGGACGGCAAGGTGCTCGGTCTCGGCACGGACGTCGGTCCCGAGGCCATGTGCTACCGGACCGACCTCTTCAAGCAGGCCGGGCTGCCCACCGACCGCGCCGAACTGGCCCAGAAGTGGTCCACCTGGGAGGGCTACCTGGAGCTCGGCCGGCAGTACAAGGCCAAGGCCCCGGCCAAGAGCGCCTGGCTGGACAGCGTCGGCAGCCTCTACACGGTCATGATTGGCCAGGAGAAGGAGCGCTACTACGACGCATCCGGCAAGTTGATCTACGCCGAGAACCCGGCGGTCAAGACCGCCTGGGAGACCTCCACAGAGGCGGCGCGGGCAGGCCTGAGCGCCAAGCTCGACCAGTGGTCGCCCCAGTGGAACCAGGCGTTCTCCACCGGCTCCTTCGCGACGCTGCCCTGCCCGGCGTGGATGCTCGGCTACATCAAGGGCCAGGCCGGGGACGCCGGCAAGGGCAAGTGGGACATCGCCAAGCTGCCCGGCGGGGCGGGGAACTGGGGCGGCTCGTACCTCTCCGTACCGCGCGCGGCGAAGCACAAGAAGGAGGCGTACGAGCTGATCAAGTGGCTCACCGCCCCCGCGCAGCAGGCCACGCTCTTCACGAAGCAGGGCAACTTCCCCTCCTCGACGGGCGCCATCTCGCAGGTCGCATCGGCCTCGGACCCGTACTTCTCCGGCGCGCCGATCGGCCAGATCTTCGGTGACGCGGCGAAGGCGGCGCCGGTGCAGGTGCTGGGCGTGCACGACAAGAACGTCGCCGATCAGATCACCAACGCGCTGAGCGAGGTGGAGCGCAAGGGGACCTCCCCGGAGAAGGCGTGGTCGAACGCCCAGAAGGGCGTGGAGAACGCGATCGGCTGAGCGGACGTGGGCGGGGGCGCGAGAGCGAAGGGGGCGGGAGACGGGGCCGGGGCCCGATCCACAGAGCCCCGCCCGCAGGGGTCCGCCCGCAAGGGTCCGCCATCGGTGGGCCCCGGGACCCGCCCCCTTCGCTCGCTCTGCCTCCCCCGCCTTCTCCCCTCCCCTCCTCTCCCCCCCTCCCTCCCCTTCTCCTCTCCCCTCCTCTCCCCCCCCTCCCTCCCCTTCTCCTCTCCTTCTCCTGACCGAAGGGCCGCACCGTGACCCTCACCGCCTCCGGGCCGACGACGGCGTCCGTCCCGCCGCCGTCGGCCCGGTCCTCCGCCGCCGCGCGCCGCCGCCGCCGGTGGGCCGCCCTCGTTCCGTACGCCTATATCACCCCTTTCTTCACGCTCTTCGCGGCCTTCGGCCTCTTCCCGCTGATCTACACCGCCTTCGTCTCGCTCTACCGCGTCGAGCTGCAGACCCCCGGCGACATGGAGTGGCGCGGTTTCGGGAACTACGCGGCCCTACTCACCGACGAGTTCTTCTGGACCGCGCTGCGCAACACGTTCACCATCGGGGTGCTGTCGACCGTCCCACAGCTCGCGATGGCCCTCGGTCTCGCGCATCTGCTCAACTACAAGCTTCGTGGCCGGACCTTCTTCCGTACGGCGATGCTGCTGCCGTACGCGACCTCCGTGGCCGCCGCCACACTCGTCTTCGCCCAGCTCTTCGGGCGGGACTTCGGGCTCGTCAACTACGCGCTCTCGCTGATCGGTGTCGGCCCGGTGGACTGGCAGAACGGCACGCTCGCCTCGCAGATCGCCGTCTCCTCGATCGTCGTATGGCGCTGGACCGGCTACAACGCGCTGATCTACCTCGCCGGGATGCAGTCGATCCCCGGCGAGCTGTACGAGGCGGCGGAGATGGACGGCGCCTCGCGGTGGCGACAGTTCTTCCACGTCACCCTGCCCGGGCTGCGTCCCACGATCGTCTTCACCACCGTCGTCTCCACCATCGGCGCGACCCAGCTCTTCGGTGAGCCGCTGCTCTTCGAGGGCTCGACCTCGGGCGGCATCTCGCACCAGTACCAGACCCTCGGGCTCTATCTGTACGAGCAGGGCTGGGGCTTCTTCCACCTGGGGCGGGCGGCCGCGATCGCCTGGCTGATGTTCCTGTTGATCCTCCTGCTGGTCGGGGTCAACGCCCTGATAGCGCGCCGCCGTTCACGTCGAGAGAAGGGTCGGGCATGACCCCGCGCCGAACCCCGCGTACGGGCCACGGCGGCAGGATCACGTACGCGATCCTGGCCCTCGCCGTGCTGGTCTCCGCCTTCCCCTTCTACTGGACGATCGTCGCCGCCAGCCGCTCCAACGCCGACCTGGCGCAGGTGCCGCCGACGCTGCTGCCCGGGCCGAACCTGATCCGCAACTTCGAGGCGGTGATGGAGGAGGCCGACATCGGCAAGGCGCTCCTCAACTCCCTCATCGTCTCCGGCTCCATCACCGTCGGCACGGTGCTGTGCTGCACGCTGGCCGGGTTCGCCTTCGCCAAGCTGCGCTTCCGGGGCCGGGGCGCGCTCCTCGCGGTCACGGTCGGCACGATGATGATCCCGCCCCAGCTCGGGGTGATCCCGCTCTTCATGCTGATCGCCGAACTGGGCTGGGTGAACCAGCTGCAGTCGGTGATCCTGCCCGGCCTGGTCTCGGCGTTCGGGGTCTTCTTCATGCGGCAGTACCTGGTGCAGTCGCTGCCGGACGAGCTGATCGAGGCGGCCCGCGTCGACGGTGCCTCCTCGGCCCGGATCTTCTGGTCGATCGTGGTGCCGATCGCCCGGCCCGGGATGGCGGTGCTCGGGCTGCTGACCTTCATGGCCGCCTGGAACGACTTCTTCTGGCCGATCGTCGCCCTCTCGTCACAGGAACCCACCGTGCAGGTCGCGCTCCGTCAGCTCGGCGGCGGCTACGTCCACGACCAGTCCGTGATCATGGCCGGCACGCTGCTCGGCACCCTGCCCGTGCTGCTCGTCTTCGGCCTGCTCGGCCGGCAGATCGTCGGCGGCATCATGCAGGGCGCCGTCAAGGGCTGACCCCTTCCCCTCAGCACCGTCACCCTCTTCTCGACGATTCCGGGAGTTCTCCTCCATGAACGCTCTCTTCCCCGCCGGTTTCCGCTGGGGCTCGGCCACCGCCGCCTACCAGATCGAGGGCGCGGCGAACGAGGACGGCCGCACTCCGTCCATCTGGGACACCTTCAGCCGTACGCCGGGCAAGGTGCGCAACGGCGACACCGGCGACATCGCCGCCGATCACTACCACCGGATGCGGGAGGACGTGGCCCTGATGAAGGAGGTGGGGCTGACCGACTACCGGTTCTCCCTCTCCTGGTCGCGGATCCAGCCGACGGGGCGGGGGCCGGCCGTCCAGAAGGGGCTGGACTTCTACCGTTCGCTCGTCGACGAACTGCTCGAAGCCGGGATCCGGCCGGTCGCCACGCTCTACCACTGGGATCTGCCGCAGGAGCTGGAGGACCAGGGCGGCTGGCCGGAACGGTCGACCGCCGAACGGTTCGCCGAGTACGCCGGTCTCGCCGCCGAGGCGCTCGGCGACCGGATCACCACCTGGACGACCCTCAACGAGCCCTGGTGCGCGGCCTTCCTCGGGTACGGCTCCGGTGTCCACGCCCCGGGCCGCACCGACGAGCGGGCCGCCCTGCGCGCCGCCCACCACCTCAATCTGGCCCACGGCCTGGCCGCCCGGGTCCTGCGCGAGGCCGTACCGGCCGCCACGGAGCTCTCGCTCACCCTGAACCTCCATGCGATCAGGGCCCTCTCGGACGCGCCGGAGGACGTGGACGCGGCCCGCCGGATCGACGCCGTCGGCAACCGGATCTTCCTCGACCCGGTCTTCCACGGCCGCCTCCCGGCCGATCTGGTCGAGGACACCCAGCGGATCACGGACTGGTCCTTCGTCCGCGACGGCGACCTGGAGGTGATCTCCACTCCGATCGACTCGCTCGGGATCAACTACTACTCCCCCGCCGTCGTCGCCGCCGGCACGTCGGAGACCCCTTCACCCTGGCCGGGGGCGGCGCAGCGGGTACGGTTCCTGCCCGCACCGGGACCGCGGACCGCGATGGACTGGCCGGTGGACGCGGACGGTCTGCACGAGCTGCTGGTCCGGCTGCGCGACGAGCTGCCCGGCGTGCCGCTGCTGATCACCGAGAACGGGGCCGCGTACGACGACTACGCCGACCCGGAGGGCCGGGTCCAGGACCCGGAGCGGGTGGCGTACCTGGACGCCCACCTCGCGGCCACGCACCGGGCGATCGCCGACGGGGTGGACGTCCGGGGGTACTTCCTGTGGTCGCTCCTCGACAACTTCGAGTGGGCGTACGGCTACGGCAAGCGGTTCGGGATCGTCCATGTGGACTTCGCGAGCCAGCGCCGGACCCCGAAGGACAGCGCACGCTGGTACGCGGAGGTCATCGCGCGGGGTGGTCTGCTCCGCTGAGCCGGGCCTCGCGCCGGGCGCGCCGGGCCAGGGGCAGGTAGCGCAGCCGCTCGGGGAGTACGGGGACCACCACCCGTACGATCCGGGCGAAGCGGCGCAGCCGTCGCTCCTGCTCGTCGGTCCACTCCAGGCCGATGGCCTCGCGGGCGTCCGGCGGCATGAGGCCGACCGTGATGAAGGACCGGAAGCGGGCGAGCGGCCGCTCGACCACCGGCCACACCGCCCTGAGCAGGAGCCGCAGCGGCAGCGGGCCGCGGTCCGGCGGTGGCAGGGGCCGGTCGGTGGCGATCAGCTCGCGCACGACGACGGTGGCCTCCAGCTCGTCGCCGAGCACCTTGCGGTAGTACGGCCAGAACTCCTCGATCGTCTGTGGCATGTCCCGGTCGTGGATGCCGAGGATCCGGCCGACCTGGAGCCACTCGGCGTAGAGCTGCCGTTCCTGGGCCGCGGTGAGGGGGCGGTGGAGATAGCGCAGGCCGTGGTGGTAGACGGGGAAGCCGGTGGCGTGCACCCAGGCGTAGTTGGCGGGGGTGAGCGCGTGGTAGCGGCGCCCGCGGGTGTCGGTGCCCTGGATGGTCCGGTGGAGCCGGCGGAGCCGGCGTCCTTCCTCGGCCGCGGCCTCGCCTCCGTACACCCAGAGCTGGGCGGAGCGCAGTGAGCGCTCGCCGCGGCCCCAGGGGTCGGTGCGGAAGACGGAGTACTCGTCGACGCCGGCGCCGACGGCGGGGTGGGCGACCTGCATGGTCAGCGCGGCGGGCAGCATCAGGAGTCCCCGGATGTCCCCGGCCACGCTCCAGAGCACCCCGCCGACGGGCGGGGGCGCGGGGGCCTCGGTCGGTCCGGTCGCCGCTCCGTTCGCCGCTCCGTTCGCCGGTCCGGTCGCCGGTCCGTTCGGTCGAGTCATGCGGGCGCTCTCCTCACGTTCCGTTCCCAGCCTGCCCCGACCGGGCCTTTCGGGCAAAGGGCAGCCATGAGTCGGGGCCACGTCCCGGGCGTCAGCCCAGGGCGTGGCCCCGACCTCGTGGTGCGTGGGTCTCAGCCGCGGTCGGCACCGACCGGCTCGCCGACGATGCGGCCGGCCAGGGCGTGGGCCCAGGCCTCGACATCGGCGTTGAGCTCGCGCTCGGCGGCGGCCCGCTCGGCGGCGATGCGCTCGGCACCGGCCGCGAGGATCACGTCCCGCTCGGCCACGCCCTCGGCGCGGGCGGCGGCGATGGCGGCCGCGCCCTCCTCGGTGGCCTTGGAGCGGATGCGGGCGGCCTCGTGGCGGGCCTCGGCGAGCTCCGCCTCGTACTGCTCGCGGATCTGGGTGGCCTCGGCGCGCAGGTCGTCGGCGCGCTCGGTGCCGCCCGCGATGGCGTCCTCGCGCTGGGCGAGGGTGCGGTTGATCTTCGGCAGGATGCCCTTCGCCAGGAAGAGGAAGGTGAGGCCGAACAACACGACGCCGAGGATGAGCTCAGCCGTGACGGGGTTGAGCGGACCGAGGTCCATGTTGAAGATCGTCGAATTCTGCGCGAGGGTCATGCGCGCATCTTACCTGGTCGTGAAAGTGACAATTCGGGCGAACGGACCGGGAGGGGTGAGAGTTGGCGCGTTCGTGCGAGCTGCGCAAGATTCCCGGCATCCCATGGCTACCGGAAGGTAACCAGGGCTGCTTTGATGTGCGGCGCCGGTCCAACCCCCCACCACCTCACGGGAGTTCCAGTGCCGCTTGCCCCGCTCCACCGCCGCACGCTCGGCGCAGCCCTGTCGGGCGCGCTCGCCGCCGCCACCCTGGCCGCGACCGCACCGACCGCCACGGCCACGACCGCGAACGCCGCGGCCGCCGAGACGCCCGCGCTGAAGGTGCTCTCGTTCAACACATTTCTCTTCAGCAAGAGCCTCTACCCCAACTGGGGCCAGGACCACCGGGCCAAGGCGATCCCCGCCGCCCCCTTCTTCCAGGGCAACGACGTCGTCGTGGTCCAGGAGGCCTTCGACAACTCCTCCTCGGACGCGCTGAAGGCGAACGCGGCCGCGCAGTACCCGTACCAGACCCCGGTCATGGGCCGCAGCAAGACCGGCTGGGACGCCACGAGCGGGGCGTACTCCGCCACCACGCCCGAGGACGGCGGCGTGGCGATCCTCAGCAAGTGGCCGATCGTCCGCAAGGAGCAGTACGTCTACAAGGACGCCTGCGGCGCGGACTGGTACTCGAACAAGGGCTTCGTCTACACCGTCCTGAACGTCAACGGCAGCCGTGTCCACGTCGTCGGGACCCACGCCCAGTCAACCGACCCGGGCTGCTCGGCGGGCGAGGCGGCGCAGATGCGCAGCCGCCAGTTCAAGGCGATGGACGCCTTCCTCGACGCCAAGAACATCCCGGCGAACGAGCAGGTCCTCGTGGCCGGCGACCTGAACGTCGACACCCGCACGCCCGAGTACGGCACGATGCTCGCCGACATGGGCGTCGTCGGCGCGGACGCCCGCACCGGCCACCCGTACTCCTTCGACACCGAGCTGAACTCGATCGCCTCCGAGCGCTACCCGGACGACCCGCGCGAGGACCTCGACCACATCCTGCACCGCGCGGGCCACGCCCGCCCGGCCGGCTGGACGAACAACGTCGTCCTGGAGAAGAGCGCGCCCTGGACGGTCTCCAGCTGGGGCACGCAGTACACGTACACGAACCTGTCCGACCACTACCCGGTGACGGGGTACGCCGCCCCGTAGCACCGATCCGGCACGGCCGGGCGGCGCACCGGCGCCTTCGGGCGCCGGCGCGTGGTCCTGTCGCCCCGCCGCCCGGCCTGCGGCCGCTCCGAGGCCGTACCCAGCAGGCGCTGGGCCCCCGGGCGCTACTCCTCCGGCGCGTACCCCGTCACGCAGCGGCTGTACGAGTACAGGGCGGCGATGACCTCCTGCCGTGAGCGGCGGCCGGCGAGTACGTCCATCTGGTAACCGTCCTCCATCGCCACGAAGTTGGCCGCGACCAGGCGCGCGGAGTCCGCCAGGCCGCGATCTCCTTCGCGGGGACCGGCGGAGCCGGCCTGGGGCTCGGCAACGAGGAGGCCGCCGCCGACGCGCTCGGCCATCTCGCGCCGGCGGTCCTCGGCGGCACCCTGAGCCGGGCCGTCACCCTCGCCGTCGCCGTCTCGGCGGTCGGGGCCCTGCTGACCTGTGCGAGCGCCGTACCGCGGACCACGCTCTCGATGAGCGCGCACGGCGCCCTGCCGGCCGCCTTCGCGCGGACACACCCCCGCTTCCGCACCCCGGCGTTCGGCACCTTGTTCTTCGGCATCGCGACCGCCCTCGCCCTGATCCTGCTGACACTCGTCTCGGCGGACTTCCTGGGCGACTCCGTCCTGTCGATCGGGCTGCTGATCGCCTTCTACTACGGCGTCACCGGCTTCGCCTGCGCCTGGCACTTCCGCGGGGAGCTGCGGAACTCCGTGCGCGATCTCCTGATCAAGGGCGTCCTGCCGGCCACCGGCGGTCTGATGATGCTGGCGGCCTTCGTGCGCAGCGCGT
This sequence comes from Streptomyces sp. ISL-36, assembly GCF_018614205.1. Classification (GTDB taxonomy): domain Bacteria; phylum Actinomycetota; class Actinomycetes; order Streptomycetales; family Streptomycetaceae; genus Streptomyces. The sequence goes on along the minus strand of NZ_JAGGOS010000127.1, from coordinate 1,217 downwards.
ACGACATGGTCGATCCCGGCTACGGCTCCACGTCCGTGGGCGGGGTCGGTGGCGTCTTTCTGCTCGGCGTCGGCTCGATCGTCCTGGGAGCCGTCGTGATGCTGCTGATCCGCACCCGCCTCCCCCGCTTCTTCCGCGACGGTCGAACGTCCGTCGCCACCCTGTCCGTCACGGAGAACTGAGCCCCCATGCGCACCCTCGCGATCGCCGCCGTCCAGACCACGCCCGTCGCGCACGACCCGCACGCCACCTGGGACCGCTTCGCCGGCCAGGTCCGTGCGGTGCGCGCCTCCTTCCCGCACGTGCAGCTCGTCGTGGTGCCGGAGCTGATGCTCGCCGCCGAGGCTCCTCTGCTCCAGGCCCGCCCGGAGTGGATGAAGGAGGCGGCCGTACCCGTCCCCGGGCCACTGACCGGGCTCATCTGCGACCTGGCCAGGGAGACGGGCCTCTGGCTGGTCCCGGGCAGCCTCTACGAGCAGGCCGAGGACGGCCGCGTCCACAACACGGCCCTCGCCGTCTCCCCTGCCGGTGAGATCGTGGCCCGCTACCGCAAGGTCTTCCCCTGGCAGCCGTACGAACAGACCAGCCCCGGGCGGGAGTTCGTCGTCTTCGACCTGCCCGGCATCGGCCGCGCGGGGCTGGCTATCTGCTACGACGGCTCGTTCCCCGAGACCATGCGGCAACTGGCCTGGCTCGGCGCCGAGGTGGTGATCCAGCCGACGCTCACCACGTCCCGGGACCGCGACATGGAGCTGGTCTGCGCGCGGGCCAACGCCTGGACCAACCAGCTGTACGTCGTCAACGTCAACGCCGCCGACCCGGCAGGGGTCGGGGCCAGTGTGATCGTCGACCCCGAGGGCACCGTACGGCAGCAGGCGGCCGGCGGCGAGGAGGTCCTCGTCGACGTCCTCGACCTCGACACCGTGACGAGGGTCCGCAGGTACGGCTCCGCTGGCATCAACCGCCCCTGGGCGCAGCTCACCCGTTACGGCGACCGGATCGAACTGCCGATGTACGGCGGTACGTTCCGCCCGGTGCCGCACGGCTGAGCTAGGGGGTGTAGGTGCCGAACGTGCTGTAGGCCCAGAGGCCCACGATCCCGGCCACGCAGATCAGGACCACCCAGGAGCTGAGGCTCGTGTGCCGGTTCCTGCCCGGGGGACGGGTGCGGCCGGGCTTCGCGGGCCTGGCGGCCTTGGACGGCTTCGGCGAGCGGG
>NZ_JAGGOS010000126.1 GCF_018614205.1 Streptomyces sp. ISL-36 | reverse complement strand
CTCCAACACGGGCAACTCGGCGAGCGTCGGTGTGAAGATGCCGGTCTCGCTGTCGACCACCTGGTTCAACCAGGTCGCCGGCGGAGCCGCCAACTACGGTCTCGCGATGACCGCGCCGACCAACGACGCGCTGCACTGGAAGAAGTTCCACTCGGACAACTCGGCGACCGCCGGCTTCCGCCCGGCCCTGGACCTGACCTATACGACCGGCACGGCGCCGCAGGTCAATGCCCAGTACCCGTCGGAGAACTTCCAGGCCAACACCCTCCAGCCGGAGCTGCTCGTCTACGCGAGCGACGCCGACAAGGGTCCGAGCGCGCTGTCGTACACCTTCGAGGTCTACGACGCCGCGAGCACGAGCACGACTCCGGTCGTCGCGTCCGGCGCGGTGACGAAGCCCAACTGGAAGATTCCAGCCGGAAAACTGAAGTGGAGCAAGAACTACGTCTGGTACGTAGGTGTCAGCGATGGTGCTGAAGAGGTGGTCGATTCCAGCCGCTTCACGACCGCTGTGCCGCAGCCGCCGGTGACCTCGGGTCTGTCGATGAACACCGACGGCCACGAGTTCGACCCGTCGGACGGCAACTACACCACCGAGGACACCGACGCGGACGTGGAGGTGGTCGGTCCGTCTCTGGAGATCGACCGCTCCTACAACAGTCTCGACCCGCGGATCGACGGTGCTTTCGGTGCGGGTTGGTCGACGATCGCCGACATGAAGGCGACGGAGGTCAAGGACGGCGCGGGTACGGTCACGAGTGTGGTCATCACCTACCCGGGTGGTGAGCAGGTCGCGTTCGGCCGTAACACCGACGGTACGTTCGTGCCGCCGCTGGGCCGCTACGCGCGTCTGGCGCCGGCGGTTTCTCCGGTGGTGGGGTATCTGCTGACGGACAAGGACTTCACGGAGTACGGCCTCACGCAGGCCACCGCGAAGGCCGGTACGTACGCGATCAAGACGATCAAGGATTTCGCCGGTCGTACCGAGTCGTTCACGTACGACACGAACAAGCGGCTGACGAAGATCACCAACGAGACCTCGAAGAGGTCTCTCACCCTCGCCTGGTCGCAGCCGACCGGCGCCACGACCTGGCATGTCCAGACGGTGGCGACCGACCCGTCGACCGTGGGCGATGCGGCCACGGCGCAGACGTGGCAGTACGGCTACACCGGTGATCAGCTGACGAAGGTGTGTCCGCCGGCGGACTGGACGAAGTGCACGACGTACACGTACGCCACCGGCAACCACTACCGCACCACCGTCCTGGACGCCGACCCGTTCGCCTACTGGCGCCTCGGTGAGACGTCGGGGACGGTGGCGGCGGATGCGATCGACGCGAACCAGGGTCAGTACAACGGCACGTTCAAGAACGTGACGCTGGGCAGTGCTTCGGTGCTGGCCGGCTCCACGCAGAAGACGGCGACGTTCAACGGCACCACGTCGTATGTGGAGATGCCGAGTGCGCCGGGTGCGACGCCGTCGTACACGTCGGTGTCGCTGTGGTTCAAGACGACCACGGCCGGCGGTGTGCTGTTCTACTACGGTGACAAGCCGCTGAGCGACCCGAACCCGGTCGCGAACACGACGAAGAACACTCCTGCGGTGTATGTCGGTATGGACGGCAAGCTGCGGGGTTGTCTGGCGATGTCGCCGGGCTGTATGTCGACGATCACGTCGGCTGCGACCGTCACGGACGGTCAGTGGCACAACGCGGTCCTGACGGGTATGGCGAACACCCAGACCCTGTACCTGGACGGTGTCTCGCAGGGTTCCCTGGCGGGCACGATCAATGACTGGGTGCAGCCCTACATCAGCCTGGGTGCGGGTGTGAACACCGACGGCTGGCCGTCGATGAACCCCAACGACCAGCTGGGGCACTTCACGGGTCAGATGGCCGAGGTGGCCATCTTCTCCGAGCCGCTCGCCCAGGATGTGATCTCCGCGCAGTACCAGGCCGCGAAGCGGTCCGCGGGTCTGCTGAAGACGATCACCACTCCGAACGGCAAGACGCAGGCCTCGGTCGTCTACGGCACCACCGACGACCTGGTCCTGCAGGCCACCGACGGCAACGGCGGTACGTGGAAGCTCAACCCGGCCACGATCACCGGCTCCTCGCAGGTCTACCGCTCGGCGGTGATGGGCAGCGCGCCGGCCGGTTACTGGCGTCTGGACGACACCCAGGCTGCGGCGCAGGCCGCGAACCAGGTCAACACCGGTTTCGGTACGTACAACAACGTCATCCAGGGCACGGAGGGTCCCTTCGGCGCGGATGACGTGACCGCGGCGACGTTCGACGGGTCCAGCTCCTTCGTGGAGATCCCCTACGGTCCGCTGCACGCCAAGGCCGACCGGTCGGTCGAGCTGTGGTTCAAGACCGCCGAGCCCGGCGTGCTCATGAGCGACCAGAGCGTCGCTCCGAACAACGCCGGTGGAGTCACCGGCAGCTACTCGCCGCTGCTGTATGTCGCGGCGGACGGAAAGCTGCGCGGTCACTGGTGGAGCGCCACGGGCTCGGGTACGACCGCCTTCGGCTCGACGGCTGTTGTCAGTGACGACAAGTGGCACCACGCGGTCCTGTCCGCGGCCGGTACCACGCAGAGCCTGTACGTCGACGGTGTCAAGCAGGGCACCTACACCGGCGCGGCCAACGACCAGTCCACCAGCCGCACCTTCGTCGGTGCGGGCTTCACCAAGGGCTGGTACAGCTCACCTTCCGACGTCAGCTACTTCACCGGCTCCATCGCCGAGGTCGCGGTCCACGCCAAGGGCCTGACCGACGCCGACGTCGCGGCCCACTGGTCCGCCTACAAGGCGTCCTCCGGTGTCGCGCCGGTGCGTACGGTCAAGCTGACCGATCCGAGCAACAAGACGCTGACCTATGTGTACGACGCGGAGATGGGCAACCGTCTGCTTGCCGCGATCGACACCGAGGGCAAGCGGACCACCTACGGCTACGACACGGGTGGCTTCCTGCACACCGTGACCGACGCCAACGGCAACCGTTCCATCACCGGCCACGACGTCCGGGGCAACGCGGTCTCCCAGACCACCTGCCAGGACACCAAGGCCAACAAGTGCTCCACGGAGTACTTCACGTACTTCCCGGACGCGACCACTGTGTTGCCGCCGATGGACCTGCGCAACGATCTCGTGCTCACCGAGCGCGACGGCCGTTCCTCGGGCCCCACGGACAACACCTACCTGACGTCGTACTCGTACGACACGGCGGGCAACCTCCTGTCGGTGACAACGCCGCCGGTGCCCGGCCACCCCAATGGCCGGACCGCATCGACGACGTACACCACCACCGCCACCGTGGCGGCGGAGGGCGGCACCGCGAAGGCGCCGGCCGGTCTGGTCGCCCAGACCGTCACCGCCGGCGGCAAGAAGACGTCGCACATCTACTACGCCAACGGTGACCTCGCCGAGATCACCGACGCCAACGGCGCCAAGGTGAAGTACACGTACGACAACCTCGGTCGCCAGATCACCAAGACCGAGATATCCGACGCCCATCCGGCCGGTCTCGTCACGTCCCAGACCTACGACAAGAACGACCAGGTCATCACCGAGACGGCGCCACAGGTCACCAACCGGGTCACGGGCGCCGTCCACCGCGCCGGCACCACCACGGCGTTCGACGCGGACGGCAATGTCGTCTCGCAGACGGTCGCCGACCTGACGGGCGGGGATGCGGCGCGCACGACGTCGATGACGTACGACGCGTTCAACCAGCTGGCGACCAGGACGGACCCGGGCGGCGACACCACCTCGTTCGAGTACGACGTCTACGGCAACGAGACGAAGGAGACCGACGCCGCGGGCAACGTCACCAGGTCCGTCTTCGACGCCGAGAAGCGTCTGCTCAGCACCAGTCTGCTGAACTACATCGGCGACCCGAACAACCCGTCGGCGCCGACGACCCTGGTCCAGGAGTCGCGGGCGTACGACCCGGCGGGCCGCCTGGCGTCGATCACCGACGCGATGGGCTGGGTCACGGCGTACACCTACACCGACGACGGCCTGTCGGCCACCGTGGCCCGCAAGGACCCGCAGTCCGGCAAGTCCTTCACGGAGCAGGCCAACACCTACGACGCGGCCGGCAACCTGATCGAGCAGGTCACCAACGACGGCCAGACGCGTATGACCTTCACGGTGGACGCGGCCGACCGTATGACCAGCTCGGTCCTGGACCCGAACGGGCTGGCCCGGACGACGAAGGTGTCCTACGACCCGGACGACCACGTGGTGTCCGAGACGGAGACCGACCCGGCGACCGGTGACATCAGCACGTCGGACAATCTGTACGACAACCTGGGCAACCTGACCGGTACGACGGTCCACGACGGCACCACGGCCCCGGTGGCGCGCTACAAGCTGGACGAGACGACCGGCTACGGCCTGGCCGACTCCTCCGGCGGCAACAACACCGGTACCCACGGCACCGGAATGCACTGGAGCACCGACCGGAGCGGCAGCGCCGTCTTCGACGGTGACACCAACTCCTACGCGCAGACGTCGGGGCCGGCCGTGAACACCGCGGGCAGCTTCACCGTCGCGACGTGGGTGCGGCTGGACGACAAGACCGCGAACCACTCCTTCCTGGCTCAGGACGGCACGGTCGGCAACACCTTCCAGCTGTACTACTCCACCACCTACGGCTGGACCTTCAACCGTCCGGCCACGGACACCGCCGGTCCGACCCTGACCCGGGTCTCGTCCGGCACCGCGGCGGTGACGGCCGGAACCTGGACCCACCTGACCGGTGTCTACGACGCGGCGGCGGGCAAGATCCGTCTCTATGTCAACGGTTCGCTGATCCAGGAGGCCGCGTACACCTCTCCCTGGGAGGGGACCGGCCCGCTGCAGATCGGCCGCCGCAAGGCGAGCGGTGCCTACGCCGAGTACCACAAGGGTGCCCTCGACGACATCCAGGTCTACGGTGAGGCGCTGACCGCGGCGCAGGTCTCCGCGGTCAAGGGCGGCACGCTCCCGGCAGCGGGCAGCTCCGTCCGCTCCACCACCTCGAAGCTGGACCAGCGCGGCCTCGCCCTCTCGACGACCGACGAGAACGGCAACGTCACCGACTACGGCTACGACGAGGCCGGCCAGCAGACCTCCGTCACCGAGCCGGCCGTCAACGCGGAGCAGAACGGCGGGACCCCGGTCTCCATCCGTCCTGTGTCCATGACCGGTTACAACACCTTCGGTGAGACGACCGAGACGTCCGACACGCTCGGCAACGTGACGGTCATGGCGTACGACGCCGAGGGCCAGGAGACCTCGACGAGACTGCCGGACTACACGCCCCAGGGCGGTACGACGATCCAGGCCACGTCCTGGAACGAGTACAACCGTCTCGGCCAGCTCTCGGCGGAGGTCGACACGCTCGGCAACCGCACCACGTACACGTACACGCAGCTCGGGGACCTGGCCTCGGTCACCGAGCCCGACGGTGGTGTCACGACGTACACCTACTCCACCAATGGCGACCAGCTCTCGGCCACCCGGCCGAACGGCGCGCGCCAGGAGGGCACCTGGGACTACCTGGGCAATCAGCTCACCGTCACGGACATCGTCCGCCAGCCGACGCAGCGCGCGTACACGGTGATCAACGAGTACACCGCTCCGGGCGGCGAGCTCGCGCGGACCCTGAGCGCCACGGGTATTCCGGAGTCGTACAAGTACAACGCCGTGGGCGAGACCATCGAGGTCACCGACGCCGTCGGCAACGCCACCCGGTTCACCTACGACATGGACGGCCAGGTCCTCACGTCGACGGACGCCGACGGCACCAGCACCAAGAACACGTACGACGGCTTCGGCCAGCTCGTCGCCACCAGCGACCTGGACGCGTCGGGCGCGGTGCTGCGCACCATGAGCTCCACCTACGACCGGGCCGGCAACGCGACCTCGGTGACCGACTTCCGGGGCCACACCACCACGCTCACGACGGACGCGTCCGGCGCGATCACGAAGGCGGTGCAGCCCGTCTCGGCGACCGAGTCGATCACGACCACGTTCGGCTACGACGCGGCGGGCAACCGCACGCGCTTCACCGACGGCCGGGGCAACCCGTTCCTCACCACCTACAACACCTGGGGGCTTCCCGAGTCCGAGATCGAGCCGTCCACCCCGGCCCACCCCGCCCTGGCCGACCGCACCTTCACCACGGTGTACGACGGGGCCGGGCGTGCGAAGGAGTACCGCTCGCCCGGCGGTGTGACCGTCACCAACGAGTACGACGTGGAGAACCGGCTCGTCCGGCAGACGGGCTCGGGCGCGGAGGCGTCCACGGTCGACCACACGTACGAGTACAACAACGACGACCGTCTGACGGCCGTCGCGGGTGCGGGTACCGAGAAGAACACGTTCACCTACGATGACCGCGGACTGCTGCTCTCCACGGCGGGTCCGTCGGGTGCCTCGTCCTTCAGCTACAACGGTGACGGCTTCGCCACCTCGCGCAGCGACGCCTCCGGTACGTCCACCTACGGGTACGACACGGCCGGCCGGCTGAAGACGGTCAACGACGGGGCGACCGGCTCCGCGATGACCTACAGCTACGACGTCACCAACAAGGTCACGCAGATCGAGTACGGCGCGGGGAAGTCCAAGCGGAACTTCTCGTACGACGCGCTGGAGAGAATGACGAACGACAAGCTGACCTCGCCCACCGGCAAGGTGCTCTCTTCGACCACCTACGGCTGGGACGAGAACGGCAACGAGACGTCGAAGACGACGACCGGTGTCGCGGGTGCGTCCACCAACACGTACACCTACGACTGGGCCAACCGCCTGTCCTCCTGGAACAACGGGACCACGACGGAGGCCTACGGCTACGACGGGTCCGGCAACCGGACCCGGGTGGGGGCGAGCACGTACACCTACGACGCCCGCAACCGGCTCACGAGTGACGGTCGCACGACGTACCTGTACACGGCGCGGGGCACGATGAGCCAGGCCACCGATCAGAGTGGCCTCACCACCGCGGTCAAGGCCGACGCCTTCAACCGAGTGATGAGTGAGGGCAAGCGGACCTACGCGTACGACGGAGCGGACCGACTGCTGGAGTCCAAGGACGAGACGGGCGCTTCGCTCCACTCGTTCAAGTACAGCGGTCTCGGCAACGATGTGGCCTCGGACGGTGTGACGTCCTACAGCCGCAACGCCGACGGTTCTCTCGTGGGAGTGAAGACCTCGGCGTCCGCCGTGCTCGCCCTCACGGACCTGCACCACGACGTGGTGGCTCAGTTCACCGCCTCCGGTGAGGCGCTGTCCGGCTCGACGACGTACTCGCCGTTCGGCAAGGTCGTCCAGAGCTCCGGAATGCTCGGTGCCCTCGGCTACCAGTCGGGCTGGACCGACCCGGAGACCGCCAAGGTCAACATGGCCGCGCGCTGGTACTCGCCGGAGACCGGCCAGTTCAACAGTCGGGACACGGTGAGCCTTTCGCCGCTTCCGACGTCCGTGACCGCGAATCGCTACGCGTACGCGGATGCCAACCCGATGACGACCACCGACCCGACCGGTCACTGGCCGAGCTTCGTCGACAAGGCCTGGAAGAAGGTGAAGAAGAAGGTCAAGAAGACCGTCAAGTCGGGCTGGAAGAAGACCAAGTCTCTCGTCAAGCGCGGCGCGAAGGTCGTTCGCAAGGTGGCCGGCAGCATCAAGCGCGGGGTCAAGAGGGCGATCCGGAAGACAGTGAGGACGGTCCGCAAGACCGTTCGGTACGTGCGCGACAGCGTCAAGAGGATCAAGAGGTACGTCAAGCGGACCATCAAGCGCGTCAGGAAAGCCGTCGTCAGGGTCGTCAAACGCGTCAAGAACAAGGTTCGCCGATCCATCAACTCCGCCAGAAAGATGGTGAAGAGTTTCGTCAACAAGGCGAGGAGCATCAAGAGGGCCGTCAAGAAGATCGTCTCGGCGGGTATGAAGAAGGCCGTCGACAGGGTGAAGGAGGTCGGTGGCAAGCTCGTAGCCAGGGCATGGATCGCCGGTGTCCACGCCGTCTTCGACAACGCTGCGGACGGCGTCCTCGCCATGGAGCCGAAGATGCGGAAGGAACACCCCGAGCTGTTCGGAACCCCGAGTCAGCCGACAGGCTGGGACCTCGGATTCGAATGGGTCGCGGGTACGGGACCGAGTCACCGGGACTTCGACGGGGACGACAGGTTCACCCAGGAGCTGCAGAAGCACTATCACGTGCAGAGCACCCGGCAGAAGATCTCCGCCGACATCAATGACGGCTCGTACAGCGGAAAGTGGGAGAGCCACGCTCACCAGCTGGGCAAGAGCACCCCGGAAGGATCGTCGGCGTCGAAGCTGAAGCGCGACTTCACGACGAATTCCTCCGCGGCGTTCCTCGGCTCGTACAACCTCGAGTACCGGGTCGTCGGTGTGAACAAGGCGACGGGGAAGGCGACCGTCAAGTTCCGCGTCCACAACGAGAGCGACATCAACTCGGCCACGCACACCCACCCTGTCCTGGGCGGCTACAGCCCGTGGTGGGACAAGAACATCGCGGGGCCGCTCAACAAGGACTATGCGAAGGGAAGGTTCTCCACGAAGACTCAGGACATTTCGTGGACCGAGAACATCAGCATTCGCAATCCCAAGGCCCCTCGATAAGAGGGCGAACTGGCGTGCGGTAGGTTGAGTCGCGACCGCACGCCTTGCGCCGAAACGACTCTGTGAACAGCGGGCGGCTCTCCGGAATGCACCGGGAGCCGCCTGTGTCCAAGAACGAGATGAATCAAGAAGAACGTCGAGAGGTGTCAGTGTGAGTATCGGCAGCCGAGGGTTCGGCGCCGTTGGTGCGATTGCCGCGCTGCTGACCACGTCGGCTTGCGGTTTCTTCGGTTCCACCGGTCCCACGCCTCCGCCTCAGGTGACCGAGGAGCAGCTGGTCGGCCACTGGCGCGGCGACTGCGGGGCGACCATGGACGTGAGGGGGGACCACTCCTTCACGGTCAAGGATTTCGCCGTGGAGTTCAAAGGGGCGGGGACCGAGCCGCAACTGGTGTCGGGAGACGGCACATGGCGGCTCTCTCGCGCCATCGAGAACGTCCGTCCGCAGGAGCTCGTTCTCGACCTGAAGGACAGGATCCACCGGCTCCCGGTCGGCGGGGAGGGTGAGAACGTCGTGCTCGACCAGGTGGTCGGCGACCCCGACTACGCCTACGAATGCGCGTTCAAGGCCGAGCCGGCGACGTAGAGCCCTGCCGCCTCGCACACCCGGGCGCGCCCGACCGCGCAGAGCCCCGCCGAAATCCTTCGGCGGGGCTCTCCGGCGTTTCGGCCGGTGCCGATCTCGCCCGTGCAGCACTGTCTAAGGGCTGTCCCGTCATCCCTGGTGGATCAGCGCACGGCGTCAGATGCGGTGCATCGCAAGGCGGAGGGACGTCCTCATACTGGGTGTATTCGGGCGTTCCGGCAACGTAGCGAGGTGCCGTAGCTGTCGTCGTGCGCCCGCCAGGGATTACGGGACGGCCCTTAGGGCAGGGGGACGGCCCGCGCGGGTACGTCATGACTCTGGTGGCCACCGCTGGCCACCATGCGCACATGTCCCTGCTCGTCGATCTCGGCCTGCACGATGCCGGTCTCGTCGGCGTAGACGGGGTGCCCGCCCGCACCCTTGCGTTCCGTGCGGGAGACCACGATGGAGTCACCCGACACGGGAAAAGTCAGCTCGTAGCGTTCGACGCTTTCCATGCGGCTTTTATACCGATAACCAAGGCCGAGCTATGCATGTGCCAGAAGATTGTGCCCGGGCGAGTGGCGGAAACCGGTCATTCGGAGCCGAGCTCAGGCGCCGAAGACGCGCTGCCCGCCCACGTAGGTGGCCTCGACCCTCAGGGACGCGAGCTCCGACGGGGGAACGGAGTGCGGATCGCGGTCGAGCACGACCAGATCCGCCAGGTGTCCGGGGCGCAGCACGCCCGTGTCGTCGAGGCCGTTCACATAGGCGGAACCCGAGGTGTAGGCGGCGAGCGCGGTCGTCAGGTCGAGCCGCTGGCGGGGGAGGAAGGACGGCAGGTCGCCGCCGGGAACGATCCGGTTCACGGCGACGTGGACGCCCTCCAGCGGGTCCGCGGAACTGACGGGCCAGTCGCTGCCCGCGGCCAGTCGGGCCCCGGCGCGGTGGAGGTCGCCGAAGGGATACTGCCGTGCCGCGAGGCCCTCACCCAGGAACGGGCTGGTCAGTTCGTCGAGTTGGGGCTCATGGGCCGCCCAGAGCGGCTGCAGGTTGGCGACCGCTTCCAGGCGCGCGAAGCGCGGTACGTCGTCGGGGTGGACGACCTGGAGGTGGGCGAGGTGGTGGCGGTTGCCGCGCGGGCCGTTGGCGTGGCGCGCGGCCTCGACCGCGTCGAGCGCCTCGCGGACGGCCCGGTCGCCCAGCGCGTGGAAGTGGACCTGGAAGTCGAGGGCGTCGAGCGCCGTGACGTACCCGCGCAGCGCCTCGGGGTCGACGAAGCTGAGGCCGCTGTTGGCGGTCGCGCAGCCGCACCCGTCCTTGTAAGGGGCGGTCATGGCCGCGGTGCCGTTCTCGGCGATGCCGTCCTGCATGATCTTGACGGTATCGGCCCGGAACCGTCCCGACCGCAACGCCTTGCGGCGCTCGACCAGCTGCGGGATCTGCTCGGCGCCTGCCTCCCTGTCCCACCAGAGGGAGCCGACGACCCGGGCCGTCAGCAGCCCGCGCTCGGCCGCCGCCAGGTACGCGGAGGAGACGTCGGGGTGGCCGCCGTACTCGCCGAGCAGGGCGTCCTGCCAGGCGGTGATCCCGTACGAGTGCAGCAGCCGCTGGGCGCGGAGCAGGCCGTTGACGAGATCCTCCTCGGTGGGACGCGGGGCGGCGCGCCCGACGAGTTCCACCGCGCCCTCCTGGAGCATGCCCGACGGGGTGCCGTCGGCTTCACGCTCGATGCGCCCGTCGGCCGGATCGGGGGTCGCGGCGGTCACGCCCGCCAGTTCCAGGGCCCGGGTGTTGACCCAGGCGCCGTGGTGGTCGCGGTTGGCGAGCAGGACGGGGCGGTCGGGTACGAGTGCGTCGAGCATCTGCCGGGTCGGCAGGCCGCCGGGGAAGCTCTCCATCGACCAGCCGCCGCCGGTGATCCAGGACCGTTCGGGATGGGCGGCGGCGTAGGACGCGATGCGCCTGCGGTACTCGGCCGGGTCCGTCGTGCCGGTCAGGTCGCAGGCGCCCAGTTCCAGACCGCCGAACACGGAGTGGACGTGCGCGTCCTGGAAGCCGGGCAGCAGCGCCCGGCCCGCCAGGTCGACCACCTCGGTGCCGGGACCGATCAGTTCGCGCACCTCCTCGCCACCGACCGCGGTGATCCGCTCCCCGGTCACGGCCAGGTCCGTGGCGCCGGCGTCCGAGGGGTCCATGGTGATCACGGAGCCGGAGGTGAAGACGGTGTCTGCGGGGTTCATCGGAGCTGCTCCTCGGGGGCGTGGTCCTGGCGGGACAGGGGTGGGGTCGTCGGTGGAGGGGTGGTGGGCCGGTCGGCGGTGGGACGGTCGGTGCCGGGGCGGGCTGGAAGGGGCGTTTCACGGTGTGCGCCGGTCGCGGTCGAAGTAGGCGGCCCGGCGGCCGTACTTGGCCCACAGGGCGGCCGGGACGCCGCCGACGAGGATGACCACCGGAACGAGGGTCAGGAAGCGGCCGTTGTCCGCCGCGAAGGCGAAGTGCTCGGAGGAGGTCCACAGGCTGAAGACCATGTAGCAGCCGAGGCCGAGCAGGGCCAGCCCGCACACCACCGGCACCAGCACCGTGACCAGGAGCATGCGCGGATCGCGCCGTGCCTCCGGCGCGAAGGTGATCGCGCAGGCCAGCGCGGCGAAGGCGTAGTAGAGCGAGATGAGGATGCCGACGGAGGTCACCGCCCCGACGATGATGTCCTGCAGGCTGCCCAGGCCGGCCGAGAGCAGGGCCAGCGCCGCCGCCAGCGCGGCGATGCGCAGCGTCGACAGATGCGGCGTGCGCCGCCGGGGATGCAGCGCAGCCCAGCCGGCGCCGAGCACACCGTCCCGGCTCATCGCGAGAGTCTGGCGCGCCGATCCGATCAGAACGGACTGCACGCACGCGACGATGGAGCACAGCAGGACGACGGTGGTCACCGCGCGTCCGAAGGGGCCGGCCGCCAGCTCCCCGAGATAGGGCAGGCCCCGCTCCCCGTTGCTCACCAGCTCCTCGGGGGTCAGAGCGCGCTGGAAGGCGACGGAAGCGAAGAGGAACAGGCCCGCGACCGCCGCGAGCGACCACATGCCGGCCCGCGCCGAGGTGCGCGCATCGGCGTTCTCCTCGGTCACCGAGAAAGCGGTCTCCCACCCCCAGTACATGAACACCGCCAGCAGGATGCCCATCGCCATCACGGAGGGCGAGGAGAAGACCGTGGGGGAGAACCAGGCCGGGTCGAAGGGGGCCGCGTCGCCGGCGACGACGGCCCACAGGCAGACCGCCAGGAGCACCACGAACTCCAGGACGATGAGGACGAGTTGGAAGCGAGCGGCGACCTCGATCCCGAGAATCGCCAGCGCGGTCAGCCCGGCGGCAAGAACCAGGCCCGCCGTCATCGTCGCGAGGACGGGGGCGTCGGCGAGGTGCACGCCGGCCACCCGGTGCAGCCCCGTCGCGTCCACCGCGAGGAGGGCGTACTGGCCCATCAGCGGGATGGCGTACGACAGGAACAGCACCTGCGTGACGACGGTGACCCAGCCGATCAGGTACCCCGGCATCGGCCCGACCGCCCTGCCGACCCACACGTACGCCGTGCCGCAGTTGGCCTCGCGCCGGTTCAGCTGGGTGTAGGCGAGCGCGATGCCGAGGATCGGCAGCAGGCCCAGGAGAAAGGCGGCCGGAATGCCCACGCCGACCGAGGCGCCGATGATCCCCAGGCCGACGCCGATGCTGAAGGTGGGGCTGATGTTCGACAGGGAGAGCACGACCCCGTCCAGGACGCCGAGCACCTTGGGCAGCGCCTCGGCGCCGGCGGCCGGGGGAGCGGTGGGGGCTGCGGCCGGGGCGGGAACGGAGCCGGGGGAGGGCGGCGGCGGGTGACCGGTCATGGGCTTCTCCTGGGACCTGGGAGGGCGGACGCGATGTGCCGGAGAGGTGCGACGGGCGGCAGCGTGGCAGGATCCCCGCCATGGAGTCAACAGCGATGACAACATTGTTGACTCGGGAAGGGCCGAGGAGACGCGACGCCGGAGCGGATCCGGCGCGTCTGACGGCACACGTCTGACGGCACGCGTCTGACGGCACAATGGAGCCGACCGGAGCGAAGGGGAGTGCGCAGTGGCGTCACGTACGGGGAAGCAGGCCGCGACAGCCGGCGGGAAAGGGGGCGCCGCGGGCCGTGCACGGCCGTCGCTCAGCCCCCGGCTGATCGTGGAGGCCTGCCTCGAACTGCTCGACGCCGAGGGGGCCGACTCCCTCACGTTCCGCCGTATCGGCGCTCAGCTGGGCGCGGATCCCACCGCCCTCTACCGCCATTTCCGCAACAAGGACGACCTGCTGCTCGCCGTGGCGGACCACCTGCTCGAGGAGAGCCTCGAAGGGTTCGAGCCGTCCGGTGACTGGCGCGAGACGCTGCGGACGCTCTTCACCCGTAACCGCAAGGTCTACCTCTCCCACCCGCGAGCCGCCGTCCTGGCCACGGTGCGCATCACGCGGCGCCCGGCCGAGATGCGGGTGATCGAGATGATCCTCGCCGCGCTGTCCGACGCCGGATTCCCGCCCGACGAGGCGGTACTTCACTACCGCGCCCTTGTCGACTTCATGCTGGCCTGGTCGTGCATGGAGGCCACGTATCTCGCGCTCGACCCGGGCGCACGGCACGGCGACGAGTCCGCCTGGAGCGGCGTGTACGCGGCGGTGTCCGCCGCCACCCATCCCCACATCGCGGCGGCGGCGCCGTATCTGGCGTCCGTGGAGGACGACGCCAACTTCCACTTCGCCCTGGACCTGATGCTGGACGCCATCGCCGCCCGCGTCCCCACGCCCGGCGGCTGAAGCGCTGCTCGAGCGCCCTTCAGTTCCGCCGCGACACCAGCGTGTAACGCCAGAACAGACGACGGCGCAGGCGGGCGCCGGGCTGCACGCGACGGGCCTCTCGCACGATGTCGGCGAAGCACATGGTCGCCGGCCGGGTCGCGGCCGTCATCGAGGCCGGCCAGGTCGCCGCTGCCCGACCCGGCGTCCAGGGCGGTCCCGAACCGTCTGGGCAGCTGCCGCAGGATCCACCGGTGGTAGTGGGCGTTGTGGTCCCACGGGTGGCGGGCGTGGAACCGGTCGAGGGCCCGCAGGACGCCGGGCAGCCATGACGTCATCATCCGAGTCCGTCGTCTTCGCCGTCGGCCGGCCGGGGCGGGGCGACGGCGCGGCCGTCGCGCGGACCGAAGACCTGGAGCGCGTCGGCGTCGGTCGCCCGCGCGCGAAGGAAGTAGTCGGCCCACTCGGCGATGTCCGGGTACGGGGAGTCCCGGGTGAGGCGGTCGATGGCTGCCTCGATGTCGAAGTGCGTGGTCCGCAGCTCGACACCGGGCCCCAGGAGCGCCCAATGGGCCCCCGTCCGCCCGTAGGGCATGCCGACGCTGCCGGGGTTGACGACGAGCCGGCCGTCGGCGAGGCGGACGTACGGCATATGAGTGTGCCCGAGGACCACCGTACGGATCTCGTCGTCGAGGCCGCCGAACACCTCGCGCCAGCGCTCGAGGCGGGAGTCGACCAGGACGACCTCCTCGTCGTCGCGAGGGGTGGCGTGACAGAACAGGACCTCTCCCATGCCGCGTACCGGCAGGGTGACCGATCGGGGCAGGCGCGCGAGCAGGTCGAGATGATCCGCGCGCAGCCGCTCGGCGGCCCAGGGGGCGATGACGTCCGGGATGGTGTCGCGAAGGCCGCGGCGGTACTCCAGGAGTTCGCGGTCGGCGTTCCCGCCGACCCAGATGACGCGCTCGCCGAGACCGGTCAACAGGTCGAGGACTTCGGCTGGTTGGGGACCGGCCGAGATGTCCCCGGTCAGGACGATACGGTCCGCGGCGCGCACCTCCGGTTCGTCGAGCACCGCCTCCAGGGCGGGCAGGACGGCGTGGATGTCGGACAGGACGGCTACACGGTTCGGCATGGTCCCCACTGTGGGCCGGGCCCGGACCGGCGGGGGCATGGTTCGCTCGCCGCGTAGCCGCGCCGGGGCGGCGCCCGTCCGCGGAGCCGGTCGGTGACTTCCGCCCCGTGCCTTGGGGTGTGTCCGTCCGGCGCGCGGGAAGCCGTGCCTCGTGGCGCACCTTGGAAGGGACGAGGGGCCGGGAGGGACGCGGGTACGCCCGCCCTCCCCGTCCCCCCGGCCCCCCGTGTTTCGGGAGGAGGAACCCATGGCGGAACGAGAGGCCGGAACGACGCCGGGCAGAGGCCTGGACCGAGGCCGCAGCGGGGGCGATGAGGGCCCCGGCGAGGCAGCGGACGCGCGGCGGGACGGGCGGAGGGAGACGGAGGACGAGCGGGCCGACCGGCGCTGGCAGGAACTCATCCAGGAGATACGGGTGGCGCAGACCGGCGTCCAGATCCTCCTCGGCTTCCTCCTGACGGTGGTGTTCACCCCCCACTTCCAAGGGCTGGAACAGACCGACAAGACGATCTACATCATCACCGTCGTCCTCGGCTCCCTCGCCACGGGCGCGCTCATCGGCCCGGTGGCCTTCCACCGGATCGTCTCGGGACGGCGGATCAAACCCCAGGCCGTCGTCTGGGCCTCCCGGCTCACCTTCACCGGCATCGTCCTGCTCCTGGCGACCCTGACGTCGGCGCTTTTCCTCATCCTGCGCGTGGCCACGCACGACACCTATGTGCCCTGGCTGGTCTCCGCGGTCCTCGCCTGGTACCTCATCTGCTGGTTCGCCCTGCCCCTCTGGGTCCGGTACCGCTACACCAGCGGCGACTGACGCCCGCGCCCGGCCGCTCGGCGGGCGTGTGCGAAGGTGGGGCGCGTGAGCACGAGTGAGAAGCCCGACCGCCTCGTCTTCGGCTGCATGGGCCTCGGCGGCGCATGGGACACGAGCCCCTACACGGCGGCCGACGTCGACGCGGCGGAGGCGGCCGTCGAGGCGGCCCTCGACAGCGGCATCACCGCCTTCGACCACGCCGACATCTACCGGCACGGAAAGTCGGAGGCGGTCTTCGGCGAGATCCTCGCCCGCTCGGCCGGACTGCGCGAACGGATCACCCTGCAGACCAAGTGCGGCATCCGGCTCGCCGAAGGCGACCGGCCCGGTCTCTACGACCTGCGCGGCGACACGGTCGTACGGAAGGTCGAGGAGAGCCTGACCCGGCTGCGCACCGACGTCCTGGACGTACTCCTCCTGCACCGCCCGGATCCGCTCGCCGACCCGGCCGACCTCGGCGCGGCCCTGACGTCGCTCCACCGCCAGGGGCTCGTCCGCCGTTTCGGCGTCTCCAATATGAACGCCGCCCAGATCGCCCGGCTCCAGGCCCACACCGAGCTCCCGCTCGTGGCCAACCAGCTGGAGATGAGCCTGTACCGGCGCGCCTGGCTCGAGGACGCCGTCCTCGTCAACACCCCGGAGTCGGCCGCCAACGGCTTCCCCGCCGGAACCGTCGAGCACTGCCTGGCCCACGGGATCTCGCTCCAGGCGTGGGGCTCGCTGGCGCAGGGGCGCTACACCGGGCTGCCGAAGACCCCGCAGGACAGGGCGACCGCCGCGCTCGTCGCCTCGCTCGCGCAGGCGAAGGGCACCACCCCGGAGACGATCGTGCTCTGGTGGCTGCGCCGCCACCCGGCTCGCGTGGTCCCGGTGATCGGCACGTCGAACCCCGCACGTATCCGCGCCTGCCGCGACGCGGCACTCGGCGAACCCGACCTGAGCCACGAGGAGTGGTACGAGCTGTGGGTGACGGCCCGCGGCGTCGCCCTCCCCTGAAGAACGCCTTGTCGGCGCCGGCCGCGGCGGTGTCAGGCTTGCAACCGGTAGCCAGGTACAGGTTTACCTTCGGAGGTGTCCCCGCTCGTACCGGGCGAGGGCCTGACGACGGGAGTGGTCACGATGACGACCTGGGTACCGGCTTCTTGCACGCTGCCCACCCCCGAGCGGCCGCTGCGGGTCGCGGAGTTCGACGCGCTGTTCGCCGAGCGGCTGGCCGGCTCGTCCCGGCCGGACCGGCTGAGGCTGGAGATGGCGTTCACCGGCGGGCCGGGCGTGGAGGGCAGGGTGCGCGACCTGGTGGCTCGCGAGAGCGGCTGCTGCTCGTTCTTCACCTTCACCGTCACCCCCGGCCCCGGGCAGGTCCGTCTCGACGTCGAGGTCGACGCTGCGCACGAGGCCGTACTCGCCGCCCTGCACGAGCGGGCGACCACGGCCGCCGCCGGACGGAACCTACCGTGAGCGGCAGCACTCTGCGCAGCGGCGAGGTCGCGGACGCGGCGGGGGTGACCCTGCAGACCCTGCGCTACTACGAGCGGCGCGGCCTGCTCGCCGAACCCGACCGCAGCCCCGGCGGCCACCGCCTCTACCGCGAGGACGCGGTCACCACGCTGCGGGTGATCAAGGCCGCCCAGCGGCTGGGGTTCACGCTGGCGGAGGTCGCCGAGCTCCTGGAGGCCGGCCGCCACCGGCACGGCCGCCCCGTGGCGGGTCTCCAGGAGCGGGCCGCGGTCAAGCTCGCCGAAGTCGACGCGAGGATCGCCGACCTGACCACCATCCGCACCGCCCTGACCGCCGCTGTCGACGCCGGCTGCGACGACCTGACCGTCTGCGTTTCCAGCGCCCGCTGCCCCATTCCCTTCGCGGACCTCGCCGGCGAGAGCCGCCATGCCGATCCCTGCTGCTGAGGTCGGCCCCCGCGTGCCGTAGGTGCTCGGGGCCGGTGAACGGCAGCACCGCGGGCGGTGACTCACGACTCCCACCGCGGCCCCGCCGCGTCCAGCGCGGAGAGAGTACGGTTCTGCGCCACATACGCGCTGTCGCCGTGCAGGACCGGGCCGAGGAGGGCGCCCTGTGCACGCCGGACCGGCCGGGCCGCACGACTGCACGCATCCTGCCAGGCGTTCACCGCGTACGGCAGCGGACAGGTCTCACCCTTTGCCCGCGCCCTGTCGTGCGAGCCCGGCAAGATCCGAAAGACACGCCCTGGCCCGGGCGGGCGGGGCTCAGTCCGTGAGGGGGCGGTAGACGGTCAGGGCCTCGGGCAGCTTGTCCAGCCGCAGTGACCGGGGGGCCGGGACCACCTCGCCGTCGTACGCCATGTGGGCGTCCTCGGGCAGACCAGTCACCCGCAGGGAGGTCGGACGGGCGGCCGCGTAGAGGCGGGTCCTGGCCAGCCCTCCGGCCAGCGCCGTGGCGAGCAGGCGCGTCCGGGCGAAACGGCCGCCGTGCGCGATCCGTACGTCCAGCATCCCGTCCGCCAGGTCGTGGCGCCGCAGCGGAGCGAGCCCCACGCTGCGGTAGGCGCCGTTGCCGGCGAACAGCAGCCACATGGACGCTCGCCTGCCGTTCACCTCGGCCCGCAGCGGCCGCGACGTCCGCAGGACGTGCGCCACGCCCAGCAGGGAGGCGAGGGGGCCGCCGACGCGGGGCGACCAGCGTTCCCGGAGCCGTACGAGCTCCGGGTAGACGCCAAGACTGAAGGTGTTCAGGAAGTACGCCTGTTCCCCGTCCGTCCCGCTGGTGATCCGGCCGACGTCGGTCCGCACCGCGTGTCCCTCGGCCAGCGCCCCACAGGCCTCGGCGACCGTGTCCATGCCCAGGTCCACCGAGAAGTGGTTGAACGTCCCACCGGGAACGACCAGGAGCGGCACCCCGTGCCGCAGAGCGGGGGCCACCGCCGCGTTCACGGTTCCGTCACCGCCGCAGACGCCCAGGACCCCGCCGTGGCCGGCCACCTCGGCCGCGACCTTCTCCAGCACCTCCGGCAGCGGACCGGCCTCCTCCTCGTACAGGACGACGTCGGCCCTGGGCAGCAGCGTGCGCAACTGCCGTACCGGATCCATGAGCTGCGACTGCGCGCCGGACGACGGGTTGACCACGACGACGAGGCCGTCGCCGTCGGGCCGGGCCGGCACCTCCACGCGTGGCCGGGCGGGGGTCGCGACCAGCGCCCGTGTCGGCGCCAGGCCGCGGACGGCGTACGCGGCGCCCACTCCGAGACCGGCGCCCACGAGGACGTCGCTCGGGTAGTGGACGCCGGTGTAGACGCGGGAGAAGGCGACGGAGGCGGCCACGGGAAGGACCGCCGCCCCCCAACCGCCCGACTCCAGCGCCACGCCCGCCGTGAACGCCGCGGCGGAGGCGGAGTGGCCGGAGGGGAAGGACGTCGTGAACGGCTGGTGCGGCAGCCTGCGGACGAGGGGGACGGTGTCGATCAGCGGACGATCCCGGCGCACGGCGCTCTTGGCCAGCGTGTTGACGGTGACCGACGCCAGGGCGAGGGAGGTCACGCCGCGTACCGCGGCGCGCCGCCCCTTCGGTCCGCCGAGCGCCCACAGACCGGCGGCGATCCCGAACCACAGGAGGCCGTGGTCGGCGCTGCGGCTGAGCCGCGGAAGGATCGGTTCCGCACCGGGCCACGACCGTCCCGCGACGTGTCCGAAGACCGTGCGGTCCCACGCTCCGAACGTCTTCCGTACGCGTCCTCTCGCGGCCTGGCCCATCACATCTCCTCGTCCTCGACGCCGGAGCCCGAACACTCGCCCGGCCAGCGCCAACGTACCCGGATCGGCCGGAACGACACGTGGACCCGGCCGCGTCCTGCGCCCGGTCCGGTTCGCGGCCGTGGCGGAAGGGGCCCGCCGCGGTCACTGATCGAGCGGTACGACCGCACGGATCGTCTTCCCCTCGGGCCGGACCGACACGGCCACCTCCCGGCACAGGTGCAGCACGATGGGCCATCCGAAGCCGCCGGGGACCAGTTCCTCGCGACGGCGGAGATCCGGAGGGTCGCTGCTGGCGTCGCTGACGACCACCGTCGCGGCGTCCCGCGCCAGGTCCAGGCCGAAGCCGGTGACACCGCCGCCGTGCCTCTGCGCGTTGGTCACCAACTCGGACACGACCAGCATCACGTCGTCCACCTGGGAGGGATCCACCGGCCGGATGCCCGCCAGCCGTCGCCGGGTGGCTTCCCGGGCCCGGGCGGACGTCCACTCGGTCCGGCCGTGGGCGGTAGAAGAAACGGGGGCGGTACGCGTCGGTGTGCGGGACGACCAGGCGTCACCCCGAGGCTGCATCATGATTTCCCTTTCTCCCGATATCAGATGATGTGCTCTCTGCTCGCCTTCCCCCGGTCGCCCGGCGGACACGCTGCGTATCCGGCCCGTCGACGAGAGGGTTGTGACCGGCGGGGACGGGGCACCCGGAGAGTCCGGCCCGAGGGGAGGGACCAGACATGAGCGGAGCTGGGTCACCCACAGCGGTGGCGAGAAGAGCGGCCCGTGGCGACGCGGTGCGGGCAGGCGCCCGCGCCGGCTTCGTGGCGCGGGGAGTGCTGTACCTGTTCGTCGGCGTGCTCGCCGTCCGCATCGGCGTGACGGGCGCGCACGAGCAGGCCGACCGGGGCGGGGCCCTGACCGAGGTCGCCGCCACGCCTTTCGGCGCCGTCCTCCTGTGGGCCCTCGGCGTGGGGCTCGCCGGCATGGCGCTCTGGCGGCTGACGGAGGCCGTGTTCGGCGCCGCCGGCCCGGACGGTGACAGCGCGGGCAAGCGCGCGCTGTCCGGCGTCCGGTTCGTCTTCTACGCCTTCGTGTCCTTCCTCGTGCTGTCCTTCGCGGCGGGCGCCAGGGGAAGCGGGGCGGGGTCGAGCGACCGGCAGAGCCAGGACGTCACCGGCCGCCTGCTCGGACTGCCGGGCGGACAGTGGTGGGTCGGCGCGGCAGCGGTCGGCATCCTCGTGGCGGGCCTGTGGATCGCGGGGCGCGCAGCCCTGCGGAAGTTCCGCAAGCACCTGAAGCGGGCCCGGATGTCGCGGAGTCAGCGTCTCTTCATGGACGTCACCGGAGTCGCCGGAGGCGTCTCCCGCGGCCTCGTCCTCGCCGCGGTCGGCTTCTTCGCCCTCAAGGCCGCGGTCCAGTTCGACCCGGCCGAGGCCAAGGGCATGGACGACGCGATCCGTTCGTTCGCGCAGGCCCCCGCGGGCCGGTGGCTCCTGATCGCCGTGGCGGCCGGACTCCTGTTGTTCGGGGCGTACTCCTTCGGACTCGCCAGATGGCGCAAGGTCTGACACTCGACGCCGGCCGAACCCGCCTCAGGCGGTCCGCTCCGGCCAACCGGGGGCGTACGTCTCACGGCGCGTCCGACGAACGCCCGGCGGCACGAACCATGACGCCCGACAGCTCGACGCGTGAACGGACCCCCAGCCTGGCGAAGACGTTCCGCAGATGGTGGTCGACCGTACGGGGACTGATGGACAGCCGGTCGGCGATCTCGCGATTGGTCGCGCCCTCGGCGGCGAGTGCCGCGATGCGCTGCTGCTGGGGCGTCAGGTCGTCCGGCGCCGCGGAGGCACGCGGCTTCCCCGCCGCCCCGCCGGTGGCGCGCAGTTCCGCCCGGGCCTCCGCGGCCCAGGTGTCCGCCGAGGCCCGCTCGAACGTGACGAGCGCATCGCTCAGCCGGACCCGAGCCTCCCGCGGGCGCCTGCGCCGACGCAGCCATTTGCCGTACGCGAGCAGCGTTCTGGCACGCTCGAAATCGTTGCCGGACTCCTCATGACGCCTCATGGCCTCGCCGTACCAGTGCGCCGATTCCTCCGGCTCCTTGAGCAGCGCCCGGCAGCGGGCCAGCTGAGCCGGCGCCTGCGGATCCATGCCCTGCGACGCCCATACGGCGAACTCCTCGCTGGCCGCCCGGGCTTCGGCCGACCGGCCGGCCGCGTGAGCCGCCTCGACGAAGCACGGCACGGCCAGCATGCGGAGCGCGAAATGTCCGCCGCGCGGGCCGGGCCGTACGAGAGGGGCGAGCCGCGCTGCGGCCTGGACGGCGAGGCCACGGCCGAGCTCCGCCCGGGCGAGCGCCCACTCGGCGAGCGTGGCCGCCTGGGCCAGTCCGTGCGCACGCGCGACCGTGAGCGCCCGACGCGCGTGCCTCTCCACGGACTCCGTGTCTCCCACGACCGAGGCGACCAGGGCGAGGACGGCGTGCTGATGGGCCGCCACATTGTGCTGGCCGGTGAGCTCCGCCACCCGCACCCCCTCGTGGGCGTGCGCCCCGGCCCGACCGTGGCGTCCGGCCCGCAGTTCGGCGTACGCGAGATGCTCCAGCACCCGGGGCAGCAGCGCCGTACGGCCCTCCGCGCGGACGCGGGCCAGAGCGCGGGCGTGGACGCGCGCCGCCGCGGCCGTGTCGCCGAGCACGAGTGCCGCCGAG
>NZ_JAGGOS010000125.1 GCF_018614205.1 Streptomyces sp. ISL-36 | reverse complement strand
TGTTGTTCATGATCCGGGGGGGTGTCACCGGGCCCGGAAGCATCGACGGACCGCTGATGAGGGGCTTGAGAACCGGTTTCACCCGAGCCGGAAGAGCTCTCCTTAACGTTGGTGTGGCAGCTCGGTGCCCTGGCAAGGCCGGACGAAAGCGTGAGGAGGGCGTTGGTGTGGCAGCTCGGTGCCCTGGCAAGGCCGGACGAAAGCGTGAGGAGGGGCCTGCACGTGATCGAACCGGCGACATCGACGCCTTCCTCGGCCTGGACGTCGGCAAGGGCGAACACCACGCCACCGCCGTCACCCCGGCCGGGAAGAAGGCGTTCGTCAAACGGCTGCCCAACACCGAGCCCAAGCTCCGCGAGCTGTTCGCGAAGCTCCAGGCCAAGCACGGGACGGTGCTGGTCATGGTCGACCAGCCGGCCTCGATCGGTACCCTGCCGCTGGCGGTTGCGCGGGGCATGGGCTGTCCGGTCGCCTATCTGCCGGGGCTGACGATGCGGCGGATCGCCGACCTCTACCCCGGCGAGGCCAAGACGGACGCGAGGGACGCGTTCATCATCGCGGACGCGGCCCGAGCGATGCCGCACACTCTGCGGGCGATCGACGGCGAGGACGAGACGATCGCCGAGCTGGAGATGATCGTGGGCTTCGATGACGACCTGGCCGGTGAGGCGACCCGGGTCGCGAACCGGCTGCACGGTCTGCTGACACAGATCCATCCGTCGCTGGAACGGGTGCTGGGGCCGCGGTTGCAGCACCCGGCCGTCCTCACGCTGCTGGAGCGGTTCGGCTCTCCGGCTCAGATTCGCAGGGCCGGCCGGCGGCGCCTGGTCACGCTGCTGCGGCCGAAGGCGCCGAGGATGGCCGAGCGCCTGGTCGAGGAGATCTTCGCCGCGCTGGACGAGCAGACCGTCACCGTTCCGGGGACGGAGGCGGCCGCGCTGATCGTCCCGAGCCTTGCCGGGTCGCTGACGGCCGTGCTTGACCAGCGGAAGCTGCTGGCCGGGCGGATCGAGGAACTGCTGGAGGCTCACCCTCTTTCCACTGACGTCCATGCCGGGCATCGGCGTCAGGACCGGAGCCCGGATCCTGATCGAGGTCGGCGACGGCAGCACCTTCCCGGCCGCCGGCCACCTCGCCGCCTACGCGCGTCTCGCCCCCGCGACCCGGAGCTCGGGCTCCTCGATCCGCGGCGAACAGCCTTCCCGGAGAGGGAACAAGCAGCTCAAACGGGCTTTCTTTCTCTCCGCGTTCGCCGCCTTGGGGGACCCGACATCGCGGGCCTACTACAACAAGAAGATCGCCCAGGGCAAGCACCACACCCAGGCTCTACTCTGCCTTGCCAGACGCAGGGCCGACGTCCTGTTCGCGATGCTCCGCGACGGAACCTTCTATGAACCGCAGCCGTCGGCCTCAGTCACATGACCTGCGGGTCCGCGAAGAGAACGACTCGGTCAGCCTCAACGTCGAAGCCGAGCACCGGATGGCCATAGTCGCCTTCCGGGTCCATCAGCACCGGCTTACCCAGCCGCCGCCCAATCGCCCGAAGGAAGCCGCAGAACACATCAAGTCGGTCCTGGCCCTGCAACTCCCGCAGGTCGACGTCGAAGTCGATTTCATCGCCGGCATGGAAACTGAAGATCGCCAACACATCGGCCGTCGGCCAGACCCGCAGGTCCGCGCACTCGGCATCCGCCGGGCGGGACAGCACGGCCTCCGCCCGGGGCACTGGAAGCACCATCTCTCCCTCGGAGTACTGGCACTTCCAGCCCTTCTCCGCGACAAGGTCGAGGACCGACTGCCAGTCCTCCACCGAGGCATCCGGGACACGCACGTCCGGCAACGACCCCATCAGGTCCAGGTCGAAGAAGCACTTCACGTCATCCCACAGCAGGTCGGTCACCCCGCCATGCTGCCCGGATCGCCGACCCATCGCACCCCCGTTTCCCTTGACCAAAGACGTAGGGGCACCCCCCCCGGCCAATGGATTACAAGGCGGCGCCAGTACTCGTCAGCCTGCTGGCGACGAAGCCGACCAGGGCAGTCGTTCCGGCGGGCCCGATTCGTCGCATGCCATGGAGCGTCCCGAGATCGATGCGCTAGGCGCATCCCTGTACGGCAGGCGGCTGTGATGCGGCTGTGCCTCGACGGCTACGGAAAAGGTCGGATCGCTGAGTGTCTTCACCGCCGGCCTGAAGTAGTCGACGAGATGGTAAGAGCCGGCTTGACGGGCATGATCCCTGCGCTCGGCGAGGACGCAAGGAGCGCACGCCCGTCAGGCCGGCCGGCCTTGCTCCGCGAGCACTCGAGAGCCGCGGTCGTCTTCCTGACCGTTGCGGAAATTGCCTCGCTGTTGGGAGTCAGCTGAGCGTCTACCGGCTGGGCAACAGTGGAATGCTGCCTTCCCATCAGGGCGGGCCGAGCTTTTCGAGTCCCAGAGCAGGCCGTGCGGGAGTACCAGCGCACGTCCCTTCCAGGTGCTGTACGGATTGCCATGGCGCTCAGAGGCGCAGACACTGCCCACCGCACACAGCAGCACGGCCACGACTCGCATGCCAACCAACGGTGAACGCGGTCTCGATGCCTGCGGGAGGGGCAGCCGCGCTGGCCAACCGAGCGAGCGGTTCACCCGCCCCCCTCGATGACCTGCCCCCTCTTCGACGCCATGCTTGTCCCGCTCCTGCCCTGACGCGCCGGGGCGCCTTCACGCACGTATGACGTGCCCTGCATCGCACCGCGGCGGGGCTGGCGCTTCGTCGTGGCCGGCCCATCCAGGGTCGAGTACGCCGGTGAGGCCGAAGCGGCGGACCCGGGCACGGCCTGCCGTGTCCACGGGGAGCGCCGGAGGTGACCCGCGGCCCGACCGCGGCCGCGCTGATGGGGTACGCGTCCGCCCGGGGCAATGCGGACCGGTGACCCGCTGCTGGTGACGGCGCTGGAGCGACCGCCTGGCCGGTGGCCGAGCGAGGTCCTCACTACAGGGGAGTGAGGACCTCGTCCTCGTCCCGGTAGAAGCTCCCGTCGACCTCGCCGAAGACCTTGCCGTCTTTGAGCCAGTGCTCGGACATGGTGTGCAGGAGTTTCGCCTTGCGCTCCCAGACGATCTGGTGGCCGGCGCAGGAGAGCCGGAACATCAGCTTCTTCGTCCCGGGGATGGTGTTGTAGAGCTCGGAGGTCGAGAAGTACAGCAGGCCGAGGCTCGGTGAGGTATTGATGACCGAGTCGTGCTCCCCGTACACGATGCACACGGGCACCTTGTCGCCGAGGACTCCGTGCAACGGCACGGTGGTCTTGTTCCAGCCCCACCAGAACACGTTCCGGACGCGGTTCAGCCCCTCCGGGGATCCGGCCACGACGCCTCCCCAGGTGGCGCCGATCGGGTCGGCCGCCATCATGGCCTTCCACACCTGGTCGACCATCCCGGCCTCGCGCTGGTCCGGACAGAGGAGGTCCTTCTTCCATGCGTTGTCGAGACCGCTCTTGGTGCCGACGGTCATCGGGAACCCGAAGGCGCCCGTCGGCGTGGACACCGGCAGGGTCACAGGCGCGCCGAAGTCGGATCCGGGGGCGCTCTGCCTGCCGTTCGGGGGGAAGATGGGCGCCACCAGGAAGAGGCTGCGCACCTTGCCGGGGTTCTGGATGGCGTAGGGACCGAGTTGCTGGGCAGCGGCGGACCAGCCGATGAGGTCGACCTTGCCGACTCCGCTCCTGGCGATGATGAAGTCGACGACCGTGTCCACTTCGTCCCAGTCGCTCTGCGAGTTGTTCAGCTGCGCGGCGTAGCCCACTGGGCCGGTGTACTCCGTTGCGTTCGGGTTAGGGACCAGGAGTCTCTGCTGGGCGGGGGTGGGGCTGACGTTGTGCGGGTCGTCCATCTTCGGCCGGGTGGACAGGCCAGACCCCTGCTGCTCCATCACGTAGACGTCGTAGCCCGCCTTCGCCAGCTCCTCGGCCCAGCTGTACTTCTTGTACTGCAGGTCGAAGCCGGCCAGAGCGCAGACGCTGCGGCCGTGCAGCATCAGGACGGGTCTGCGCGGGCCGCCGGTGGGCGTGCCGTTGCGCTCCCGGACGAAGAGCTTGATCTTCTGCCCGGCGTTCGCCGGGATGGTCGAGTCGTGCTCCACGTAATGGTCGGTCAGGACGGGTGTGGCGGGTGAGAGGACCGTCGATGCCATGGGTTGCTCCGTTCCCTCGGGGGCAGGCCGGGCAAGCGCCCCGGCCTGGCCATGGTCCGTCCGGGGCGGCGTCAGCGGGGCGTTGGCATGGCCGTGGCGGCCACACGCCGACCCGATCGGGCGGGCGTGCGCCGGGGCGCACACATGCCTCCCCGGGCGTCGGCGACCCAGTGGACCGGGTCGGCGCCCTCACCCGCTTACCGGGGTCGATGCCCGGCCGAAGACGTGAATACCCGGCCGGCCGGTGGGTTCAGCGACGTCTGCGCCGTGTCCGCAGGGCGACCAGGGGAAACGTGCTCGGCTCAGTAGCGTCGGCACCCGCTTCCGCCGCTGTTCACCCTCATCGGTGCCGTCTGAGCCATCAGTGTGGCGTGGGCTCGACACGCCAGGAGGGTGTGTCCGATTCGTCCCCCCATGGCTACTGTCCGAGGCGGCACTGAGGAGGTTCCGAATGCGACGAGCAGTCCGCCGTGTGACGTTGGCCGGCCTGTTGATGGCGTGCTGTCTGGCTGTCTCCGCCTGCAACGGGGATGACGGTGGAGACGAGCCGCCGGCGAGTCCGTCACCGGAAGCCACCACCGAGTCGGCGAGCCCATCACCGGAAGCCACCAACGAGACCACAGCGACATCCCCTCCCGACGTGCAGACCCCTACCGGCGGCGGAGACCCCAACGTTCCGGTTCCCCCTCCTCCTCCCACCAGCGAAGGGCCCACCCCGGACGGAACCGACGGTGTTCCGACTGACGGAATCACCCCCGGCGCCGCCCGATCGTGATGCTTCCAGCCAGGGCGCAGCCGGATTCCGGGCGTGACGTCGGCTCGATAGCGATTCTGAAGCTTGTCGTTGCGGAAGCGTCCTTCATCGCGGCGCTGATGTTCTACGTGGGGCTCATCTACACCAGCCGGTACTACCGCAACTTCAATCTATCCCCTTCGTCTCTCGGCTTTGGGTTCTCCGAATACGTGGTCGAGAGTCTGCAACTGCTGTCGCGCCCGGTGCTCGTCGCCGTGGTCGCCCTGCTTCTGCTCACCAGTGCACCACACTTCATCAGGCGTCTGCCGCTGACCAGCCGCCTCAGGCAAAGCGCCTCGGCCGTGTGGGGCGCCGTGGCGCTGCAGTACTGGCTGGTCGTCGCAGCTGGTCTTGTGCTCTTCCTGTTGTGGCCGCAGATCGAGCCGGACTGGGCTGCCCCAGCCACAGTGGCCGCAGGCCTGCTGATGGGGCAGAGCAGAGCCGCGCTACGCGGCAGGGGACAGGGGCTGCTGGAAAGGGCGGTGCCGCTCTTCGCCGCTCTGGCGTTCCTCCTTCTCGCCGTCACCTTGCTTGCGGCAGAACTCGGCGATCGCGAGGCGAAGCAGGCGGCGCGCCATGTCGTCCGTTGGCCCGGGGTCGTCCTCTTCAGCACTGAGCGTCTAAGCCTGACCGGCCCGTCCGGCCTCAAGGCCGAGGATCTCGGCCCAGGCACGCATCTGCGCTACCGCTACACGGGTCTGCGGCTGCTCATCGCGCGCAGCGGCCACTACTATGTGGTCCCGGTCGGGTGGAATGCGACGACCGACTCCGTGTACATCTTCCGCGAGAACGACACGACGCGGATCGAACTGACGCCAGGCGTCCGATGGTCCTAGTTCCACGGAACATCTGAGACATCTGGCTAACGCGAGGCGTCGACGCCGGCCGGGTGGGCGCGGTGCCACTCCATCCGCGCGCCGACGGCACACACGACGGCGACGAGGGCCGTGGCTGCCACGATGAGCCACTCCAGGGCTCCGCTTCCGGCGTCCGGTTCGACGTCGAAGAGAAGCTCGATCCAGTCACGCCAGACGAGCGTGATCACGAAGAGCAGCCCGGACAGGGAGCCCAGGACCACTTCCACCCAGAAGCGCGGGCTGAGCGCGCCGGGCTCGGGGCGGCGCGGGCACTGAGGGGTCATTGGGGGACCTCCCCTGTCTGGTCGCCCGCCGACTGCGCGGGCGCGGGATGGGCGGGCCGGACGACGTAGGTGCTGCCGCCCAGCAGCTCGCCCTGGAATTCCTGGAGGACATGGAACTCCACGAGCCGGTCCGCCACACCCTCGGGCAGCCGGACGTTGACGGCAAGACCGCGCGAGCCGAGATCAGGGTCGACGCGCACACCTTTCAGCTCGTTCTTGCGGTGCTCGTCGGGCTTCATCACGAACGAGCGGGCGAAGTCGAACTTCCGCACCTGCCCATTGCGGTCGGTGAAGGTGGCGGGGAGGAACTGGCCCGCGTTCTCGAGCTGCTCCACTCCGTGGCCGGGCTGCGGCCCCTGGGCGTTCCCGAGCTTCTCGAAGGTGATGTAGAGCCGCGTCCCCTCGGGCAGGTTCGCCCAGTCGAACCGTACGGTGAACGGCTGGGGCGTCTGCTGGGGGTTGTTGAGCATGACGACGAAGGCCTTGGACGGGGTGACGCCGCCGGGAACGGCGTCCTCCACCTGGAGGTTCTTCAGCGCGGCATGCTTCTTCGAGGTCACCAGCGTCCCCACGTCGAAGATCTGGGCGGCCTGGACGGGGTCCTCGTCGCAGGTGGCGACGGCCAGGATGCAGGAGTGCGGGGCGGCCGTCGAGGGGACGAGGAAGTCCCACTCGGCCACACCCGGTTCCGCCGCCTCCAGCCGGGCGAAGGTCCGGGTGGGCCCGAGCGGCGTGTACGCGGTGGCAGCGGGGTCGCCGGCGAAGGGCTTGCCGTTGGACCAGAAGTCCGGGGGCAGGGCCGGCAGACCGGCGGAGGCGTCGGCCAGGAAGGCTCGCACGCGCACGTTGGTCGCCGTGCTCACTCCCCGGTTGTGCACCTGGACGTAGAAGCGGTTGAGGCGGTCCCGACGGGCGGTGCGGTGGGTGATCCGGGTCAGCGCGACGTAGTCGCTCACCGGGGTGACCGTCTGGTAGTTCGGCTCCGGGGCGTCCACGAGGATGTCCGGGCTCTGCCACCACCACATCGTGCCCGGCGTCGGACTCGGGTCGAAGGGGTCCGCGACGCCCGAGGGGGACGGCTGGACCCGTCCGGAGTCGACCACGGTGTCGCGCAGGTAGAGGTCGACCATCTTGGTCTGCCCGGCATCAATGGGCCGCTCCCAGACGCTCCGGCCGTGGGTGGCCGCGCGCAGCAGTCGGCTCTTGGCGTGCAGGACGAGGTCGAACACCGGGGAGTTGGGCAGGCCCTGGTCCCAGGGGAGCCAGGTCAGGCCGGCGTCCTCGGTCCGGAAGATGCCGACGTCACCGCCGCAGAAGAGCCGGTTGCTGTTGGCCGGGTCGATGACGATCGTGTTGATGGGATTGGCCTGTAGCAGGCCGTTGGAGCGCGAGGTCCAGACGGTGTCGGTCGCGGCTCGCCGGTAGACGTGGTCGTTGCCGAACTCGCCGGGCTGCTCGGAGCTGAGCAGGCCCGCGATCGTCACCCAGACGGTACCGGCGTTGTCGACGGCGATGTCCGAGACGCACACCGGGGGCAGGGGCGCGGCAGTCAGATCGGTGCGCGTGACGTCCGCGGGGTTCCAGGTCGCCCCGGTACGGCGGTACCGGTAGACGGAGCCGCCCTCCGTCCCGACGTACACGGTGTTGCTGTCGGCCGGATGGACGGCGATTGCCGTGATCGCCTCACCCGCCGTCGCCGAGACCGACGACCACGTATCCGCGCTGTTCTCGCTGCGCCAGAGCCGATCGCCGCCGAAGTAGCAGGTCGTGGGGCTGGCCGGGTCCAACGCGAACGGGGCGTAGAACAGGACACGGCCGGTGATCCCGGCGTTCTTGAGCTGCCACGAGACACCGGCGTCGTCGGACCGCAGGATGGTCTCGTTGGTGTACTCCATGAACATCCGGGTCGGCTTCGACGGGTCGATGGCCGTGAAGCCGCCGTCACCGCCCCTCGACAGCGTCCAGGCCGGCGTCCCCGCGTAGCGCTGGGCGCCGTTGTCCTGGGTGCCGCCCAGCATGACGTTCGCCCACTCCGGATGGAGGGAGAGCGACTCGAACTGCAGCGTCGCCAGGTCGCGGTTGCGGTGGCTCCACGTCACTCCTGTGTCGGTGGAGATCTGGACACCGCCGTCGTTGACCTCCCAGCAGACGGCAAGATCGACGGGATCGAAGACCAGGGCGTGGTGGTCGTCGTGGATGTTTCCGACGTAGTCGAAGACGCCGCCACCCGTGCTGGAGCGCCACAGACTCCGCTCGGCCACGAACACTATGTTGGGATCGGTCGGGTGCACCGCCACTTCAAGGGCGTAGAAGGTCTGGGAGCAGACACCGAACGTGGCCGTGTGGGTGTGGTCCGTCGCACTCGTGGTCAGGGTCACCCGCCCGCCGCCGGCCAGGTGCGCGAACTCCTGGGCGGTGAACGAAACGGTGTGCGTGTGGGTGGGGACTCCGTTCGATGTGCTCGCGTACGTATGGGGGGCCGTCGCCGCGGACATGTCCGCGGCGGGCACGGTGAACTGATGGGAGTGCCCCGCACTCGCGGAGGTCGTCGCCCCCGCCGGAGAGTCGAGGCGGATCGGGACGGCCGACCATGTTGCTCCGCCGTCCGCCGTCCTGGCCAGCGCGAGGAAGCCGGGGTACCAGGCGAAGAGGGCGAGGACCAGTGCAGGGTCCCCCGCCTGCTGGGCCATCGCCACCCGGTCGAAGGTGCCGGAGGTGGGCAGCGCCGGGCTGCTGAGCATCGACCAGGCGGACCACGTCCCGTTGGTCCGGGTGCTGGTCCAAAGAGCCTGGCCGAAGGAGGCGGCGATGATCTTCACGGTCCCCGGGGGTCCCGGCATGCGGAGGACCACCATGTCGCTGAACAGGCCTTGCTTCAGGACCGTCCAGTTCACGCCGCCGTCGGTGGTCTCGTGGACACCGACACTCGAGGAGAGCAGCAGGCGCCGGCCCGTGGAATCCGTCGGATCGAACACCACACGGGTGATCTCGGCCCGGTCGAAGACCGCGGTCCCCAGCTCCGTCCAGGTGTCGCCGCCGTCCGTCGAACTCAGCAGTCCGCTGCCGTAGTACGTGTCGCCCGAGGACTGGAACTCCCCCGTGCCCGCGACGATGTGGAGATGGTCGGCGGGGTCGACGGCCAAGGCGCCGATCGCCAGGCTGCGCTGGAAGTCCGACTTCGGCGTCCAGGTCAGCCCGCGGTCCGTGCTCTTCCACACGCCGCCGTTCGCCGTGCCCAGGTACACCGTGTTCGTGTCCGTGGGGTCGACGGCGATCGCGAGGGCGCGGCCGCTGTAGCCGGTGCCGAAGGCCACCAGCGGGCCGGGACCCATGGGCGTCCAGTTGGGCCCGCCGGTCACCGGCGCCGAGGGGGACATTCCCGGGCCCTGGTACGCCGTGGCCCGCAGGCCGGCCTCAAGTCGGTCTCGACGCTTCCGCAGCGCCCTGCTCGCGAACGCCGGGCGGGATACGGCCGAGGTGGCCGAAACGACGCTCCCAGTGGAACCGCTCGCGCTCGAAGGGGCTGTCGCCGGCCTCCGGTTCCTCACCGGCAGCGGCCGCCCGTCCGTCGTCGAGGTCCGCCGATCCGGCCTCGCCCCCTGGCGCTGCCGGCCCGGCCTCGCCCTCCGGCCTTTCCTCACGCGCCGTGACCACCACGGTGGTGTGCGCGTCGCCCTCGTACCCGTCCTGCGCGAATCCCTCGCCCCGGTCCGCGTACGCCGCCCCGATGTGGTGCTCGCCCGGCTCCATCCGTAGCGTCGACAGCCGGCAGAGGAAGGCCCCGGTGCCGTCCGGGCGGATCGCCTCGCCCTTCTGCCGGGCGGGATCGGGCACGGCCACCCCCTGCAGCACGCGGTCGGACAGAACCGCCTGCCCGTCGACCGCCAGCCGGACCGGCCAGCTCTGCCAGCCCGTCCCGCGGATCTCGAGCGGCATGCCCTGTCTGCATTCGTGGAGGCTGACTTCGAGGAGAGGAGTGGTGGCCGATGCACCGTGGGACCGGCCGGTGCTGCTTCCGTAGCCGTCCATGAATCTCACGATAGGCGCAGGTCACAGGCATCGCCTGTCCAAGCTTCAATGTTTGAACGGGAATCGATGCCGGCGCTCGGCCTGCCTTCTAAGGCGTGGGGAACGCCGGGGCCCGGGCGGCGAGGGTGTGCGTGTTCCCGGCGCCGTCGGTGATCTGGGCGGTGGTGTCGCGCGGCGGATGGTCCGAGGCGAAGCCGATGAAGAAGCTGGTCTGCCCGCCGCCCGGGCCGCTGCCGGCCGGAACGCCGGGGGTGCCGAAGTCGATGGTCAGCCGGTCGCCCTTCTGCGTGACGGAGGCGGGCCGGACCGTTCCCAAGCCGCCTTGGGTGACGACGTAGACGTCCGATCCGCCGGTTCCGTCGTAGTTGAGACGGGCGATGGGCCCAAAGTCGAGGCTGAGCGTGCGGACGGCCGATGCCGGCAGCGGCCCCGAGACCTCGGTCATGCTGACGCGGTACTCGTACGGGTATTTCCCCGCGCCGATCGTGCCGGCGACGCCGCGCGGAGCCAGACGCGACTGGAGAAAGCCCGATCCCGTGGCACCGGCGAGCTGGATGGCCGGCGCGATGTCGTTCACCACGAGCGTGCCCGAAGGGTCGAACACGAAGTTGATGTCGGGGGCCCGGACGTCGACCACGCGCGGGGCCCACTCGAACGGGTTCAGTGTGCGACGGATCGTGCGTTGGCACACGGCGCAGAAGGGCGTGAGGTTGCGCATCATGCAGTTGAACGCCGGCCGGAACAGACCGCAGTGGTAGTAGCCGGCCCCTTCGAAGGCGCCGATCGTGCCCGCCGCCACGGGGTTGGCCTGCGGGTCGCACACCGCGCAGTTGGCGTTCCTGGTCGTGGGCATCGCGGTCGCCGCCTGGACCAGCGGCGACCATTTGATCGTGGTGCGGCTGGAGACGAGGGTGACGTTCGGCGCGGTCGGTTCGGTGCCGCTGTAGGAGTTCTGTCCGGTCTCCCCGCTTGTACAGCCGGCCCAGGACTCGTACTCGTCGGCGAGTGCGAACGCGGAGTGTCCCAGCTCGTGCGCGGCGACCGTGACCCAGTTGCCGCTCGTCGAGGTCACGGCGATGGCGCCTCCCGAGCCTCCGTATTTCGCGCTGTTGACCACCACGATCGCCTGGTGCCAGGCCGGAACCTGGGCCTTGAGCACGCCCTGCGCGATCGCCGTGTCCGCCGTGAGCAGTCGGGCGAGTCCGCCGGCGCAGTACGTGGCGTCGAAGTAGGTCTTCGGAGTGGCTCCCGTCCCGCCGCAGGACGCGGGGTCGTCGGCGCCGCTGTTGGTCGAGGTGACATCCACGCGGTGGATGTTGATCCGGCCCTGGACCGCGGGCTCGTTGAACGGCGGCATGGCGAAGAGCTGGCTGACGAAGGACTGCGCGTCCGTGTGCCACTGTGTCATCTCGCTGCTCCGATAGCCCTCCGAGAGCAGAACGAGGTTCCAACGCGATGCGGTCGGGCCGCTGTTGTGGAGCAGCGTCGTGCCGAGGACGGTGCCGTCGCCGGTTCCCATCAGGATCCACCTCCCTCGGTGCCGTGTCCCAGCGGGTACCGGCCGATCGTCTGGGTCCGCACGGTGGTGCGCAGGAGCGCCACCTCCTTGGCCTCCGCCAGCGCGGGCACCAGGACGAAGAAGCGCCCCTTGGGCTGGGAGACCGGCTGGTTAGTGAACGGCCGGTCCGGATCGGCGGAGACGACCTCCGCATCCTCCCTGATCGGGTTGTCCAGCGGACGGCTGTGGATACGCTGTCCGCGCGCGTTCAGTATGTCGACCCGATAGCCGATCGATATGTCCGGCGGTTCGGCGGCGCGGGCCGGGGTCAAGCCGACCGACAGGCCCTGCTGTCCGTCGGGACCGCCCGGAAGCACGAGGTCGACCGGTTCGCTGGCGACCAGTTCGACGTGTTGGCCCCGATACTCGAAGGTGAGCCGTATCGCACTGCTCATCGCGCGTGCCTCCTCGGATCCGGTCCGACGGACATGGTCCTCACTCCACCGAACCACCATCGGATTCAGCCCGCCACAGCGGGCGGGTCCGGATGGCCGGATGCCGGTCGCGGCGGGCCGCCAAATGTGATCACGCCACCCGAGGTGACACCGTCGGCAACCGTCATGTCGAGAGCCTCGCCTTGACAACTGGGCGTTTCGTCCCTGGTCTCGGTGTTCAAAGGTCGCTTCACGTCAAGCCGTAGCGCTCAGCCCTGCCCCGGGCAGAGTCGGCTGATGCGCCAGCGGCACGGGCTCCTCTGCGCGGACACACGGTGGTGGTGGTCGAGCACGACATGGACGTGGTCGCCACCGCGGACTGGGTGCTGCCTGAGGGGCTGGGGAGGCGCATGTGGGGGTGTACCTGGCTGCACCCCGGTCGGGCAGCTGGACGCAGGGAACGGACCCGCGCCGGACGGCAGAGTCGACGGCGACGGATTCGGACCGAGCGACCAGGAGGCCGGCGGCATGTAGGCGCGGGTGTGGAAGGCGGAGACGGGGGTGTTCCTCGGCGTCGCGTTCGTGGCGGCGGGTGCGCTGGGGGCGGTGCAGCCGGCGACGGGGATCCCGGCCGAAGTGGTGCAGCTGACCCAGTTCGGCCCGGCAGCGGGGGTCGTGGTGGCCGCGCTGCTCTGGCCCGGGCGGATACGCGAGCGGCTGGCGGGGACATGGCCGGCGCGCGGGAGGGACGCCCCGGCCGGACGGAGACGCGGGCTGTGGCTGCTGCTGACGGCGCCACTGATCGTCGCGCTCGCCGCGGGCGCGTACGGGTGGCTGAAGGGCGACGCGGTCGCGACGGATCCGCGCAACCTGGAGCACCCCTTCGCGCTGGTCGTGGTGGCCCAACTGGTGGGCGCCTGCGGGGAGGAGATCGGTTGGCGGTGCTACCTCCAGCCGCTGCTGCGGACCCGGTTCGAGCCGGTCGCCGCCTCGGTCCTGGTGGGGGCGGCGTGGGGTGTCTGGCATCTGGGGGTGTTCGCGCAGCCTCCGGCGTACGCGGCGGGGTTCCTGGTGGCGACCGTCGCGATGTCGGTGGTGCTCGGGCTCGGCCCGGAAGGGACCCGGGCCGGCCGGCTGCTGCTTGCGGGCGGCTTTCACACCCTCGTCAACCTGGGCATGCTCCTCTTCATGGACGAGGAGTCCGGCGCTGTGACTCCGATGCTCCTCCTCGGTGCCGCTTGTCTGGTCGCCACGGTGCCGTGGGTGGTGGCGGCACGGCGGTCGGCGCCGATGGATACGATCGGGGCAGCGCGGCGGGGCGCGCTCTGACATGGGGGAACGGCCGGTGAAGAGAGCGCGGGGCACCTGGACGGCGCTGGGCCGCTGCCAGTTGCTGTCTCTGAGCGCGCTGGTGTTGCCCCTCTACGGAGGTCTGGTGGTGGGCGCACTGCTCCTGCTGCCGGTCGGCCTCGGTTTTCCGCTACTCCCGCCTGCCGCGGCGGCCCTGCGTCGGCGCGCCGATCCGCTTCCCCGACGCTCGAGTTCAGCAGCCGCTGGAATCCGTCCGGAGTCTTGGGACCTGAGCATTCGGCCGGTTGCCAGCCGCTCTTCCGGGCCACCGGCGCCAGCAGACCCTGCAGGTAGTCCCCGCATCCGCCGCCGCAGATCCGCCCGGGCGAACCGACCCGCCACCCGCGCGAACACCAACTCCAACTCCGCAGCCCACCCTGGGCGTCAACCATCCCCGCCATACCCAGTCGACGACGAGAACCAGCTCCGGACGCGAACCGCTGTTGGAGTACTGAGCGGCAAGCTGAGTGTTCTGGATCAGGTGCGGAGCAGTGAGGCGTGAATGCGGGCGATGGATGGCCCGCGGCGCCCCGTCGCGGTTCTTGGCTTGCTGTATGCATGCGGGCAGGCGGGCCACCACGGTCATCCTTCGGCCATGGTCCTACCAGGGCATCCCTTCACGTAGCGGCGCCTGCACGAATCGTCTGATCAGGTCCAGCTGTTCCGGGTTGTAGGCCCATACCCACCCGTGCCGGGTCTCGGTCTGCAGCCACAGGCGGATGTCGAAGTACGGGTCTGTGGCCGGCTCGTAGGGGTCCCGGTGCGAGGCCACACGTCCACGGCTCCATTCCTTCGCCGTCCCGCAGTTCCGGCAAACGAGACGCCTCGGCGCGAAGAGGCCCTGGTCGTGCGCTCCGGCCGGGTCTGGTGCTGTCCCGACGTGCGCGGCCTTCTCGCAGCCGGGGCAGCGCACGAGGACAGATGTGAGGAAGTCGCACTTCGTCCTGCGTGGGTCCCGGAACCGATGGTGTGTGGAGGTCGGACTCATCGGAACAGTCTGCGAGCCAAGCACCGAAGGCTCCTACGGGTCGAGTCTCAAGCTGATCGGGACCCGGACTACGGGTGTACGGGCGGAAGCGGGCCCGCGGTGCAAGCGTGGGCGAAGTCCACGGACGCGGTGAAGCACCGCTCGGCGTCCTTTTCTGCCAGACCCGCCCAGCCGTGGTCGGCGCCGGGTACGGGCCGGAAGTCGACGCGGGCGCCCACCTGTCGCAGGGCGGCGGCCAGTTGCTCGCCCTGCGCGAGCGGGATGAGCGCGTCCTCGGTGCCGTGCAGGACGAGGAACGGCGGCGCGTCGGCATGCACGTGGGCGACCGGGCTCGCGGCGCGGGCCCGGTCCGGCGCGTCGGCGATCGCCGCTCCGATCAGCAGGGCTTCACGGGTCGTGGGGTCGGCGGCGTCGTAGGCGCCGGGCGGGCACTGGCCGGCCAGGGTGGTCAGGTCGGTGGGCCCGTACCAGACGACGCAGCCGCTCACGGAGGCAGTGAGGGCGAGCAAGGCGGCGAGGTGGGCGCCGGCCGACTCGCCCCATGACACGGTCCGGCGCATGTCCAGGCCGAGCTCGTCGGCTCGGTGGTTCAGCCAGACCAGAGCCGCCGTCGCGTCGTCGAGCTGGGCCGGATGGACGGCCTCGCCGCTGAGTCGGTAGTCGATGGAGGCGACCGCGAACCCGGCCTGTGCGAGACGGGCGAAGGGGTCGGGACTCCAGTGGCGGAAGCGCGGCCCCATCTCCGTACGCGTGCCCGCGCGCCAGCCCCCGCCGTGGAGGTAGAGGACGACCGGCAGGGGACCGTGCGTTTCGTCGGGCAACCACAGATCGAGTTCGAGCGGTCGGATGCCCGCCCGGTAGGCGTACGGGACACCGCGCAGCAGCCGTACGCCGGGGGCGGGGTGCGCGGCGGGCGGGAGCGGCAGTCGCTCGGGGGTGGGCGGGGCCAGGAACGCGGCGAGGTCGGGCGTCAGCGGCATGGGGGCCTCTCTGGGTTCAGGGCGCGGTCTTCCCCGGGGCGGGCGGGCCGCGGGAGTCGAGGTGATGTAGGCGGCGGTGGGCCAGTCGGGTGCCGAACGCCGTGGCCGCGCGCTCGCCGATGCCGACGCCCGGCGACCCGGCCAGACCTAGCAGCGTCGGCGCAGGAGCGGGGAGCCCCAGTCGCTGGCATGCGGCGCCTATCGCCATCCCGGCGGTGAAGGAGACCGTGGCCCGGCGGGTGAACCGGGACAGGCGGGGTGAACCGGGACAGGGGTCCGGTGTGCGACGGTTACAGCGCCCCGAGCGCGCTCTGCCGCGCGGCCATCCCTAGCAGGGCGAACAGCGCGACGAGCGAGGGAGCCGGGGCCTTCACCCGCAGCGCCGCATAGGGGCGCCGACCAGCACCCCGGTCAACCGTGTCGGGACGTACGGCACGGGATCAGCTCCCGGTTCGCCACCGGTGTCCGGGCAGGAAGCACACGTCGTACCGCTGCGGCACGGTGGCGAACTTGTGCGGTCCGGGTACGTACGGCTCGGGCGGCAGGCCGAGTTCCTCGGTCGGGACGCCGAGGTTCTCGAAGAACCGCTCGAAGGTGCCGCCGGGCCCTGCGGCCACGCCGACGACCCGGCTGTGGTGGCGCTCGATGCGGTAGGCGTGCGGGCAGTTCTTCGGTACGAATCCGAAGTCACCGGCGGTGAGCAGCCTTTCGTACTGCTCGCCCTCCAGGTCTTCGACGAACAGCCGCACCGCGCCGTCGGTGATGTAGAAGACCTCGTAGGTGTCGGAGTGGACGTGGGCCGGGATCACGTCGCCCCTGGGGCCCTCGACGGTGAAGAAGTTGAAGGTGTTCTCGGTCTGCTCGCCGCCCGCGTAGACGGTGACCAGGTCGGTGAACAGGTGGGCGCGGTCACCCATGCCCTTCTCGATGAAGTACGGCTTTCCGGGCTCGGCCGGGATGTGCGACCGCGGGCGGCTGGGACGGGCGAACTCCATGGTCATGGGGACCTCCGGCACGACTAATTGACCAACCAACGAATGTCAGGCTACCTGACATTCATCGGGGAGGGCAGCCCCCGTACGGTCGCTATGCTCGAAGCCCCGTCCCGCGAGGAGCCATGACCACCCCCACACGCAACCTGCCCCAGCTCCTCACCGAGGCCAAGCGCTGGTTCGACGACGCGTTGCTGGCCAGCATGCGGGCCGCCGGGGAGCAGCCCGTCACCGTCGGGCAGGCGGCTGTCTTCGCCGCCCTCGACGAAGAGGGCACCACGGTCTCCGAGCTAGCCCGCCGGATGGGGGTCACCCGGCAGACCGCCCACCAGGCCGTGCACGCCCTCATCGGGATGGGACTGCTGGAGCAGGCGCTCGATCCCGCCTCCGCCCGCAGCCGCCTGATCCGCCCCACCGTCGAGGGCGCCCGTGTGCACCGACGCGCCCAGGACACCCTCGGCGTCATCGAAGGCGTCTTGGCGGAACGCATCGGCGCCGATGCCGTCGGCGCCCTGCGCGAGGCGTTGACCGTCCCCAAGGGGGAGCCCCCGCTGGTGGAAGCGCCCTGAGCGGCGTAGGCGGGCAGCCGGGCGACGGCGGGCCGTCGCAGGCCATTCGCCGGTCAGCCGGCGGCGGCGAGTCCCGGGTCGGCCGCGGCCCGTTCACGCGCCGCGTCGAGGTGGAAGGGCGCCGCGGCGTTGGTGACAGTCGCGACCCAGGGGCGAGTGGTGCCGTTGTCAGGAAGGATCGCCGGGTAGCCGGGGATCCTGGCCTGCGGGGCGCGTTGACGGATACCGTCGATGGCGGCGGCGATCTTGGGTACGGTAGCGTTGATGGTGGCGACGAGCTGGTCGGTGCCCGTCCAGGTGTAGCTGTTCTTGCAGAACGAGGCGCCGAGGTTGAACGCCCCGAGACTCACGCAGCGGACGACGGTGATCAGGATGACTCCGTCGATGCCGTCGATGCCGTCGCGGCCCAGGAGCCCGCGGGGCGGGCGCTGGGCGAGGCGGCGATCTCCAGCGGCACGTCGCAATCGCCGGCACGCAGGCGGGCCGGTCCGTCAGGCAGCTCCCTGACGGCAGTTGACACGTTGGAGACCTTTCCTCGCAGGCTCGGGTCACAGGGCGGGGCAGCAGGCTCCGCAGGAGCTCGGCGGTCTCGGCTTCCATATCGACGCCGCCGAAAAGATGTTCGTCGATGACGGCGAGGCGGGCCGCGGCCTCGCGCAGGGCGTCGATGTCGCCGGCGGCGTGTTGGGCGAGGCAGATCTGGCGGTGCAGCATCTCTCCCCGGCGACGAGCAGTCCGCGCTTGGCCGTCCACAGGGCGCAGGGGATATCGTCTCCTTCGTTGCCCCGGTCGGGGCAACGATCCGAAGGAGCAGCGTGCAGGAGCACCCTTGACCGCGGTCTGACGGCGGCCGCCAGCGAAGGCGGTCGAAGGGAAACGCAGCGTTCGAGGCCGGACGGCGGACCTGGACAAGGGGTCGGCGGCCAGGTTCGTCGTCCGAGTCGGCAGCTGGACAAGCGGGCGGGTTTCGCCTTGCCCGCCCGGTTCGTTGCGGCTTCGCACGGCAGTTGGCCAGCAGCCCGCCGAATGCCACAGGTCAGGGGCGACACGTTGACCGCTACCTGGCCAGAACGTTGAGCGATAATCGGCCACCTGCGGCAGTGGAAGGAACGGCCCCCCGAAGAAGTACCGCGCGGCTGTGGACGTGCAGTCGTACGCGTATATCCGTCGCTCGGCGGAGGAGGACAGGACCGTGGGGCGACGCGCGGCGGCGTCCGTGCGAACAGTGTGGATCACATGTTGAGAATGAAGACGCTGCCGGGTGTGCCGCCCTGGGCGGAGCACGCCGCCATGGCCGCCGCGTTGACCAATGTGCCGTCGGCGCTGTGGCGCCTGGCCATCGCGGCGGGCATCCCCGTGGGGCTGGCATCTTCGGAGTACGACCAGATGCATGCCCCCGGCTGGGGCTCGTTCTATCTCGTCGGCCTCAGCCTGGCTGCAGAGTTCTTCGCGGTTCTGGCCCTCGGGCTCGTGCAGAGCTGGGGCGAGACCTGGCCGCGCTGGATGCCATATCTGCGCGGCCGTCCAGTCCCCGTCCTGATGGCCACGGTCCTGGCGGGATTCGGCACGCTGGCCACAACGGCCTTCGGCGCGATGTTCGTGTACACGTCGCTCAACGCGGATATGCGGGCTTCCACCTGGGGCGCCTGGCTACTCAACATCGTCTACGCGCCGCTGCTCCTGTGGGGTCCGCTCCTGGGCGCGGTCACAGTCCATTACTACCGGCGCCGGACAGCCGTCACGCCACGACCAGGGCCCAGCGGCTATGGCTCGCACTGAGCGCTCCGGTTGGCGGCTGCCGCCGCATGAAGCGCTCAGCCACAACAGGGCCGCTGATCGTCTGTGGGCGGCTGGCAAACCAGAGAACAAGGTGGCCAACCACCACGCACCGTCACACCCGTGCGGGAGGCAGTTTTCTCCCCCGTCCGGCGCCGGACTCTGCCCACAGGCCGACCGCTGGCCCTGCTGGCCGACGTCGCCGCGATCGGCGAGGCGGCCCGTACGCGAGGGGCCGTCATGCCCGGCACCACCACCATGCTGCTCGCCCCGATGACCCGGACGCAGCCATCAGCGCCTTCACCTACCTTCGGGCTGTCCAGGCCGGCGACGTCGATGCCGCCCGCGAGTTCGCCGGCACCGAGCCCCGGATGCTCGCGCTGCTCGTGGACGTCGCCGAACGGAACGTCGTCCCCGATCACCGCGCTGCCATGCCCGGACGCGGGCGGGCCGTGCGCGGACAGCTTCGCGCTGGAAGCCCTCGGGCGCGTCTTTGTCACCACCCTGCGGACCTGGGCGCAGGCAGGGCCGGACGCGGCGGAGGGCATCGCCGCGCGGTCATCGCCTTCGCCCTGCAGATCCCCAACGAGGACCACGAAGATGGCGCCGAGGTGCTGCGCCAACTGGATGCCCTCGCGTGGGCCAGGCCCTCGATGCGGCCGGTCCTCGTTCTGTGAGTCCTGCCCCGCGTAGAACGGAGTGCCCGGGCGTCATCGAGGGCCGCCGAGACGTCGGGGCGGTCATCTCCTTTGCGCGGCGGTGCACCGAGCGCCAGCCGATGCGCGCGTGGTCGACCGGCTCGCGGGGCACGTAGTCTTCGAGCCTGGCAAGTCACCGTAAGTCTGTCGAACCCGTCCCCCATGGGCGTTCCGTAGCGCTTCCACGTCACGAGCTGGGGGGCCGAAACCCTGCTGTCCGACCTGTGGACGCATAGGTTGACGAACACGTCCCCGCCCGAGCCCGCCAGTTCCCTTCGACCACAAGGTGACGCCGTTGTCTGTGCACTTGCGGGTGGAGGTACTGGCCTCACCTGCCACACCCAGATCGTCCCGCCGGCAGCCGGCGCAACGGGGGCCGTGCAGGTAGGGAATCGGCGGACGCGGCGTGACGACAACAGCCGTTGCCCACCTCGCGGTGCCAGTCCGAACGAGAATGTCCCGCTGTGGGTGTCACCGCATGCCCCTCCTTACCGGTGACTGCGAATCACGGCGGAGGTCCGCCGGTCCGCGGTTCGGCGGGAACGGGAACGGGAGCGGGAGCGGGCCAGCCAGCCGAGGGTGACGGCGACCAGGCCCAGGAGCATGGCGAAGTAAGGGCCGCCGAGCCCGTTGCCGGTGCCCAGACCGCCGTCGGCGGTGGCCGCGACCGCGCCGCCGACGACCACGGCGACCAGCCCCGCCGCGAGAGCCGTGACGGCTCCGTTGCGCCGGTCCCAGGTGCCGATGCGTCCCTGACCGATGGGACGGGCCAGGGCCAGGCCGCCGTTGACCGCGCCAAGAAGGCCGACCAGTGCGGACAGGGAGGCCCCGACCCGGCCGACGCTCACGGTGTAGACGCTTGCGGTGACCGGCTGGATCGAGGGGTCCGCGACGGCCGGTTCGGCGAGAGCGAAACCGCCGACCAGGGCGGCTGCGGCGACGGCAAGCACGGATCGAACGGACATGAGGTGTCCTGCTTTCTGATAGGGGTCTAACTGGTCACTCGTGAGGTGGGCCCCTGGCCCCCGATGTGGCGGTAAATCGCGACTCGATCGCTACTGCAGGGCAACGCCGGCGATGACGGTCCGCAGTCACACCGCGTCTGGGCAGGGCCGACCGTTGCCGAGACGGCCCTCGTGACCGTTGCCCGGTTCACCGTCGAGAACGCCCCGGCCGATCCACAGCGGTTCGCCGGGCGGCTACGACCTGGTAG
Organism: Streptomyces sp. ISL-36; assembly: GCF_018614205.1. Lineage (GTDB taxonomy): Bacteria > Actinomycetota > Actinomycetes > Streptomycetales > Streptomycetaceae > Streptomyces. The sequence continues at coordinate 1,965 of NZ_JAGGOS010000125.1, read as the reverse complement.
CGGAGCGCAGCAGCAAGCGCGGGGACAACGTTTGGCACAGGGCCAGGGTGCTGAGGGCGAACATCACCACGCCCAGGGGGACGTGGAGCGAGGGCACATGGGCGACGCCCAGCGCGACCTGCGCCGAGGCGAGGACGAGGAAGCCGGTGGCGTACAGGACGGGGCGGGGGCTGCCGCCGCCCAGGCGCCACGCCAGGACCGCGGCGAGCAGGTACAGCATGACGGCCGCGTACATCACCTTCGAGCCGACGTCGTGCAGCAGATAGCCGTGCGAGGAGGTCAGCAGCATTCCGGCGGTCACCGCCTGGAGGAAGAGGGTCAGAGTCTGCAAGGCGATCCCGACTTTGAGGAACGTCAGGCCTCGCTGCTGGGCCGTCGTCTGTCTGGCGATGGTGTGTCTCCTCCGTCGTCTCCAAGCGGGTTCGGCCTCAAGACACCGGATCACCAACGTATGTGACAGGGTGTGATGCGGATCACTTCACGATCAGCCTCGGCGAACGACTCGGGTCCGATGCGACCCCAGGCGACGAAGACCGCGAGGACGAGATGGATCACGTCGCCGGCGATCGTCACCCACTCGCCGCGCGAAGCCGGACGGTGATCGCGCCGATGAACGACAGGACGAGGCTGGGGGCGGCCAGCGGCACCAGTGCCGGCGCGACGTCGAGCACCGCGGACAGGACCAGGCCATCGGCGGCCAGGAGCTAGACGGCGCTGATGGCCTCGAGAGCGGCCGGGGTGAAGTCGAGCGCTCCCTGGGCGGAGGAGCCTATGGCGACGGCCTTGTCCCGCGGTGCGTCGGACAGCCGGGCACACGATGGCCGGGCGGATGACGGCCACGGAAGAAGGGTGCAGGACCGCCACACGGTCGTTAAGGCGCCCTCTGAGGTAGTCCGGCTAGCCAACTGGTGGTGAGCTTGCTGCCTCCGCAGTGAAGCCGCTGCCTGGCTCGGGAGCAGTGGTGGCTGAAGAGTCTGCTGTACATGCGGGGTCCTGAGTGTTGCCCTCTTCTGCGATGCCAACAGCCCCGCCGGCCGGCGCTCTCGATTGGGCGGACCACCGTCTCCACCTGACCTTGAGAACCGTCATCAGGCCCCGGGACGCCGAAGGTTTCGTCGTCCTCCCTCGCCGCTGAAAGTTTGAACGGACGCCAGCTTGGATCATGCACGCCCGCCGCAACGATCGACTCCCGCGACACACGAAGCCCACCTGACCTCGTCGCTCATCACGCACATGACCAGGCGCCTGCCCCAGCACCCCAGCAGCCTGCCGGACAGAGGTGACCCGTGCTGCGGCTGAGGACCTCAGAAGTGCTGAAAGAGATTCAGCCGTGCAGGAGATCGAGCTGCTCAGTGGCCTGCTTCCACGCCAGAGCATCAGCTTGGGGCGCGACCTCGCAGATCAGTAGCCACGCGGCTCAGCTCGGTGCTCGCTGCCGCCCTGAGCAATGCGAGATCCTCGTGCTGACGCTGCAGTTCGAAGTCCGGTCCCGAAACCCGAGGATCGTGCTGACCCGTAGCGATCGCAGTGATCTGCAGGCATCGAAGGGCCCCATCCCAAGGTCCACCAGCGCAGGCGGATACTGCTTCTGATATGGCCGTCAGGGCGTCGAGATGCATCATCACCGCGCCCTCGGGCTCAGCCTCTTCCAGAAATTCGTCCAGGTCAGCGGCTCCGCCATCGGGTCCCTCGTCGCCGCCGACGCCGTCCTGTGGCAGCGCCTCGTACGAGTGGAACAGATCACTAAGCGACAGGGTCAAGTACTCGTTAGACCAGTCGGCCAGCCGATCGGCAAGCCCCCGAAGCCCGGAGAGTGAGGATTCGTCCGGGGCGCAGGCATTGGTCCAGCTCGCCTGGAGCAGACCTCTGACCACTTCTGCTCCCGAACTGCCATGGCGTCGGAATCGCTCATCTTCTAGGCATCCAGAGATGCGCTCAGCTGCTGCTAGGTGTATTGCCCTGTGA
>NZ_JAGGOS010000124.1 GCF_018614205.1 Streptomyces sp. ISL-36 | reverse complement strand
GTTCGCGGGATCACGGGTGAGGCAGGCGGAGACCGACGGACGCAGGGCGGGCGGGAGTTCGGAGCGCTCGGGGACGGTGTGGCCGGTGGCGGCGTACGCGAGGACGGCACCGAGCGCGTACACGTCCCCCGCCGGCCGGGGCCGCCCGCCCGAGGCCTGCTCGGGTGCCAGCGCGCCCGGGTCGAGGCCAGTCCGGCCCGCGGCTCCCCGTCCGGCGCCGCCGCCCGTACCGCGCCGAAGCACGTCAGCCGCGGGCCGTCGGCGGTGAGCAGGACGGCGGCGGGCGAGACACCCGCGTGCGTGACGCCCTGCGCGTGCGCGGCGGCCAGGGTCTCCGCGAGGGCGGCGCCGATCGCTCGTACCGTTCCCTCCGGCAACGGGCCCCCGTGCACGGCGAGGGCGACGGGGAGCGGGAGCGCGGGCAGGTAGGGCGTCACGTACCAGGGGGAGGAGCCGGCCGGCTCCGAGACCTCGGTGACCGGGGCGATCCACGGGCCCATGAGCCGCTGCCCGGCCTGTGCCTCCGTCAGAAAGCGCGCGGGATCGGCCCCGGGCAGGGGCGCGGAGAGCAGGACCGTACGGTCGCCGTCCGCGCTGCGGGCGACGAACCGGCGGCAGGGGACGTGGCTCTGGTGCGGTGCCGGCGGGTCCAGGCGGGTGATCAGACGGTACGGGCCGATCCGCCGCGTCGATTCCTCGTTCGGGCGCGGCCGTTCCACGTGCGAATCCCCCTTGTCGGTCGCTCCCTTGTCACCCCGACGGTTCACGGGAGCAACAGGAGCCTACTCAAAGGGCGGAGGGGTGGAGGGGAGAGGTGGTGGAGGGGAGAGGCGGTGGGGGGAGCCGGGAGGGGAGGAGTCGGGAGGGGGCTTTCCGCCGTGGGCGGTTGGCCGAGTCGCTCCGGCAGCAAACGGCCGCCCCTGCCGTACGCGGGGGCGGCCGTCGTTCTTCGGCTCCGTGCGGTCAGTCCTCCGGCGTCAGTCCTCCGGCGTCGCGGAGGTGCCGATCAGCGAGAACGCCAGGATCGACACCCGTGTGACGAGACCTGCCAGCAGAATCGTGCCGACCCCCTCCACCCGCAGCTCCGCGATCTCCTCGCCCAGCCAGGACAGCAGCCACCAGATCAGGGAGTCCTGCACGAACCCGGCCGCGCCGAAGGCCAGCAGGGCCGGGGCGGGGACGGGGCCCGAGGGGCCGATGTGGACGAGCTGGGTGAGGACGGCGATCACCACGCCCGCGAGGAGGACGGAGTAGACGGCGTCGATGCCCTCGGGGCCCAGCGTGATGCCGGGGAGTACGGCTCCGGCGATACCGGCTCCGGCGACGGCACCGAGTCTGCGGCGTATGCCTGTGTCAGCCATGGCCGGACTCTGGCACACACGATGTGATCTTGTGAAGATCCTGTGCGTGGAGACCGTGATCGGATTCGAACCGACGTCACTCGCTTTGCAGGCGAGTCCCTGAACCACTCGGGCACACGGTCGTGCTGTTCATGGAACGACCGTAGGGCGGCGCGTCCCGGCGGCCAAGGGATTCGGGCGGGCCGCAACGCGACTGCCATGCGCCGTTCACGGTCGTACGACCAAGGGACGAGCCCACTCCGCCCTGACGACAGGGTTCCATTGCGGCTACGCCCCTTACTCTGAAGGGCATGAGTGCCTTGGACCCCCGCGACACCGGCGTCGCCCCGACCGAAGACGCCCCCCTCCCGGAGCGCACGGGCGGATCCGTACTCGACCGGGACCACCGGGCACTCAGTATCGGCATCGTCTCCGTCGTCCTGCTCATCGCCTTCGAGGCGACGGCCGTCGGCACCGCCATGCCCGTCGCCGCCCGCGAGCTGCACGGCATCCCTCTCTACGCCTTTGCCTTCTCCGCGTACTTCACCACCAGCCTCTTCGCCATGGTCCTGTCCGGGCAGTGGTCGGACCGCAGCGGTCCCCTCGCCCCGCTCACCGTCGGCATCAGCTCCTTCGCGGCCGGGCTGCTGCTCTCCGGCACCGCCGGCACGATGTGGCTGTTCATCCTCGGCCGGGCCGTCCAGGGGCTCGGCGGAGGCCTGGTGATCGTCGCGCTGTACGTGGTCGTCAGCCGGGCCTACTCCGAGACGCTGCGGCCCGCGATCATGGCCGCCTTCGCGGCCAGCTGGGTCGTCCCCTCCGTCGTCGGGCCCCTCGCCTCCGGAACGATCACCGAACACCTCGGGTGGCGCTGGGTCTTCGTCGGGATCCCGGTCCTCGTCGTCTTCCCGCTCGCGCTCGCCCTGCCCGCGATCCGGCGTACCGCCTCGGGGCCGACCGACCCCGCCGCGCCGCGGCCCCCGTACGACCGGCGGCGGATCCGGCTCGCGCTCGGCATCTCGGCCGGGGCGGGGCTGCTGCAGTACGCCGGGCAGGAGCTGCGCTGGCTCTCCCTGCTCCCCGCGGTGGCCGGGGCCGCGCTGCTGGTGCCGGCGGCGCTCGGCCTGCTCCCGCGCGGCACGTACCGCGCCGCCCGGGGGCTGCCGTCCGTGGTGCTGCTGCGCGGCATCGCGGCGGGCTCCTTCATCGCAGCCGAGTCCTTCGTGCCGCTCATGCTCGTCACCCAGCGCGGGCTGAGCCCCACGCTCGCGGGGCTCTCGCTCGCCGTCGGCGGCGCGACCTGGGCGCTCGGCTCCTACCTCCAGTCGCGGGCGTGGACGGAGCCGTACCGGGACCGGCTGATGGTGATCGGCATGCTCATGGTCGCCGCGGCGATCGCGGCCGCCCCGAGCGTGCTGATCGCCTCGGTGCCGGTGTGGGTGGTCGCGGTGGCATGGGGATTGGGATGCCTGGGGATGGGCATGGTGATCGCCTCGACGAGCGTGCTGCTCCTGAAGCTCTCGGCACCGGAGGAGGCGGGCGCCAACTCGGCGGCCCTGCAGATCTCGGACGGCCTCTCGAACGTGCTGTTGCTGGCGGCGGGCGGCGCGGCGTTCGCGGCGCTGGGCGGCGGCGCGGTGGGTCACGGCGCGGCCCTGGACACGGCTTCGCACCCGGCAGCCTTCGCGGCGGTGTTCCTGCCGATGGCGGGGGCGGCACTGGTGGGGGCCTGGGTCGCGACGCGGTTGCGGGAGCGGTGAAATCCGCGTGGTACCGCTGGCCCCACCGTGGTGGTACCATTCTGGTATGGCCATGAACCTGCGTCTTCGTGACGACCAGACAGAGGCACTCAAGCAGCGCGCGGAGGAGGAGGGCATCAGCATGCACGCCATACTCCTCAAGGCGGTCGACGACTATCTGGCGCGTACCGCCCAGCAGGCGATCGTGCGGAAGACGGCCATGGAGCAGGCCGCCAAGTGGCATGAGCTGATGGAGCGCCTCAAGTGAGGTGTGTCTATCTCTCCGCCGAGGACGTTCTGGTCATCGCCGAGCATGCGGTCGATGACCAGAGGGTTCTTGTGCGCGATGCGGGGCTGCTCGAATCGGCGGTGCACCGGCCCTCGGCGGCCATGTTCGGCGAGGAGGCGTACCCGGATCTCGTCGACAAGGCCGCCGCACTGCTGCAGTCCCTGGCGGTCAACCGTCCCTTCGTCGACGGGAACAAGCGCACCGCCTGGCTGTCTTGCATGACCTTCCTCGCCATGAACGGCGTCCAGCTCCGCCCGGACATCGACGCGGCCGAGCGTCTGGTCATCGCCGTGGCCACCGGAGAGACGGACGAGGTCAAGGTGATCGCTCAAGGGCTGCGCGAACTGATCGCCCCGACGTGAGCTGAATCGCACCCGCTCCGCGCCCGGGGCGTTCGTACGGGATTCCCCCCGGGCCGCCGGTAAGGTGGCCCGGTTGTCATATCTGGACGAGCGTCGAACCGGAGACCGTGACTACCACCGCCACCTCCTCCCACCACCTCTCTCCCGCCTTCCCCGGCCGCGCCCCCTGGGGCACCGCCAACAAGCTGCGTGCCTGGCAGCAGGGCGCCATGGAGAAGTACATCCAGGAGCAGCCCCGCGACTTCCTCGCGGTCGCGACGCCCGGCGCCGGCAAGACCACCTTCGCGCTGACCCTCGCCTCCTGGCTGCTGCACCACCATGTCGTCCAGCAGGTGACGGTCGTCGCCCCCACCGAGCACCTGAAGAAGCAGTGGGCGGCTGCCGCCGCGCGGATAGGGATCAAGCTCGACCCCGACTACAGCGCCGGGCCGCTCAGCAAGGAGTACCAGGGCGTCGCCATCACGTACGCCGGCGTCGGCGTACGGCCCATGCTCCACCGCAACCGCTGCGAGCAGCGCAAGACCCTCGTCATCCTCGACGAGATCCACCACGCCGGTGACTCCAAGTCCTGGGGCGAGGCCTGTCTGGAGGCCTTCGACCCGGCGACGCGGCGGCTCGCGCTGACCGGTACGCCCTTCCGCTCCGACACGAACCCGATCCCCTTCGTCACGTACGAGGAGGGGAACGACGGCATCCGGCGTTCGTCGGCGGACTATACGTACGGGTACGGGAACGCTCTGGGCGACGGTGTCGTGCGGCCCGTCATCTTCCTCAGCTACAGCGGCAACATGCGCTGGCGCACCAAGGCCGGCGACGAGATCGCCGCCCGCCTCGGCGAACCCATGACCAAGGACGCCATCTCCCAGGCGTGGCGCACCGCCCTCGACCCGCGCGGCGACTGGATGCCGAACGTGCTGCGCGCCGCCGACCAGCGTCTGACGGAGGTCCGGAAGGGCATCCCGGACGCCGGTGGTCTGGTGATCGCGAGCGATCAGGACTCCGCCCGCGCGTACGCCAAGCTGATCCGCGAGATCACCGGCACCAAGGCCACGGTCGTCCTCTCCGACGAGGCCGCCGCCTCGAAGCGGATCGACGAGTTCAGCGAGAACAACGACCGCTGGATGGTCGCCGTCCGCATGGTGTCCGAGGGCGTCGACGTGCCCCGCCTCGCCGTCGGCGTGTACGCGACGACGATCTCGACCCCGCTCTTCTTCGCCCAGGCCGTCGGACGTTTCGTACGTTCACGCAGGCGCGGCGAGACCGCGTCGGTGTTCCTTCCCACGATCCCCAACCTCCTCGGCTTCGCCAACGAGATGGAGGTCGAACGCGATCACGTCCTCGACAAGCCGAAGAAGGACGGCGAGGAGGACCCGTACGCCGAGTCCGAGAAGGAGATGGCGGAGGCCGAGAAGCAGCAGGACGAGGACACCGGCGAACAGGACACGCTGCCCTTCGAGGCGCTGGAGTCCGACGCCGTCTTCGACCGCGTGCTGTACGACGGCGCCGAGTTCGGCATGCAGGCCCACCCGGGCAGCGAGGAGGAGCAGGACTACCTCGGCATCCCCGGGCTCCTCGAACCCGACCAGGTGCAGCTGCTCCTCCAGAAGCGGCAGGCACGGCAGATCGCGCACAGCCGCAAGAAGCCGGACGGCGAGGCGGACCTGCTGGAGCTGCCGGCCGAGCGACGGCCTGTCGTTTCGCACAAGGAGCTGTTGGAGCTCCGCAAGCAGCTCAACACCATGGTCGGTGCGTACGTGCACCAGAGCGGCAAGCCGCACGGCGTGATCCACACCGAGCTGCGCCGGGTGTGCGGTGGGCCGCCGAGTGCCGAGGCGACGGCCGGGCAGATCCGCGAACGGATCAAGAAGGTGCAGGAGTGGGCCACCCGTATGCGGTGAGCCCGCCCATGCCGTGAGCCCGACGCGGCGGGCCGGTCACGGCCGGCGGCCGCCCGGCGGCGGTCGATCCGGGCCCGGCCGGGCCGGTCATGCCCGCGGGGAGTCGCGGCCGAGGGTGGTGGGGCCCGTACGCGGAGATGCGTACGGGCCCCTTCGCGTACGGGCGCTTTCGTGTACGGGCCGTTTCGCGTACCGGCCCCTTCGCGAACGGGCGCTTTCGTGAACGGGCGCTTTCGTGAACGGGCCTTCGCGTCCCGGTCCGGCCCCCGCAGCCGGCCCGCCGAACACGCCCCGCGCCAGGGCCACGACGGATCCGATCTTGTCCGCCGAAGTCCTCTGACCGGCTGACTTAAGACCCGAACCGGCTGTATCCGGTCGTCGACGCCCGGATTCTGGACGAGGTCTTCCGCTGAGCGGAGTGGCTCGCTACTGTCCCCGCAATGCAAACGCCCCGTGGCAGCGCCGCCGCGGAGCGCAGCCGGTGCGCATGGCCTGCCGGCGGCCTCTGACGTGCGTCGCCGACGGGACCGGTGTCGCAGCTCTCGTTTGAAGGACCGCCGTCACTCACTCCGAAGGAGAGGGCGTCGTGACCGCGGAAACCTCCCAGACGCTCGACCGGGGACTTCGAGTCCTCAAACTGCTCGCCGACACCGACCACGGCCTGACCGTCACCGAGTTGTCCAACAAACTCGGGGTCAACAGGACCGTCGTCTACCGTCTGCTCGCCACACTCGAACAGCACGCTCTCGTACGACGGGATCTGGGCGGCCGCGCCCGGGTCGGCCTCGGTGTGCTGCGGCTGGGCCGCCAGGTCCATCCGCTGGTCCGCGAGGCCGCGCTGCCCGCGCTGCGCTCGCTCGCCGAGGACATAGGGGCGACCGCCCATCTGACCCTGGTGGACGGGGCGGAGGCCCTGGCGGTCGCCGTCGTCGAACCGACCTGGACCGACTACCACGTGGCCTACCGGGCCGGCTTCCGGCACCCGCTGGACCGGGGCGCGGCCGGCCGCGCCATCCTCGCGGCCCGGCAGGGCGGCCTGACCGAGCCGGGGTTCACGCTCACCCACGGCGAGCTGGAGGCGGGCGCGAGCGGCGCGGCGGCTCCGCTGGTCGGAGTCACCGGGATCGAGGGCAGCGTGGGTGTCGTCATGCTCGCGGACGCGGTGCCGGAGCGCGTGGGGCCGCGGGTGGTGGACGCGGCCCGCGAGGTCGCCGACGCCCTGCGCTAGCCCGACGACAACGCGGTGAGGGGCGGTGCCGGGCGTCGCGAGCCCGGCAAGATCGGCGAGACGGCCCTGTTCCTGAGGGCGCGGGCGAGGCCGGCGGGTGTACGGCCGCCGGGGACTGCCAACCCTGGGTCGCCGGAGCGCCGGACCGAGGGACCGCCCCCCGGGCCGCCGGAGCGCCTACCCCCGGCCGCCGGGCCGCCTGACCCCGTGCGACGGACCGCCGAACCCGGGGCCTCGGACGGCCTGACCTCGGGCGGTCTCCGGACCGCCTGCCCTCAGGCCCCCGACCCCGGACCGTAGGCCGCCGGGCCGCCTGACCCC
>NZ_JAGGOS010000123.1 GCF_018614205.1 Streptomyces sp. ISL-36 | reverse complement strand
GCCGCGGCGGCCGAGACCAAGGACACCGTCGGCGAGGCGGCGCGGGCTCTGCTGGAGGGCGGCCTCGCCCCGCTCGGCGCGGAGAGCCTCTGGCTCTGGCGGCGGGACGCGTGGGGGTGTCTGCGCCTCGCCGGACACGCCGGGGGCGGCGCCGCCGAGGCCGCGGCCTGGCAATGGATCCCCCCGGCGGCCCCTCCCTCGTTCCGCTCGGTCCTCGCCGACGGCTCGCCCGTCTGGCTGGACACGGGCCCCGAGGCGGGCGAGGTCCTGCCGGGACCCGCGCCCCGTGCGGCGCGGGCGCTCCTCCCCGTACGCCGGCGCGGCGCGCCCGTGGGACTGGCGCTCGTGGCCTGGCCGGGTCCGCTCACCTTCGACGCACCCCTGATGCGGGCGCTGGTCGGCCTGATGGAGGTGGCGGGCACCGTCCTCGACGCGGCCGACTCGACCCCGTCGATGACACCGGTGCTGGTGGACGTCCTGGACGCCCTCGTGCATCCGGCGATGCTGCTACGGCTGGCCCCTTCGACGTCGGCGCCGACGGTGGAACATCTCAACGAGTACGCGGTCGCGACGCTCGGCGGTGCGTCCTTCCCCGAAGAGCGTTCCCTCCCCCTCACGCTTCCCCATGTCCACGCCGACCTCGCCCATCTCGCCCGGCGCGCCCGCCGGACCGCGCGGACCCAGCGCGTCCCCCGGCTGCCGATGTCGACAACCCCCGGGCAGCAGGACCCCGCCCCGCTGCTCGACGTGCGGGTGCTGCCGGTCGGTGCCGAGCGGGTGGTGGTGCTCTGGCACGCCGCCACCGACCCCGGGCTCGCCTCGGAGTGGGCGATGGCCCGGCTGCAGAGCGTGGGCCTGTTCCAGGACAGCCTGACCGGTGGCGACACGGTGTGGTCGGAGCAGGTGTACGGGATCTTCGGCAGGTCACGGGACGAGCCGCCGGTGCCGTTGCTCGGGCTGCGCGGGCTGGTGCACCCGGACGACGGGGAGGCGCTGACCGAGCTGCTCAGGACCCTCACGGAGCGCCGTACCGGGGCTCAGACGGTGCTGCGGATCGTCCTGGGGGACCGCAGGACCGTGCGGCATGTACGGGTCGCGGCGGAGCCGTTGCTCGACGCGGGGACGGTCACCGGCGTCGCCGGGGTCTACCAGGACGTGTCCGAGAGCCGCCGCACGGAGGCCGCGCTGACCGCGACCTTCGACCAGCTCACCGCCGTACGGACCCGGGCGGAACTCAGGCACCAGCTCGCCCTCCAGCTGCAGCAGGCGATCGTCCCCGAGGTCCCCGACCTCCAGGAACTGCCCGGCCTCGTCGTGGCGGCCCGCTACCGGCCCGCGGCCCAGGAGTACCGGGTGGGCGGTGACTGGTACGACGTCCAGCCGCTGCCGAGCGGCAAGGTGCTGGTGGCGGTCGGCGACGTCGCCGGGCACGGCATCGACTCGGTCACCGGCATGGTGGCGCTGCGCAACGCCCAGCGAGGCCTCGCGTGCACCGGCGACTCGCCCCGTCGGCTGATGGAGTGGCTCAACGAGACGACGCTGCGCACCAGCGGTCACCCGACGGCGACCGCGGTGTGCGCGTTGTACGACCCCGAGGACCGGAGTCTCGTGTGGTCGAGCGCGGGCCACCTGCCGCTGCTGCTGCTGCGCGACGGCGTGGCGCGGCTGATCGAACCGCCTCAGGACCTGCTGCTGGGCGCGGTGCCCTCGTACGCGTACCAGGAACGCAGGACGTCACTGCGGCCGGGCGACACTCTGCTGCTCTACACGGACGGACTGGTCGAACGCCGCCACGACGGGCTCGACCACGGGCTCGCTCAGCTCACCGCGGAGGCGGAGCGGCTCAGCGGCTATCCGCCCGACGAGCAGGTGGACCGGCTGCTCGGCGCGGCGACCGGCGACACCGACGACGACACGAGCATCGTCGCCGTGCACGTACGGTGACGGCGGCCGGCCTCCGGAGGCCCGACGGTGCCCGGCCCACGAGGCCTGACGGCACTGGCCCCGGAGGCCCGACGGTGCCGGGTCCCGACCGCGACCGGGGTGGCACGCGGCGGGCCGTTGACGCGACCGGGGTGGCACGCGGCGGCCGTTGACGCGACCGGGGTGGCACGCGGCGGCCGCTGACGCGACCGGGGTGGCGCAGGCGCGCCGGTGAGCGGGCCGGTCAGCGGACCAGCCACTGGCGGACCTTGGCCATCAGTTCGTCCGCGCCGACCGGTTTGGCCACGTAGTCGCTGGCCCCGGCGGCCAGCGCCCGGGCCCGGTCGCCCGGCATGGCTTTGGCGGTGACGGCGATGACGGGCAGCTCCGAGCGGCCGGGAAGGCCCCGGATGGCCTCCGTGGCGGCGTACCCGTCCATCCCTGCCATCATGACGTCCATCAGGACGAGTTCGATCTCGTCGTGGGTGTCGAGGAGATCGAGGCCGGCCTGCCCGCTGTCGGCCTGGAGCACTCGGACGCCGCGCCCCTCCAGCGCCTCGGTGAGCGCATAGATGTTGCGCACGTCGTCGTCGACCACGAGCACGGTGCGCCCCGCGATGTCGGGGTCGTGGCGGCTCGCGGCGCCGCTGCCCCGGGCCCCTTCGTCCCCGGCCGCGGCGGCGCCGGTGTCGGCCGCCGCGGCGGTCCCGGGCGGTGTCTCGGTCCGCGGCGCCGTGGGGGCGGGGAAGTAGAAGGTGAATCTGCTGCCTCGTCCCGGGGTGGAGCGCACGTCGATGGCGCCACCGAGGAGTCCGGCCACCTCGCGGCTGATGGAGAGGCCGAGTCCGGTTCCCCCGTAGCGGCGGGCGGTGGTTCCGTCGCCCTGCTGGAAGGCGCCGAAGATGCCCTCCAGCCGCTCGGCGGGGATGCCGACCCCGCTGTCGCTGACGCGGAAGGCCAGCACCGGGCCGCGCCCGCGCAGCGCGGGCGGGACTTCTTCGGCGTCGGCGTACTCGATGGTGAGCTCGACCCAGCCCTTCTCGGTGAACTTCAGGGCGTTGGAGAGCAGGTTGCGCAGGATCTGGCGCAGGCGCGACTCGTCGGTGTTCAGTTCCTCGGGCACGTCCGAGGAGACGGTGACCGAGAAGTCGAGGCCCCGTTCGTCGGCCACGGGCCCGAAGGTGGCCTCCAGGTACTCCAGGAGCTGGTGGAGCGGGAACTGTTCGGGCCGGATGTCCATCTTGCCCGCCTCGACCTTGGACAGGTCGAGGATGTCGTTGATCAGCTGGAGCAGGTCGGATCCCGCGGAGTGGATGACCTCGGCGTAGTCGACCTGCTTCTCCGTCAGGTTGCCTTCCGGGTTCTGGGCGAGCAACCGGGCGAGGATCAGGAGGCTGTTGAGCGGGGTCCGCAGCTCGTGGCTCATGTTGGCGAGGAACTCGGACTTGTACATGGAGGTACGGGAGAGCTGTTGGGCGCGCGTCTCCAGCTCCTGCCGGGCCTGTTCGATGACCAGGTTCTTGGACTCGATGTCCTTGTTGCGTTCGGCGAGCAGCGCCGCCTTCTCCTTCAGTTCGGCGTTGGAGCGCTGCAGCTCCTGCTGCCGGGCCTGCAACTCCTGGGAGCGGGAGCGCAGTTCGTCGGTGAGGCGTCGGGACTGGCCGAGCAGCTCGTCGGTGCGGAGGTTGGCGAAGAGCGATCTGACGACGGCTCCCGCGGTGTCCACGAACTGCTCCAGGAAGTCGCGGTGGATGGCGGTGAAGGGCTGCAGAGCGGCCAGTTCCACGGCGCCGAGCACCTGGTCCTCGACCACGATCGGCAGGATGATCAGCATGCCGGGTTCGTCCGAGCCGGCCGCGGAGGCGATGGTGGCGTACCCGCCGGGCACCCGGTCGACGACGAGGATGCGCTGATCGCGGGCCGCCTGCCCGACCAGCGACTGGCCGAGGCGGAAGCTGCGGGGCGGGTCCTCGGGGTCGTCAGGACTGGCGTAGGCCGCCGCCTGGACGAGTTCGGTGCCTCGCTCGTCGTGCCGGGCCACGAAGAAGGCTCCGTACTGCGCGGAGACGAGCGGCGGCACCTCCGTCATGATCAGCTCGGCGACCTCGGTGAGGGTGCGGGCGCTCTGCAGGAGACCGGCGATGCGGGCGATGTTGGTCTTGAGCCAGTCCTTCTCCTCGTTGGCCCGGGTGGTGGCCCGCAGCGACTCGACCATGGCGTTGATGTTGTCGCGCAGTTCGCCGACCTCGCCGGGGGCGTCGACGGTGATGGAGCGGGTGAGGTCGCCCTCGGCGACGGCGCTGGTGACCTCCGCGATGGCGCGGACCTGCCGGGTCAGGTTGCCGGCCAGTTCGTTGACGTTCTCGGTGAGACGCTTCCAGGTGCCGGAGACGCCTTCCACCTCGGCCTGTCCGCCGAGCTGGCCCTCCGTACCGACCTCGCGGGCCACCCGGGTGACCTCGGCGGCGAAGGAGGAGAGCTGGTCGACCATCGTGTTGATGGTGGTCTTGAGTTCGAGGATCTCGCCGCGCGCCGACACGTCGATGCGGCTGGTGAGGTCGCCCTGGGCGACGGCGGTGGTCACCTGCGCGATGTTGCGCACCTGGTTGGTGAGGTTGTCGGCCATGGAATTGACGTTGTCGGTGAGGTCCTTCCAGGTGCCGGAGACCCCTCGGACGGTCGCCTGTCCGCCGAGCTTGCCCTCCGTACCGACCTCGCGGGCCACCCGGGTGACCTCTTCGGCGAAGGAGGAGAGCCGGTCGACCATCGTGTTGATGGTCTCCTTCAGCTCCAGGATCTCGCCGCGCGCGTCGACGCGGATCTTCCGGGTGAGGTCGCCGCCGGCGACGGCCGTGGCGACCTGGGCGATGGACCTCACCTGGGAGGTCAGGTTGTCCGCCATGGTGTTGACGCCGGAGGTCACCTCCCGCCACACCCCGCTCACCCGCGGCTCGCGGGCCCGGCCGCCGAGCAGGCCCTGGCCGCCGACCTCGCGGGCCACGCGGGTGACTTCGGAGGTGACCAGGGAGAGCTGGTCGACCATGTCGTTGTAGACCGTGGCGATCTCGCCGAGGATGCCGCCAGGGGCGTCCGGGAGCCGTACGGAGAGGTCACCGTCGCGTACGGCGGTGAGCCCGGCCAGCAGCCGGCCGAGCCCGTCCTCGCCCCATTGCTCCGGCGAGATGTTCGGCTCGGGCTCGGCCGATCGGGGAGTTCTTTCCATCGCGGACCTCGGGCGGCGCGGATGCGGTCGGATGCGATCCGGTCGGGGCCGGATGCGGTCGGGTGCATGGGGGACGCGGTACGGACCCGGTGACGGGACGCACCCGACACGACTCTGACGGTATGCGCCCGCTCGGCTCCGCTCCGCCTCTCCACTCTAAGGGCTGTCCCGTCATCCCTGGTGGATCAGCGCACGGCGTCAGATGCGGTGCATCGCAAGGCGGAGGGACGTCCTCATACTGGGTGTATTCGGGCGTTCCGACAACGTAGCGAGGTGCCGTAGCTGTCGTCGTGCGCCCGCCAGGGATTACGGGACAGCCCTTAGGCACGCGGTGGGCGAGCGGCAGCGTCTGAGGCGGCGGCACCGGCACGCGCGACGTCCACCTCGAACCAGACCGCCTTGCCCGTGCCCTGGGGGACGCAGCCCCACGCCGCCGAGAGCCGTTCGAGGAGGTACAGGCCGTGACCCGAGGTGCGGTTCGCGCGGTGCGGACCGTGCGGGCGGGGAGGTACCGGGCTGGAGTCGCTGACCTGGACCCTCAGCCGCCCGTCGTCGCGGTCGAGGCGGAGTTCGTACGGAGCGCCACCGTGCTTGTACGCGTTGGTGACGACCTCCGACACCAGGAGGAGGACGTCCTGGAGCGGTCCGCTCTCCGCGTCGCCGGCCGGGCCGAACCAGTCCCGCACCGCCTGACGCGTGAGATCGCGGCACTCCCCCACCACGCCCGGTCCGCCGGCCAGGGCGAAGCGACGGGCGTACGCGCTCGCGTGGCGCTGATCCCCAGCCGTCATATCGCGCAGCTGCCCGGGACAAACAGGTTCAAATCGCCTGAGATGGGAATGCCTACTTCGGAACGCTCGGACGACGGACCCGTCGCCGCAGCTTGCGGCGCAGGCCCACGCCACCGTCGAGGGAGCCTTCATGTCCACCCCCCGCAAGCACACGACCGCCACCGCCGTGGGACCGACCGGTCCCGCCTCCATACGCCACCAGGCCCTGGACGGTCTTCCTCGGATCGACCGTCCCACCGAGGTGAGCACCGCGGACGCCCAGACCCTCTCCACCGCGCTCTTCACCCGGCTGGAGCAACTGGAGGAGGGCACCCCGGAGCACGCGTACGTACGCAACACCCTGGTGGAGCTGAATCTCAGCCTGGTGAAGTTCGCGGCACGCCGCTTCAGGAACCGGGCCGAGCCGACGGAGGACATCATCCAGGTCGGCACGATCGGCCTGATCAAGGCGATCGACCGCTTCGAGACCAGCCGCGACGTGGAGTTCTCGGCCTTCGCGCTGCCCACGATCGTGGGCGAGATGAAACGATTCTTCCGCGACACGAGCTGGGCCGTTCAGGTGCCACGCCGGCTCCAGGAGCTGCGGATCGACCTCGCCAAGGCCGTCGACACCCTGGAGCAGCGGCTGGGCAGGCGCCCCACCCGCGCGGAACTCGCCGCCCACCTCAAGGTCAGCGAGGAGAGCATCGCCGAGGGTGAGCAGGCCTCGAACGGCTACGTCGCCCGTTCCCTGGACACCCCCACCGGCGACGACGAGTCGGCCCTCACCGCGGGCGCCCGGCGCCTGGGCGAGGAGGAGCGCGCCTTCGAGCTGATCGACGCGCTGGAGTCGCTGAAGCCGCTGATCGCCGGATTGAACGCCCGGGACCGCCAGATCCTCTCGTTGCGTTTCGGTGAGGACCTGACCCAGTCGCAGATCGGCGAGCGGCTCGGCCTCTCGCAGATGCACATCTCGCGGCTCCTCGCCCGCGTCCTGGACGAGCTCAGGACCGGCCTCCTGGAGGACCAGGAGGAACCGCCGCACGCCTCGCCCCAGCGCCGGCGGTCATGAGCCGACCGCTTCGTGAGCCGACCGCTTCGTACCGCGCCGCGGACACGCAGGCCGCCCTTCGCCCCGTACAGCGGGTCGGAGGGCGGTTTCCGGCCCCGTTTCCCCGCCGCCCCTCTGCGGAACAAGGGCAGGTCAGGACGGGCCCGGACGGCTCCAGGGCGGGCGGGAGGGGCGGCTGATCTCCAGCCAGACCACCTTTCCCCCGTGGCGGGGCTCGGAGCCCCATCCCCCCGCGAGCCGGTCGAGGACCATCAGCCCGTGGCCGCCCGGCATCGACGCGGCCCGCGGCTGCCGCCGCCTCGGTTGTTCCGGGTTCGGGTCGGAGACCTCGACCCGCAGATGGCCGTCCCGGTGGCGAAGGACCAGCTCCTCCGGCCCGCCCGCGTGCAGGCACGCGTTGGTCACCACCTCGGAGACGAGCAGGAGTACGTCGTCGACCCGTTCCTGCGCCTCGTCGTCCTCGGCCGGGATCCAGCCCCAGTCGGCCAGGGCCTGCGCGGTGAAGTCGCGGCAGCGCGTGACCATGCCCTTCGTCCCGTGGAGCACGAGCCGCCGGATCTGACCCTCTTGCGGAGTTCTCTCACCCACCGCGCCCTCCGCCATCGCCGGCCTAGCCGCCCGCCCGCTGATCCGTGAGCGCCTCGGCCACGTTCTCGTGCACCCGGAAGACGGTTCGCGCGCCGGTGATCTCGAACATCCGGGCCACCGGTGGCCGCAGCCCCGCCAGCTCCAGGCGGCCGCCCGCCTCCAGGGCGTGGAGGCGGGCCCGTAGCAGCACGTTCAGTCCGGTCGAGTCGCAGAACCACAGACCCTGGCAGTCGACGACGATCCGCTCCGCACCGGACCACTCCCCCAGGGCGTTCCTCAGCACGTCCGCGGTGTCGTGATCGAGCTCCCCCGTCAGGGCCAGCACCACGACCCCCGGCCGCGGCCCGGGCGCCGATGTGACGGCGAACCGCTCCTCCGCCATGGGATCGCCCGCCTTCCTCCGCTTCCGCCTGCTCCGGTGCGGGGGCACCGCTTGTCCCTCGGTACCCGGCTTTCGCCCCGGTACTCGACTCTTGCCCGCCATCTGCGGGGACACAACCGATGGAGGGCTCAGGAGGCCGGGCGGAGCAGGACGGAAGTGCGGCGCGAGCGAAGGCGGGCGGCCGGGGTCAGGAGCCGGGGAGCCCCTCCAGCGCCTTCCGGGGCGCGGGCCTCGCCTTCGCCACCTCCTTCATGACGTACCGCTCGGCGGCGTGCACCGCCTCGCGCGCCGTCCGCTCCCCCATGAGCACGCACAGCGTGTACGCCGTGTCCTCGAAGCGCCGGCGGATCGACAGGTCGCAGGGCCTGGCCAGGACCACCCGTTCCTGGGCCCGGTAGTGCCGCAGCAGTCGGTCGATCGTGTTTCTGTCGGGCAGCAGCATCATGTCCTCCTGGCATGCCCCCCTTCCCTCCATCGCTTCATATTCACGGCGCACGGCCACCTGCGCGACCCATGCGGACACACTCCGTGACAGCCATGGGCCCGGCATGCGCGGCGGCCGATGATGCCGGATCGTCGATTGCATGAACTCGAGCGAAGGACTGAGAGTGGTCGTCACGGGGGCGACCGGAAACGTGGGCACGAGCCTGGTGCGAGCCCTGGCCCACGAGCCGCGGATCGCCTCCGTGCTCGGCCTCGCCCGCCGCAGGCCCGCCCTGGAGCTGCCCCGGACCGAGTGGGCCGAGGTGGATCTCTCGCTGGAGGGCGACGAGCCACGCCTCGCCCAGCACGTCGAGGGCGCCGACGCGGTCGTCCACCTGGCCTGGCGGTTCCAGCCGACCCACGACCCCGTGAAGACCTGGCAATCCAACGTCCTCGGCTCGCTGCGCGTCTTCGACGCGGTCGCGGCGGCGCGGGTCCCGGTGCTCGTGCACGCGTCGTCGGTCGGGGCGTACTCCCCGGGCCCGAAGGCGGGCCCGCCGGTCTCCGAGTCCTGGCCGACCCATGGCTGGCCCGGCGCCGCCTACACCCGGGAGAAGGCGTATCTCGAACGGGTCCTGGACACCTTCGAGCGCGATCATCCGCAGACCCGCGTGGTGCGGATGCGTCCTTCCTTCCTCTTCAAGGAGGAGTCGGCGAGCGAACAGCGCCGGATCTTCGCGGGCCGCTTCTTCCCCGGCGCGCTGCTGCGCCCCGAACTGCTACCGCTGATTCCGGAGTTGAGCGGTCTACGGTTCCAGGCCCTGCACTCCGACGACGCGGCCGACGCCTACCGTCGGGCGTTGCTCCGTGACGTCCGGGGCGCCTTCAACCTGGCGGCGGATCCGGTGATCGACACGCACACGCTCGCCTCGCTGCTCGACGCCCGGCCGGTGAAGGTGCCGACCGGTGCGGTACGGGGGGTGCTCTCGGCCGCCTGGAGGATGCGGGCGGTCCCCGCCTCGCCCGACCTCTTCGACGCGGTGCTGCGCCTGCCGCTGCTGTCCACGGACCGGGCCCGCAGTGAGCTGGAGTGGGAGCCGTCCGTGACCTCGCTGGAGGCGCTGGGCGCCTTCCTGCGCGGGGTGCGCGCGGGCAGCGGGGACGGGACCGCCCCGCTCGCCGGGCGCCGTGTCGGCTGACGCGCGGACCCGTCCACGGCGGCGCCCGCATGCCCGGGGGCGAATCGGGTAGCAGCGGGGCGTCGCACTGTCGGCCTCACGGAAGAGGCCGCTGTCCGGAGAGGCGATGTCATGAGCGAGCACCCCACGGTGTCCGTGGCCGACGCGGCCGCGGCCGGTCCGACCCGGGAGGCGCGCACGGTTCAACTGCTCGGGCTTGCGCTCCAGTTCTCCGGCCGCGAGGACATCTTCGTACCGGTACCCCCGAAGGGGGCGGCCTCCGTCCCGTTCACCCTCAAGGAGGGTACGGACTGCCGTGCGGTGGTGCGCTTCCGCGTCGACGGTCCGTCCGTGACCGGACTGAAGATCATCGACGTGCGGAGCATGTCCGGGGTGGAGCTCGGCGGCCGTGAGGTGCTGCTCGGGGACTTCCGCCGGGGTGGGCCCTACGAGCTGGCGCTCCCGCCGGAGCGTGTCCCGAGCGGCCCGCGTGCCCGGGGGCTGTACGACGTGTACGCCGCGTTGATCGACGCGGAGGGCCGCGTGCTCGACCGGCACGACTACCGCTTCGAGGTCAAGAGGGACTGGGAGACACCGGACCCCTGAGCGCCGGGCACCCTGCGCACTCCGCGTATCGCTCGCTCACCGTGCGCTCAGGGCACCGAGCCCTCTCCTGCCTTGCCACCCTCCCCTCGCGGGCGTACGAATCCGGTCACGGCGGTGCGGAATAATGCGGGCATGCGCATCTCAGCCAGAGCCGACTACGCGGTACGGGCCGCGCTCCGGCTCGCCGCCGCCCAGGACGCGGGGCCACTGAAGGCCGAGGCGATCGCCGACTGCGAGGGAATCTCGCACAAGTTCCTGGAGGGCATCCTCGGCGACATGCGCCGGGGTGGACTCGTGCTGAGCCAGCGCGGCGGGAACGGCGGCTACTGGCTGGCCAGGCCCGCCGACTCGATCTCCGTCGCCGATGTGATCCGGTGCGTGGACGGCCCGCTCGTCTCGGTGCGCGGGGTGCGTCCACCCGAGCTCTCGTACACGGGCCCGGCCGAGTCCCTTCTGACGCTGTGGATCGCGCTGCGCGCCAATGTGCGCCACGTGCTCGACGGGGTGTCGCTCGCGGATGTGGCCGCGGCGAAGCTGCCGGCGGAGATCTCCGTCCTGGCGGAGGACCCGGACGCCTGGACCAACCCCTGACCGACCCTCCACGTCCGCGACCGCCGTCTCGATGGTCGAGATCCAACCGTCCATGATGTGAACCGCCCTTGGGGAGCCGACGGCCGTTCTGCCACTATCCCTACTGTTCCAGTGGGAAAACCGGTGAGCATGTGAGGTGCCGTGAGAACGCCGAAGAACTCAGCGATACGCCCCACCTCCGGACAGACCGACCGCCCGGCCGACGACGAGATCTGGCAACGTGTCACACGCGAGCTCGCCGACGACCTCGCGGTCGACGCGCCGGCCAGGGACCGAGCGGGAAAGGCGCCTTTCGACGAAGTGGCACGGCTCCGGGAAGCGGGGCTGCCGGCGCTGCTCACCCCACCGGGACCCAGCCGGCGCGGGGCCGACTGGCGGGCCGCGTGCGCGGTGATCAGAGAGATCTCCGCGGCCGACGGCTCGATCGGTGAACTCCTCGCCCACCATTACGTCCTGTCCTGGAGCGCCCGGTTCTTCGCCGACGGCACGGCGCTCGCTCCCGGCATGTCCTTCGAGGACCGCACGGCCGGGGAGCAGTGGCTGCTCGCCGGGGCCGTCGAGCCGCCCCGTACGAACGGCCGGCCCGGCCTCACGCTCACCCCGGCCGGTCAGGGGTACGTCCTGGAGGGCCGCCGCGCCTTCGCCTCCGGTGTCACGGTCGCCGACCGGCTGGTCGTCGGGGCGCGCTGCGGTGCGGCAGGTGACGTGATGGTCGCCCTGGTGGACCCGGCGGACCCCGCCGTGTTCACCGAGGCCGGGACCGACCGGGTCGGGCAGCGCCTCGCGGGCGCCGGAACCGTCACCTTCGATGCCGTGCCGGTGGACGCCCGGCACATGCTCGGCGCCCTCCCCCGCGACGAGCACGCCGTGGCCCCCTTCACCGCACTGGCCCCGCTCGCCCTGCGGCTGATCCTCGTCCATGTCGGCCTCGGCATCGCCGAGGGTGCCCTGGCGGAGGCCCGGGACATCAGCCGTGCGACCCAGGCCGCACCGCCCGCCGACCGGGGCACCGGCGGCATCGAGTACCCGGTCGACCCGGTCGGCGGGGGCGAGGACCCGTATCTCCTCCTGGCGTACGGGGAGTTGGCCACGGCGGCGCACACCGCCGCGGCGGTCGCCGAGCGGGCGACGGACGCCCTGGCGCGTGGACTGCGCGCCGAGCGGGCGCTCGGCGTCGAGGAGCGCGCCGACATCGCCGTGCTCGTCGCCGCCGCCGAGGCCGTGACGAGTGGATCCGCGGTCCGGATCACCACCCGGATCCTCGAACTCGTCGACACCGCCGAGGGAGCCGACGCCCCGGGCGGGGGGCCGGGCCTCGACCGCTTCTGGCGCAACGCCCGCGCGCTGACGGCCCACTCGTCGCCGGACCACCGGATGCGTGACATCGGCGACCACTACCTCAACGGCTCCCGTCCGCGACTCACGCTGCTCGCGTGAGCCGCGGATTCACCGGCGGATCCGTCAGGGGCAGCCGGAGCGGTTGTCCCCCGGGTCGGTGGAGCAGGAGTCCGTGCCCGGACCGCCGTGGGCGCCGTCGTTGCCCGAGACGCCGTCCACGGTGTTGAGGGTGTCGTTCCCGTACGCCCCGTACAGCGTGTCGGTGCCCGCCTCGCCGAAGAGCCGGTCGTTCTGATTGCCACCGTCGATCGTGTCGTCGCCGTGGCCGCCGTAGACGGTGTCGTCGCCGTTTCCGGGGGTGATGGTGTCGTTGCCGCCCAGACCGCAGATCACGTCGTTGGCCGCGGTGCCGTAGAGCCGGTCGTTGCCGCTCGTCCCGATGACGGTGCAGCCGCGCGAGTTGGCGACGGTGGTGGTCGCGGTGGCGGTGTTGTTCGCCTGAACCGGATCGGTCTGGGTCGCCGAGACCGTCGCGGTGTTGCGGAGGGTGCCGGCGGCGGTGGGCTCGACCACGACACTCACGGTGACGGCCGCGCCGGGCGCGAGCGTGCCCAGGGCGCAGGTGGCCGTCCCCGAGGCGAGGGAGCAACTGCCCTGCCCCGGTGTGGCCGAGACCAGGGTGGCGGCCCCGGTGCGGGTGTCGGTGAGCGTCACTCCGGTGGCGGAAGCCGTCGTGCTGGTGTTCGTCACCGTCACGGTGTAGGTGGCCCGGTTGCCGAGCACGACCGAGGTCGGGCCCGTCTTCGTCACCCTGAGGTCCACCCCGGTCGGCAGCGGCGCCCCGCCGCCTCCCTCGTACCGTGCGAGCGCGAAGTCGCCGTCGCGGTAACCCGCGGCGACGATCCGTCCGTCGCTCTGCAGTGCCACCCCGTACGCCTCCTCGAAGCCGCCGGCGAAATCGGTGACCGTCCTGCCGTCGCCGCTGAAGCCGATGTCGAGGCTGCCGTCGGTCTGGTAGCGGGCCAGCGCGAAGTCGCCGCCCCTGCGTCCGGCCGCCACGATCCGGCCGTCCGGCTGGAGCACCACCGCGCGGGCCAGTTCGGACCCGCCGTCGAAGTCGGTGGTCGTCCTGCCGTCACCGCTGAAGGAGGCGTCGGGGTTGCCGTCGGCCAGGAGCCGGGCGACCGCGAAGTCGTTGCCCGAACCACCCGCGACGACGACCCTGCCGTCCGTGTGCAGTGCGACGGCATGGCCCATGTCGTCGGCCCCGAAGTCGACCGTCGCCCGCCCGTCCGCGCTGAACGTGGTGTCCAGGCCGCCGTCCGGGTTGTACCGGGCCACGGCGAAGTCGTAGGCCGGGCCCGCGCCGTGGTGGCCGGCGGCCACGATCCGGCCGTCGGTCCGCACCGCGAGCGACCGGGCGGCGTCGGCGCCGCCGGCGAAGTCGGTGGTCACCAGTCCGTCCCCGCCGAACCCGTTGTCGAGGCTGCCGTCGGGGTTGTAGCGGGCCAGCGCGAAGTCACCGGCGCTCTGGCCGGCGACGACGATCAGGCCGTCCGGCTGGATCGCGACGGCGGCGCCGTCGTCGGCGCCGCCGCTGCCGAAGTCCGTGACGGCCCGTCCGTTGTCGCCGAAGGCGAGGTCGGGGGTGCCGTCCGGGTGGTAGCGGGCCACGGTGACGTAGAACCCTCCGACGGTCGTCGACTCACTGGTGCCGACGACCACGATCGCTCCGTCCGACTGGAGGGCGACTCCCTGCGCCACGTCGGCGCCGCCGTCGATGTCCGTGAAGACCCGGCCGCCGTCGCCGAAGCCCGCATCGAGGCTGCCGTCGGGGAGGTAGCGGGCCAGCGCGAAGTCACCCCCGTTCAGGTCGATGCCACCGACGGCCACGATCCGGCCGTCCGGCTGCAC
This sequence comes from Streptomyces sp. ISL-36, assembly GCF_018614205.1. Classification (GTDB taxonomy): domain Bacteria; phylum Actinomycetota; class Actinomycetes; order Streptomycetales; family Streptomycetaceae; genus Streptomyces. Next base: position 23,939 of record NZ_JAGGOS010000123.1, on the reverse strand, counting down.
GGCCACCGCCTGCGCCTGCTCGTAGCCGCCGAGGTCGCTGACCACCCGGCCGGCGTCACCGAAGCCCGGATCGAGGTCACCGGGGGCGGCCATCGCCCGGCCGGGCAGAGCCACGACGAGCGCCGTCGCGGCCGCAGCGGCGAGCGCGGCGCGCCGGGGTGGGACCGGTCGTGGTACGGAACTGAAGGGGGACATGTGGATCTACTCGCCTCTCGTCGTCTTCCGGCGAACCGTCGGCCCCAGGGTCCCGGCGGGCCCCTCCGCAGATGCCTCGCCATGCGCCCGCGCTGAGCCCAGTGGCGCTCATGATCCACTCTTCGGGGTGAGGGGGTGCGAAGAACGAGGGCCGGGGTACCGGCATGTCGGGACGAACGTCCCTCTCGTCGGACGGCACGGGAGACCAAGCTGGAGGGCGGAGGGGCCGGCCGAGAGCCGGCCCGACACAGAGGTGAGGGAGACAGTCTGATGGGCCGTGAGATCGTCGCCGGAGTCGACGGTTCCCCCGAGAGTCTCGCCGCGGCCGACTGGGCCGCCCGCGAGGCACGACACCGGCGACTGCCCCTGCGGCTGGTGCACGCCTGGCGCTGGGAGCCGATCGAAATCCCCCTGGAACAGGACCGGGAGAGCCAGGGACAGGTGGCCGACACAGTGCTGCGCGAGGCCTCCTCCGCGCTCGCCGAGCGGTACCCCGGTCTCGCGCTCACCGGGGAGGTGCTGACGGACACGCCGGTAACCGCACTGCTGAGCACCGAGGAGCGGGCGGAGATGCTCGTCATCGGCTCGCGCGGGTACGGCGCGGTGGCCGGCTTCCTGCTCGGCTCGTACGGACAGCAGATCATCGCGGCCGCCACCCGGCCGGTGGTGGCGGTGCGTTCACGGGACGGCGAGGCTGGCCGACCGGACCCGGCGGGAGGGGAGATCGTCGTCGGCCAGCTGGGCGGGGCGGAGGACAGCGAGCCCGCGCTGCGCTTCGCCTTCGAGACAGCGGCGGCGCGGGGGGCGTCCGTCCGGGCGGTACGGGCCTGGAGCCTGCCGCCGCTGTACGCCTACGGCCAAGTGGCGATGGCTCCGGTCGACGAGGCCGGCGGGCTCGTCCCGTACGAGGAGAAGGCGCTGCGTGACGCCCTGGCTCCCTGGCGGGAGCGGTTTCCCGAGGTCCGGGTCGACGAGCATGTGGAGATGGGGAGCGCGGGGCAGGTCCTGCTCTCCGTCTCCGGCGGCGCGCAGCTGCTGGTGGTCGGGCGGCGTGCACGGCGTGGGGCGATCGGTCCCCGGATCGGGTCGGTGGCCCACGCGGCGCTCCATCTGGCGCCGTGCCCGGTCGCCGTGGTGCCGCAGGGCTGACGCGGGGGCGCGGGCGGGGGTCGTCGTCCGGAGCGGCAGGCGTCGTCGTCCGGAGCGGCGGGCTGGACGCCGTCGGCTCGCGCGCGGTTGACGCGGCGGGTTGACTCGGTGTGTCGGAGTCGCCGGGTCCGGAAAGTGTTACGTCCGCCGCCCCAGCGGCTCTCCCCTGTGCCGGGCCGTCCGGCGGTCTCGGAGAAGAGAGGCGGAGTCCATGCAGCACCACGACGACCCCAGCCCCTACGACGAGCGGGTGAACGGCTGTGGTCGACGCCGCAGACGAGGGGGCGCGGGACGGCACGCGCGCCGGGTGCCGTCCTTCCGTACCGCCGTGATCGCGGCGGGCACGGCGGCGGCGGTCCTCACCGTGGCCACCGGGGCCTATGTGGCCTTTGTGGCGTCTGTGGGCAGCGGCCGCACGGCCGGCCAAATCACCCGTCCGGACGAGGCCGCCGGGACGATCGTGGCCGACCGGGCGAACGTGGCGCCGTTCTCCGGCGGAACCTCGCCGGTCCCAGCGGCCGGGCGGGCCATCGCCGGGAAGGGCACGCCCTTGGCGCCCCTGCCCACCCCGCCCACCGCCCCGAGCCCACCTGCCGCCCTCTCCGCCCTCACCGTCCCCTGGGTGTCCGTGTCCGTTTCCGCCCGCCCGGCGCCGGCCTCGCAGAAGGCAGTCCCGCCGCGGTCGGCCGCTCCCGACAGGCAGGGGGTCCCACCGCGTGGCGCCTCCACCGTCGGCAAGGCGGCCGGGTTCGTCGAGCAGATCGTCTCGCTCGCCAACTCCGAGCGCAAGAAGGCGGGGTGCCGCCCGCTGCGTTCGGACAGCAGGCTGCGGAAGGCGGCGCAGGGCCACGCGAACGACATGGCCGACCGCGACTACTACGCGCACGACACCCCGGAGGGGCGGGACGGGGGCGACCGGATCACGGCCGCCGGCTATCGCTGGTCCACCTGGGCCGAGAACATCCATCGCGGGCCGAAGACCCCGAAGCAGGCGATGAAGGACTGGATGAACAGTGAAGGCCACCGGCGCAACATCCTCAACTGCGCGTTCAAGCACATCGGCGTCGGGGTGTCACTCTCCTCCAACGGCCCTTGGTGGGTTCAGGACTTCGGTGCCAAGCGCTGATCTACCCGCGCCCGCTCGGCGGTGTGGGTTCAGGAGGCGGGCGTCGCCAGCTTCTGCACCCACACCGTGCCGTCGGGCCCGGGCACGGCGGCCACGCCGGTGTCCCGGTACCGACAGTCCAGCATGTTCTCCTCGTGCAGGGCGCCGTCCATCCAGCCCTCGACGACGGCGGCCGGCTCGTCCGCGCCGCGTGCCAGGTTCTCGGCCCATGCACTCCAGGAGTACCCGGCCGCCGAGATCCGCGCGTCCGCGTATCGGCCCTCGGGGCTGCGGTGGTCGTAGTAGCCGCGCCGGACCATGTCCCGGGCGAAGGCGCGGGCGGCCGTGGTGAGCCGTGGATCTGTGCGGAGCGGCGCGCAACCCGCCTCGGCACGGCGCCGGTTGACCAGCTCGGTCACCCTCTCGTCGAGGGCCGGTGTAGGGGCCGGGGCCTGGGTCGCGGTGGTGGGCGTCGTCGCCGTGGGGGTGGGTGCGGGCGTCGTGCTGCTCGGTCGGGGCGCCGGGGTCGGCTCCACCGCGCGGCTCGGCGGCGGAGGCGGCGCGGCCACGGGTGTGCCGGGCTCGTGCCGCCGGGCCTCCGGTGGGGTCGGTACGAGAAGGATGAGGCCCCCCAGGGCGCCGAGCGCCACCACCCCGGCGACGCAGGCCCGTCGGACGGAGCCATCACCCCGGCCCCGACCCCGGCCGTGCGGTCCGGGGCCGCCCGGCCCGGAGGGCGATCCGCCCGTCGCGTCGGAGCGCGCCGATGCCGCGTCCCGGCCGGTGAGGGACGGGTCCGGTGCCGCGTCCCAGCCGGTGGAGGACGGTTCCGGTGCCGCGTCCCGGCCGGTGGAGGACGGGGCCCGGCCGGGCTCCGCCGACGGAACCGGCTCGGCCTCGCTCCACGGCCACGAGCCGGTCTCCTGGAGGAGGTTCGGGTCGGCGTTCGGTGCCGGACCGGACGGCGGTACGGCGCCGGGGGCCGGCCCCGGTCCTGGTCCAGTTCCTGGTCCTGGTCCTGTTCCTGGTTCTGGTCCCGCCCAGGCGACCGACTGGAGGCCGGGGAGCGCCGTGCCGCCCGTGCTCCAGCCGCCGATGCCCCACCCCAGCAGGGGTGCCACCAGGCCGAGGCCGACCAGGAGCCCCTCGGCGGGGGCGAGACCCGAGCGGGCGCGGTCGCAGGCGCCGCAGCCGGACAGGTGGCGGGCGACGCGCTTGCGCCAGAGCGGTGCGGGGCGTCCGTCCCAGCCGGTGGTCACGCGGGCCAGCTCGGGACAGGGCGGCCGTGCGGCGAGGGCCCGGACCACGGCCCGGGCGGTCTCCAGCCGTTCCTTCATCCGCTGCACGCGGACCGCCGCGTGGGCGGGCGGGACGGCCAGCGCGTCGGCCAGTTCCGCGCGGGTCAGCTCACCACTCGCCTCCAGCCACCACAGGGCGAGGAGTTCGCGGTCGCTCTCGTCGAGCCAGCGGGTCGCCTCGGCGACCTCGCGGCGCTGGCCGGACAGTCCGAGGCGCAGGATGGTGAGGTCGACGAAGTCGCCGCCGGGATCTGGGAGTTCGGCCGCCCGGTCGAGACCGGGCAGCGGGCCCGCCTGGCGCTCGCGCCATCGCCGGCGGATCTGGTTCATCGCGATGGCCACCAGCCAGGACCTGAAGCGGGCCGGGTCGCGCAGCCCGGGCAGCCCGTCGAGGGCGCGGAACATCGTCTCCTGCACGACGTCGTCGACATCGGCGTGGCCGTCGAGCGCCCGGCCGACGATGTTGTAGACGAGCGGGAGGTACGCGCGTATCAGCTGATCCCCGGCGTACGCGTCTCCCGCCGCGGCCGCGTCGACCAGTGCCGCCGTGGCGCGCTCGTCGCTCTGCATGTACCTGCTCCCTCGTCCCTGGGTCTGTCCGTGCCCGTCATGAGGAGACCCCTGGGAGCGGGTGGGATAACGGTTCGCGACGACTTTTCGCGGGCGGATCCTACGCCGGCGGGCTCTGTGCAGGGGGAGTCGGTGCCGATCGGCTCTGTGCAGACGCCGGGGACACGTACGGCACGGTGGCCGCGTTCCCCGCACGTACGGCCTCGACGACCGCCTCGTGGAGATCTCGGCTCTCCTTCTCGGAGGCGCACGGAACGGGACTGCCCGACATCGTGAACCAGTCGGACGCGCCGCTGTACTGCACGGCCACTCGTGCCTCGTCATCTGCCCAGGTGGTGTGCACGGTCAGGTCGCCCGTGACCGCACCGACTTCGTCGGTGAGCACCCCACCACGCCCGGTGTAGACCCCGGCGGTCGTCCATGATGCCCAGCTCATCCATCCAGATTCACACCCGGATGCCACATCCGCCACCGACAGGACCGCCCCGGCCGGACAGAGGTCCGGCCGGGGCGGTGGGCTGCCACGCCACGACGGGGCGAGGATGTGCCGCGATCAGGCGAGGGACGCGATGGCCTCGTTGAAGGTGGCGGACGGGCGCATCACGGCCGCGGCCTTGGCCGGGTCCGGCTGGTAGTAGCCGCCGATGTCGGCCGGCGAGCCCTGGACCGCGATGAGCTCGGCGACGATGGTCTCCTCCTGCTCGGCGAGGGTCTTCGCCAGGCCGGCGAAGGCCTCCGCGAGCTGCGCGTCGTCGGTCTGCTTGGCCAGCTCCTGGGCCCAGTACAGAGCCAGGTAGAAGTGGCTGCCGCGGTTGTCGATACCACCGACGCGACGGGTCGGCGACTTGTCCTCGTTGAGGAAGGTGCCGGTGGCGCGGTCGAGGGTGTCGGCGAGGACCTGGGCGCGGGCGTTGCCCGTGGTGGTGGCCAGGTGCTCGAAGGAGACCGCCAGGGCGAGGAACTCACCGAGGGAGTCCCAGCGCAGGTAGTTCTCCTTGACGAGCTGCTGGACGTGCTTCGGGGCGGAGCCGCCGGCGCCCGTCTCGAACAGGCCGCCGCCCGCCATCAGCGGGACGACGGAGAGCATCTTGGCGCTGGTGCCCAGCTCCAGGATCGGGAAGAGGTCGGTCAGGTAGTCGCGCAGCACATTGCCGGTGACCGAGATGGTGTCCTCACCGCGGCGGATGCGCTCCAGGGAGAACTTCGTCGCCTCGACCGGGGAGAGGATCTCGATCTGCAGACCCTCGGTGTCGTGCTGCGGGAGGTACTGCTTGACCTTGGCGATGAGCTGGGCGTCGTGCGCGCGGCTCTCGTCCAGCCAGAACACGGCCGGGGCGCCGGTGGCGCGGGCGCGGGTGACGGCGAGCTTGACCCAGTCCTGGATGGGCAGGTCCTTGGTCTGGCAGGCGCGGAAGATGTCGCCCTCGGCGACCTCCTGCTCCAGGACGACGTTGCCGGCCTGGTCGACGAGGCGGACGGTGCCGGCCGCGGCGATCTCGAAGGTCTTGTCGTGGCTGCCGTACTCCTCGGCCTTCTGCGCCATCAGACCGACGTTCGGCACGGAGCCCATGGTCGCCGGGTCGAAGGCGCCGTGGGCGCGGCAGTCGTCGACGACGGCCTGGTAGACGCCGGAGTAGCTGCTGTCCGGGAGGACGGCGAGGGTGTCGTGCTCCTGGCCGTCCGGGCCCCACATGTGACCGGAGGTGCGGATCATGGCCGGCATGGAGGCGTCGACGATGACGTCCGAGGGGACGTGCAGGTTGGTGATGCCCTTGTCGGAGTCGACCATGGCGAGGGCCGGGCCCTCGGCGATCTCGGCCTCGAAGGACGCCTTGATCTCCTCACCGACGTGCGGCACGGAGTCGAGGCCCTTGAGGATGGTGCCGAGGCCGTCGTTGGGGGACAGACCGGCGGCGACGAGGACCTCGCCGTACTTCGCGAAGGTCTTCGGGAAGAAGGCACGGACGACGTGGCCGAAGACGATCGGGTCGGAGACCTTCATCATCGTGGCCTTGAGGTGCACGGAGAAGAGGACGTCCTCGGCCTTCGCGCGGGCGACCTGCTCGCTCAGGAAGGTGCGCAGGGCGGCGACGCGCATGACGGACGCGTCGACGACCTCACCGGCGAGGACGGGAACCGAGTCGCGCAGCACGGTGGTGGTGCCGTCGGCGGCGACGTGCTCGATGCGCAGGCTGCCGGCCTCGGAGACGACCGCGGACTTCTCGGTGGAGCGGAAGTCGTTCTCGCCCATCGTCGCGACATTGGTCTTCGAGTCGGCGGACCAGGCGCCCATGCGGTGCGGGTGGGCCTTGGCGTAGTTCTTGACCGAGGCGGGGGCGCGGCGGTCGGAGTTGCCCTCGCGCAGAACCGGGTTGACGGCGCTGCCCTTGACCTTGTCGTAGCGGGCGCGGACGTCCTTGTCCTCGTCGGTCTGCGGGTCGTCCGGGTAGTCCGGGAGAGCGTAGCCCTGCGCCTGGAGCTCGGCGATCGCGGCCTTCAGCTGCGGGATGGACGCCGAGATGTTCGGCAGCTTGATGATGTTGGCCTCGGGCGTCTTGGCCAGGTCGCCGAGCTCGGCGAGGGCGTCGTCGATGCGCTGCCCCTCTTCGAGACGCTCGGGGAAGCTGGCGATGATGCGGCCGGCCAGGGAGATGTCACGGGTCTCGACATTGATCCCGGCGGTCGAGGCGTAGGCCTGGATCACGGGCAGGAACGAGTACGTCGCCAGGGCGGGCGCCTCGTCAGTGTGCGTGTAGATGATGGTCGAGTCAGTCACCGGGTGTGCTCCGCTCCACGTCTGCGTCTGCGAGATTGCTCGACATCAAGATATCTCGTGATCGGGGTCGGGGGGAAAGGGCCCTGGCTCCTCGGACACGACGGATCCCGTCACCCGGTGCGGAGCGGGTCTGGCGTCGAGGTCGACATGGCGCAGCAGACCCAGCAGGAGGAGCGTGGCCGCGGCACTCGCCCCGGCGGCGAGGGCCTGTCCCGACCGGTAGGGGTCGTGCGGGAGGGAGCGGACGCCGGGCGGCAGGACGAACACGGAGTCGACGAGCAGGAGGAGCCCGGCGCCGAGGCCGCCCAGGGCGGCGAGGGTCAGTGGGATGATCACGAAGAGCGTGCGGAACGGGAAGCGGCGCCTGTGCGCGGGACCCAGCCGGCCTCGGCGGGCGAGCAGCGCGAGGAGCCCGCAGGCCACGGCGAGGAGCAGGAGGTCGGCGCCTATGGTGTCGCTGGGGCGGTGCCATCCGGCGGCCATGGTGTACGCGCCGACGGCCGTCGCCCACAGGGCGCACAGGCCCACGGCGAGGCCGCGCATCCGGTAGGGGACCACCAGGACGAGACCGAACATCACGCTCATGGCGATCGTGGTGTGTCCGCTCGGGAAGCTGTTCCGCGTGAGGTCCGGGGGCGCGCCGACCAGGTCCGGGCGGACCAGGAAGTGGCGTTGGAGCAGTTCGGCGAGGAAGAGGGAGACGCCGACCGCGCCCAGCGCCGCGAGTGTGAGCGCGAATCGACGGCGCAGGATGCCGATGACGGTGAGCGCCAGCAGACCGCCGGCGAGCGAGTAGACGGTGAGGTGCTGCAGGGTGGGGTTCGCCCCGTAGGCGGCGGCCGGCGTCTCGTCGGTCAGCCACCCCGCCGGGACGGCGTTCTCCCAGCGCTGGCCGGTCGCGGTCAGGACGAGACCGGCGTAGACGACCGCGAGCAGGAGTATCGAGCCGAGGCAGGCGCGCCGCATCCGCCTGCGTACCCGGGCGCTGAACGAGTCGGGAGCTTCGCCGGCGACGGCGGCGTACCACCACGTGCCGGTCTCCAGCGGCGGCGTGGCGCCGTCCGTGCGGAGCCTGTCGTAGGGTGCCATGTCCCGATTCCAACCCGGCGGGCCCTCGCCCGCTCGCTGGAGGCACCCGAACGAATCGCCGAGCGGAAATGACGCGGCACCGGTCGGGCCGCCACGTCGCGGGAGCCCTCGAAGCCGCCCCCGGCCGGTGGACGGGCGTGGTCGCGGACGGGGTGACCTTCGTGGTCGCGGCGCGGACGCGGTCACGGTCGTGGGCGCGGACGTACCTGCGTGGTCGCGGCGCGGACCCGGTCACGGTCGTGGGCGCGGACCTGCCTGCGTGGTCGCGGCGCGGACGCGGTCACGGTCGTGGGCGCGGACGTACCTGCGTGGTCGCGGCGCGGCGCGGCGCGAACGCGGTCGCGGTCACTTTCGTGGTTGCGGTCACGGACGCCGTCGGGACGGCCGGTCAGGAGGAGGCCCGGACCACCAGTTCGGTCGACAGGACACGCCGGGGCTGCTCCTCGGAGGCGTCCCCGATCTCCTGGAGCAGCAGCCGGGCCATCGTGCGCCCCATCTCCTCGATCGGCTGGCGCACGCTGGTCAGGGGCGGGTCCATGTGCCGGGCCACCGCCGAGTCGTCGACCCCCACCAGGGCCACGTCCTCGGGGACCCGGCGCCCCGCCTCGCGCAGCACCCCGCGCGCGCCGGCCGCCATCACGTCGGAGGCGGCGAAGACGGCGTCCAGGTCCGGGGTGCGGGCGAGCAGTTCCCGCATGGCGCGCCGGCCGCCCTCCTCGGTGAAGTCGCCGGTGGCGACCAGGGCCGCGTCCGACGCGAGTCCCGCCTCGGCGAGGCCCTGACGGTAGCCGTCGAGGCGGCAGCGGGCGACGTACATATCGAGGGGGCCGGTGACGGTCGCGATACGGCGGCGGCCCCGCCCCGCGAGATGGGCGACGGCGGAGCGCCCGGCGCCGACGTTGTCGGAGTCGACGTAGGCGACCGGCTCGGCCGCGGAGCGGCGGCCGTTGAGCACGGCCGGCAGCCCGAGCGCCCGCACCTGATCCGGCAGCGGGTCGTCGGCGTGGATCGACACCAGCAGCACGCCGTCCACCCGCTGGGCGGCGAGGTACTGCTCGAACCGCTGCCGCTCCTTGTCGCTCCGGATGAGCGTGAGGAGCAACTGCTTGTCGGCGTCGGCCAGTTCGGCGCTGACTCCGCGGATGATGTCGAGGAAGTAGGGCTCGGCGAAGAGCCGCGCCTCGGTCTCGGGAATCACCAGGGCGACGGCGTCGGTGCGGCTGCCGGCCAGCGCCCGCGCCGCACGGTTGGGTACGTAGCCGAGTTCGGCGACGGCCCGGTCGACGGCGGCCTTGGCCTGCTCGCTCACCCGCGGGGAGCCGTTGATCACCCGTGAGACCGTGCCCCGGCCGACGCCGGCCCTGGCCGCGACCTCCTCCAGGGTGGGCCTGCCGGTCTGGCGCCCGCTCACCACCATCTGCCGTCTCCCCTCGTCTCCCTGCGTTCCTGCGACTCTATCAAGAGTGGGAGCGCTCCCACCGACTCGGTAACGGATCCTCGCGTACCTCTTGACACCCGTACGGGCCAGGCAGCAACCTTCCGGCGAGACGCAGTGGGAGCGCTCCCATGCATGGTCGCACCAGAGCCCCCGGGCGCACCACCCTGGACGAGGAGAGTCGTATGCGCACTTCCAGCACGAGCCACAGCAGACAGAGGCGCCGCACCGCGATCGTCGCGGTCGCGGGCCTCGCGGCCTGCACCGCCCTGATCACCGGTTGCGGCAGCGACGGCGGTTCCGGCGAGGCCGGTGACGGAAAGATCACCCTGCGCATCGGCACCTTCGGTTCCTTCGGCTACGACGACAAGACGGGCGCCAAGCTCTACGCCGAGTACGAGAAGTCCCACCCCAACATCAAGATCGTCGAGTCGAACGTCGCCGACGGCCAGAAGTACTGGGACACCCTCAAGCTGCGCCTCTCCCGCAACAGCGGTCTCGCCGACATCCAGGCCCTGGAGGTCGGTTACGTCGCGGAGGCCACCGGCCCCGCCATGGCCGACAAGTGGGTCGACCTCGGCAAGACCGGCGGCGCCGACCTCGACGCCTTCCTTGAGTGGAAGGTCAACCAGGCCACCACCCCCGACGGCAAGGTCATCGGCCTCGGCACCGACATCGGCCCGATGGCCATCTGCTACAACAAGGACCTGTTCGCCAAGGCCAAGCTGCCGACCGAACGCACCGAAGTCGCCAAGCTGTGGCAGGGCGACTGGTCGAAGTTCCTGGCGACGGGAAAGAACTACCAGAAGAACGCCCCGGCCGGGACCGCCTTCCACGACTCCGCGAGCGGGCTGTTCAACGCGGTCATCTCCAGCCAGCCGGTGCAGTACGCCAACACCAAGGGCCAGCTGGACTACGAGAACAGCCCCGGTGTGAAGCTGGCCTGGAACACCGCCGTGGAGGCGGCGACGAGCGGGGTCACCGCCAAGCTGCGCCAGTTCGACGAGAAGGGCACCTGGAACGCCGCCTTCAAGAACTCCAAGTTCGCCACGGTCGCCTGCCCGAGCTGGATGACGGGCATCATCAAGGACCAGGCCGGCGCCGGCAACCAGGGCAAGTGGGACATCGCCGCGCCGCCCGTGGCCGGTAACTGGGGCGGCTCCTTCCTCGCGGTGCCCAAGTCCGGCAAGCACGCCAAGGAGGCCGCCGAGCTCGCCGCCTGGCTCACCGCGCCGGCGCAGCACGCCAAGGTCTTCGGCGTGAACGGCAACATCCCCTCCACCAAGCACACCCTCACCTCCGCGGTCGTGCAGGACGCCAAGCTGCCGTACTTCGGCGACACCCCGGTCGGCAAGATCTACTCCGAGGCCGCGGCCGGCATCACGCCCGCCCCGATCAGCCGCTGGGACGGCCAGGTGAAGACCTTCCTCACCGACAACGGGATCCTCGACATCGAGCAGCGCGGCACCGACCCCGCGAAGGCGTGGGACAACGTCAAGAAGCTGATCGAGGACAAGATCGACCAGTAGCGGCGCCCACGAGCCGCCCGGCGCTCCCCCGCCGGGCGGCCGTCCGGCCTTCCTCCTCCGAACGCACCGCACGCGCACCGACACCGAAGGGACGCCCCTCGTGGCCACCTCCCTCCGGGCCGCGGCCGACGGCACCCCGCCGCCCGCCCCGCCCTCCTCCCCCACCCGCCGCAGCACCCCGCCGCCGCACAGCGGCTGGCGCAGCCGGCTCTACCGGTGGGACCTGCGGCTGAGCCCGTACGCCTTCGTCACCCCCTTCTTCCTCACCTTCGCGGCCTTCGGGCTCTTCCCGCTGCTCTACACGGGCTGGCTCTCGCTCCACCGGGTCGAGCTCGGCGGCGACGCGCAGTGGAAGGGGCTGGACAACTACGCCACCCTCGCGGACAGCGAGTTCTTCTGGAACGCCCTCGCCAACACCTTCACCATCGGGGTGGTCTCGACCGTCCCCCAGCTGCTCATGGCCCTGGGCCTGGCCCATCTGCTCAACTACAAGCTGCGCGGCCGCGGTTTCTTCCGCGTCGCGGTGCTCGCCCCCTACGCGACCTCGATCGCGGCGGCGACGCTCGTCTTCGCCCAGCTCTTCAACACCGACTACGGCCTGATCAACACCGTGTTGGGCTGGGTCGGTTTCGACCCGGTCGACTGGGAGTCCTCGAAATGGCCTTCCCAGATAGCCATCTCGACGATCGTGACCTGGCGCTGGACCGGGTACAACGCGCTGATCTACCTGGCGGCGATGCAGGCGGTGCCGCAGGACCTCTACGAGGCGGCGGCGCTCGACGGGGCCTCCCGCTGGCGGCAGTTCCTCAGCGTCACCATCCCGTCGATCCGCCCGACGATCCTGTTCACGATCATCGTGTCCACCATCGGCGCCACGCAGCTCTTCGGCGAGCCGATGATCTTCGGCGGCAGCCTCGGCGTGAGCGGCGGCAGCGGCAACCAGTTCCAGACGCTGAGCCTGCTGATGTACGAGAAGGGCTGGGTGACCGGCGCCCTGGGACAGGCATCCGCCATCGCCTGGGTGATGCTGCTGCTCCTGCTGCTGATCGGGGCGGTCCGGATGCTCTTCGCCCGGGTGAACCGCAAGAAGCTGGGGGCCTGACCCGATGACGCACACCACCACCCTGGACAGGAAGCGTCGCTTCGGGCGCCCGGCCGCCGGGCGCCAGCACCACGCCGGCCCGCTGACCTACGTCCTGCTGGGCCTGGCCGCCCTGGTCTCGCTCTTCCCGCTGTACTGGAACCTCGTCGCCGCCTCCCACTCGGGCGAGCGCGTGGTGGAGGCCCCGGCCCCACTGCTCCCCGGCCCCCGGCTGTTCGACAACCTCACCTTCGCCTGGAACCAGGTGGACATGGGCGAGGCGCTGATCAACACCACCGTCGTCGCCGGCCTGGTCGCGGTGTCCACGGTCCTCTTCTCCACGCTGGCCGGCTTCGCCTTCGCCAAGCTGCCGTTCCGGGGCCGCAATGCGATGCTCGCGCTCGTCGTGGCCACGATGACGATCCCGCCGCAGCTCAGTGTGATCCCGCTGTACCGGATCATCACCGACCTGGGCTGGGTCGACCAGCTCCAGTCGGTCGTCCTGCCGTCCCTGGTCGCCGCGTTCGGCGTGTTCTTCATGCGGCAGTACCTGATCGAGGCGCTGCCGGTGGAGCTGGTCGAGGCGGCCCGCATGGACGGCGCGCACAGCCTGCGGATCATCTGGCACGTGGTGTTCCCGATCGCCAGGCCCGCGATGGCGGTGCTCGGGATGCTGGTCTTCGTCCAGGCTTGGAACGACTTCTTCTGGCCGTTCATCGCGCTGACCCCGGACGGGAACCCGACCTTGCAGGTCGCCCTGGCCGGCCTCGGCGCGGGCAACCACAGCGTCGACCAGGCGGTCGTGCTGACCGGCGCGCTGATTTCCACCCTGCCGCTGCTGCTGGTCTTCGTCGTGCTCGGCAAGCACATCGTCGGTGGCATCACCTCGGGCGCCGTCAAGAGCTGACCGGGTCCGCCGGCCACGATGGGCCGGCGGCCGCCCCCTTCCGTACGTACCCTCCTCTCACTCGGGAGCACTTCCGCATGACCGCGACAGACCCCCGCCCCCGTACCACCACGCGCCGGTTCCCGGCCGGATTCCTGTGGGGCACCGCCACCGCCGCCTACCAGATCGAGGGCGCCGCGGCGGAGGACGGCCGTACCCCGTCGATCTGGGACACGTTCTCGCGCACGCCGGGGAAGGTGTTCGCGGGCCACACCGGCGATGTGGCCGTCGACCACTACCACCGCTTCCGCGACGACGTCCGGATGATGGCGGATCTCGGCCTGAGCGCCTACCGGTTCTCGGTGTCGTGGCCGCGGGTCCAGCCCACCGGCCGCGGCCCCGCCGTCCAGAAGGGCCTGGACTTCTACCGCGGGCTCGTCGACGAGCTGCTCGGCGCCGGTATCGAGCCCGTCGTCACGCTCTACCACTGGGACCTGCCGCAGGATCTGGAGGCCGCGGGCGGCTGGCCGGAGCGGGCCACGGCGGAGCGGTTCGGCGCGTACGCGGCGCTGGTCGGCGAGGCGCTCGGTGACCGGGTCACCCGTTGGACCACGCTCAACGAGCCCTGGTGCAGCGCCTTCCTCGGGTACGGCTCCGGGGTCCACGCTCCCGGCCGCACCGAGCCGGTGGCCGCGCTGCGCGCCGCGCACCACCTCAACCTGGGCCACGGTCTTGCCGCTCAGGCCCTGCACTCCGCGCTGCCGGGCCGGGCCCGGCTCTCGATCAGTCTCAATCTGCACGAGATCCGGCCGCTGACGCCCTCGGCGGAGGACCGGGAGGCGGCCCGCCGGATCGACGCGGTCGGCAACCGGGTCTTCTTGGGCCCGCTGCTGGACGGCGCGTACCCGGAGGACCTTCTCGCCGACACCGCGTCCCTCACCGACTGGGACTTCGTGCGGGACGGCGACACGGAGACCATCCGGCAGCCGCTGGACTCGCTCGGCATCAACTACTACACGCCGACGGTGGTCTCGGCGGTCGCGGAGGGGATGGAGAAGCCGCAGGACGACGGCCACGGGGCGAGCGACCACTCCCCGTGGCCCGGCGCGGACGACGTCGCCTTCCACCGGGCGCCGGGCGACCACACGGCGATGGGGTGGGCGGTGGACCCGAGCGGGCTGTACGACCTGCTGACACGGGTCTCCTCCCGCTACCCGGGTCTGCCGCTGCTGATCACCGAGAACGGCGCGGCCTACGAGGACGAGGTGGGCCCGGACGGCACGGTCCACGACCCCGACCGGATCGCCTTTGTGCACGACCATCTGGCGGCCGTGCACCGGGCGATCGCGGACGGGGCGGATGTCCGCGGCTATTTCCTCTGGTCGCTGATGGACAACTTCGAGTGGGCGTACGGGTACGCGAAGCGGTTCGGCGCGGTCCACGTCGACTACGCGACCCTCGCCCGCACGCCGAAGTCGAGCGCGCACTGGTACGCGGGCGTGGCGCGGTCGGGGGAGCTCGTCGAACCGGAGGAGGGCTGACTCAGGCGGTGCGGGGCGCGAGTTCGGCCATCGCGCCCCAACCGTGCTGAGGGACCTCGACGTTGATGATCTCGGGTGTCGTGGCGATCGCTCCGGCCATCACGTCAAGGCCCGCCCTGAAGTGGTCGGAGGCGACGTGCGCCGCGCCCGCCTCGGCGTCGGCGAAGGCCTCCAGCAGGACGAACCGGTTCGGGTCGTCGACATCGCGCGACCAGTCGAAGAAGAGGTTGCCCGGTTCCTCGCGGGTGGCGCGGGTGAAGTCGGCGACGAGGTCGAGCCACGCGTCGGCGCGGTCGGGGCGGGCGGTGAACCGTACGGCGATGAAGATCATGTGCCCAGCCTGGTCGGCGCCCGCCGGCCGGACCAGCCGGACCGGTCAGGATTCCGGCATCGTCGGAAACGCCGGGACGGCCCGGGCCAGCGCGGCGCGGACCTCACCGTGGCGGTGGCGGAACTCGGCGGTCGGCAGCGATACCGAGAGGGCGTGCACGATGCCGTCGCCGCGCCCGGGCAGGGTCATCGCCAGGCAGGTGAAGGCCGGGTCCGCCTCGCCGACGGAGACGGCGAAGCCCTGTTCGCGCACGCGTGCCAGTTCGGCCTCGAAGCGCTCGGCGCCGGTGATCGTCCGGTCGGTGAAGCGGGCCATGCCGTGGTCGGACAGATACCTGCGCCGCAGCGGTTTCGGCAGCGCGGCGAGGAGCGCCTTGCCGTGGGCGGTGGCATGGGCACGGTGTTCGGGGCCGGGGAGGAAGGGGTGCGCCGTGTCGGTGACCGGGGCGGTGGTGTCGACGACGGTGATCCGGCCGTCGCGGTAGGCGGTGAGGTACGCCTCGGCGCCCGAGGCCCTGCGCAGCCGCCCGAGGAGTTCGCCGACGCCGCTGTCGAGTCCGTGGTGGCGCCGGTACGAGCGGTACAGCGCGGGCACCCGCGGCCCCGGCGCGTAGCCGTCGGCGGTGCGGACGAGATGCCCGCGGGCGACCAGCGGTCCCGCCAGGTGGTACACGGTCGACAGTGCGCAGCCCAGCCGCCGTGCCAGGGTCTTCGCGGCGACGGGCCGCCCGGCGTCGGCGACGGCGTCGAGGATCGCGAGCGCCCGGTCGACGGACTGCGGGCCGGTGGGGGTGGAGGGGGGCAGCACCCGTCCAGCGTACGGGTGGTGCCCGGGGCCGGGCACATAAGGCCAGGTCACGGGCGGCCGACATGCGACGGGCACCCGCTCGGCGTAACGTCGCGGATGTATCTCGGGGACCCCGACACGCACCGGGAGGCTGTGTGCGCGGCTCCAGGCACCACGACGACGCCGCCCTCTCGTCCCCCCGCGGCCGGCGGACACGCATCGCGGTGGCGGCTGTGGGGGCGGTCCTCGTGGCCGGCGGCGGACTGTATGTCGCGGGGCTCGTCGCCACCGGCGACGACATATCCAGCGGCACCCGGGTGGCCGGGGTGGACATAGGCGGCATGAGCCGCGACGAGGCCCGGCGCAAGCTCCTTGGCTCACCCCCCGCCTCGTGGACCGAGCCGATATCCGTCCGGGTCGGGGACAGCACCGGAACCGTGGATCCGGCCGCCGCCGGGCTCACCGTCGACGCGGCGAAGACCGCCGAGCGCGCCGCCGACCCCGCGCGGGACCCGGTCACGGTGATCGGCCGGCTCTTCTCCTCCGACGACCGCGACATCGCGCCGGTCGTCTCGTTCGACGAGACGAAGGCGCGTACGGCGATGGCCGGCGTGGCGGAGAAGTTCGACCGCACGACCGTCGAGGGCTCCGTGACGTTCAAGGACGGCAACGCCGTGGCGGTGCAGCCGCGTGACGGGCTGAAGCTGGACGTCGAGCGCGCCTCCGACACCCTGCGCGAGGCCTATCCGGGCATCGGGCCGCGCCCCGTCGTCCTGCCGGCCGCCGTGTCCCGGCCCAGGACCGGTGCGGCGGAGGTCGCGCGCTTCATGGAGGACTTCGGCACCCCGGCCATGTCCGGCCCGGTGACGCTCACCGCCGACGGCAAGCGCCTGCAGATCGCGCCGGCGACGCTCTCCGACCATCTGAAGGTGGCGGCTGACGACAAGGGCCGCCTCACCTCCTCCCTCGACGCGCAGGGGCTGAGGAGGGACCCGGACGTGACGCGCCCGCTCGACGCGATCGCCGACGGACCGGTCGAGGCCGAACTCGGGGTGCGGGACGGCAAGGTGGTGGTGGTGTCGGACGGCCGGCCGGGACACGAGGTGTCCGCCGAGGCCCTGGGCGACGCCGTACGCCCGCTGCTCCCGAAGACGGGCGCCGCCGCCCGGACCGGGCCTCTCGCCACCGAGCTGATCCAGCCGGAGCTGACCCGGGAATCGGTGGCGAAGCTCGGGATCGAGGAGCAGATGTCCACCTTCACCGTCGACTTCCCCACCGCGCCCTACCGGACGATCAACATCGGCCGGGCGGTCGAGCTGATCAACGGCTCGCTGGTGCGGCCGGGTGAGGTCTGGAGCTTCAACCGGACCGTCGGCGAGCGCACGAAGGCCAACGGCTTCGTGGACGGCACGATGATCCTGGACGGGCAGTACCACTCGGCGCCGGGCGGCGGTGTCTCGGCCGTCGCCACCACCGTCTTCAACGCGATCTTCTTCGCCGGGGTCAAGCCGGTCGAGTACGGAGCGCACTCCTTCTACATCGAGCGCTACCCGGCGGGCCGGGAGGCGACGGTCGCCTGGGGCACGCTCGATCTGAAGTTCCGCAACGACTCCGGGCACGCGATCTACATCCAGGCGAGTGCCACGGACTCGTCGGTGACCGTCACCTTCTACGGCACCAAGAAGTACGACACCGTGGAGGCGGTGGAGGGCCCACGCACCAACCTGACGGAGCCCGCCGAGCGGAAGGGCACCGGCTCCGAGTGCGAGCCGCAGACCCCGCTGGAGGGCTTCGACATCACGGTGGACCGCGTCTTCCACGACGGCGGGGCGGAGGTCGGCCGGGAGACCTTCCGTACGCACTACACCCCGCGCGACCGTGTCACGTGCGAATGAGCTCGGCGTCCGCCGCGAGGACCCGGAGCAGGTGGGTCACCTCGTGTGCGACGGCGTCACGCGCGGGGCCCAGGTAGCGACGCGGGTCGACGGTGCCCGGCTGCTCCTCCAGATGGGTCCGTATCGCGCGGGTGAACGCCTTGTTGAGGTGGGTGGAGACGTTCACCTTCGTCATCCCGGCGCTGACGGCCCAGGCGAGGTCGACGTCGCCGACCCCCGACGAGCCGTGCAGCACGAGGGGCACGTCGACGGCCTCGCGCAGCCGGGCGATCAGCTCGAAGTCGAGGACGGCGTCGCGGGTCACCATCGCGTGGGAGCTGCCGACCGCGACGGCGAGGGCGTCGACGGCGGTGGCCGCGACGAACGCCCGCGCCTCGTCGGGGTCGGTGCGCACACCCGGGGCGTGGGCGCCGTCCTTGCCGCCCACCTCGCCGAGTTCGGCCTCCACCCAGACGTCGTGGCGGTGGCAGAAGTCCGTCGTCTCGCGGGTGGCGGCCAGGTTCTCGTCGTACGGGAGTTTCGACGCGTCGAACATGACGGAGCAGAAGCCGAGGCCGACCGCCTCCCGTACGAGGTCGGGCGACTCGGCGTGGTCGAGGTGGACGGAGACGGGGACGGCGGCCCGGCGGGCGATCGCGAGGGTGGCGAGCCCGATGGGTTCGAGGGAGCCGTGGTAGCGGGCGGTGTTCTCGCTGATCTGGAGGATCACGGGGAGCCCCGCGGCCTCCGCCCCCGCCACGATGGCCTGCGCGTGCTCGATCTGGACGACGTTGAACGCGCCCGCGCCGGCGTTCCTGTCGCGGGCGCCGAGGACGACCGTGTCGGTGGCGGTGAGCGGCATCAGTCGTTCCCCCCGGCGGTCGCGGCGAGGACGACGGAGCGGGTGAGGTTGCGGGGCCGGTCGGGGTCCTGGCCCTGCGCCTCGGCGAGCAGGACCGCGAGGCGCTGGGCGCGGATGAGGTCGGCCATCGGGTCGAGATCCCCGGCGGCACCGCCCGACTGGGCGACGAGGGTGCCGCCGACGCGGGCGACGTCGTCGGCGAGGCCGGCCGGGACGCGACCGAAGGCCCAGGCCACGCGGCCGGGGGCGGTGATGCTGATCGGGCCGTGGCGGTACTCCATCGCCGGGTAGGCCTCGGTCCAGGCGCCGGCGGCCTCGCGCATCTTGAGGCCGGCTTCGAGGGCGAGTCCGTAGGTCCAGCCGGTGCCGAGGAAGGTGAACTGCTCGGCGTCGGTGATGTCGGCCGCGAGGGGCACCGACACGGCACGTTCGGCGTCCGTGGCCGCCTCCTCCACGGTGCGGACCCCGGCCGGGAGGGCGTTCTCGCTCTCCAGGTGGGCGCGGAGCAGGGCGAGTGCGGTGGTGGCGAAGCGGGTCTGCACCACGGATTCCTCGTCGGCGAAGTCGAGGACGGCGACGGCGTCGGCCGCGCGCATGACGGGGGTCGCCGGGTCGGCGGTGAGGGCGCCGGTGGGTATCGATCCCGAGAGCCGGGAGAGGAGGTCGAGCACCTCGGTCGTGGTGCCCGAGCGGGTGATCGCCAGGACGCGGTCGTATCCGCGGCCGAGCGGGAACTCGGAGGCGGCGAAGGCGTCGGTCTCGCCGTGGCCACCGCTCTCGCGCAGATGGGCGTAGGCCTGGGCGATGAACCAGGAGGTGCCGCAGCCGACCACGGCGACGCGCTCGCCCCGGGAAGGGAGCGCCGCGCTGTGCCGGGGCAGGGTCTCGGCGGCCTTGCGCCAGCAGGCGGGTTGGGAGGCGATCTCGACGGCGGTGCGGGAGGGACCCGAGGTGGGCACGTGCGGCTCCTTCACAGAGACAGAGTCTGCTCGATCCTGCTCTTAGAGGCGATGTTTCGAGCAACTTCGAGCATCTTGATGGTGCGCAGTATCCATCAGCCGGGGCGTCCGGTCCAGGGGTTCCGCCCTCTGTGCGGCGATAGGATCGCGCTCATGTCCAAGCACGAACGGTGGAACACGCTCCTCGAACTGCTCGCCGCCACCGGCAGGCTGGAGGTCGAGGAGGCCGCGGCGACCCTCGACGTCTCGCCCGCGACGATCCGCCGCGACCTGGACGAACTCGCCGAGCAGCGGCTCCTGGTCCGCACCCGCGGCGGGGCCGTGCCGCAGGGGGTCTCGTACGAGCTTCCGCTGCGCTACAAGTCCTCCCGGCACGCCGCCGAGAAGCAGCGCATCGCCGCGGCGGTGGCGGAACTCGTCCACGAGGGCGAGGTGGTGGGTCTCAACGGCGGCACGACGACGACCGAGGTGGCACGGGCCCTGGCCCTGCGCTTCGCCGGCGGCGGGCCGAACTCGCCCGCGACGCCCACCGCCCCCGCTCTGACGGTGGTCACCAACGCGCTGAACATCGCCGGTGAGCTGGCGGTACGCCCCCAGATCAAGATCGTGGTCTCCGGGGGCGTGGCCCGCCCGCAGACCTACGAACTCGTGGGCCCGTTGGCCGCCGGCGTACTGAACGAGGTCGTGCTCGACGTCGTCGTGCTCGGCGTCGACGGCATCGACCCCGAGTTGGGGATCATGGCCCACCACGAGGACGAGGCGGGCATCAGCCGGCTCTTCGCCGAGCGCGCCAGCCGGGTCGTCGTGGTCACCGACTCCTCCAAGCTGGGCCGACGCGCTTTCGCCAGGATCTGCGGGCTCGACCGCGTGGACGTGCTGGTGACGGACGCGGCGATCCCGGCGGAGGCGGTGCGGCGGCTCACGGACGCCGGGGTGAAGGTCGTCCCCGTCTGACCGCCCGCACCGCCAGTTAGCACCACACCCACCCGGGTCCGCACCGCCCGTCCGCACCACACCCGCCCGCACCGCCCGGGCCCGCAACCGCCTGCGTCCGCAACCGCCCCTCCGGGCTCAGCCGGTGGCGATGCCCGGGTCGCTGACGCCCACCGCGCCGTTCTCGACATGGCCGGCGAAGCGCCGCAGGAACGTGGCATTGGCGTCGGAGACGACCGACAGGTCGTACCAGCGCCGGCTGCCGCGCAGATCCACGGTGTGCGTCACCGTGGCGCCCCTGGCCACCTTGAAGCTCTGCGACCCGCCGCCGTAGGCAGCGGCCTGGGTGACCTTGAGGTGGACGTCGACCGCGCCCGGGTTGGTCATCGTCAGCACCAGGTTGCCGGTGAGGGAGTCATGACGTGCCGTCACCTCGGGGCCCGCGGTCTGGCCCGGCCCCCGGAAGGTACGCAGGAAGCCGTTGGGGCCGCTCACCGTCAGGTCGTAGACCCCCGCGGAATAGGAGGTGTTCCAGGTGTCGGGGAGGGTCTTGCCCGCGCCCGTCGTGTACGTCCACGGCCCGTCGGTGCGGTTCGGCGCCGTGACCTGGAAGAAGGCCCCGGCCCTGGCCCCTGCACCGAAGGTGAGGGTGTAGCGGCCGGTCGAAGGGGTGGACGCGCCGTCCACGAAGAGCTCGTACGGCAGCGCCCTGGTCGGCCGGGCGCCCGGCTCCTGGGTGGGCAGGGCCGGCTTGACGGGCGGCTTCGGCACATAGCTGGGGTGCCGGTCGCCGTCCGGCGGCCGGTAGCCCGCGGTGTCGGGCAGCGACGGCGGCGTGGTGTCCTCGAGGCCGAAGTCGAAGGCGGAGGTCAGATCGCCGCAGATGGCCCTGCGCCAGGGCGAGATGTTCGGCTCCCTCACCCCGAACCGGCGCTCCATGAACCGGATGATCGAGGTGTGGTCGAAGACCTCGGAGCAGACGTAACCACCCTTGCTCCAGGGCGAGACGACGATCATCGGGACGCGCTGGCCGAGGCCGTAGACACCCGCGGCGTAGCGGGAGTCTCCGGGGAAGTGGTCGAGGGAGGTGTCGACGGTGGAGAGTCCCTGGGAGGCCGAGGCCGGGGGGTAGGGCGGGACGACATGGTCGAAGTAGCCGTCGTTCTCGTCGTAGGTGATGAACAGCGCGGTCCTGCTCCACACCTCAGGGTTGGAGGTCAGCGCGTCCAGGACCTGCGCGATGTACCAGGCTCCGTAGTTGGCGGGCCAGTTGGGGTGCTCGGTGAAGGCCTCGGGGGCGGCGATCCAGGAGATCTTCGGCAGCCGGTCCGCGGCGACGTCGGCGCGCAGGATGTCGAAGAGCCCGTCGCCCGCCTTCGCGTTCGTGCCGGTGCGGGCCTTGTCGTAGAGCGGGGTGCCGGGCTGGGCGTTGCGGTAGGTGTTGAAGTAGAGCAGGGAGTTGTCCCCGTAGTTGCCGCGGTAGGCGTCGTCGATCCAGCCCCAGTGACCGGCCGCGTTCAGACCGTCGCCGATGTCCTGGTAGATCTTCCAGGAGACTCCGGCCTGCTCCAGGCGCTCGGGGTACGTCGTCCAGCCGTACCCGAGCTCGTCGTTGCCGAGCACCGGGCCGCCACCGGTCCGGTCGTTGCCGGTGTGACCGGTCCACATGTAGTAGCGGTTGGGATCCGTGGCTCCGATGAAGGAGCAGTGGTACGCGTCGCAGACGGTGAACGCGTCGGCGAGCGCGTAGTGGAACGGGATGTCGTTCCGGTCCAGATACGCCATCGTGCCGGCGGACTTCGCGGGGATCCACTGGTCGTACTTGCCGTTGTTGAAGGCCTTGTGGCCGCCGGCCCAGTCGTGGTTGAGGCCCGCGATGAACTGCATGCCGAGGTCCTCGGCGGTCGGGTGGTAGGGCAGCACCTCCTTGTTGCCGTCGCGCTGGTACCAGACCGGTTTGCCGCTGGGAAGGGTGACCGGGCGGGGGTCGCCGAAACCGCGGACGCCGTTCAGCTTGCCGAAGTAGTGGTCGAAGGAGCGGTTCTCCTGCATCAGCACGACGATGTGCTCGACGTCGGCGAGGCTCCCGGAGGCGCGTGCGGCGGGGATGGCGGCGGCCCGCGCGATGCTGCTCTGGAGGGCGGCGAAACCGGCGGTGGCGCCGGCGATCTGGAGGAAGCGGCGCCGATTGAGTTCAGTCATGGTCTGAGCACCTCTGAGGGATTCCGGGGGGACGGTGTTCCGAGCGAGCCCAAGATCAGCGGGTGAGGGGACGGGGGCGTGTCGTCGACGCGTGGGGGCGCGGTACAGGACATGAACGCGGAAGGGAGCGGACGCCCCCACGGCCGGGTTCACCGTAGGGTCCGGTCCGCCCCGGCCGGGGCCGGTCGGCGAAGAGTCCATGGGCTCGTACGAGAAGTCCATGCCCGCGCGACGGCGACCGGCTCGTGGCGGCCCGCTTGTGGCAGCCATGGGCGACAGCCGCCGGGCCGACTCCGTGGGAGGTGACGGGAACCGGTCCTGGCCGGAATCTGTCCCCTCTGAGGAAGGCGAGTGCACCACCGCACGGCGGGCGCGGGGGGCTATCGCCGTCTGGGGGGCGGGATGGACGCATGGGTGGTCCCCGGGTACACCGAGTACCGGGAGCTGGGTTCGGGGGGCAGCGGGCGCGTCGTCCTCGCCCTCCATGACGCGACCGGCGTGCCGGTGGCGGTGAAGTACCTCGCCGAGCGCATGCGGGCCGACTCCGCCTTCGTACGGGGCTTCCGCGCGGAGGCCCGGCTGCTGGGCGGCCTCGACACGCCCCATGTCGTGGGGTTCTACGAGTACGTGGAGGCCCCGCGCGGCGCCGCGATCGTCATGGAGCTGGTGGACGGGGTCGCCCTGCGCGCGCTGCTCTCCCGGGAGGGCGCCACCGGCCCCGAGGCGGCGCTGGTGGTGCTCAAGGGGTCGCTGCTCGGACTGGCCGCGGCGCACCGGACGGGCGTGGTGCACCGCGACTACAAACCCGAGAACGTCCTGGTCGCGGCCGACGGTTCGTCCAAGCTCGTGGACTTCGGCATCGCCACGGACCACGGCACCGCACCCGGCGTCGCCGGCACCCCGGCGTACATGGCTCCGGAGCAGTGGCGCGGCGAGCCCGCCTCGCCCGCCGCCGACGTCTACGCGGCGACCGCGACGTTCTTCGAGTGTCTGACCGGCCGTAAGCCGTTCTCGGGCGAGAACCTCGCCGAGTTGGCGCTGCGGCACATCGAGGCGCCCGTTCCCGACGCGGACGCGCCGGAACCGCTGCGCCCCCTGATCCGGCAAGGCCTGGCCAAGGACCCGGCCCAACGGCCCCGGAACGCCGCGGTGTTCGTGGCCGAGCTGGAAGCGGTCGCCACGGCCGCCTACGGGCCCGACTGGGAGGAGCGCGGCCGGCGGAGGCTGGCGGCGCTCGCCGCCCTTCTGCCGCTGCTCCTCCCCTCCTTCGGCGGCCCGGCCACGGGGACGACCGCGCTCGCCACGACCACCCTGCCCGCGCCGCCGGCGCCGCGTCCG
>NZ_JAGGOS010000122.1:35623-67701 GCF_018614205.1 Streptomyces sp. ISL-36 | reverse complement strand
TAGGCCGAGGGCTTGTCCTCATTTGCTCGCGTCCACTGTGTGGTTCCCGGGTTGCGAACAGTCGCACCGGTTGAACCAGCTCCACTTTTAATTGAAGAGTGTGCTTGTTCGCTAGAACCCGATAGGGTTTCGGTGGTCATAGCGTTAGGGAAACGCCCGGTTACATTCCGAACCCGGAAGCTAAGCCTTTCAGCGCCGATGGTACTGCAGGGGGGACCCTGTGGGAGAGTAGGACGCCGCCGAACAATCTTTCAGGACCCTTGGTCCCAGCGTTCATGCTGGGACCAAGGGTCCTTTTTGTTTTGCCTTGAATTTTTCGAAGCGCGTCGGAGTGCCGACTGCGCGAGAATGACTGCAGTACCCGAAGACAGGAGTCACGTCGATGTCCACCAACTCTCCCGACGATCGTCCGGAGCGCGAGCCGCGTCGTAGGGACGGTGGCGACCGGGGCGGCTTCCGCGGACCGCGTCGTGACGACAACCGTGGCGGCAGCGACAACCGCGGCGGCGACAACCGCGGCGGTGGCGGCTTCCGTCGCGATGACCGACGTGACGACCGTCCGTCCTTCCGTCGCGATGACCGTGGTGGGGAGCGGCCGGCCTTCCGTCGTGACGAGCGCCGTGATGACCGCCGTGATGACCGCCGTGACGACCGTGGCGGGGAGCGTCCCCCCTTCCGTCGCGACGACCGGCGCGATGACAACCGCGGCGGTGGCTTCCGTGGCGGGGACAACCGTGGCGGCGACAACCGTGGCGGTGGCGGCTTCCGTCGTGACGACCGTGGCGGGGACAACCGTGGCGGCGAGAACCGTGGTGGTGGCTTCCGTGGGAGCGACAACCGTGGCGGCGGCGGGTTCCGCAGTGGCGAAAACCGTGGCGGGGACAACCGTGGTGGTGGCTTCCGTGGGAGCGACAACCGCGGTGGCGGCGGGTTCCGTCGCGATGACCGCCGTGACGACCGTCCGTCCTTCCGTCGCGATGACCGTGGTGGCGACCGTCCGTCCTTCCGCCGTGACGACCGTGGCGGGGAGCGTCCTCCCTTCCGTCGCGACGACCGTGGTGGCGACAACCGTGGTGGTGGCGGCTTCCGTCGCGATGACCGGCGTGATGACCGGCGTGATGACAACCGTGGCGGTGGCTTCCGCCGTGACGACCGTCGGGACGACAACCGCGGTGGCGGCTTCCAGCGGGACGACCGTCCGTCCTTCCGCCGCGACGACCGTGGTGGGGAGCGGCCGGCCTTCCGTCGGGACGAGCGCCGTGATGACCGCCGTGACGACCGTGGTGGGGAGCGGCCCCCCTTCCGTCGGGACGAGCGTCGCGATGACCGGCGTGATGACCGGCGTGATGACAACCGTGGCGGTGGCTTCCGCCGTGACGACCGTCGGGACGACAACCGCGGTGGCGGCTTCCAGCGGGAGGAGCGTCCGCCCTTCCGTCGGGACGAGCGCCGTGATGACCGCCGTGACGACCGCCGTGACGACCGCCCCCGTGGGCCGCGTCGGGACGACAACCGTGGCGGTGGCTTCCGTCGTGACGACCGGCGTGACGACAACCGGGGTGGTGGTGGTTACCGCGGTCGGGACGACCGGGGTGGCTACGGGCGTCGCGACGACCGGGACCGGGACCGGCCGGATCGCGCGCCCATCAAGCGGCTGCCGATCCCGTCGGAGATCACCGGTGAGGAGATCGACGCCGACGTGCGCCAGGAGCTGATGAGCCTCCCCAAGGGGCTCGCCGAGGACGTCGCCCGCAACCTCGTCATGGTCGCCAACCTGATCGACGAGGACCCCGAGCAGGCGTACGCCTACTCCCGTATCGCCCTGCGGCTCGCCTCCCGCGTCGCCGCCGTGCGTGAGGCCGCCGGCTTCGCCGCGTACGCCACGCAGAAGTACTCCGAGGCGCTGGCCGAGTTCCGGGCCGCGCGGCGGATGAACGGTGGCGTCGAGCTGTGGCCCGTGATGGCCGACTGCGAGCGCGGTATGGGCCGGCCCGAGCGCGCGCTCGCGATGGCCGGTGAGCCGGAGACGCAGAAGCTGGACAAGGCCGGACAGGTCGAGATGCGGCTCGTCGCCGCGGGTGCCCGCCGGGACATGGGGCAGCTGGACGCCGCCATCGTGACCCTGCAGAGCCCCGAGCTCGCGTCCACCGCCGTGCACCCGTGGACCGCGCGCCTGCGGTACGCCTACGCCGACGCGCTGCTGGCCGCCGGACGTGAGGACGAGGCCCGTGAGTGGTTCGCCAAGGCGCTGGAGTCGGACAAGGACGGAGCCACGGACGCCTCCGACCGGCTCGCCGAGCTGGACGGTGTCGAGTTCGTGGACGCCATCGACGACTCGGACGAGACCGACGAGATCGTAGAGACCGTGGCCGTCCACGCGGACGAGGACGACGTCGAAGACCTCGACAACGACGAGGACGACGACGAGGACGAGGACGACGAGGACGACCGCGTCTGACATCTGACGTCTGACGAGAAAAGGGCGGCACCCCTCCCCGGGGTGCCGCCCTTTTTCTGTGTGCTCAGTCCAGCGCCAGGCTTCTGAGCACCAGGCCCGTCGCCGGCTTCGGGCCGAAGGACGTCGACTTGCGGGGCATGGTGACGCCCTGCCGCGCCAGGTCCCGTACGACGTCTTCCCGTACCGGATGCATGAGCACCGCCGTACCGCCGCGGCGTTCCGCCTGGGCGACGGCGGCCGCGGTGTCGTGGATGTAGCTGATGTCCTCGGGAGCGTCCGGGATGTGCCAGAGGTGGTCGAGGAGCGTGGCGTGCAGGACCGTCGCGTCCAGGGTGCGCCAGGCTTCGGGGCGGTCCGTGCGGACCGTGCGGGAGAGCAGCTCCGGGTTCGGCCGGTCGACGAGGTGGAACGCGCCGTCGCCGGTGAGGAGGAAGGCGTTGCCCTCGGCCGCCGCCGACGCCAGGGACTCCAGGGCCCTCGGAAGGGGGCCCTCGACGCGGCGGACACGGAAGCCGTCCCCGAGGGCCGCGAGCGCGTCCGCGACCGGCAGGCGGTTGAGGAGCCGGTGGATCGCGCGGACCCGCAGCGGGTAGCGGGCGGTGTCGATGAGGAGCACCAGGCCGTAGTTCCACGGGCTCGGCGAGTCGTGCTCCTCGCGCAGGCGGAGGTAGGTCGCCCAGCGGTGGTGGCCGTCGGCGATCAGCGCCTGGTGCTCCGCGAGACCGGCCGTGATCGTGGCGAGCTCGGCGGGATCCGTGACCGACCAGAGACGGTGATGGAAGCCGTCCTCCGTGGTGGTGGAGAGCAGCGGCTCGCGCTGGACGGTGCGTTCGATGACATCCGCGGCGCCGTCGCCGTCACCGCGGTACGTGAGGAGCAGCGGCTCCAGGTTCGCGGCGGTCGTCCGCATCAGCGCCGCGCGGTCCTCGACCACGTGCGGCATCACGTCCTCGTGGGGCAGGACGATGCCCTCCGCCGGTGTGGAGAGCTCCAGCGCGCCGATGACGCCCCGTTGGAGGATGCCGTCGCCGTGCTGCTCGTACACGTAGAGCGAGGGCTCGGGGTCCGGTGCGAGGACGCCTTCGGCGAGCCAGCGGTCGAGGGTGACGGCGGCCTTGCGGTGACGGGTGCCGGCGACGACGGCCTGCGGCAGGATCAGCCGGACGATGTTGTGGGGGTCGGCGGACTCGAGGTGGTGCAGTCCGTCGGGCCGCACGACGACGTCGTACGGCGGGGAGGTCACGGCGGCCAGGCTGCCGACCCGTTCCGGGACGTAGCGGAGTCCCCGGAACGGGACCAGACGCAGACCGTCGGCGCGGACGTCGTCGGCCGCGGGACCTGAGGTGTTCATTACGCAATCGTAAGTGGGCGGTGGCTATGAGCGATGATCGGGGGAGCGGGGGGCTTTCCCGCGGTGATGTGAGGAGTACGAGGTCATGGGTGACGGCGGCGGTCAGGGCCGGCAGGGCAGGAATCGGCCGGGCGGCAGCGCGCGGGCGCTGAGCGAGGCGTACGACACGGCGCTGCTGGACCTGGACGGTGTGGTGTACGCGGGCGGCGAGGCGATTCCCCACGCCGTCGACGCGCTGGGCTCGGCGCGGGCAGGCGGCATGCACCTCGCGTACGTCACCAACAACGCCTTGCGGACGCCGGACGCGGTGGCCGCGCACCTGACCGAGCTGGGGGTGCCGGCCGAGGCAGGGGACGTCATCACGTCGGCGCAGGCGGTGGCGCGGTTGATCGCCGACGAAGTGCCCCCCGGCTCGCGGGTGTTGGTGATCGGCGGGGAGGGGCTGCGGGTGGCGCTGCGTGAGCGGGGCCTGGAGCCGGTGGAGTCGGCGGACGAGGAGGGTCTGGCGGCGGTCGTGCAGGGGTACGGCGGGCCGGAGCTGCCCTGGGGGCGCCTTGTGGAGGCGGGCTATGCGGTGGCGCGGGGCGTGCCCTGGTACGCGTCGAACACGGACCTGACCATTCCGGGGCCGCGGGGGATCGGGCCGGGGAACGGGGCCGCGGTGGAGGTCGTCCGGATCGCCACGGGCGGTCTCGTGGAGCCGAAGGTGGCGGGGAAGCCGTTGCCCCCCATGCACCGTGAGACGGTGCTGCGGACCGGCGCCGAGCGGCCGTTGGTGGTCGGGGACCGGCTGGACACGGACATCGAGGGGGCGTTCAACGGAGGTGTGGACTCGCTGCTCGTGCTGACCGGGGTGACGGACGTGGCGCAGCTGCTGTCGGCGGTGCCGGAGCACCGGCCGACGTATGTGGCGGCGGATCTGCGGGGGTTGCTCGTGGGGCAGCCCGAGGTGACGGAGGCCGACGGCGGCTTCGTGTGCGAGGGGTGGACGGCGTCGGTGAGCGGGGGAGCGCTGGTGCTGGACGGCGAAGGGGACGCGCTCGACGGCGTGCGGGCCTTGTGCGGGGCGGCGTGGTCGGACGCCGGCCCTGGGGCGTGCGGGCTGGACGCGGCGAAGGCGCTCCGGCGGCTGGGGTGGTGACGGGAGCCTGACGCCGGCGGGTGCGTCCGAGGGGTGGCCGGGGCGGGCGGTGGCAGCCGTGGACCTGGGGGCCGGCCGTGCAAGCGGGAAGCGGGCGGACGATGCGGGTGGCCGTCGCCCGCACGGGCGGCTGTCCGCCGGGAACGGACCTCCAGGACCGATGGGACGATGGCAGGGTAGGCTAACCTAACTCCGTGTTGGTCGAGAGTCCCTCCCGAGCGAGCGCGGAGTCGACAGGTCCTGCCCAGCCGCCGAGGCGTCGCAATTCCGTGCGCGCCGTCGGCCTGGTCGTGGCCGTCGGGGTCCTGCTGCTGGTCTGTGTCCTGAGCATCATGATCGGCGCCAAACCGGTGCCGCTCGGGGATGTCTGGCACGGTCTGTTCCAGAACAGCGGTGTCGGAAACGACGTCATCATCCATGACGTACGCGTCCCCCGGACCCTCCTCGGGCTGCTCGTCGGCGTCGCGCTCGGTCTGTCCGGAGCCGTGATGCAGGGCCTCACCCGCAACCCGCTCGCCGAACCCGGCCTCCTAGGTGTCAACGCCGGTGCCGCCGCCGCCGTCGTGTCCGCGATCGCGTTCCTCGGGATCACCGAGGTCACCGACTACATCTGGTTCGCCTTCATCGGCGCGGCCGTCGTCTCCGTCGTCGTGTACGTCCTCGGCGGCAGCCGCAGCTCCACACCCGTGCGCCTCGCGCTCGCCGGCACCGCCGCCACCGCCGCGCTCTACGGTTACGTGAACGCCGTACAGCTGCTGAACTCGGCCGCCCTCGACCGGCTCCGCTTCTGGACCGTCGGGTCGCTCGCCTCCGCCGACATGGAGACGGTGCGCCGGATCGCACCCTTCGTCCTCGTCGGCGTCGTGCTCGCCCTGCTCATCTCCCGGCCGCTCAACGCGATGGAGATGGGCGACGACACCGCCCGCGCGCTGGGCGCCAACCTCAACCGCACCCGCGTCGTCGCGATGGTGGCCGTCACGCTGATGTGCGGCGCCGCGACCGCGGCCTGCGGCCCGATCATGTTCCTCGGGCTGATGGTGCCGTACCTCGTCCGCGCCATCACCGGCCCCGACATGCGCTGGATCCTCCCGTACGCGGCCGTCCTCGCACCCGTGCTGCTCATCGGCTCCGACGTGATCGGCCGGCTCGTCGCCCGGCCCTCCGAGCTCCAGGTCGGCATCGTCACCGCGCTCGTCGGCGGCCCCGTCTTCATCCATCTCGTCCGCCGCAAGAGGATGGCCCAGCTGTGACCACCAAGTCGCTACGGACCGGGGGAGGGTTCTCCGTACGGTACGAGCCCCGTGCCGCGATCTCCGTGCTGGCGCTGCTCGTTCTCACCCTCGCCGTCGGCATCGTCCTGATCGGCAGCGGAGACTTCCCGATCGCCCCCGGCGATGTCGTCACCACGCTCCTCGGCAACGGCACCGCCGTCCAGGAGTTCGCCGTCATGGACCTGCGCCTGCCGCGTGTGCTCGTCGCCGTCTTCGTCGGCGCCGCGCTCGGCATCGGCGGCGCCGTCTTCCAGTCGATCTCCCGCAACCCGCTCGGCAGTCCGGACGTGATCGGTTTCGGTCAGGGCGCCTCCGTCGGCGCGCTGCTCGTCATCGTGCTCTTCCAGGGCAGTTCGCTCGCCGCCGCTGGCGGGGCGATCGTCGGCGCGCTGATCACCGGCACCGCGATCTACCTGCTCGCCTGGAAGCGAGGGGTGCACGGCTACCGTCTCGTCCTCGTCGGCATCGGTGCGGCCGCCATGCTGACCGCCGTCATCCACTACCTCCTCACCAAGGCCAACCTGGTCGACGCCACCCGGGCCACCGTGTGGATGACCGGTTCGCTGGACGGGCGTGACTGGCAGCAGTTCTGGCCCCTGTTCGCGGCCAGTTGTCTGCTCCTCCCGCTGGTCCTGGGGCACGGACGGGCGCTGCGGATGCTGGAGATGGGGGACGACGCCGCGTACGCGCTCGGCGTGAAGGTCGAGCGGACCCGCATCGTGCTGATGGGTTCCGCCGTGCTGCTCGTCGCCGTCGCCACCGCGGCCGCCGGCCCGATCGTCTTCGTCTCGCTGAGCGCGCCGCAGCTGGCGCGCCGGCTCACCCGCTCACCCGGACCGAACCTCGCCGCTTCCGCCCTCATGGGCTCCGCGCTGCTGCTGGTCGCCGACTGGCTGGCGACGAACGCCTTCGGCGACCGGCAACTGCCCGTCGGCGTCGTGACCGGCGTGCTCGGCGGCTGCTATCTGCTGTGGCTGCTCGTCGCCGAACGCAAGGCAGGACGGATATGAACGAGAAGAACCTCAGGAGCAACCCCATGGACGGTCGGACCCAGCGGCTCAGCGCGGAGGCGGTCACCCTCGCCTACGACCAGCGGATCATCGCACGCGACCTGTCGGTGGCGATCCCCGACAACTCCTTCACGGTCATCGTCGGGCCGAACGCCTGCGGCAAGTCGACCCTCCTGCGCGCCCTGTCCCGGATGCTCAAGCCCTCCCAGGGGCGGGTCCTCCTCGACGGGCAGACCATCCACACCATGCCGGCCAAGAAGGTCGCCAAGACCCTCGGCCTGCTGCCCCAGTCCTCCATCGCCCCCGACGGCATCACCGTCGCCGACCTCGTCGCCCGTGGCCGCTACCCGCACCAGGGGCTGCTGCGGCAGTGGTCGCCGGAGGACGAGCGGATCGTCCAGGAGTCGATGGCGGCGACCGGCGTGGCCGAGCTCGGCGAACGGTACGTCGACGAGCTGTCCGGCGGTCAGCGCCAGCGGGTGTGGATCGCGATGGCGCTCGCCCAGCAGACCCCGCTGCTGCTCCTCGACGAGCCGACGACCTTCCTGGACATCCAGCACCAGATCGACGTCCTCGACCTCTGCGCCGAACTGCACGAGACCCAGGGACGCACCCTGGTCGCCGTCCTGCACGACCTGAACCACGCGGCGCGGTACGCGACCCACCTCATCGCCGTCCGCGGCGGCGAGGTCGTCGCGGAGGGCCCGCCGGCCGAGGTCGTGACGGCCGAGCTGGTCGAGCGGGTCTTCGGGCTGCGCTGCCAGGTCATCGACGACCCGGAGACGGGCACGCCCCTGGTCGTACCGGCGGGCCGCAAGGCGCGCGCCCGCAAGGCCGTGGCGGCGCAGGAGCCGGCCCTACAGAAGTGACCGCAGCCGCAGCAGGTCGCGCAGCCCCGCCTCCAGCTTGACCCGGCCGGAGGCCCAGGCCTTCGCGAAGTTCAGCTCGCCGTTCACCATCGCCACGAGGTCGTCGCCGGTCATCGCCAGGCGGATCTGCGCCTTGGCGGGCGGCGGGCCCGGGACCGTGTCCCCGACCTCGATCCGACCGCCCGCGAGACGGCCGGTGAACGTCGTGTCCAGGTCGGTGAGGTGGCAGCTCAGGGTGCGGTCGAGCGCGGTGGCACTGCGCACCTCGCCGTTCGCGCGCGTGAGATTGTCCGAAAGCTTGTCGAGTGCGCTGCGGCACTCCTCGATCGTGGCCATTGTGATCGACCGTACCGCAGGGCTTCGCGATAGCGTCGGGGGATGAGCGACGTGATGCCGGAGCCGGACGGCACAGGGGTGGACCCCGATCGTACGGCGGCGGAGCCGGATCGTACGGCGGCGGAGCCCGTCCCCGCGGGGGCGGAGCCGCACGGGGACGGGGGCGGGAACAGGGCCGGGGACGCGGCCTTCGAGCCCGTCGCGCCCGCGCCCCTGGGCGTGGAGCGGACCCCCACCGGACACCCCGGCGTGGATGCCCTCCTCGGCCGTCTCGCCGACGCCGACCGCCTCCCGGCGGAAGGACACCTGGAGGTGTACGAGGATGTACACCGTGGGCTGCGCGACGAGCTGACCTCGCTCGACACCGTCCGCCCCGGACCGACATCGCCGTACGACCACAGGAGCTGAACCGAACGTGGCAGGAGTGGCACGCCGCCGTCTCGACGCCGAGCTGGTACGGCGCAAGCTCGCGCGCTCGCGCGAGCACGCCAGTCAGCTGATCGCCGCGGGCCGGGTGACCGTCGGCAAGACGGTCGCGACCAAGCCCGCCACCCAGGTCGAGACCGCCGCGGCCATCGTCGTCGCCCAGGACGACGACGACCCCGACTACGTCTCGCGCGGCGGCCACAAGCTGGCCGGCGCCTTCGCCGCCTTCGTACCGCAGGGGCTGAAGGTCGAGGGACGCCGAGCGCTCGACGCGGGCGCGTCGACCGGCGGCTTCACCGACGTCCTGCTGCGCGCGGGCGCCGCACATGTCGTCGCCGTCGACGTCGGCTACGGTCAGCTCGCCTGGTCGCTGCAGAGCGACGAGCGGGTCACCGTGAAGGACCGGACGAACGTCCGGGAGCTGACGCTCGACGCGATCGACGAAACCCCCGTCGACCTCGTCGTCGGCGACCTCTCCTTCATCCCGCTCGGCCTGGTCCTGCCCGCCCTGGTGCGCTGCACCGCCCCCGGCGCGGACCTGGTCCTGATGGTCAAGCCACAGTTCGAGGTCGGCAAGGAGCGGCTCGGCACCGGTGGCGTCGTCCGCAGCCCGGAGCTCCGGGCCGACGCGGTACGCAACGTGGCGCGGCAGGCCGGCGAGCTCGGGCTCGGTGTGCTGGGCGTCACGGCGAGCCCGCTGCCCGGCCCCTCGGGGAACGTCGAGTACTTTCTGTGGCTGCGGGCAGGGGCGCCCGCGCTGGATCCGGCGGATGTCGACCGCGCCGTGGCGGAGGGACCTCGTTGAGCTCAACGACCGCACCACCTGCTAGTCGTTCTGGCAGTCGTACTGTCTTCCTGCTCGCGCACACCGGCCGGCCGGCCGCCGTGCGCAGCGCCGAACTCGTCGTCCTCGGTCTGCTGCGCAGCGGGATCGGCGTCCGTGTCCTGGAGGCGGAGGCGGCCGACCTGCCGCTGCCGCCGTCCGTGGAGGTCGTACCGGAGGCCTGCTCCGACGCCCTCGACGGCTGCGAACTGCTCGTCGTCCTCGGCGGCGACGGGACGCTGCTGCGCGGCGCCGAGTTCTCCCGGGCGTCCGGCGTGCCGATGCTCGGCGTGAACCTCGGACGCGTCGGGTTCCTCGCCGAGGCCGAGCGCGACGACCTCGACAAGGTCGTGGACCGGGTCGTCACCCGGGCGTACGAGGTCGAGGAGCGGATGACCCTCGACGTGGCCGTCTACGAGAACGGTGACGTCCTGCACCGGGACTGGGCCCTCAACGAGGCGGCCGTGCAGAAGGTCTCCCCGGAACGGATGCTGGAGGTCGTGCTCGCGATCGACGGCCGGCCGGTCACCGGCTTCGGCTGCGACGGAGTGATCTGCGCGACTCCGACGGGCTCGACGGCATACGCCTTCTCGGCGGGCGGCCCGGTGATCTGGCCCGAGGTCGAGGCGCTGCTGATGGTGCCGATCGGCGCGCACGCGCTGTTCGCCAAGCCGCTGGTGACGACGCCCGAGTCGGTGCTGACAGTGGAGGTTGAGCCGCACACGCCGCACGGCGTGCTGTGGTGCGACGGCCGGCGGACCGTGGAACTCCCTTCGGGGGCACGCGTGGAGGTGCGGCGCGGGGCGGTGCCGGTACGGCTGGCACGGCTGCACCACGCCTCGTTCACGGACCGGCTGGTGGCGAAGTTCGCCCTGCCGGTGTCGGGCTGGCGAGGCGCGCCGCGCTAAGTCGTGTCCGGCCGCCGACGGGCGGCCGGCCCGCCCACCCCCACGGGTGACAACCGCTTTCCCGACCTGCGGGTTCATCACGTTCCGGCAGGGGCCGTCGCACAGCCGGGCCTCGACCTCGTAAGGTCTTGACCGTGTTGGAGGAGATGCGGATACGGTCGCTCGGGGTCATCGACGACGCGGTCGTCGAGCTGTCGCCCGGTTTCACCGCGGTGACGGGCGAGACCGGTGCGGGCAAGACCATGGTCGTGACCAGCCTCGGGTTGCTGCTCGGCGGGCGGGCCGACCCGGCCCTGGTGCGGATCGGCGCGGCGTCGGCCGTCGTCGAGGGGCGGATCAGCGTGCCCGAGGGCGCCACCGCCGCCGTACGGGCCGAGGAGGCGGGCGCCGAGCTCGACGACGGCGTACTGCTCGTCAGCCGGACGATCTCGGCCGAGGGGCGCTCGCGTGCCCACCTCGGCGGGCGTTCCGTGCCGGTCGGGCTGCTCGCCGAACTCGCCGACGAGCTTGTCGCCGTCCACGGCCAGACCGACCAGCAGGGCCTGCTCAAGCCGGCCAGGCAGCGTGGGGCCCTCGACCGGTACGCGGGTGACGCCGTTGCCGTACCGCTGGCCGCGTACGGGGAGGCGTACCGGCGGCTGAGGGCCGTCGTCGCCGAGCTGGACGAGATCACCACCCGGGCGCGGGAACGGGCCCACGAGGCCGATCTGCTGCGTTTCGGACTCGGTGAGATCGAGGCCGTCGAGCCGCGGGCCGGCGAGGACACCGAACTCGCCGCCGAGGCCGAGCGGCTCGGTCACGCCGAGGCCCTCGCCTCCGCCGCGGCCCTCGCGCACGGCGCGCTCGCCGGGAACCCCGAGGACCCGGAGGCCGTCGACGCGACGACCCTGGTCGCGGGCGCCGGGCGCGCCCTGGAGGCCGTACGGTCCCACGATCCGGCGCTGGGCGCGCTCGCGGACCGGATGGGGGAGATCTCCATCCTCCTCGCCGACGTCGCCGGGGAGCTCGCCGGCTACGCCGACAACCTCGACGCCGATCCGCGGCGGCTCGCCGCCGTCGAGGAGCGCCGCGCCGCGCTCACCGCGCTCACCCGGAAGTACGGCGCGGACGTCGCCGGCGTGCTCGCGTGGGCGCAGGAGAGCGCGGCCCGGCTCACCGAGCTGGAGGGCGACGACGACCGGATCGGCGAGCTGACGGCCGAACGGGACGCGCTGCGGGCCGAACTGTCGGTCCTTGCGCAGGCGCTCACCGACGCCCGTACGGAGGCGGCGGCCCGGTTCGCCGAGGCCGTGACCGCCGAACTGGCCTCGCTCGCCATGCCGCACGCACGCGTCTCCTTCGACATCCGGCAGACCGAGGACCCCGAGGGCGTCGAGGTCGGCGGCAGGACCGTGGCCTACGGGCCGTCCGGGGCCGACGAGGTCGAGCTGCTCCTCGCCCCGCATCCGGGAGCTCCGCCGCGGCCGATCGCCAAGGGAGCGTCCGGCGGTGAGCTGTCGCGGGTGATGCTCGCGGTGGAGGTCGTCTTCGCGGGTACGGATCCGGTGCCGACGTACCTCTTCGACGAGGTCGACGCGGGTGTCGGTGGCAAGGCGGCGGTGGAGATCGGCCGCCGGCTCGCCAAGCTCGCCAAGTCCGCGCAGGTCGTCGTGGTCACCCACCTTCCGCAGGTCGCGGCCTTCGCCGACCGGCAGCTGCTGGTGGAGAAGACCAACGACGGTTCCGTCACCCGGTCCGGTGTCACCGTCCTGGAGGGCGAGGACCGGGTCCGGGAGCTGTCACGGATGCTGGCGGGCCAGGAGGACTCGGAGACGGCGCGGGCTCACGCGGAGGAGCTCCTCGCGACGGCCCGGGCGGACGCCTGAGGAAGCGCGGCACGGCCGGGGCCGGGGTGCGGCCCCGGGCGCGGGCCGGAGGCCTGGGTGCCGGGCGGGGGTTACTGCTGCGGTCGGGGAGGGGCGCGGGTCCGGGCTTCGGTTCCGGGCGCGGGTCTGGTCCGCGGGTCCGGTCTGCGGGTTCCGGGCGTGGTCCGGCGGTGGGTTCCGGGCGCGGGTCTCGGCTGCGGTCGGGGACGTGGGTGGGTCCGGGCTTCGGTTCCGGCCGTGAGTTCCGGGCGCGGGTCCGGTTTGCGGGTTCGACCGTTGTCCCGGCCGTTGTGCCGGCCGGTACGGGGCCGCGCCTCCTCCGTCGGCGGGACGGGACGGGGCGGGGCCGGTCGGGTCGCCGTCCGGTGCCCCGATTAGGGTGGCGGCCATGATCGGGAGACTGGCCAGGACGGCCGCGTCGTTCGGGGTGGCGGCCGGGGTGACCCGGGCCGTCTACGCCGGACTGCGGAGGCGGCCCAGCGCGGGGTGGCAGCGGACCAACTACGCGGGGCGGACCGTCGATCTGTACGCCGGGCCCGCGACCGCCGTCGGAGCGGCCGTGGCCACAGGAAGCGGGCCCGCCGCCTTCGCCGTCCTCGTCGCCGGGGCCTGTGGGGCCTACGACGACGTCCGGGCACGGGGCGACGAGCGGCGCGGATTCCGGGCTCACCTGGAGGCGCTGCGCGACGGCGAGGTGACCAGCGGGACCGTGAAACTCCTGGGTGTCGGCGCGGCCGGTCTGGTGGCCGGAGCGCTCCTGAAGGAGCGACCGCTCGACAAGGTGCTGGCGGGTGTGGTCATCGCCGGGACCGCCCATTTCGTCAACTTGGTGGATGTGGCGCCGGGGCGGGCCGCGTTGACGGTCCTCGGTCTCGGCGCGCCCGGGCTGCTGCGTGGAACGGTCGCCGCCGCCCCGATGGGAGCCGCGGCCGCCGTCCTCGCCGACGACCTCGGCGAGCGCACCATGCTCGGCGATACGGGCGCGCACGCGCTCGGCGCGGCGGTGGGCAGCGCGATCGCCGCCGGGAACGGCCGCTTGGGACTCGCCGTCCACGCGGCCGGACTGATCGCCGCCGCGGCATACGGAAGCCGGGTCAGCGACCTCGCCCGCTCACCCGTGTGAGTGATCCCGGTCGGCGGGTCGACGCGTCCGACACGGGAACGACACGACAACGAAGCGGCTTCGGTGCCGGAACGCGCGTACGGGCTGGCATCCTTGGGCGCGTGACACAGCTCCGTACGGTCCAAGTGCTGGGCGGCGGCAGCGCGGGCGGCAGCGCTCACGTCAGATCACTTGCCTCGGGGCTGGTGGCGAGGGGCGTGCGGGTGACCGTGTGCGCCCCGGCCGAACTCGACCATGCCTACGACTTCCGCGGCGCCGGCGCGCACTTCGTGCCCGTGCCGCGTCCGGGCGGTCCCGCGACGGTCGCCATGCTCCGTAACGCCTGCATCGGTGCGGACGTCGTGCACGCCCACGGGCTGCACGCCTCGGTACGGGCGATGCTCGCGCTGGCGGGCGGGGTGCGGGCGCCGGCGCTCGTGACGACCTGGCACACCCGGAGCCATGTGGAAGGGCCGCGGGGCGGTCTGGTCCGGCTGCTCGAGCGAAGGACCGTGCGGGCGGCGGCCGTCGTGCTCGGCACGTCGTCGGAGCTCGTGGACCGGGCGCGGCGGCGCGGGGCGCGGGACGCCCGGCTCGCCCCGGTGACGGTGCCCGCCTCGCGGACACCGGTCTGCCTGCACGACGGCAAGGCACGGGCGGAACTGGGCGCGGTGGACCGGCCGTTGCTGATGGCCGTCGGCGCGCTGGTGCCCGAGCGCGGGTACGGGATGCTGCTCGACGCCGCACGCGTGTGGCGGGACCTCGACCCGCAGCCGCTCCTCGTGATCGCGGGGGAGGGGCCCGAACGGGCGACGCTGCAGCGGCGGATCGAGGCGGAGGGACTCGCGGTCCGGCTGATCGGCCGCCGGGACGACGTGGCGGAGCTGCTGGCGGCGGCGGACGTCGCGGTGCTGACATCCCGGTGGGAGGCCCGCTCGCTGCTCGCCCAGGAGGCCCTGAGACTGGGGGTGCCCCTGGTGGCGACGGCCGTGGGAGGCGTGCCGGAATTGGTCGGCGACGCGGCCGAGTTGGTCCCGTGGGGCGATGCGGAGGCGCTGGCGGGGGCGGTGCGGGGGCTGTTGGAGGACGCGGATCGCCGGATGGACCTCGCGGCGGCGGGACGGGTGCAGGCGGGGACGTGGCCGACGGAGGACGAGACGATCGCGCACGTCCTGAGCGTGTACGACGAGTTGTCGGGCCGGTAGGACCCCCCGGTCCCTCGGCGGCAGCGCTCGGGCCCGCCCCCTCGGCGCCGGCCCTGTCCCGCGCCGTCGGCGCCGGCCCTGTCCCGCGCCGTCGGCTACGTCGTGTGCCGTCTGGCCCGCAGGGCCAGCGACAGCGCCAGGACCGTCTGGGGGTCGTCCAGGTCCGTGCCCAGGAGTTCGGAGATGCGGGCCAGGCGGTTGTACAGCGTCTGGCGGTTGAGATGGAGCTCCCGGGCCGTCTCCGCCTTGCGGCCCGCGTGGGCCAGGTACGTCTCCAGGGTCGGCAGCAGCGGCGGGCGCGAGGTGCGGTCGTGGTCGCGCAGGGGGCCGATCGCGCGGTCCACGAAGGCCGGCAGGACCGTGTCGCCGTGGTAGTGCAGGCGCCACAGCAGCAGGTCGATGTCCAGGCGCCGCGCGTCGTACCAGGGGCGGTCCGAAAGCCACTGCGCCGCCGTCGCCGTCTCCGCCGCGTGGCGCAGGCCCGCGGAGGCCGCCGCCCAGCTCCCCGCGACACCGACCACCACCACCGGCGGATGGGCACCGGCCCGTTCGAGACCCGCCCGCTCCACGCCAGCCCGCAGCGCCGCCGCGACCCGGTCGGCCACCGCCGTACGCTCCGACTCCGTCCGCAGCCCGAGCAGGAGCGGAACCCTGCCCTCCACCGGGCGGACGCCGAGCAGCACCGGCACGCCCACCGATGACAGCTCCTCCAGGACCGCCCGGGCGAGCAGCGCCCAGTTGCCGGAGGGGGAGAGCTCGGAAGCCAGGCGCATCACGACCGGCAGCAGCGGACCGTCCCCCGGCTTGAAACCGAGCACACGCGCCTGCGCCGGAGCGTCCTCCGCCGCGATCCGGCCCTCCGCCAGGTCCGTCAGGAAGTCGCCCCGGCCGCGCGCCGCCAGCTCCTCCTCCTGGCGGGCCTGCATCAGGACGACCGCCAGGAGACCCGCCGCCCGGTCCGCCGCCATCCGGTGGACGGGCGACAGGGGGCCGGACACCGCCAGGAGCACCAGCCGCGCCCGCACCGAGCCGCTGCCCGGCCCGCCGCCGCCCGGCACGTCCACGAGGACCGCGCCCGTCGGAGGACCCGACTCCCGTGCCGCCCGCTGCCCCCGCAGCCCGTCCCACACCGTCAGCGGATCCGCCGGGCCCGACTCCGTACCCGCCGCGTAGAGCAGTTGGCCCTCCGTCGTCTCCAGGAAGACCGGGTTCGCCGTGAAGTCGGCCAGGATCCGCAGCACCTGCGGCACCCCGCCCCCGCCCAGCAGCGCCTCCGTGCACTGCCGATGGACCTCCTCCGCCTGCCGCAGCAGGGCGTAGTGCCCGTTGACGATCTCGGTGTGGATCTCCTCCGTCACGGCGACGAAGGGCACCTCCCGATGGAGTTGGACCAGCGGGAGCCCCGCCGACCTGGCCGTCTCCACGATCGTCGCCGGCAGCCGCGAGAAGCGCGGCCCGAGCTCCACCACCAGTGCCGCGATGCCCCGGTCCGCGAGCCGTCGCACGAAGGCCCGCTGCTCCGCCGGGCGCGTGCCGAGCCCGAGCCCCGTCGTCAGCAGCAGCTCGCCGCCCTTGAGCAGCGACGCGATGTTCGGGACCTCGCCCGCGTGCACCCAGCGCACCGTCCGGTGCAGCCGGTCCGCTCCGGCGACGACCTCCGGGAGCCCGCTGCGGAGCCCGGGCAGCTCCAGCGCCCGCTGCACGGTGATCCCGCCCTGAGTGTCCATGGAGCCGGACGCTACCCGCGTCCATGTTGCGGCGACATCACCCCACGGTCACGGGACCGGACAGTTCGTCCCTCGCATGGACAACACGTCGCCCCAATAGGCCAATTGTGCGACCGCCTGTCGATTGTGGCCTACATCACTCCGGAGGATGCTCTCCCGCCATGGCAGAGAACTCCACACCTGGCACCGCACCTGGCTCCACCCCCGGTTCCACCCTCGGCTCCGCCCCCGAGGTGCACCGGCTCAAGGCGAACTCGGTCGGGATCGTCGGCGTCGTCTTCATGGCCGTCGCCACCGCCGCCCCGATCACGGCGATGACCGGCAACCTCCCCATCGCCGTCGGCTTCGGCAACGGCACCGGCGCACCCGCCGGCTATCTCTTCGCCACCCTCGTCCTGACCGTCTTCTCGGTCGGCTACGTCGCCATGGCGAAACGCATCACCGCCGCCGGCGCCTTCTACGGCTACATTTCGCACGGCCTCGGCCGGATCGCCGGCATGGCCTCCGGAATGCTCGCCGTCCTCGCGTACATCGTCTTCGAGGCCTCGATCGTCGGCGTCTTCGCCTACTTCACCAAGACGACGGTCGCCGACCAGCTCGGTGTGGATCTGCCGTGGATCGTGTACGCGGCGGCGATGCTCGCCGTCACCGCCGTCCTCGCACACTTCGACATCAACCTCACCGCCAAGGCCCTCGGCGTGATGCTGATCGCCGAGATCGCGGTCCTGTTCGCCGTCGCCACCGCCGTGCTGATCTCCGGCGGCGGCCCCGACGGCATCCCCGTCGAACCCATCAACCCCAAGAACGCCTTCACCGGCGCCTCCGCCGGCCTCGGACTCTTCTTCGCCTTCTGGTCCTGGGTCGGCTTCGAGTCGACGGCGATGTACGG
The DNA here is from genome assembly GCF_018614205.1 of Streptomyces sp. ISL-36. Classification (GTDB taxonomy): domain Bacteria; phylum Actinomycetota; class Actinomycetes; order Streptomycetales; family Streptomycetaceae; genus Streptomyces. The sequence continues at coordinate 50,320 of NZ_JAGGOS010000122.1, read as the reverse complement.
GGAGGAGTCCCGCGACCCCAAGCGGGTCATCCCGCGCGCCACCCTCATCTCCGTCGTCGGTGTCGGCCTCTTCTACATCTACGTCTCCTGGATGACGATCGCCGGCAACGGGCTCTCCGGCTCCGTGAAGCTGTCGTCCTCCGCCACGCCCCTCGACCTCTTCTTCGCCCCCACCCAGTCCTTCATCGGAGCCTGGGCCGTCGACGCCTTCCAGTGGCTGCTGCTCACCGGCTCCTTCGCCTGCGGCATGGCCTTCCACCAGTGCGCCTCCCGCTACCTGTACGCCATCGGCCGCGAGGGCTTCCTCCACCCCGCCCTCGGCCGTACGCACGCCAGGCACGGCTCCCCGTACATCGCCTCCTACGTCCAGAGCGCCATCGCCGTCCTCCTCGTCGGCGCCTTCTGGATCACCGGCCAGGACCCGTACATCCACCTCTACACGCTGCTCGCGATCCTCGGCACCATGGCGATCCTGATCGTCCAGACGCTCTGCTCCTTCGCCGTCATCGGGTACTTCCGCAAGAACCACCCCGAGGACCGGCACTGGTTCAAGACCTTCACCGCGCCGCTGCTCGGCGGCGTCGCGATGACCGCCGTCGTCGTGCTGCTGGTCATCAACATGGAGACCGCCGCCGGCCTCGCCGCCGACTCGCTCTTCTTCGAGGCGATCCCGTGGATCGTCGGCGCCGTCTTCCTCGGCGGCCTCGGTCTCGGCCTCTACCTCAAGGCCAAGCGGCCCGAGCGCTACGAGATCATCGGCCGGATCGTCCTGGAGGACGCGGCCGAGCGCGCCGACGAGCCCGAGCAGCAGGCCACCGCCCCCACCGCCGTACCCCAGAGCTGATCCCTCCCACCCCACCCAGGAGCGCCCCATGGCACGCACCAACCCGATGCACCTCCTGAAGAACCTGGCCGCCGAGCACGCCGACGCCCGACGGCTGAACATCCCCGTCGCCGAACTGCGCGGACTGAGGTCCGACGCCGTCGGCAGGCGATCCCTCCTCAAGTACGCGGCCGCAGCCGGGATCGTCGCCGGCGTGGGCGCACCCGCGACCGCCCACGCCGCCACCCCCGACCCCAAGGCCAAGGGCACCGCACGGATCGCCGTCGTCGGCGCCGGGATCTCCGGTCTCACCGCCGCCCTCACCCTCCAGGACGCGGGACTCGCCCCCACCCTCTACGAGGCCAACCCCTCCCGCGTCGGCGGCCGGATGTGGACCCAGCGGGACCACTGGACGTACGGGCAGACCTCCGAGATCGGCGGCGAGCTGATCGACACCGGCCACAAGAAGATCCTGGAGCTCTGCCGTCGCTTCGGGCTCGCCGTGGAGGACTTCCTCGGCGGCGGACCCCAGGGCGCCGAGGAGGTCCTCTGGTTCAACGGCACCTACTACCCGCGCCACCAGGCCGACGAGGACTTCAAGGCCGTCTACCAGGCGCTGCGCCGCGACCTGTCCGAGGCGGGGGAGGTCATGTGGAACCAGACCACCCCGACCGGCACCGCACTCGACAACATGTCGATATACGAATGGATCGAGTCCCGGGTCCCCGGCGGGCACACCTCGCCTCTGGGTCGATTCATCGACGTCGCCTACAACGTCGAGTACGGCGCCGACACCACCGAACAGTCCTCGCTCGCCCTGGTCCTGCTCATGGGCTACCAGACCAATCCGGGGCATTTCAACGTCTGGGGTCTGTCCAACGAGCGGTACCACATCACCGGCGGCAACGATCGGCTCCCGAACGCCATCGCCGGGGCCCTCGCCCCCGGCACCCTGCGCCAGGGCTGGTCCCTGACCGCCGTACGGGCCAACGCGGACGGCACCCAGACGCTGACCTTCACCGAGGCCGGCGCCACCCGGACCGTCACCGCCGACCACACGATCCTGTGCGTGCCGCTGCCCATCCTGCAGCAACTCGACCTCAGTCAGGCCGGGTTCGACCCGCTGATGACGAACCTGCTGCGGGACGCGCGGATGGGCTACTGCACCAAGCTCAACATGCAGTTCGCCACCCGCCCCTGGCGCGGCACCGGCGCCTGGCCGGGCGTCTCGGCCGGTGACTGCTTCACCGACACCGAGGTCCAGCAGACCTGGGACACCACCAAGGTCCAGGGCGGGACGGGTGGCATCCTCATCCAGTACGGCGGGGGCAGCCTCGCCCGGTCGCTGACGCCCGCCGGGCCCTTCTCCACCGAGTCGGACCCGTACGTACGCGACCTCGTCACCCGCCACCTCAAGGGCATCGACGCCTTCTTCCCCGGCACCTCCAAGGCGTACACGGGCCGCGCCCAGCTCTCCGCCTGGCACAAGAACCCGTACTCGCTCGGCGCGTACTGCTGTTGGCCGGTCGGCTATCTACACCGATACGCCGGCTACGAGGGCACCGCGCAGGGGCGGGTCCACATCGGGGGCGAGCACTGCAGCTACGACTACCAGGGCTTCATGGAAGGCGGCGCCACCGAGGGCGAGCGGGCCGCCCGGGAGGTGATCGACGCGCTGCGCTGACCCTCACGCGGCCGCGGCCGGTGTGATGTTGTGGTTGAAGCGGAACACGTTGTCGGGGTCGTACGCGGCCTTGACCGCGGCGAGACGCCGGTAGTTGTCGGTGCCGAAGCCGGAGACGACCCGCTGCTCGCCCTCGGAGCCGATGAAGTTGAGATACACGGCGTCGACCGACCACGGCCTCGCATCGGCCCGCACGTCCTTGACCCACCGCACGACGCGCGCGTCGTCGGCCGGGTCCTGCCAGGTGGCGAAGGGGTGGACGGCCCACGGCGCGGTCCGCCACGGCAGCGGATACCCGGCAGGGCCGGCCGCCACGGCACCGCCCATCAGGAACAGCACGTGCTGGGTCGCGGTCGGCATCGGGATCCGCGCCGCGCGGGAGCAGAACACGTCCACGGCTTCGTCGGGGAACGCGCGCAGGTACTCCGCCGACCAGTAGTTCCGCAGCCCCGGCGGATCGTCCAGCATGCACTGGAGTTCCGCGTACGGAACGTCCATGACGATCTCGACCTCGGGCTTCAGCGCGAGCAGCGGCGCGGCGAGTTCGCGTACCTCGGCCACCGGCCCGGCGTACGTCAGCAGCGCGCCGCAGACCAGCTCGCCCACGAGGTGCTCGGGGATGAAGGGTTCGGGCGGCGCGGGGAAGTAGATGACGCCGCCGCCGACCTCGTCCGGCGCGGCCGCGCCCAGATCGCGGAAGATCCGCACCACCTCGGGCCCGGACTCCGGCAGATAGAAGAGCATCGCCATGCTCATCTCCGGCAAGGGGTGCAGCCGCAGGGTGAGGGAGGTGGCCACCCCGAAGTTGCCTCCGCCGCCGTGCAGCGCCCAGAACAGCTCAGGGTTCTCGTCCGCGCTCGCCACGACCAGCTTGCCCTCCGCCGTGATCAGATCGGCGGCCAGCAGGTTGTCGCAGGCCAGACCGAACTTCCGCTCCAGCCAGCCCGAACCACCGCCCAGCGTGAAGCCGCCGACGCCCGTGGTGGACGCCCGCCCTCCGGTGGTGGCGAGCCCGAACGGCTGGCACGCCCGGTCCAGGTCACTCATCGTCGCGCCGCCCTCGACCCGTACCGTCCCGGCCTCCGGGTCGACCGTGGCACCGTGCATCCGGCGCAGGTCGACGACGAGGCCGTCCTCGACGACGGAGGCGCCGGCGACGCTGTGTCCGCCGCCCCGCACCGCGACGGGCAGATCCGCCTCCCGGGCGAAGCGGATGGCGTGGGAGACGTCCGCCGGGGTCGCGCACTGGGCGATGACCGCGGGCCGCCGGTCGATCATGCCGTTGTGGACCGTCCGGGCCTCGTCGTACCCGGGATCTCCGGGGACGAGCACCGCGCCGGCCAGATCCTCGCGCAGTCCGGTCAGAGCACGTTCCGGGACCGTGTGCTGGGGAGCCATGGGGAGCCCCCCTTCCGTCAAGGGGGGACAGGACCCTTCCAGCCTATTCCGGCGGGCCGCTGCCCGCGCCTCAGCCGTAATCCGGCCGCCGGCCGTATCCCGTACGCCGCTGACCGCCGTACGCCGGCGGCCGACCGCCCTAAGCCGGCTAACCGCCGTACGCGCCGCTCGCGGTGAGCCGCAGCGCGGTGTCGATCAGCGGAACATGGCTGAACGCCTGCGGGAAGTTCCCCACCTGCCGCTGGAGCCGCGAGTCCCACTCCTCCGCGAGCAGCCCGAGGTCGTTGCGGAGCGAGAGCAGCTTCTCGAAGAGCTTGCGGGCCTCGTCCACCCGCCCGATCATCGCCAGGTCGTCGGCGAGCCAGAACGAGCAGGCCAGGAAAGCCCCCTCGTCGCCCTCCAGACCGTCCACGCCCGCCTCCTCGCCGGCCGTCGGATAGCGCAGCACGAAGCCGTCCTCCGTGGACAGCTCCCGCTGGATCGCCTCGATCGTGCCGATGACCCGCTTGTCGTCCGGCGGCAGGAAACCCATCTGCGGAATCAGCAGCAGCGAGGCGTCCAGCTCCTTGGAGCCGTACGACTGCGTGAACGTGTTCCGGTCCTTGTCGTAGCCCTTCTCGCAGACGTCCCGGTGGATGTCGTCGCGCAGCTCGCGCCAGCGCTCCAGCGGGCCGTCGGCGTCACCGGACTCGATCAGCTTGATGGTGCGGTCGACCGCCACCCAGGCCATCACCTTGGAGTGCACGAAGTGCCGGCGCGGGCCGCGGACCTCCCAGATGCCCTCGTCGGGCTGGTCCCAGTGGGTTTCCAGGTACCGGATCAGCTTGAGCTGCAGCAGGGAGGCGTAGTCGTTGCGGGACAGGCCCGTCATGTGCGCCAGGTGCAGGGCCTCGGTGACCTCGCCGTACACGTCGAGCTGGAGCTGGTTCGCCGCCCCGTTGCCCACGCGGACCGGGCCGGAGTTCTCGTACCCGGGCAGCCAGTCCAGCTCCGCCTCGCCGAGCTCGCGCTCGCCGGCGATCCCGTACATGATCTGCAGGTTCTCCGGGTCGCCGGCGACCGCCCTGAGCAGCCAGTCACGCCAGGCGCGGGCCTCCTCGCGGTAGCCGGTGCGCAGCATCGACGAGAGGGTGATCGCCGCGTCGCGGAGCCAGGTGTAGCGGTAGTCCCAGTTCCGCACGCCGCCGATCTCCTCCGGCAGGGAGGTGGTCGGCGCGGCGACGATGCCGCCCGTGGGCGCGTACGTCAGCGCCTTCAGCGTGATGAGCGAGCGGACCACGGCCTCGCGGTACGGCCCGTGGTACGTGCAGTGCTCGACCCACTCCCGCCAGAAGTCGACGGTCGCCTCCAGCGAACCCTCCGGGTCCGGCAGCGGCGGCGGCTCCTTGTGCGAGGGCTGCCAGCTGAGCGTGAAGGTGATCCGGTCGCCGGGCGTGACGGTGAACTCGGAGTACGTGGTGAGGTCCTTGCCGTGCGTCTCGGCGTCCATGTCCAGCCACACCGAGTCGGGGCCGGCGACGGCGACCGTACGGTCCCCGACCTTGTGCACCCACGGCACCACCCGTCCATAGCTGAACCGCATCCGCAGCGCCGAGCGCATCTGCACCCGGCCCGAGACGCCCTCCACGATCCGGATCAGCTGCGGAGCGCCGTCACGCGGGGGCATGAAATCGGTCACCCGGACCGTGCCGCGCGGGGTGTCCCACTCGGACTCCAGGATGAGCGAGTCGCCGCGGTAGCGGCGCCGGTCGGCCGGAGCCGGGGCGGAGCCGTTGGGACCGGCGGGACCGACCCGCCAGAACCCGTGTTCCTCCGTCCCGAGCAGCCCCGCGAAAACGGCGTGCGAATCGAAGCGGGGCAGGCACAGCCAGTCCACGCTGCCGTCCCGGCAGACCAGTGCGGCGGTCTGCATGTCTCCGATGAGTGCGTAATCCTCGATGCGCCCGGCCACGTGCTATCTCCAGTCGAACGGCCAACGTCCGCCCCGCGGGGCGCTTCCTACAGATGGTGCCAGCAGTCAAGGGGTCGTTGACGAGCCCTTGCTTCCGGTTGACTGGCGGGGGTGGTGCCGATGGCCGGTCCGGCTCGGCAGAGAGTGTCCGAGCAGGATACGACGCACCCCGAGCGGCCGGGGCTACGCGCTTGTAACGGCGCTGCGCCGAACGGGTGAGGCCACGTGACCTGTGTTGTCGCCGTCCGTATGCACCCGAGTGCCCCGTGTGGCCGGAAGCGGTCTCCCTTCGTCGCTGATACCCTGGTACCCCGTGGACCGGTGGGAAACGGTGAAAGCCGAGGCCCCCGAAACCGCAGCGACGGCACCCCCCGATTCTTCCGGAGGGGAAGCCGGTACGCACCTCCAGAACGCGACCACGGGAGCCCCCTCTTGGCGATGCCGCCCAAAACCACGACGACCAAGCACATCTTCGTCACCGGGGGTGTCGCCTCCTCCCTCGGCAAGGGCCTGACCGCCTCCAGCCTGGGTGCGCTCCTCAAGGCGCGGGGCCTGCGGGTCACGATGCAGAAGCTCGACCCGTACCTGAACGTCGACCCCGGCACGATGAACCCGTTCCAGCACGGCGAGGTGTTCGTCACCAACGACGGCGCCGAGACCGACCTGGACATCGGCCACTACGAGCGCTTCCTCGACGTCGACCTCGACGGCTCGGCCAACGTGACCACCGGCCAGGTCTACTCCCAGGTCATCGCCAAGGAGCGGCGCGGCGAGTACCTCGGCGACACCGTCCAGGTCATCCCGCACATCACCAACGAGATCAAGTCCCGGATCCGCCGGATGGCGACCGACGACGTCGACGTGGTCATCACCGAGGTCGGCGGCACGGTCGGCGACATCGAGTCGCTGCCGTTCCTGGAGACCGTCCGCCAGGTCCGTCACGAGGTCGGCCGCGACAACGTCTTCGTCGTGCACATCTCGCTGCTGCCCTACATCGGCCCCTCCGGCGAGCTGAAGACCAAGCCGACGCAGCACTCGGTCGCCGCGCTGCGCAACATCGGTATCCAGCCGGACGCGATCGTGCTGCGCGCCGACCGTGACGTCCCCACTGCCATCAAGCGCAAGATCTCGCTGATGTGCGACGTGGACGAGGCCGCCGTCGTCGCCGCCATCGACGCCAAGTCGATCTACGACATCCCCAAGGTGCTGCACACCGAGGGCCTGGACGCCTACGTCGTGCGCAAGCTCGACCTGCCGTTCCGCGACGTGGACTGGTCGACCTGGGACGACCTGCTCGACCGGGTCCACAACCCGGAGCACGAGGTCACCGTCGCCCTCGTCGGCAAGTACATCGACCTGCCCGACGCGTACCTCTCGATCACCGAGGCCATGCGCGCCGGCGGCTTCGCCAACAAGGCCCGGGTCAAGGTCAAGTGGGTCACCTCCGACGACTGCAAGACGCAGGCCGGCGCCGAGAAGCAGCTCGGTGACGTCGACGCGATCCTGATCCCCGGTGGCTTCGGCGACCGCGGTGTCAACGGCAAGATCGGCGCGATCCAGTACGCCCGCGAGAACAAGGTGCCGCTGCTCGGCATCTGCCTGGGCCTGCAGTGCATCGTGATCGAGGCCGCGCGGAACCTGGCCGACATCCCTGAGGCGAACTCCACCGAGTTCGACGCCGCCACCGCGCACCCCGTCGTCTCGACGATGGAGGAGCAGCTGGCGTTCGTCGAGGGCGCGGGCGACCTGGGCGGAACGATGCGCCTGGGCCTGTACCCGGCGAAGCTCGCCGAGGGCTCGATCGTCCGCGAGGTCTACGACGACCAGCCGTACGTCGAGGAGCGCCACCGTCACCGTTACGAGGTGAACAACGCCTACCGCGGCGAGCTGGAGAAGACGGCCGGCCTGGTCTTCTCGGGCACCTCGCCCGACAACAAGCTCGTCGAGTACGTCGAGTACCCGCGCGAGGTGCACCCCTACCTGGTCGCGACCCAGGCCCACCCGGAGCTGCGCTCGCGCCCGACGCGCCCCCACCCGCTCTTCGCCGGCCTGGTCAAGGCGGCCGTCGAACGACAGCAGGATGCGCGCAAGACCGGCAAGTAGTACCTGGCGTTACCGTTGCCGGGGTACGGGTCCTTCGGGACGCGTACCCCGGTTTTCGCATGTGGGAGGCTTCAGATGCAGGTGCAGGACACCCCGGAGGAGTGGCAGGTCGTCGCGACGGCGACCCCCTTCCAGGGCAACAAGACGAGTGTCCGCACGGACGACGTGGTCATGCCGGACGGCACGGTCGCGCGCCGCGACTACCAGGTCCACCCCGGATCGGTGGCCGTCCTCGCCCTCGACGACCAGGACCGGGTCCTGCTGCTCAAGCAGTACCGGCACCCCGTGCGGCAGAAGCTCTGGGAGATCCCGGCGGGACTCCTCGACGTGCCCGGCGAGAATCCGCTGCACGCCGCGGAGCGCGAGCTGTACGAGGAGGCGCACGTCAAGGCGGAGGACTGGCGGGTCCTGACCGACGTCTACACGACGCCGGGCGGCTGCGACGAGGCGGTACGGATCTTCCTGGCGCGGGGCCTGTCGGAGGCGGACGGCGAACGCTTCGAGGTCTTCGAGGAGGAGGCCGACATGGAACTGGCGCGGGTCCCCCTGGCGGACCTGGCGCGGGATGTCCTGGCGGGCGAGCTGCACAACAACTGCCTGGTGGTGGGAGTCCTCTCGGTGCTGGCCGCCCGCACGGGCGAGGGCCTCGACGCCCTCCGCCCCGCGGACGCCCCCTGGCCCGCCCGCCCCTTCGAGGCGTGAGCCCCCGGGGCCGGCGGCTCCTGCGGCGGCCCCGGGGGAACCCCGTCCTCCGACCGGTCTGAACATCGGCTGATCCGATCGGGGGATTTGTCCGCGCTGCTCCGTCCCGCTCCGCCGGGTCGGGACCCTGCCCTGAACTACGCTCGGGATCGCCCGTGCGGAGACCCCCGCGGGATCGGCTCGTGCGCAGGTGGACGGGAGCGTGGCCCGTGACGGATCAGGCGGTGGCAGCGGGCGGAGTGCGGGGTTTCTTCGGGCGGCAGCGGGAGTTGAAGGCTCTGCGCGCCGACATCGAACGGACCGGACTCGACACCCTCGCCGGCCACAAGGCCCCCCGCGCACGGGTGCTGCTGATCGCCGGACGGGCAGGTTCCGGACGGACCGCGCTCGCCACCGAACTCGTCGCCGGGCTCGGCGGGCTCTACCCCGACGGGGTGTACCGCGCCCGGCTGACCGAGCCCGGCGGGGAACCCGTTCCCACCGGCCGGGCCGCCCAGGGACTGCTGAAGGACCTCGGGGTCGCGGAACCCCCGGGAGCCGCCGAGGACGAGCTCACCGCACTGGTCCGCGACGCCCTCGCCGTGCGCCGCACCGTCCTCGTCCTCGACGACGCCGTCGACGCCGAGCAGGTCGACCCGCTGATCCCGGACAACCCGGACGCCCTCGTCGTCGCCGTGGCCAAGGGCCCCCTCACCGGGATTCCCGATGTCCGACCCTGCACCCTCGGCGGTCTCGACCCCAAGTCCGCGATCGAACTGCTCACCACCCTCACCGGTTCCGTCCGGGTGACCGTCGACCCCCAGGCCGCCGAGAGCCTGGTCGAGGAGTGCGGCGGTCAGCCCGCCGCCGTGGTGCTGGCCGGCGGCTGGCTCGCCGCCCGCCCGAAGGCCTCCGTCGCCGATCTCGCCAAGCGGCTGCGCGCGCTGAGCGGCGACCCGCTCTCCCGCGCCTTCCAGCTGGTCCACGACTCCCTGGCCCAGCCCGCCGCCCGGATACTGCGATTCCTCTGCCTCGCGCCCCTCGGGCGTGCCGACGCCCACACCGCCTCCGCCCTGGCGGGCTGCTCCGTCTCGGGGGCCGCGACCACCCTCGCCGGCTTCGTCGCCCTGGGCCTTGTCCGGGACGGGGGAGCGGGGGAGTACGAGGTGCCCGGGCATCTCGTCCCCCTGCTGCGCGCACAGATGGAGGAGCGCGACCGGCCCGCCGAGGTGCAGCTCGCCCGGGCCCGGATGCTGGAGCGGACCGTCCGGCTCCTCCAGTCCTGCCGGGCGGTCACCGAGCCCGAGGGGTCCTCCGCCCGCAAGAAACTCGCCGGTCTGCCCCGCGCACTGCGCTTCCCGAACGCGCCGGCCGCCGCCGCTTGGCTGGACGGTCGCAGGCCCGTCCTGCTCGCCGCCGCCCGTCTCGCCGTCGCCGACGGCGAGCTCGACACCCTGGCCCGCCGCCTGGTCGCCTCCCTGGTCCGGGCCGAGACCGCGCACCGCGGCGCCGAGGCGGCAGCGGCCGACCTGTACGGACTGCACCGGCTGGTCCTGGACGTGGCCGAGCGGCGCGGCCTGCACCGGGAGCGGGCCGCGGCGCTGCTGAATCTCGCCGATCTCGACGCCAGGACGGGCCGGACCCAGGACGCGCTGGCCCGCTACCGGGCGGCGCTGGACGCCGGAAAGGCCGCGAACGACCCGTACGCGATCGGCCGGGCGATGGAATCCGTAGGCGGCTCCTACCAGGAGCTGGGGGACTGGCAGCGGGCCGGTGACTGGTACGGCCGCGCCCTCGCCCAGCGCCTCGCCCGCGACGAGCGGGCCGACCAGGCCCGGCTGTACGCACGGCTCGGCGCGGTGCAGACCTATGCCGGCCGTTACGGCGAGGCCCTGCGGAACTGGCGCGCCGCCGCCGCGGGGTACCGGCGGCTGGCCGATCTCCCCGGCTACGCAAGGGCGTTGAGCGAGGCCGCCCGGGTCCAGGAGTACGCGGGGCGGCCCGAGGAGTCCCTGCGGACCTGCGAGGAAGCGGTCGAGTGGGCCCGGCGTGCTCAGGACGTACGGCTCCAGGCCGCTCTGCGGCTCCGGCTGGCCGACACTCTCGACCGGCTCGGCGACCCGGCCGCGGCCCGTCTGCACCGCTCAGCGGCCGAAACTATGCTGGGAACCGAGTCCTCCGCCTACGAAATCCGCAGTGCTTCTCTCGAAGATTAATGCTTTGCAAGGCTAGACAGCGGGAACTCCTTCATTAGACTGGGTGCGCCGCGTTCGATCGCGGTCTGTCCCGGTGCGCCGTATGGCGGCCGGGTATGTATCGCATTGCCCCCAGTTATCCCCCTGATTCAAGGACCGTGATCGACGATGAAGGTCGGCATCCCCCGCGAGGTCAAGAACAACGAGTTCCGCGTGGCCATCACCCCTGCGGGTGTCCACGAGCTCGTCCGCAACGGCCACCAGGTCTTCGTCGAGCAGAACGCCGGTGTGGGCTCCTCGATCACGGACGAGGAGTACGTCTCGGCCGGTGCGCAGATCCTGCCCACCGCCGACGAGGTCTGGGCCACGGCCGACCTGCTGCTGAAGGTCAAGGAGCCCATCGCGGAGGAGTACCACCGCCTCCGCAAGGACCAGACCCTCTTCACCTACCTGCACCTCGCCGCGTCCCGCGAGTGCACGGACGCGCTGCTCGCCTCCGGCACCACCGCCATCGCGTACGAGACCGTCGAGACCGCGAACCGCGCGCTGCCGCTGCTCGCCCCGATGTCCGAGGTCGCGGGCCGGCTGGCCCCGCAGGTCGGCGCCTACCACCTGATGCGCTCGGTCGGTGGCCGCGGCGTCCTCCCCGGCGGCGTCCCCGGCACCCACGCCGGTGAGTGCGTCGTCATCGGTGGCGGTGTCTCCGGCTGGAACGCCACCCAGATCGCCGTCGGCATGGGCTTCCACGTGACCCTGCTCGACCGTGACATCAACAAGCTCCGCGAGGCCGACAAGATCTTCGGCACCAAGGTGAAGACGATCGTCTCCAACGCCTACGAGCTGGAGAAGGCCGTCATCGAGGCCGACCTCGTCATCGGTGCCGTCCTCATCCCGGGCGCCAAGGCCCCGAAGCTGGTCACCAACGAGCTCGTCGCCAAGATGAAGCCCGGAAGTGTCCTTGTCGACATTGCGATCGACCAGGGTGGCTGCTTCGAGGACTCGCACCCGACCACCCACGCCGAGCCGACCTTCCAGGTCCACAACTCGGTCTTCTACTGCGTCGCCAACATGCCGGGCGCGGTGCCGAACACCTCCACGTACGCCCTCACCAATGCCACGCTGCCCTACATCGTGTCGCTGGCGAACAACGGCTGGGTCGAGGCACTGCGCCGTGACTCCGCGCTCGCCCTGGGCCTCAACACCCATGACGGCAAGGTCGTTTACAAGGAAGTGGCCGTGGCGCACGGCCTCGAGCACCTCGAGCTGAGCAGCCTGCTGGGCTGACCCTCCCGGACGACACGTCAACGCGTGCCGTCAACCTCACGCATCCGGCCGGACCTTGTGCACCAAGGTCCGGCCGGATGTGTGTCCGGCCACTTCAGGGGCCTTGTGCAACTCGCCTCGAACGTAACCCTTTAACCGTTTCGCACACCCCCGAAACGTGCGGATGCGTGGCCGTGCACCCTTGACAGAGGGGTGTTCGGTTGCCGACACATCGGGCCGGGTCCGGCGGATTGTGTTGCTGCGGACCGGTGACACGCCATAGAGTCGCCAACCGTCGGCATGGTGCCACGCTGACCTATCGATAAATGTTCCTGGTCACATCCAAGGAGGTAAGACGACTTGTGAATGAGTCGACATTTACTCCCGGGGGTGGACAGCCAGGAATCCCTGTCGGCTCCGTCGCTGTCCGAACTTTCGAGACACATCAGCCCATGACGACAGCCCACACGATGAAGATGATGGACGGCCTACACGTGAACGCCACGGCCGGCAACGAGAGTGGCCGAGAGTCCACCCACTTCGCCGCCTACGACGAGGTGCCCGAGGGGCACTTCTACGACCCCGACGCCGAGTACGAGCCCGATCCGGAGTACGCGGCCACCCTCGCACCCGACGCTGCCCGCCAGCGCCGCGAGCGGATCGGCCCCACCGGACGGCCACTGCCGTACTTCCCGATCCCGGGCCCGTTGACCGATCACGGACCCGCGAAGATCATCGCGATGTGCAACCAGAAGGGCGGCGTCGGCAAGACCACGTCGACCATCAACCTGGGTGCGGCGCTCGCGGAGTACGGGCGGCGGGTGCTGCTCGTCGACTTCGACCCGCAGGGTGCCCTGTCGGTCGGTCTCGGTGTGAACCCGATGGAGCTCGACCTCACCGTCTACAACCTGCTCATGGAGCGGGGCATGTCGGCGGACGAGGTGCTGCTCAAGACCGCCGTGCCCAACATGGACCTGCTGCCCAGCAATATCGATTTGTCTGCGGCCGAGGTGCAGTTGGTCAGCGAGGTCGCGCGCGAGTCCACGCTCCAGCGCGCCCTGAAGCCGCTGATGAACGACTACGACTACATCGTGATCGACTGTCAGCCCTCGCTCGGTCTGCTGACCGTGAACGCGCTGACGGCGGCTCACAAGGTCATCGTGCCGCTGGAATGCGAGTTCTTCGCGCTGCGCGGTGTGGCCCTGCTGACCGAGACGATCGAGAAGGTCCAGGAGCGGCTCAACCCCGAGCTGGAGCTCGACGGCATCCTCGCCACGATGTACGACTCCCGGACCGTGCACAGCCGTGAGGTTCTGGCGCGGGTCGTCGAGGCCTTCGACGACCACGTGTACCACACGGTGATCGGCCGGACCGTGCGCTTCCCGGAGACCACGGTCGCCGGTGAGCCGATCACGACGTACGCCTCGAACTCCGTGGGTGCCGCCGCCTACCGCCAGCTCGCCAGGGAGGTGCTCGCCCGGTGTCACGCCGAGTGAGTCTGCCCGGCGCCGACGAGCTGTTCCGTACGACCGGGGGGATGGCGCTGCAGTCGTCCTCACCCCGCCGGGGCGAGGCCCGGGTGCCGGCTCCGGCGGGCGAGAGCGACACGGAGGCGGCGGAAGGTCCGGGCTCCGGCTCGGGCTCCGGCTCCGCGGAGCACTCGGCGGCGGAGTCGGAGACCGCGGAACCGCGGGCCAGGACGGCGGAGCCCACGGCTCCGGCCCAGGGCGCCGCGGCGGCGCCCGCCGCTCCGGCTCAGGCGCGACGGCGGGGCAGGTCGCCGAACCGGCGGCCGAGCGGGCGCGAGCGGCACGACGAGAAGATCACGGTCTACGTCTCCGCGGAGGAGCTGATGGACCTGGAGCACGCGCGTCTGGTGCTCCGCGGCGAGCACGGCCTCGCCGTGGACCGGGGCCGGATCGTCCGCGAGGCGGTGGCGGTGGTCCTGGCGGACCTGGAGTCCCGAGGCGACGCGAGCATCCTCGTACGGCGTCTGCGCGGCCGCTGAAGGTAACCTGCGGGCTGCCGCGCTCCTGCTCCTCCCTGGACCCCGATGCCCCCGCCCCCCGACGAAACGTCCCGCCCGCCCCGCCGCCGCACCCTCGGCCGGGGCCCGGGCGCGGCCCCCGGGGGGCCGTCCAGGCCTGAGTCCGGCCCGGCCCCGCAGACCCTGCCAGAAGCCCTCCCGGACAGGGAGGCCCGGCCGGGTACCGCAGCCCAGCCGTCCGCCGAGGGGCCAGGGGGAAGTCCTTCCGGGGCGGGTCCCGAAGCCCCGACAGGCCCTGACGAGAGCCAGGCGGAGACAACTCCGGCCACCGCCGCGGCCCCTCCGTCCGGCCCCGGGGCCGGGGGATCCGCCGGGAGCGCGGCCGGCGAGGCCGGTCTCGTCGGCATGCCCGAGGCGGCCGACGGCGGCCGTGAGGCCGAGCCGGGGCGCGGTGCCGACAGCGGTCGGGAGACCACGGCGGGCGGCCCCGCGAACGCGCCGACCGTGCCGGACGCCTTCGTCACCGGACCGGACGCCTTCGTCACCGGACCGGACGCCTTCGTCACCGGACCGGACGCGCCGGTCACCGGCCCCGACGACGTGGGTACCGCG
>NZ_JAGGOS010000122.1:0-35567 GCF_018614205.1 Streptomyces sp. ISL-36 | reverse complement strand
ACCTGGGAACCGCGCCCGACGCCGGGGCCGGGTCCGAGGGTGGGCGGTTCACCGTGCGCCTTGCGAACTTCGAAGGGCCCTTCGACCTCCTTCTGCAGCTCATCTCCAAGCACAAGCTCGACGTCACCGAGGTCGCCCTCTCCAAGGTCACCGACGAGTTCATGGCGCACATCCGGGCCATGGGGCCCGACTGGGACCTCGATCAGACCACCGAGTTCCTCGTCGTCGCCGCCACCCTTCTCGATCTCAAGGCCGCCCGGCTGCTGCCCGCCGCCGAGGTGGAGGACGAGGCCGACCTCGCGCTCCTGGAGGCGCGGGATCTCCTCTTCGCCCGGCTCCTGCAGTACCGCGCGTACAAGCGGATCGCCGAGATCTTCGGCGAGCGGTGGGACGCCGAGGGGCGGCGTTACCCCCGGACCGTCGGCCTGGAGCCCCACCATGCCGAGCTCCTCCCCGAGGTCGTCATCAGCATCGGCACCGAGGGCTTCGCCGGACTCGCCGTCAAGGCCATGCAGCCCAGGGCCAAGCCGCAGGTGTACGTCGACCACATCCACGCCCCCCTCGTCAGCGTCCGCGACCAGGCCCGGATCGTCGTCGCCCTCCTCAGGGAGCGGGGGACCGTCAGCTTCCGGGAGCTCGCCGAAGGGGCCGCCGACACCCTGACCGTCGTCGCCCGCTTCCTCGCCCTCCTGGAGCTGTACCGGGAACGCTCCGTCGCCCTCGAACAGGAGGACGCCCTCGGCGACCTCACCGTCTCCTGGGTCGGCGGGGACGAGGACGCCCGTGTCACCGACGAGTTCGATCAAGAAACGGAGGCCCCGGCGTGAGCGACCTCAAGCCCGCCCTCGAAGCCGTCCTCATGGTCGTCGACGAGCCCGCCACCGAGGCCCATCTCGCCAAGGTCCTGGAGCGGACCCCCCGCGAGGTCGGCGACGCCCTGCGCGAACTCGCCGACGAGTACACCGTCCAGGGCCGGGGCTTCGAGCTGCGCCTGGTGGCCGGCGGCTGGCGGTTCTACACCCGCGCGGAGTACGCCGCGGCCGTCGAGGCGTTCGTCCTGGACGGACAGCAGGCCCGGCTCACCCAGGCGGCGCTGGAGACCCTCGCCGTCGTCGCGTACCGCCAGCCGGTCAGCCGCTCGCGGGTCTCCGCGGTCCGCGGAGTGAACTGTGACGGGGTCATGCGGACCCTCCTTCAGCGCGGTCTGGTGGAGGAGGCGGGCGCGGAACCCGAAACAGGTGCGATCCTGTACAGGACGACGAACTACTTTCTGGAGCGGATGGGCCTGCGCGGCCTGGACGAGCTCCCGGAGCTCGCGCCCTTCCTCCCCGAGGCGGACGCGATCGAGGCGGAGACGCTGGAAGGGGTCCCGTCGTTCGACCCGGACGCAGACGACAACACGACGGAAGATTGATGCGAAGCAGCAGCGGCAGGAACAGCAGCGGAAACAACGGCGGGAGCCGTGGTGGCAACAGCGGCGGCCGCGGCGGAAGCAGCGGTGGCGGCGGACGCGGTAACCACCGCGGCGCCGGCAACAGCCGCGACGACAAGCAGGGCGGCGGCCGCCCGCGCAACCCGCGCCCCGAGGAGCGCCGCTACGACGTGGGCGGCACCGGCGGTCCGTCCGAGGGCCCGAAGAAGGGCCGCGGCGCCGCGGCCCGCGGGGGCGCCAAGGGCGGCCCGAAGGCACCCCAGGGCGGCACCCCGCCCCGTCGCGGCCCGCACGGGCAGCGGCAGGCCCCGGCGCGCTCGCGCGAGCTCGACGCGAAGATCGAGCAGCGCAACCGCGACCGGTACGCGGACCGGCCCGAGATCAAGACCCCGAAGACCTTCCCGGGCGCCGAGCAGGAGGGCGAGCGGCTGCAGAAGGTGCTCGCCCGCGCCGGCATGGGCTCCCGCCGCGCCTGCGAGGAGCTGATCGAGCAGGCCCGCGTCGAGGTCAACGGCGAGATCGTCCTGGAGCAGGGCAAGCGCGTCGACCCGGAGAAGGACGAGATCAAGGTCGACGGCCTGACCGTCGCCACCCAGTCGTACCTCTTCTTCGCGCTGAACAAGCCGGCCGGCGTCGTCTCCACCATGGAGGACCCGGACGGCCGCCAGTGCCTCGGCGACTACGTCACCAACCGCGAGACCCGGCTCTTCCATGTCGGCCGGCTCGACACCGAGACCGAGGGCATCATCCTGCTCACCAACCACGGTGAGCTGGCCCACCGCCTCACGCACCCGAAGTACGGCGTGAAGAAGACCTACCTCGCCGCCATCACGGGCCCGCTGCCGCGCGAGGTCGGCAAGCGGCTCAAGGACGGCATCCAGCTGGAGGACGGGTACGCCCGCGCCGACCACTTCCGCGTGGTCGAGCAGACCGGCAAGAACTACCTGGTCGAGGTGACCCTGCACGAGGGTCGCAAGCACATCGTGCGCCGCATGCTGGCCGAGGCCGGTTTCCCGGTCGAGAAGCTGGTCCGCACCGCCTTCGGCCCGATCGGGCTCGGCGACCAGAAGTCGGGCTGGCTGCGCCGGCTGACCAACACCGAGGTCGGCATGCTGATGAAGGAAGTCGGCATGTAGTCCCCGCAGGCCCCTGAGAAGCCCGTGACCGCCTGGCGGTCACGGGCTTCCGTGCTTCCGTGTTGCCTCTCCGTTCGCACGTGTGTCGCCCTTCGCACTTGTGGGCGGAGCCCCGCGCGCTTTATAGTCAACATGACTCTTAAGGAGGCGAGCGTGAGCCTCGCGAACATCCTCGAACCCCTGCAGCAGCCGCTCTTCACCGTCCTGGACACCCCGGTCAGCTGGACCGAGGTCCTCGGATTCGGCAGCGGAGCGCTCTGCGTCTGGCTCGTCGCCCGCCAGCACCTCGCCAACTGGCCCATCGGCATCGCCAACAACCTCTTCTTCATCCTTCTCTTCGTGCAGGCCGGGCTCTACGCCGACGCCGGCCTCCAGATCGTCTTCATCACCCTCGCCGTGTACGGCTGGTGGACCTGGACCCACGGGGGTGGACCAGGCTCCGACGCCCTCCCGGTGCGACGCACCTCGCGCACCGAGTGGACGTGGCTGCTCGCGGCGGGGGTGGTGGGGACCCTCGGCCTCACCCTCCTGCTCGACCGCGCCACCGACTCCACGGTCCCCTTCTGGGACGCCCTGACGACCGCGCTCTCCCTGATGGCGACCTACGGCCAGTGCCGCAAGCGGCTGGAGTCCTGGTGGCTCTGGATCGCCGCCGATGTGGTCTACGTACCGCTCTACGCGTACAAGGAGCTGTACCTGACGTCCCTGCTGTACGTCGGCTTCATGACGCTCTGCGTCCTCGGCCTGCGCAACTGGAGCCGCGACCTCGCCGGCCGGCGCGCCCTCCCCGCGGAGGCGACCGCATGAAGCGCTACGGACACGGCCTGGTCCTCGGCAAGTTCTATCCGCCGCACGCCGGCCACCACCATCTCGTCCGCACCGCCCGCGACCACTGCGAGCGCCTCACCGTGCTCGTCTGCGCCTCCTCGGTGGAATCCCTGTCCCTGGAGGACCGGGTCGCGTGGATGCGCGAGATCCATCCCGACGTCCTCGTCGTCGGCGCCGTCGACGACATCCCGGTGGACCTCCACGACCCGGACGTGTGGGCCGCCCACATGGCCGTCTTCCGGGCGGCGGTCCCCGAGCCCGTCGACGCCGTCTTCACCTCGGAGGCGTACGGCGAGGAGCTCGGCCGCCGGTTCGGCGCCGACTCCGTGTGCGTCGACCCGGACCGTACGCTCTTCCCCGTCTCCGGCACCGCCGTACGCAAGGACCCCGTCGGCTGCTGGGACTTCCTGGAGCCGCCGGTCCGGGCCGCGCTCACCCGGCGCGTGGTCGTCCTCGGCGCCGAGTCCACCGGCACCACCACCATGGCCCGCGCCCTCGCCGACCACTACCGGCGCCGCGGCGGCGTCTGGGCCCGCACCCGGTACGTCCCGGAGTACGGCCGCGCGTACAGCGAAGGCAAACTCGCCGAACTGCGCGCCGAACGCCCCGGCGCCGACTGGGCGGACGTCACCTTCCGCTCCGCCGACTTCCCGGTCATCGCCCAACGCCAGGCCGAGATGGAGGAGGAGGCCGCACGCGACGGCTCGCCCGTGCTCTTCTGCGACACCGACGCCTTCGCCACCACCATCTGGCACGAGCGGTACATGGGAACCACCAGCACCGCCACCGGCGAGGTCGCCGCCCGGGGCCGACAGCACCTGTGGCTGCTCACCGACCACCGGGGCGTCGAGTTCGAGGACGACGGGCTGCGCGACGGCGAACACCTGCGGCCCTGGATGACCGCCCGCTTCCTCGCTCAGCTCACCCACACCGGCCGCCGGACCGCCGTCCTCACCGGACCGCACGAGGAACGGCTCGCGGCCGCCGTCGCCGCCGTGGACGCCCTGCTCGCCGAGGGCCCGTACCTCGCCGACCCCCTTCCGGAGCGCCGATGACCCGATCCAGGGCGCCCGAGGGCCACGACCCCTCCGCCTACGACCCCTCCGCCTTCGAGCCGTTCGCCGTCACCGCCGACCTCGCCGTCTTCACCGTCCGCGAGGAACGGCTGCACGTACTCCTCGTGGAGCGAGGCCAGGAGCCGTACGCCGGGACCTGGGCCCTGCCCGGCGGCTTCGTGCAGCCACGGGAGTCCTCCGAACAGGCCGCGCGCCGCGAACTCGCCGAGGAGACCGGCCTGTCCCCGGACACCGTCGCCGGACTCCACCTCGAACAGCTGCGCACCTACAGCGAGCCGGACCGCGACCCGAGGATGCGGGTCGTCTCGGTCGCGTACACCGCGCTCGGACCGGATCTGCCCGAGCCACGCGGCGGCGGGGACGCGGCGCAGGCACGGTGGTTGCCGTACGGGAGTTACGGACCCCTCGCCTTCGACCACGACCGGATCCTCGCCGACGCGCACGACCGGGTCGGCGCCAAGCTCGAGTACAGCTGCCTCGCCACCGCCTTCTGCCCGCCCGAGTTCACGATCGGCGAGCTGCGGCAGGTGTACGAGACGGTCTGGGGCGTCGAGCTCGACCGCCCCAACTTCCGGCGCAAGGTCCTCGCCACCCCCGGCTTCGTCCGGGCCGTGGAGGGACCGCCGCGCCTCACCGGCGGACGGGGGAAACCGGCCGCTCTCTACCGGGCGGGAGAGGCCACGGCCCTCCACCCGCCGCTGCTGCGACCGGAAGGAAGGCCCGCATGACCAAGCAGACCGCCACGGGGGCGCTGATCGGGCTGGCGCTCGGGGACGCGCTCGGCTTCCCGACCGAGTTCGACGACGTGCCCTCGATCCTCGCGAAGGCCGGCCCCTGGCGGGAGATGGAGCTGCCGGGCGAGGCGCGGAGCACGGCGTACGTCACCGACGACACCCAGATGACGCTCGCCCTCGCCCGGGGCATCCGCACCGCCATGGACCGGGGCGTGCTCGCCCCGCTGCGGCTGGCCCGGCCGGTCCGGGAGGAGTTCGTCGACTGGTACCACTCCCCGGAGAACAACCGGGCCCCGGGCCGCACCTGCATGGTCGCCTGCCGGCTCCTCGACGGCGACCGGCCCTGGCAGGAGGCCAGCCGGACCGGCTCCAAGGGCTGCGGCGCCAATATGCGGGTCGCGCCGGTAGGGCTTGTCCCCGGCCTGAGCGAGGACCAGCGCGCGGGCGCGGCCCAGCTCCAGTCGGCCCTCACCCACGGCCACCCGACGGCCCTCGCGGCCTCGGACCTGACGGCCCTCGCGGTGTACCTGCTGGCCCAGGGCGTGGACCCGACCGGACTGGTCGGCCACCTGCGCTCGTACGCGTACGAGAACCGCTCCCGCTACCACGAGAAGTGGCTCGGCGACCTCTGGACCCACGCCCAGGACCCCACGGCCCGGCACTTCATCGAACGCGGCTGGGACGAGTGCCTCGCCGTCCTGGAGAAGCTGGACGCCGTCCAGCGCACGGCCGACCCGGAACTCGATCCCTGCACGTACACCGGCGACGGCTGGATCGCCGAAGAGGCCCTCGCCACCGGCCTCCTGTGCTTCCTCCTCTTCCCCGAAGAGCCCCTCACCGCCCTGCGCCGGGCCGCCTGCACCCGGGGCGACTCGGACTCGATCGCCTGCCTGACGGGCGCGTTCGCGGGGGCGCACCTCGGGGCCGGTGCCTGGCCGAAGGAGTGGGAGGAGCGGATCGAGTACCGCAGCGAGCTGTTGACGTTCGGTGCGCTCTGGGATGCTTGATCCATGACCGCAGCTCTCACCCCCCAGGCCGACCTGTCCGCCGTCGTGGCGGAACAGCCCGACCCGCTGATCTTCGCCACTGTCTCAGGGGCGCACCTGTACGGATTTCCGTCCCACGACTCGGACGTGGACCTGCGCGGGGCGCACCTGCTGCCGGTGGCCGATCTGATCGGGCTGCGCGAGCCGGAGGAGACGCGCAGCCGGATGTGGGACCGCGACGGGGTCGAGATGGACCTCGTCACCCACGACCTGCGGAAGTTCGTCCGGCTGATGCTGCGGCGCAACGGCTACGTACTGGAACAGCTGCTGTCCCCGTTGGTGGCGCACACCTCGGACGCCCACGCCGAGCTGATCTCGCTGGTGCCGCATGTGCTCACGACCCACCACGCGCATCACTACCGTGGGTTCGCGGGGACGCAGTGGCGGCTCTTCGAGAAGACCGAGGAGCTGAAACCCCTGCTCTACACCTTCCGGGCGCTGCTCACCGGGATCCATCTGATGCGCGCCGGCGAGATCCAGGCGCATCTGCCCACCCTCGTGGCGGAGGTGGCCGAGGCGCCCGCCTATGTGCCGGAGCTGATCGCGGCGAAGGCGGCGGCCGAGCACGGCCCCGCCGACGTGGACGTGGAGCGGGTACGCGGTGACGTGGAGGCGCTGCACGGCGTCCTGGAGGAGGCGCGGGCCGGCTCAGGTCTGGTGGATGTCTCCGGGGCTCACGACGCCCTCCACGACCTCGTCGTGCGGGTCCGGCTGGAGCACGCGCAGGGCTGAGGCGCGGCGCGCCCGGCGCAGGAAGTCCTCGACGCGGGCGTGGTCCGGGGCCGCGGGGAGCGGGCTCGTGGTGGAGGCGCGGTCGGCCTCCTCCGTGAGGCGGGACATCCAGGACTCGACCTCGGGCCAGGGCACCTCGCCCCGCTTCACCGCCAGCAGGCGCTCGCGGTCCTCGCCCACGTGGATCGTCAGCTCGCCGGTACGGAGCAGATCGCGGCAGCTCATCAGCAGCCGCAGCAGATGCATCGCGTGCTTCCAGCGCGGCTCGCCGTACTGGCGCACATCGGCATCGAGCTTCTTGCGCTGGCCGGCCGCGTACCGGACGAAGGTCTGGTGGGCCTGGCGGGAGAGGAACGCCTCGCGCAGCGAGACCAGTTCGCGGCCGGTGTCGTCGATGTGCTCGACGACCGGGGAGTGCAGGCACTCCAGGACGTTCGGATTGGCGCGCAGCGCCAGTTCGCAGAAGCGCTCCAGCTCCCAGCTGAACTGCTCCTCGGCCGGCCCCTCCACGTGCGCCGGAGGCTTGTCGAAGCGCCAGAAGAGCGGGGTCGGGGCAAGGAAGACGCCCCGGCGGTCCGTGTCGCTCCCCTCGGTGGCCAGGCCGAAGGCGCGCGAACCCATGACGCAGGAGTAGATCGTGTGGTCGCGCACCAGTTCTTCCGGAGTCATGGGCGACAGGCTACGCGAGCGTGATCACGTCTCCCGACACGGTGATCCGCTCCTCCGGCAGCGGGCGCGAAGCCGGTCCCGCGGCGACCGAGCCGTCGGCGATGCGGAACCTGGAGCCGTGACAGGGGCAGTTGATCGTGCCGTTCTCGACCTTGCCGACCGTGCAGCCCTGGTGGGTGCAGACGGCCGTGAACGCCTTGAACTCGCCGGCCGTCGGCTGGGTGACGACGACCTTCCGCTCCTTGAAGACCGTGCCGCCGCCGACCGGGATCTGCGAGGTACGGGCGAGCGAGTCGCCCGCCGGCGCGGACGTGACCGGAGCGGAGGAGGCGGGCGAGGTCTCCGCGGGCGTGGTGGTGCCCGTGGGTGCCGGACTGGCGGTCGTACCGCCGTCCTCCTCCCCGTCGGAGCCGCAGC
The DNA here is from genome assembly GCF_018614205.1 of Streptomyces sp. ISL-36. Taxonomy (GTDB): domain Bacteria; phylum Actinomycetota; class Actinomycetes; order Streptomycetales; family Streptomycetaceae; genus Streptomyces. The sequence continues at coordinate 27,497 of NZ_JAGGOS010000122.1, read as the reverse complement.
CGGCGGTCAGGGCGGCGACGGAACCCGCACCGGCCAGCAGAACGGTACGGCGGGGCGTGGCATCGGGAGTCATGCCGTACAGCTTGCTGGCGCACCCCGCGGGGGGTTCCGCAACACGCCTAGACCCAGGGGGTCAGCTCCCTCGCACGGCCGTCGGCGTCCCGGCGCACCTCCAGGAGGGCGGTGACGGCCGCGCGTTCGATCGGCCCGTACACATGCGGGAAGAGCGTGTCCTGCGACCCCTCCCAGCGGACCTCGGCGGTCAGCCGGGTCTCGTCGACGACGAGCACCAGGAGCGGGCCGTGGACGCTCCGGTAGTGCGCGTCGGCGACCGTCAGCGCCGCCGTCTCGTCCGGCGAGCAGTGGACGAAGCCCTCGGAGGCCAGCGACGGCGGGGCGTACGGGAGCTCGGGATCGGCGGACCATTCGTCCAGCGGTACGACGTGCAGCAGCATGCCGACAGTTCTACCCCCGGGACCCGACCACCCCAAGTGGCGGCCTGCTCCGGTTCAGGTGACATTGGGCCGTGTTCCGTGTTCCGTACCGGACGAGCGACGGAACCGAGGCGGGAAACGATCTGGCAACGCCCCGGAGCCTGTCTCGGAGGGCGGTCGGCGCGACGGCGCGGCCGGGCCCCTGACTAAGGGCTGTCCCGTCATCCCTGGCGGGCGCACGACGACAGCTACGGCACCTCGCCACGTTGTCGGAACGCCCGCATACACCCAGTATGAGGACGTCCCTCCGCCTTGCGATGCACCGCATCTGACGCCGTGCGCTGATCCACCAGGGATGACGGGACAGCCCTTAGGCTGATCGGAGCACTGATCGCCTTTCGAAGGAGCACCACGTGGCGGTACGAGCGGTCCGAGGCGCCGTCCAGCTCGAACGGGACGAGGCCGGGCACATGCACGAGCAGGTCGAGGAGCTGCTCACCGCCGTCCTGGAACGCAACGGGCTCACCGCCGACGACCTGATCAGCATCTGGTTCACGGCCACGCCCGATCTGCACAGCGACTTCCCGGCCGCGGCGGCCCGCCGGATCGGTATCGTCGACGTCCCCCTCATCTGCGCGCAGGAGCTGGACATCGAGGGCGCGATGCCGCGCGTCGTACGCCTCCTCGCGCACGTCGAGTCGGACCTGCCCAAGACCGCGATCACGCACGTCTACCTCGGTGCCGCGGCCGCCCTGCGCAAGGACATCGCCCAGTGAGAACCGCGCTCGTCATCGGAACCGGCCTCATCGGCACCTCGGCGGCGCTCGCGCTGGCCGGCCGGGGCGTCGCCGTGCACCTGCGCGACCACGACCCGGCCCGCGCCCGCACGGCCGCGGCGCTCGGCGCCGGTACGGACGAGGCGCCCGAGGGCCCCGTCGACCTCGCGATCGTCGCCGTACCGCCGGCCCATGTGGCGACCACCCTCGCCGCGGCGATGCGGGACGGGCTCGCGCGCGGCTACCTGGACGTGGCGAGCGTCAAGGGCGGCCCCAAGCGGGAGCTGGAGGGGCTGGGGCTCGACCTCACCGCGTACATCGGGACGCACCCCATGTCCGGGAAGGAGCGCTCCGGCCCGCTGGCGGCGACGGCCGACCTCTTCGAGGGGCGGCCGTGGGTGCTCACGCCGACCCGCGACACCGACACCGAGGTCCTCAACCTCGCCCTGGAGCTGGTCGCGCTCTGCCGCGCCGTCCCGGTCGTCATGGACGCGGACGCGCACGACCGGGCGGTTGCGCTCGTCTCGCACACCCCGCAGCTGGTGTCGTCGATGGTGGCGGCCCGCCTCGAGGAGGCGGACGAGACGGCCGTACGCCTCTGCGGCCAGGGCATCCGGGACGTCACCCGGATCGCCGCCTCCGACCCGCGGATGTGGGTGGAGATCCTTTCGGCGAACCCGGGGCCGGTCGCGGACGTGCTCGCGGGCGTCGCGGCGGACCTGGACGAGACCGTCCGGGCGCTGCGCTCCCTCCAGTCGACCGACGAGGACAAGCGCCGCGGCGGAGCCTCGGGCGTCGAGGACGTCCTGCGCCGGGGCAACGCGGGCCGCGCCCGTGTCCCGGGCAAGCACGGAGCGGCACCGGCGCAGTACGAGACGGTCGCGGTCCTCATCAGCGACCAGCCGGGCGAGCTCGCGCGGATCTTCGCGGACGCGGGCCGGGCGGGCGTCAACATCGAGGACGTCCGTATCGAGCATGCGACGGGCCAGCAGGCCGGTCTGGTGCAGCTGATGGTGGAGCCTTCGGCGGCCCCCGTCCTGGGGACCGCGCTGAAGGAACGGGGCTGGGCGCTGCGGGCGGGCTGACGCGGGCCGGTCGAGGTCGGTGGGCTGACGCGGGCGGGTGACGCGGCCGCGTCCGCGGCCGGGTCCGCGGGGCGGCTCGATCGGGCGGGTCGGGGCCTTCCGAGGGCCCCGCACCCACCCGCTGGGCCGAATGGGTGCGCGGGAATCGGTAACCTTGGGGTGGCCCCCTGCATCCGGTGGGCCTCACCGCGTACCCAGGAAGGTGTTCCCCACCGTGGAAACCGTGATCGTCGCCATCGACGGGCCGTCTGGCACGGGCAAGTCGAGCACCTCGAAGGCGGTCGCCGCCAAGCTGGGCCTGAGCTACCTGGACACCGGTGCGCAGTACCGGGCGATCACCTGGTGGATGATCAGTAACGGCGTCGATGTCGACGACGCCGATGCCGTCGCCAACGCCGCCGCCAAGCCCGTCATCGTCTCCGGCACCGACCCGGCCCGGCCGACGATCACCGTCGACGGCGCCGACGCCGCCGGGCCCATCCGTACCGAAGAGGTCACCTCCAAGGTCAGCGCCGTCAGCGCCGTCCCCGAGGTGCGGACCCTGATCACCGAGCTGCAGCGGTCCATCGCCAGGGGCGCCGAGGGCGGCATCGTCGTCGAGGGCCGGGACATCGGCACCACCGTCCTGCCCGACGCCGACCTCAAGATCTTCCTCACCGCGTCCCCCGAGGCCCGTGCCGCCCGCCGCTCCGGCGAGCTCAAGGGCGTGGACGTGGCCGCCACCCGGCAGGCCCTGATCAAGCGGGACGCGGCGGACTCCAGCCGTAAGACCTCTCCGCTGGCCAAGGCCGACGACGCCGTCGAGGTCGACACCACCGACCTGACGCTGGACCAGGTCATCGAGTGCGTCGTGACCCTGGTCGAGGAGCGGCGGAGCGGCATGCGGGCGGCCGCCCAGTGACCTTGCCGTCCGAGAAGGGCGCCGCCGTCGGGCGTGGCATCGGCATCGGGCTGATGTACGGCCTGTGGAAGCCGCGCGTCCTCGGCGCCTGGCGGGTGCCGGCCTCCGGCCCCCTCATCCTCGCCGTCAACCACGCGCACAACATCGACGGGCCCATGCTCATGGGCACGGCTCCCCGGCCGGTGCACTTCCTCATCAAGAAGGAAGCCTTCGTCGGGCCCCTCGGGCCCTTCCTCGAAGGCATCGGCCAGCTCAAGGTGGACCGGGCCGGCGCCGACCGGGCCGCGATCGGCAACGCCCTCGCGGTCCTGGACCACGGCGGCGTCCTCGGCATCTTCCCCGAGGGCACCCGCGGCGAGGGCGACTTCGCCTCGCTGCGCGCCGGCCTCGCCTACTTCGCCGTCCGCAGCGGTGCGCCGATCGTCCCGGTCGCGGTTCTGGGAAGTTCCGACCGGCCCGGGCGGTTGATCAGAGCACTGCCGCCGCTGCGCAGCCGCGTCGACGTCGTCTTCGGCGACGCCTTCCAGGCCGGCGACGGCTCGGGGCGCCGCACCCGCAAGGCGCTGGACGAGGCCACCGTACGTATCCAGGAGCGGCTCACCGGCCACCTGGAAAACGCCAGGCGCCTCACCGGGCGCTGAGCGACACTCTCAGTAGTGGGCCCCGAGGCTCGGGAACCCACCGACCACGAATGATCAAGGAACGGACTTCATGAACGACCAGCACGACCACGGGGCACTTGGCGACGCCGAGTACGCGGAGTTCATGGAGCTCGCCGCGGAAGAGGGCTTCGACGTCGAGGAGGTCGAAGGCGCGATCGAGGCGGCCGGGCACGGCCCGCTCCCCGTGCTCGCCGTCGTCGGCCGCCCCAATGTCGGCAAGTCGACCCTGGTGAACCGGATCATCGGACGCCGCGAGGCCGTCGTCGAGGACAAGCCCGGCGTCACCCGCGACCGCGTCACCTACGAGGCCGAATGGGCCGGCCGCCGCTTCAAGGTCGTCGACACGGGCGGCTGGGAGCAGGACGTCCTCGGCATCGACGCCTCCGTCGCCGCCCAGGCCGAGTACGCCATCGAGGCCGCCGACGCCTGCGTCTTCGTCGTGGACGCCACCGTCGGCGCCACCGACACCGACGAGGCCGTCGTCAAGCTGCTGCGCCGCGCCGGCAAGCCGGTCGTGCTCTGCGCCAACAAGGTCGACGGACCCTCCGGCGAGGCCGACGCCACCGCCCTGTGGTCGCTGGGGCTCGGCGAGCCGTACCCGGTCTCCTCGCTGCACGGCCGCGGCACCGGCGACATGCTCGACGCCGTCCTGGAGGCCCTGCCCGAGGCCCCCGCGCAGACCTTCGGCAACGCGATCGGCGGCCCCCGCCGCATCGCCCTCATCGGCCGCCCGAACGTCGGCAAGTCCTCGCTCCTGAACAAGGTCGCCAACGAGGACCGCGTCGTCGTCAACGAGCTCGCCGGCACCACCCGCGACCCGGTCGACGAGCTGATCGAGCTCGGCGGCAAGACCTGGAAGTTCGTCGACACCGCCGGCATCCGCAAGAAGGTCCACCTCCAGGAGGGCGCGGACTACTACGCCTCCCTGCGGACCGCCGCCGCGATCGAGAAGGCCGAGGTCGCCGTCGTCCTGATCGACACCACGGACAACATCTCGGTCCAGGACCAGCGCATCATCACCATGGCGGTGGAGTCCGGTCGCGCCCTCGTCATCGCCTACAACAAGTGGGACGAGCTCGACGAGGAGCGGCGCTACTACCTGGAGCGCGAGATCGAGACCGAGATGCAGCAGGTCGCCTGGGCGCCCCGGGTCAACGTCTCCGCCAAGACCGGCCGCCACATGGACAGGCTCGTCCCGGCGATCGAGACCGCCCTCGCCGGCTGGGAGACCCGTATCCCCACCGGCCGCCTGAACGCCTTCCTCGGCGAGCTGGTCGCCGCCCACCCGCACCCGATCCGCGGCGGCAAGCAGCCCCGCATCCTCTTCGGTACGCAGGCGGGCACCAAGCCGCCCCGGTTCGTGCTCTTCGCCTCCGGCTTCCTGGAGCACGGCTACCGTCGCTTCGTCGAGCGTCGGCTGCGTGAGGAGTTCGGCTTCGAGGGCACGCCGATCCACATCTCGGTGCGGGTCCGCGAGAAGCGCGGCAGGAAGAAGTAGGACAACGGCCGAGGGCCGGGGCGCATCGCCCCGGCCCTCGGCCGTTCCCACCTGTCCTACAAGCCCCTGCGGGGCGCCGGTGGCAGCGCCGCCGGGGTGTGCTGGTGTCCTCCCGAGTGGTGCTGCGCCGACCAGGCCACCGGATGCGCCGTGTGCGCCGGGTGGGTCGCGTGGCGGCTTCCGCCGTGCCCCTGACCCTGCCCGTACATCCCCGTGCCCACCTGCGTCCCGAAGGCCCGGAAGCCCAGATCCTCCTCGCCGCTGCGGTCACCCGGCAGCGTGCGGAACGACCGACGGTACTCCGAGTACAGAGCGTCGTAGATCGGCGTCGCCGACTGGCCCGCGGTGACGTCCTGCGCGGGGCGCATGGAGGGGATCTGACTCGGATAGGACGGGCGGAGTGGGTCGTATGAGTGCACGTAGGTGCCAACGACACCGTGGTCCGTCGGATGCGGGCGGCCCTCGGAAAGAGGTGTCCGCCGGGGGCGCGGCACGACCGGAACCCAGGGGCCGTACCCCGATGGTCCTATGCCGGGACGCCCATGCTCCCTCACGTGCCGGCCAGCGGCATCGCGGCGGCCACCAGACGCCCGTTGGCCGCGGCCTTCTCCAGGGCGTCGCGCAGCAGGTCCTCGCGCGGCTGCTGGCCGATCGAACCGACCGGGGCGGCGAAGACCAGGACCGTGTGCGACTTGTTCGCCGCCGCGCGCCAGCCCTCGGTGACCTGCAGCGGCTGGTGGGCCTGCCACCAGGCGGCCTGGCCGGTGCCGCCCGCACCCGGCTGGAGCACGGAGTGCAGCTGGCCCATGGCGACCAGCACGGACCAGCCGGGAAGGATGCCCGGCTTCTGGTTCACATCGGCGACCGGCGCGAAGCCCTGTTCGATCAGGAGCGGCAGGAACTCGTCGCTCACCCCGTCCGAACCAGGACGGGCGACCGGCGCGGTCGGTTCGACGACCAGCGCCGGGTGGAGCTCGCCCTCGATCAGGACGAGGCCGCTGGTGACCCCGAGGACGGCCTGCTCCGGGTGGGCCGCGCTGAGCGCGTCCGCCGCGTCGGTGGCGGAGATGGAGCGGACGGCGCCCTGGAGCTGCTCCTCGGCGACCTGGACGACCTGGGACGGAATGCAGCTGGCGTGGGCGAACGCCAGTACGGCGGTCTCCTCGCCGACGAACAGCACCGTGCTCGTGCGCTCCTGCTCGGAGTCACCCGGCGTGCGGCAGGAGGTGCAGTCGTAGCTGCCCGGGGCATTGTCGCCGGCGAGCAGCCGGTCGGCTTCTTCGTCGCCGATCTCGGCGCGTACGTCCTCGCTGACGTCGAGCATGCGCGGCACGGGGGGCTCCCTGGACTCGGTACGTGCGACGCCGGGCGGTTCCCGGCACGTCTCATGCCGAGTTCAACGGGGAAGGCTCGGCCGGGGTCACGCGTCGGCGTACGGCAACTTCCGCGACGGCTGCCCACCCGGCCCATGACTCCGGCCCGTGACACCGGCCAGGGCTCGGCTCACGACCCTGTCCGTACACGGCCGTGACCCCGGCCGTGACTCCGTCGTGACGCCGACCGGGTGGGGTGTGCGGGGCGCCCCGCGCGGCACGCGGACGAGGTGCGGGCCGCCGCCTAGCCTGCGTCGATGTCGACTATCCGATGGTGGACGGCCGGTGCGCTGGCCGGGATGTGCTCCCTCACGCTGACGGCCCTGCTGCCCGCGCCCGCGCGAGCGGCCGAACCCGAGGTCCCCGCGTACGCCTGCGCCAAGGACCAGTGGCCGTGGGGCTGTGTCGCCGAGTGCGAGAGCGGCGGCCGCTGGAACGCCAACACCGGCAACGGCTTCTACGGCGGCCTGCAGTTCTGGCAGGCGACCTGGGTCGAGCACGGCGGGCTTCGCTACGCCTCGCGCGCCGACCTGGCGACCCGAGCCCAGCAGATCACGATCGCGGAGGAGGTACTGCGGACGCAGGGCTGGGCCGCGTGGCCCGCCTGCTCCAAGCGGTACGGGCTGAGCGGGCGGGTCCACACCGTCCAGCGGGGGGACACGCTCAGTTCGATCGCCCGGCGCTTCGGGATCGCCGGCGGGTGGCAGGCGCTCTACGCGGCCAACCGGAGCGAGATCGGCGCGGACCCGAACCGGCTCATGCCCGGAACGATGCTGCGGATCGCGCCGCTCACCGTCCTGAGGTGAACTCGGCGGCCTCCCCGCTGAAGGCCAGGGAGCCGCGCCGCAGTTCGTGCAGCAGGGTGCCGGGCGGCAGACCGGGCGGCAGGCGCTGCTCGGCGAGTACGACGGCGGCGCCGTGCCGCACGGCGAGGCCCGTCAGCAGGCGGTACGTCCGCGAGGAGGCCGCCGGGGAGAGCCCGAGGGACGGCTCGTCGACCAGGACCACGCGGGCCGGGGCCAGCAGGGCGCGGGAGAGCGCGAGCATCCGGCGCTCGCCGCCGGAGAGCGTACCGGCGGGGCGGTCGAGGAGCGGGGCGAGCTCGGGGTACGCCTCCAGCGCCGCCTCGCGGCCACGGCGGCCGCCTCGACCACCTCGGTCACGTCGGTCGCCGCGGGCGCCTCGGTCACCCGCGGCCAGCTCCAGGTTCTCGGCGACGGTGAGGGTCGCGTACACCGCCCGCAGGTCCGGTACGAAGCAGAGCCCGCGCCGCGCCCGGTCGTGTGCGGGCATCCGCGTCACGTCGGCCCCGCGCCACAGGATCCGGCCGGAGGACAGCGGTACGGTCCCGGCCAGGGCGCGCAGGGCGGTGGTCCGGCCGGCGCCGTTGCGGCCGACGACCACGGTGACGGTCGCGGGCGGGAGGGGCAGGTCCAGGCCGTGCAGGGCCTCCAGCGGGCCGTAGTGGACGCGGGCGCCGCGCAGGGCGATCTCGATGCTCATGACACGATCCGCCCTCCCTCCATGGTGTGCACGGTGTGGGCGATACCGGCGACGAGGTCCGGGTCGTGCTCGACGACGAGGACGGTGAGCCCGTCGGCGGCGAGCGCGGCGAGCACCCGTCCGAGGGCGTCGGTCTCCGCGGCGTCGAGGCCGGCGGAGGGCTCGTCCAGGAGAAGGGTGTGCGGGCGCCCGGCCAGGGCGCGGGCCAGTTCGACCCGGCGCAGGGTCCCGGTGGGCAGATCGGCGGCCGGACAGTGCCGGACGGCTCCGGCGAGGCCGAGGAGGCGCAGGCTCCGCTCGGTCGCGGCGGGGTCGCGGACATGGCCCTGCTCGGCGCCGAGGCGGACGTTCTCCTCGACGGTGAGGGAGGGGAAGACCGCGAGCCGCTGGAAGGTCCGGGCGACGCCGAGCCGGGTGCGGGCGTGGGCGGGGCGCGCGGTGATGTCGGCGCCGTCCAGCGTGACGCGGCCATGGGTGGGGCGCAGAGTGCCGGCGAGACAGTCGAAGAGGGTGCTCTTGCCGGCGCCGTTGGGCCCGACGAGGGCGGTGACACGGCCGGGGACGAGGGAGAGGGAGACGGAGGAGAGGGCGGTGAGACCGCCTGGGTAGGCGAGGGTGAGGCCGTGGGCGCGCAGGCGTGCGGGGAGAGGGGGCGGGGGCGCCGGCGCCGGCCGACGGAGGTGCGCCCGGCCTCCGACCGGACCCGGCTCCCCACGCGTCCCCAGGGCGTCGCCCAGGGGCGCCCGGCCCCTCTCGCCTCGCCCGGCCGTACCACTGAGGCGTTCGCGAGCGGGTCCTCCCGTGGGTGCCCGGGCGCCGCCCGGGAGAGCGGTGCGGCTCGGCAGCCACGACGTCAGGGGCGGCACCCGGCCCACCAGGGCGGCCAGGACGCCCACCGCCGCTGCCGCCACACCGCCCCTGGTGCCCGCGTCCAGGCCGACCAGGAGAGCCGCTGCGGCCAGCGGGGAGAGGAGGCTGTCGGCGCCGAGGACGAGGACGGCGGCGAACCAGAGGAGGCCCCGGAGCGGGTCGTAGGCCTCCGGGTCGAACGCCCGCAGCCCCATGCCGAGCAGGCCGCCGCCCAGGGCCGCCAGAGCCGCGCCCAGCACGAAGACGAGGAGCTTCAGGCCCGCCACCCGCACCCCGGCGGATTCCGCCCCCTGCTCGTGGTCGCGCAGGGCCGCGAGCGCACGGCCCGTGCGGCCCCGGCGCAGCGCGGCGACCAGCAGCAGGCAGCAGGCCAGGACGACGAGCTCCAGGGCGTAGTAGAGACGGTCGTCCCCGAAACCGGCCGGGCGGCCGAGCTCCAGGCCCGCCGTCGCGTACGGCTGCGCGAAGACGAACCGGCTCACCGCCACCCCCACCGCCAGCGTCGCCAGCGCCAGGGCGAGGCCGTGTCTGCGGATCGCCGGCCAGCCCGTCACCAGGCCGAGCGGCGCGACCAGCGGCACCGCGAGCGCGAGGGCCGCGAGCTCCGGCACGCCCCCGGCCGCCAGCAGCGCCGTGAACAGGGCGCCGAGACCGGCGTACGCCGCCTGCCCCAGCGCGATCTGCCCGCCGCGCCCCGTCACCACGACCAGGGACAGCAGCACGATCGCCAGCGCAGGCACCTGGATCGACGTGTGCAGGTCCGAGCCCGCGAATCCCAGGGGGAGGAGGAAGAGGACCCCCGCCGTCACCCACACGCCGCCCGGGACCCGGCCCGGCCCCGTCGGCGGCGGCAGCGCGTCCCGGCCCCGGCCGCCCGGGCCCGGCAGGACCAGCACCGCCGCGAGCAGAGCCACCACGAAGAGGTTCGCCCCGACCGCCTGCACCAGCGGCCCCGCCCAACCCTCCGGGTGGAACCGGGCCAGCTGTGCCTGCGCCACCCCCAGCACGAGGGCGGTCACGATCGCGAGGGGCAGGCTCCGCATCCGGGCCACCACCGCGACCGCGATCACCTCGACCACCAGCAGCGGCATCCCGTACGGATCCAGCCATACGTACGGGGCGAGCAGCACCCCCGTCAGACCCGCGGTGAACGCGCCGAACGACCACCCCACCGCCGACACCCGGTCCGCGTCGATCCCGCCCAGCATCGCCAGCGGCCGGTTGTCGACCACGGCCCGCAGCTCCCGGCCGAAGCGCGTCCCCCGCGTCACCGCCCCCACCAGGCAGGCCAGCAGCACCACGGCCGCGAGCTGGGTCCACGGATCGTCGCCGAGCAGCACCGGCGCGTCCGCCCGCGCCCCGTCGCCCCACACCAGCGCCGCACCGCCGACGAGCAGCACGAAGACCCCGATGGAGGCCACCAGCGTCCGCGCCGGGTTCGAGCCGGCCAGGGCCAGCGGCCGGAAGACCGCGCGGTCCAGTACGAGGCCGATCCCGGGGGCCACCACGAGCAGGGTGACCAGGGCGCCGAGCGGCAGTGGCCAGCCCCACCCGACCACCAGCTGTCGCAGCACGTACGCGCAGACCATGGCGATGGCCCCGTGCGCCAGATTGAGGACGCCGGTCGCCCGGTACGTGACGATCAGTCCGATGCCGGTGAGGGCGGCGGCGCTGCCGACCGCGAGACCCGCGAGGGTGAGGTCGTACGTCAGCGAGGCCACGGCTCACACACCGGACACGGGTCCAGCTCCTCGCCCCCGACCGCCACGGCATCGGCCCGGTCCGCCACCAGCGGGCAGTCGGGACGGTGCGCCAGCGTCCCGCCGGGGACCCGGACGGGCGGTTCGTCGGACGACGGCACGTCCGCCGCCGTCTCCTCCTCCACCACCGGCCCGGGTCCGGCCCGGCCCACCGGAACCCGGCCCGCGGCCGCCACCAGCACCGCCCCCGCCACGATCAGCGCCGCGCCGGGCACCGTGCAGGAGGCCAGATACGGCAGCTGCCGCTCCGCGAACCGTTCACCGGAGATTCCGTACCACCCCAGGACGCAGAGCACCGCGCCCGCGGCGGCCGCCGCGAGGCCGCCCCACAGCAGTACCCGGGATGCCGGCACAGGACCTCCCTCGCGCTCTTCGTCGCGGCGCTCGCTTCCTCGCGCTGTGCCCTCTTCCTTGCGCTGTGCCCCCGACCGGCACACCCTGGAATCATCGGGCCGCCCGGTAATCATCAGGCCGCGCGGCCTCCAGGGACACCCGGTGGTGAGCCAGATGGTTCTCGAACGACATGGTGGAAGCTCCCGTCTCGCGGCGCTGGTGGCGGCCGCCGCCCTGGTGCTCGGACCGGCCCTCGCGGCCTGCGGCGACGGCGGCGACGACGTCGACGTACCCCCAGGGACGATGCCCGCCGTCACGGACCGGCCGCTCGACCCGGACGCGGCCGAGGCGGAGATCATCAAGAACTGGACGGCCTTCTTCGACCCGAAGACCCCGACGGACGAGAAGGTCGAGCTGCTGGAGAACGGCGAGCGGATGCGGCCCGTCCTCGCCGCCTTCGCCGGCGACAAGAACGCGGCCATGACCTCGGCGAAGGTCAAGGGGGTCGAGTTCACCTCGCCGAACGACGCGAACGTGACCTACGACCTGCTGGTCGGCGGGGCCCCGGCCCTGCCCGACTCCAAGGGCACGTCCGTCCTCCAGGCGGACACCTGGAAGGTGTCCGTGAAGACCCTCTGCGGCCTGGTGCAGCTCAGCGGTGCGTCCGTTCCGGGCTGCTGAGGCGGGTGCGGCGCTGCTCCTCTCCGCGCTGCTCGCGCTGACCACGGCGTGCGGCAGCAGGCTCCCGGAGCAGGCGTTCGACGCGCGGCCCAACGCCCACCCCTCCGGCGGTGAGCCGCTCCGCGTCGGCATCATCACCAGCGCCACCAGCCCCGTCGGCGGCGACGCGTTCACCGGCCCGCGCGACGGCGCCCGCGCCTGGTTCGACGCCCTCAACGCGCGCGGCGGACTGAACGGACGCCGGGTCGAGGTCATCACCTGCGACGACGGCGGCAGCGGCGTCGGCAACAACGCGTGCGTGCACCGGCTGCTCGACGAGCGGAAGGTGTTCGCCCTGGTCGCCACCACCGCACTCGACTACGCCGGCGCCCCGCGGGTCGCCCGGGCCGGCGTCCCCGACATCGGCGGCCAGCCGCTCACCCCGGCGTACGACACCTATCCGCACCTGTACGGGATCTACGGCAGTTCGGCCCCGCGCACCGGCACGGAGCCCGGCTGGGGCGGCGTCCTGTACGGCGGCACCGAGGTCTACCGCTGGTTCAAGCACGAGTACGGGGCCCGTACCGCCGCGGTCGTCGCCTACAACCAGGCGGCCTCGACCTCCTACGCCCGGCTGATCACCCAAGGGCTGCGGGCCGAGGGATACCGGGTCGTCGACGAGCAGGTCGACTTCGCCCTGCCCAACTTCCGCGCCGTCGCCGCCGACCTGCGGGCCCAGGGCGCCGATCTCGTCTTCGACGCCCTGGACACCCACGGCAACGCCCGGCTCTGCGAGGCGATGGACGCGCTGGGCGTCCACGTGACCGCCAAGGTGACCAACGTGCAGAACTGGTCCTCCTCCGTGCCCCGCGACTACGCGAAGTCCCCCGCCTGCCGCGCCGCCCTGCACGTGACCGGCTCCAGCCGGAACTACGAGGACACCGGACACCCGGCGGTACGGGAGTTCAGGGCGGCGATGGGCGACCGGCCGCTCTCCCAGTGGCAGCTGGAGGGCTGGGCGGCGGCCATGTGGTTCACGGATGCGGCGCGGTCCTGCGGGGACCGGCTCACCCGTGGCTGCGTCGAGGAGTTCGTCAACCGCCAGGAGCCCTACACCGCCCGGGGCTTGCTGCTGCCCGTCCGTTTCGAGAAGGCCGCCGAGCCGCCGAAGACCCGTCACACCTGTCTCTCCGTGGCCCGTTGGCAGGACGGACGGGGCTGGGTCACGCAGGGAGACATGAACACGAACTGCGCCACCGTCCCCCAGCTCGGCTACCGGCCGTGAACGGGGACGCCCGGCGGGCAGTACAGTCGGCCCGACCGACCACATCACCGGGGGGAACCGGCAACCCGATGCGCATCTCCTTTCTGCTCCACAACGCCTACCACATCGGCGGAACCATCCGGACGACGTTCACGCTGGCCCAGGTGCTGGCGGAGCGTCACGAGGTGGAGATCGTCTCCGTCTTCCGGCACCGGGACGAGCCGATCCTCGGCACCCCCACCGGTGTGACCCTGCGACACCTCGTCGACCTGCGGAAGAACAGCCCCGGCTACGACGGCGACCACCCCGACCACGTCCGCCCCGCCCGGGTCTTCCCGCGCGGCGACGGCCGCTGGAAGCAGTACAGCGCTCTGACCGACGCCCGGATCGGCGAGCATCTGGCCGCCGTCACGGCCGACGTGGTGGTCGCCACCCGCCCCGGGCTCAACGTCCACCTGGCGAAGCAGGCCCGGCGGGGCCCGGTCCTCGTCGGCCAGGAACATCTCGTCCTGGCCGGTCACAGGTACCGGCTGCGCCGCGAGATCCGCCACCAGTACGCGCTCCTGGACGCCGTCACGACCGTCACCGAGTCCGACGCCCGCGCCTACCGGGAGCTCGGCATCCCCGGCGTACGGATCGACGCGGTCCCCAACAGCGTGCCCGCGCCGAGCGTCGGGCCCGCCGACCCGGCGGCGAAGACCGTCGTCGCGGCGGGCCGGCTGACCCGGGTCAAGCGGTACGACGTGCTGATCGACGCCTTCGCCGAGGTGGTCGCCGTCCGCCCCGACTGGCGCCTGCGGATCTACGGCACCGGAGACGCCGTCGACGACATGCGCCCCGCGCTCGTCCGGCGCATCGAGGAACGCGGCCTGGAGGAGAACGTCTTCCTCATGGGGTGGGCCAACCCGATGGAGCCGGAGTGGGTGAAGGGCTCGATCGCCGCCGTCACCTCGCTGCGCGAGTCCTTCGGCATGACCATCGTCGAGGCCATGCGGTGCGGCCTCCCGGTCGTGTCCACCGACTGCCACGGCCCCCGCGAGATCATCGAGGACGGGGTCGACGGCCGGCTCGTCCCGGTCGACGACGTCTCCGCGGTCGCCCGGGCCCTGCTCGAACTCATCGAGGACGACGAGCTGCGGGCGAAGACCGCGCGGGCGGCGCTCATGGCGTCCGAACGCTTCGACCCGGTCCGCATCGCCGCCCGTCACGAGGAGATCTGGGCCGAGCTCGTCGCCCGCGGCCCGGGCGGACGCAGCCACGGGCGCGCGGCCGAGGCCGTCCACCGCGCCGTGGGCTCCGCCATCGACGCCGGCTACGAACTGAAGCGCCGGATCGGGGTGCTGGTGCGCCGCTTCCGCTGACCCCGACCCCGGCCCCGGCTCTGACCCTGAGCTCGCGAACGCCTGCCGGGACAGCGAGCGGCTCCGCTTCGAGTACCGCGACCACGGCGGCGCCGCCACGCGGCGCACCGTCGAGCCGCACCGTCTGGTCTGCACCGAGCGCCGCTGGTACCTGGTCGCCTGGGACCTGGACCGCTCCGACTGGCGAACGTTCCGGGCCGACCGGATCGATCCCAGGCCGCCCCACGGTCCCCGGTTCCCGCCCCGTGAACCGCCCGCCCAGGACCTGGCCGCCTTCGTCTCCCAGGGCGTCTCGACCTCGGCCTACGCGGCGGAGGCGACGGTCCGGCTCCACGTCCCGCTGGCCGAGGCAGCGCAGGTCGTCGGACCCATGGACGGCGTCCTGGAGGCGGACGGGGACGGGGCCTGCCTGCTGCGTACGGGCGCCGGCAGCCTCGACCACCTGATCATCCACGTGGTGATGACAGGCTTCGAGTTCGAGGTGGTCGAGCCGGAGCCGCTGGACGGGCGGATGCGGGCGATCAGGGACCGGATCACCCGCGCTCTGGACCGTGCTCCTCGCCCGCCCGGGGGCCGGCCTGGGGATCCGTCGGGCGAGCGTCCCCCGGGCCGGTCCGGGGACCGGACCCGGGTGCGCCGAGGCGATTGAACCGGGCCTGCTCCAGGGCCGCGAACTCCGGGTGGTGCAGGTCGAAGGCCGGCGCCTCGGAGCGGATCCGCGGGACGGCGACGAAGTTGTGGCGGGGCGGCGGGCAGGACGTCGCCCACTCCAGGGACCGCCCGAACCCCCACGGGTCGTCGACCTCGACCTTCGCTCCGTACCTCGCGGTCCGCCAGACGTTGTAGAGGAACGGCAGCGTGGAGGCGCCGAGCAGGAGCGCCCCGATCGTCGAGACGGTGTTCAGGGCGGTGAAGCCGTCGGCGTCCAGGTAGTCGGCGTACCGGCGGGGCATGCCCTCCGCGCCGAGCCAGTGCTGGACCAGGAAGGTGGTGTGGAAGCCCACGAAGAGCGTCCAGAAGTGGATCTTGCCGAGGCGTTCGTCGAGCATCCTGCCGGTGAACTTGGGCCACCAGAAGTAGAAGCCGGCGAAGGTCGCGAAGACGACCGTGCCGAAGACCGTGTAGTGGAAGTGGGCCACGACGAAGTACGAGTCGGTGACGTGGAAGTCCATCGGCGGCGAGGCCAGGACGACCCCGGTCAGCCCGCCGAAGAGGAACGACACCAGGAAGCCGACCGCCCACAGCATCGGGGTCTCGAAGGAGAGCGAGCCCTTGAGCATCGTGCCGGTCCAGTTGAAGAACTTCACGCCCGTCGGCACGGCGATGAGGAACGACAGCATCGAGAAGAAGGGCAGCAGCACCGCGCCGGTGACGAACATGTGGTGGGCCCACACCACCACCGAGAGGCCGGTGATGGCCATCGTGGCGGCGATGAGCGTCGTGTATCCGAAGAGCGGCTTGCGGGCGAAGACCGGCAGGATCTCGCTGACGATGCCGAAGAACGGCAGGGCGATGATGTAGACCTCGGGATGGCCGAAGAACCAGAAGAGGTGCTGCCACAGCAGCACCCCGCCGTTCTCGGGCTGGAAGACCATCGAGCCGAACCGCCGGTCCGCCTCCAGGACCAGCAGCGCGGCGGCCAGGACCGGAAAGGCCATGAGGACCAGGATCGCGGTGAACAGGACGTTCCAGGTGAAGATCGGCATCCGGAACATGGTCATGCCCGGCGCCCGCATCCCGACGACGGTCGCCAGGAAGTTCACCGAGGTGAGGATGGTGCCGAAGCCGGAGAGCGCCAGGCCCATGATCCACAGGTCGGGGCCGATGCCGGGGGAGCGCTCCAGGCTGTTGAGCGGGGCGTAGCCGGTCCAGCCGAAGGCGGCCGGGCCGGTGGGCACCAGCAGGGAGCCGAGGACCATCAGGCCGCCGAAGAGGAACAGCCAGTACGAGAGCATGTTCAGCCGCGGGAAGGCGACGTCGGGGGAGCCGATCTGGAGGGGCACGAGCTCGTTGGCGAAGCCGGCGAAGGTCGGCGTCGCGAAGAGCAGCAGCATGATCGTGCCGTGCAGGGTGAACGCCTGGTTGAACTGCTGGTTGTCGACCAGCTGGAGTCCGGGGCGGGCGAGCTCGGCCCGCATCACCATCGCCATCAGCCCGGCGGCCAGGAAGAAGACGAACGAGGTCGCCAGATAGAGGTGGCCGATCTTCTTGTGGTCGGTGGTGGTGAGCCAGTCGATCAGGACCCGCCCATGCCGTTGGGGCGCTGATTCGACGGCCGCGCTCGCGGTCTCGGTGCCCATCGCTGCCCTCCGGTGGTCCGATCGTCCGGACATGATGCGTGCCTCGGGGCCGGAAGAGGGGCAGGCGTACCGAGGGCTGGGCCGGTCGGCCGAGTATGTGTGCGTCGTGCGGGGGAATGGTGAATACCGGGCGGGCGCGTCACGCCCGCCAATTCCCCTGGCCGGTACGTGCGACGGAATTTGGAAGGGCCTTGTCGGAACTGCCGGAAGGCGCCTGGAATTGCTGGAGATTCGGCCGGAAACTGCCCTTACGGGTGACGGTCCCGGTGTCAAACATATGTCGAGAAGCTGTGACACAAGCGTGACCGGTGAGGTACATGGGCTTGCTGGGAGATCTCTCCGCTCTCCGCTTCCGTCACCGTCCGGGGCCGCCTAACGTGAACCCCATGACACCGATGCCGAGCTCTTCCGTACCGCCCGAAGGCGCCCCTCCGGAGTCGTATGTGGGTCTCCCCTCGGGGCGCGCCGAGCAACTGGCCAGGGACCGCGGCTGGAGCGTGGTGCGGTCCCTGCCCCCCGGCTCGATCATCACGATGGAGTACCTGGAGGGGCGCATCAACTTCGAGGTGAAGGACGGCACCGTCACCCGCTGCTGGCTCGGCTAAGGGCTGTCCGGACAGGGGCGACCAGAGACGAGGAAGGGCCCCGGCTGTACGGCCGGGGCCCTTCCTCGTGGGGTCGTGACGGGGTGTGCTCAGCCGCCCGTGAGCGGCCGCGAGTGCGGCGGGCGGCGACTGCCGGCCGGAGTGACCGGGGTCCGTTCCGAGCGCACGGCGTGCGTAGAGTGCCCCGTGTGCCCGGCGTGCGTCGAGTGCGCCCGGGGAGCGGTGAGCGGCGCGGCCAGCCGGCCCTCCGAACCCGGCCGGCTCTCGGTCCGTACGGAAGCGGTCCGGCCGCTGCCGGCGCCGACGGTCTCCCGTACCGGCTCCTCGGCCGCCACCGGTTGCTGCGGGAACAGCGCCGGGCGCGGACCACCGGTCGCGACGGGCAGCGAGGGCACCAGCCGGCGGCGGGCCCGCAGCTGCTCGCGCAGCCGGTCGCGCAGGCTGAGGATCGCCGCCTCCGCACGGGCGATCGGCGGCTCGCACCAGGGCAGCGCGAGCAGGATCAGCAGCCCTGCGGCCCAGCCGAGCAGCACATCGCTCAGCCAGTGCGTACCGAGGTAGACGGTGGTGAGGCCGACGCCGAGCGCGACCACCGCCGACAGGGCCGACAGATAGCGCCGGGCCCTCGGGGTGGTCGCCAGATAGGCCAGGATTCCCCAGGTCACGACCGCGTTGGCGGTGTGTCCGGACGGAAATATATCGCCGCCCGCGAAGAGCTCGGCGGAGCCGATCTGCGTCGCGTAGTGGGGACCGAGACGGCCGAGTCCGATCTTGACCGCGCCGACGGTGGCGTTGAGGAGCAGCAGCGCGGCGCCGAGGGTGAGCAGCGGCCGGATGGTGTGCTGGCGCCAGGAGCGCCAGCCCAGCCAGGCCGCCACCATCACGGCCGTCGGGCCGCGCTGGCCGAGGACGACGTAGTAGTCGAGGAAGGCGTGCAGCTCCGGCCACTGCTGATAGGGCCGGAAGAGCATGATCTTCCAGTCGAGGGTCACCAGCCCGGTCGAGAGCAGCACGGCCACGACGATGGCGAGGTAGAACGCCAGCGTCCCGCCGAAGAGGGCGAGACGCGTGCGGGTCATCCGCGGGACCTCTATCTTCGGCGGTTCCGGCTCCCGGTCCAGCCGGGCAAAGATGTCGGTACGCACCCAATCGACGTTACAGGGAGTGAGTAGCGACCCAGGTCGATCCGGTCTCTTCGTGATGACGATGTGATGTGGAGTAGGTCTCAGTCCCGGTGTTATTCATGGCGTCTGTCGGAGAATCCGATGACCTTCCGCCCTATTGCCGGCGGGTGACTTTCCGGAAGTCTGTTTGCATGCCGGGGAAATGCTTCAAACGGTTGTCCGGGTGGAATTCCACGCGACGCGCGGAGCGCACGGAGTGGCGTACGCCACACTCCGCCTCCCGCCGGGGTGAGAGCTGCACCACGCGCTCGAGCCTTGAACTCGCGTACGCTGACGGCTCACTCGCCCGTCGATGCAGGGCCGCCCCGAGGGCGCGACCCCCGGCCGGTGCCCGCCGAGCGCGAGGGCTTCACTGGGAGGTACGTACATGCAGCGGACGATCACGGCCGGGGCACGGCTCCGCGCCGCCGCCGGCGGCGCCAACCGCTGGGTCGTCCTCGTCGTCCTCTGCGTCAGCCTCCTGCTGGTCGCGCTGGACGCGACCGTGCTCCATGTCGCCGTGCCCTCCCTCACCGAGGATCTGCGCCCCAGCTCCACCGCGCTGCTGTGGATCGTCGACGCCTACCCGCTGATCTGCGCCTCGCTGCTGATCCTCTTCGGCACTCTCGGCGACCGGATCGGACGGCGCAGGGTCCTGCTCCTCGGATACGCCCTGTTCGGCGTCGCCTCCGCGGTCGCCGCCCTCGCCACCGTCCCCGAGGTGCTGATCGGGGCCCGCGCCCTGCTCGGCGTGGGCGGGGCGATGATCATGCCCGCCACCCTCTCGATCCTGCGGGCCGTCTTCCCCGACCGGCGTGAACGGGCCACCGCCATCGGTATCTGGACCGCGGTCGCCGCGGTCGGCGCCGCCACCGGCCCCGTGCTCGGCGGCTTTCTGGTCGAGCACTACTGGTGGGGCTCGGTCTTCCTGATCAACATCCCGCTGATGGCGCTGATCCTGCCGCTCGGCCGCTGGCTGCTCCCCGAGTCCAAGGGCAGCGGCGACGGGCCCTGGGACGTCCTCGGGGCGCTGATGGCCGCGGCCGGCGTGCTCGGTGTGGTCCTCGGGGTGAAGCGGCTCGGCGCCGGTGAGAACCTGCTGGCACCGCCGACCGCAGCTCCGCTGCTGCTCGGGGCGGCGCTGCTGATCCTCTTCGTACGTCGGCAGCGGCGCCGGGCGCACCCGCTGATCGACATGCGGCTGTTCTCCCGGCCCGCCTTCACCACCTCCGTCGGCTGCATCGTCCTCGCCATGCTGGCCCTGGTCGGCCTGGAGCTGATCGCCGTCCAGTACCTCCAGCTGGTCCTCGGCCTCAGCCCGCTGGAGACCGGGCTCCGGCTGCTGCCGCTCACCTTCGCCGCCATGGCGGCGGGCGCCACCGGCTCGTACACGCTGCGCCGGATAGGCCCCCGCCGGATGGTCGGCTGGGGCTTCGTGCTCACCGCCGCCGCCGTGCTGCTCCTGGTGCTCATGGGCCAGTACGACCGGCCGCTGCTGCTCACCCTCGGATTCGTGCTGCTCGGCTTCGGGCTGCAGACCACTCTCTTCTCCGCGTACGAGTCGATGCTCAGCGAGGCCCCGCCGGAGAGCGCGGGCGGTGCCGCGGCCATCGGGGAGACCTCGTACCAGCTCGGCGCGGGCATGGGCATCGCCCTGCTCGGCAGCGTGATGAACGCCGCGTACGCCCCCGGGCTCTCCGCCGTCCCCGGCGTCCCGGACGCCGCGAGCCGGGCCGCCGCCAACTCGCTCGGCGAGGCGTACCAGGTGGCCGACCAGCTGGGCGGCGCGGCGGGCGGGGCGCTCCACCACGCGGCCCGGCACGCCTTCGTCGACGGTCTGCACCTGACCCTGTTCGTCAGCGCCGGCCTGCTGCTCCTCGGTGCGCTGATGGCGCTGCGACTGCCACGCGTGATGGAGTGCACGGTGGATCCGGAGGACCTGGTCGTCGCCCGCGAACCGGTACGTCTGCTCCACACGCGCGAGCCGGTCGAGCCGGCCGGCTCCGGACACACGGCCCACTGAGCCCGGCGAGGCGCGCCGAGCCCGACCTCAGCCCCCGCCCTCAGCTCTGGTTGAAGAAACCGTCCTGCGCACGGCCCGCGGACTCTCCGCTGATGATCTCCGTGTCGGCGGGGGTGAGCAGGAAGACCCGCGTCGCGACGCGCTCGATCGATCCGCGCAGGCCGAAGGCGAGGCCGGCGGCGAAGTCCACCACACGCTTGGCGTCGGAGGGCTCCATGGCGGTGAGGTTCACGATGACCGGGACGCCGTCCCGGAAGAGCTCGCCGATGCCCCGGGCGTCGCGGAAGCCGTCCGGGGAGACGGTCGCGATCCGGCGGCCCTGCTCCTGTGCCGAGTGGGACGCCACCCGGACCCGCGGGTCCGTCACCCAGGCGTCTCCGCTCTCGGCACCCTCGGCGTACTCGTCGTCGTAGTAACGCTCGTCGCTGTCCTCGACGAGTCCCAGCCAGGCACTGGCCTTGCGCACCGATCCCATGGACGCCTCCTTTCAACGCGGTCACTTGTGGTTCCGCATGTCCCTATCGTCGTCCATGATGCGGATCGCGCGCCAAGTGGATAGTCGGCGCGCGCGGGTTTCGTGACGGTACTGGTGCAGAACGTAAGGCCCGGTTTCTGGCGATTCGTCAGGAAACTTGCGGTATGCGGGGCCTGACGGGGGGTCGCCAGGGATTGCGCAACTTAAAATATAAAAGTCTGGGCAGAAGGGTGACCGCCGGAGCGTCCGGGTGAACGGGCGGGCTCGGTACGATGCCCTGCGCATCACCGCAGCACGCGCGCGACTCACGGGGGAGTCTCCATTGTTCGGAATTGTCAGGCCCTGCACGCACCGGCTGACCGACGGCCTCAAGACGGAGTGGATGGCCCATCTCTGCGGCCTCTGCCTGGCACTTCGGGCCGACCACGGGCAGTTCGCCCGCGTGGTCACCAACTACGACGGTCTCATCGTCTCGGTCCTGACGGAGGCTCAGATCGGGGTCGTCCCCGGCACCCGCCGCACGGCGGGCCCCTGCCCGCTGCGCCAGATGAAGAGCGCGCCCGTCGCCCGGGGAGAGGGCGCGCGCCTCGCCGCGACGGTGTCCCTGGTGCTCGCCTCGGCGAAGGTACGGGATCACATGGCCGACGGGGACGGGCTGTTGGCCCGCCGCCCGGTCGCCGCCGCGGCCCGCCGGGTCGCCAGGTCCTGGGACCGGGCGGGCGCCCGTACGGGACGGGAGCTCGGCTTCGACACGGCCGTCCTGGTGGACGCGGTCGACCGGCAGACCGGGATCGAGGCCCTCGCCGGGCCCGGCACGTCGCTCCTGGTGGTGACCGAGCCGACCGAGACGGCGACGGCGGCCGCCTTCGCGCACACGGCGGTCCTGGCGGGCCGGCCCCGGAACGTGGAGCCGCTGGCCGAGGCGGGCCGGCTCTTCGGCCGCCTGGCGCACCTGCTGGACGCCGTCGAGGACCGGGAGGCCGACGCCGCGGCGGGCGCCTGGAACCCGCTCACCGCGACGGGGACCTCGCTGGAGGAGGCCCGCAGGCTGGCGGACGACGCGCTGCACGGCATACGGCTCGCGCTGCGGGACGCGGAGTTCGCCGACGGCAAGCTGGCGCACGTCCTGCTCGCGCACGAGCTGCGCCGGTCGGTGGACCGCGCCTTCGGCACGACGACCTGCGCCCACGGGGCGCCGGAGGGCGCGCACCAGCCGGGGCCCTACGGACCCGGCCCGTACGCACCCGGACCCGTGCCCGGCAACCCGTACGCGCCGGGTCCGGGCGGGCCCGGCGGCCCGCTGCCGCCCGAGCCCCCGGACCGCCGCCGAGGTCTGATAGCAGGCTGCGCGGTCTGGATGGGGCTGGCGTGCACGTGCCAACTGTGCTGCGGGCACGAAGATCCGTGGAGCCGCGAGCGCCGCGAAGGCCTCTGCCACGACATCGGCAACTGCTGTGACTGCTGTGACTGCTGCAGCAACTGTTGCAGCGGGTGCGGGGACGGCGAGGGGGGCTGCTGCGACGGCTGCGGGTGCGACTGCAGCTGCTGAGTCCCCCGTCCGGAGGTGGGGCGGGATCTTCCGTACGGAGTACTCCGGCACGACGCCCCCGTCGCGTCTCGGGCTTCCCGGGCCCGTATGGAAAGGTTGGACACCATGAGCACGGAACCTCAGCGGGACGCCCGGCAGGACTGGCAGCACTGGCACGAGCAGCGCGTCGCCGCGGTCGCCTCCTCGTACGGCCCGCTCTCCCTCACCGGTACGTACTGGCTCTCGGACCACCCGGAGGGTCGAATTCCGGCCGTTCCCGGGCAGTGGCGGGAGGACGGCGACGAGGTGGTCCTGACGGCGGGCGCCGAGGACGCGATCACCGTCGACGGCAAGCCCCTCATCGGTAGCGTCCGGCTCACCGCGGACCACGCACCGATCCATGAATCCCGGGTCGAGTCGGCCGGGCGGCGGCTCGTCGTGCTGCGCCGCGAAGGGCAGTGGGCGGTACGGGACTTCGACCCCGAGTCGGCGGCCCGCCGCACCTTCCGGGGCATCGAGGCCACGCCGTACGACGAGCGCTGGGTGGTCCCCGGCACCTTCCGTCGGTACGAGGAGACCCGCAGCGTCCGGGTCGAGAACGCGGACGGCAAGGAGCGCGGGCTCGGCCTGTCCGGCGAGCTCTCCTTCGAGATCCGCGGCGTGGAGCACACCCTCCAGGTCGCGGTCGAGGAGGATGGCACGCTGTGGGCGGTCTTCGCGGACTCCACCAGCGGCCGGGACAGCTACCGGTTCCGCTTCCTGCGCCCCGCCGCGCCGGCGGCGGACGGCTCGGTGACGGTCGACTTCAACCGAGCGCTGCTGCCGCCGTGCGCCTTCGTGGATCACTTCATCTGCCCGTTCCCCCCGCCGGGGAACACCCTCGACACCGCGGTGCCCGCGGGGGAGCGCCGACTGGTCGAGGGCTGACCTGGGGCTCCGTCCCCCATGGGCGCCCATGGCCGAAGAGCCGCGGGTGTCCGTTCGGTCTGCGGTCTTGTGCGTCCGGCATCCGGGGGCCACTATCACTGGCGGTGCATGTCAGGGACACATCATCCTGACGGCGCCTCACGGGCCCGCCACCTACGGGCCCCTCCGCTTTTCCCATGAGGAGATCAGTGAGGAGACCAGTGAGGACACCGCTCAGAACCAGGCGCACCCGACTGCTCGCCGTCGCGGCCGGCCTGGCCGCCGTCACCGCCCTCGGCCTGCCGGGCGCACACGCCGCACCCGCACCCGCACCCGGCCCCGCCGGAGCCGCCCAGCTCGCCCGCGCCGACGCCGCCGTGCTCAAGGCCGACGTCGGAGGCACCGCCTGGTACGTCGACCGGGCCTCCGGCCGGGTCGTCGTCACCGCCGACTCCACCGTCTCCGACGCCGGCATCGCCAAGATCCGGCGGACCGCGGGTGCCGACGCCGGCGCGCTCACCGTTCAGCGCACCCCCGGCGTCTTCAAGCCCCTGCTCGGCGCCGGTGACGCCATCTACGGCAGCGGCTACCGCTGCTCCCTCGGCTTCAACGTCCGCAGCGGCAGCACGTACTACTTCCTCACCGCCGGCCACTGCGGCAACGTCGTCAAGACCTGGTACGCCAACTCGGCCCAGTCCACGCTGATCGGCCCCACCACCGGGTCCAGCTTCCCCGGCAACGACTACGCCCTGGTCCGCTACGACAACGCCGAGCTGAGCCACCCCGGGGGCTTCACGGCCGCCGACGCCTACGTCGGTGAGTCCGTCAAGCGTTCGGGCTCCACGACCGGCACCCGCAGCGGCACGGTCACCGGCCTCGACGCCACGGTGCACTACTCCGGTGGCGGCACCGTGCGCGGAATGATCCAGACGAACGTCTGCGCCGAGCCGGGCGACTCCGGCGGCGCGCTCTACGACGGCACCAAGGCGCTCGGCATCACCTCCGGCGGCAGTGGCAACTGCTCCACCGGCGGTACGACCTTCTACCAGCCGGTGCCCGAGGCCCTGGCCAAGTACCGCGTCAGCCTGTACTGAACCCCCTCCCCACCCAAGAGGCCGCCCGGTAGTTGAGCGTCGTACGGCCGAAAGGCGCCCTTGCGGCTCTCACCCGGGCGGCCCGAGACTCCCCCACAGCGCCGGCCCCTGGCCGCGCCTCACGGGTCCGACACCCCACTGCGGGCCCCCGATTCCCCTCTGGAGGAACGAGAAGTGAGGATCACGCGCACCACCCCCGCCACCCCCCGCGGCAGCGTCACGAGACGGATCCGTCTCCTCGCCGTCACCACCGGTCTCGTCGCCGCGGCGGCGCTCGCCGTCCCCACCGCGAACGCCGACACCGCCCAGACGTTCAGTGCGACACAGCTCTCCGCCGCGAGCGACGCCGTCCTGACCGCCGACGTGGCCGGCACCGCCTGGCACGTCGACCAGGCCACCCACACCCTGGTCGTCACCGCCGACTCCACCGTGTCGCAGGCCGAGATAGCCAAGATCAAGCGTCAGGCCGGTGCCAACGCCGGCGCGATCCGCATCGAGCGGACCCCCGGCACGTTCAACAAGCTGATCTCCGGTGGCGACGCCATCTACGCCAGCAGCTGGCGCTGCTCCCTGGGCTTCAACGTCCGTGACAGCGCGGGCAACTACTACTTCCTGACCGCCGGACACTGCACCGACGGCGCGGGCACCTGGTACTCCAACTCCGGCCGGACCACGGTGCTCGGCTCCACCTCGGGATCCAGCTTCCCGAACAACGACTACGGCATCGTCCGGTACACCAACAGCACCGTCACCAAGTCCGGCACGGTCGGCAGCGTGGACATCACCAGCGCCGCCAACGCCACCGTCGGCATGTCCGTGACGCGCCGCGGCTCCACCACCGGAATCCACAGCGGCTCCGTGACCGGTCTCAACGCCACGGTCAACTACGGTGGCGGCGACATCGTCTACGGCATGATCCGCACCAATGTGTGCGCCGAGCCCGGCGACTCCGGCGGCCCGCTCTACTCCGGCAGCCGCGCGATCGGTCTCACCTCCGGCGGCAGCGGCAACTGCTCGACGGGCGGTACGACGTTCTTCCAGCCCGTCACCGAGGCGCTGAGCGCGTACGGGGTCAGCGTCTACTAGCCGCAGGCGCCGCCTCCGCGGCGCCCTGATCCGCACCACGTCAGGTCCCTCGCCACGGCGAGACCGGGCCGCCCCGCGCGAGGTGGCGCGGGGCGGCCTTCCGCGCGGTCGACGACGTGCTCCGGCTACGGGGTGCTGCGGCTACGGGGTGCCCCGGCTACGGCGTGATCCGGCCCGCCCCGCCGACCTCACCCACCTCGCCGGCGATCCGTTCGGACTCGGGCGTGCGCTTCAGCGAGGACATCACCAGCGTGATCACGCTGCCGACGACGGCCCAGACGGAGAGGACCAGGAGCGAGCCGGTGACGTCGTTGCCCTTGAAGTACGCGATCGAGCGTGCCGCCCAGGTGCCCGCGCCCGGGGGCAGGGCGGGGCCGATCGCGTTCCAGAAGGGCGGCAGCATCGGCAGCGGGAAGGCGCCGCCGGCGCTCGGGTTGCCCGCGACCACGATCAGCAGGATCGCCAGGCCGATGCCCACGATGCCGAAGACCGACTGCAGGGCCAGGGTCGCCGCGCCGACGGCGAAGACGACCAGGGCGCCCAGACCCCACAGGGCCGCGACGCTGCCGGGCAGCGCGCCCAGGATCGGGCCGACGATGACCGCGCCGCCGAGGCCGCCGAGGACCGAGTAGAGCGCGAGCACCCCGAGCCGGATGATCGCGCGTTCGCGGTTCGCGGGCCGGGAGCCCGCGCTGATGGCGAGGATCGCGGCGCAGATGTAGCCGCCGACGCACCAGCCGACGACCAGGTAGAACGCCGAGAGGCCGTCGAAGTCCTGCCGCGAGGCCGGGGCGATGTCGACGGTCCTGACCGTGCGCCGGTTGGCGCCCTCGACCCGGGTGAAGAGCGTGTCCAGGGCGGAGGAGAGCACCGTCCCGCCGCCGGAGGCGACGAGCAGGGTGTCGGTGGTCCCGCCGGGGTTCACCACCAGGGCGCCGTCGATGTCCCGGTTCATGATCTGCTTCCGCGCCTCCGCCTCGTCCGCGACCGTCCGCGGGTCGAGGGGTTCGCCGGGAAGCCTCTCCAGCCGGCTGAGGAGCTGGGCGGAGACCTGCTGCGGCGCGACGACGCCGAAGGGCACGTCCTTCGGCTTCGGGTTGTGCAGCGCCCCGACGTACGAGGCGATGAACAGCAGCTGGAGGGCGAACACACCGACGACGAGCAGGGCTGCTCGGGGAGTGACGGCGCTCTTCAGTTCCTCGACGAGACTCATGCCCCCACGCTCCGGGGCCGGGGGTGTTCGCGCAGGTGGGGTGGGGCCGAACGGATGACGGCGCGAT
The DNA here is from genome assembly GCF_018614205.1 of Streptomyces sp. ISL-36. Classification (GTDB taxonomy): domain Bacteria; phylum Actinomycetota; class Actinomycetes; order Streptomycetales; family Streptomycetaceae; genus Streptomyces. The sequence continues at coordinate 557 of NZ_JAGGOS010000122.1, read as the reverse complement.
CCCGGCCCCGCCCCGGGACGGCCTCTGCCGAGCGGCCGGGTGAGGGCGGCCCGGCGTATCGTACGCGCGTTCGAAATGGTCTATGGTGAAGAAGAGGGGGGTGGGAACGTACGTACGAATCGATGCGGGAGGTGCGCATGCCGGGGTTCACGCATCTGCACACCGCGTCAGGCTTCTCCCTGCGCTACGGCGCCTCGCACCCCGAGCGGCTGGCCGAGCGCGCCGCCGAGCGGGGCATGGACGCCCTCGCCCTCACCGACCGGGACACGGTCGCGGGCGTGGTCCGCTTCGCGAAGGCCTGCGCCGAGGCGGGAGTGCGTCCTCTGTTCGGCGTGGACCTCGCGATCGACCCGGCCGGGCCCGTCCCCGGCGAGACCGGTCCCGGTGGTTCGGGCCGGACCTCCGCGCGCCGCGTCCCCGTCCGCGGTGGCGCCTTCGTCGACGAGTCCGCGCCCCGCGTCGTCTACCTCGCCCGCTCCCGGGCCGGCTGGGCCGCGCTCTGCCGGATGATCAGCGCCGCCCACGCGCAGGACCCGAGCGCGCGGACGGGGCCCGGG
>NZ_JAGGOS010000121.1 GCF_018614205.1 Streptomyces sp. ISL-36 | reverse complement strand
CTGGCACGGCGGGCGGAGGCGGGGGCCAGCCGCCGGCGGCCCCGGTGGCGCCTGTGGCGCCGGCAGCACCCACGGGGGCCTCCGCGGGGGGTGTGACAGGCAGCGGCGCGGTGGCGGGCTCGGACCGGGGGGAGTGCCCGGGCGCCGCCTCCGGCACCGCTGCCGGCTCAGATGCGTCCACCGGCGACGCAGGCGGTACGGGAGGGGTGGGAGGCGCGGGAGGGGCGGACGGGGCACTCGGGTCCGCCGGAACCGCCGGGCCCTCGTTCTCGGTGCTCACAGCTCTCTCCTCGTTCACTGCACAAGTGGATGCCATCGTCAGGGTGCTGCGCACAGCTTTTCCCACAGGGCGTCAGGCCACTGTAAGGCGGAGCTGTGCATCCGCACCCCATTCTTTATTTACGGACAGAACGGACGCGATCCGGTACGGCCGCCCCGCCAATGGCACCATGACGCGGTGACCCACGCACGGCAGCACACCAACCGCGTCCCCGTTCAGGTCGTCGCCCACCGCGGCGCCTCGGAGGACGCCCCGGAGCACACCCTGGCCGCCTACGTGAAAGCCATCGAGGACGGCGCCGACGCCCTGGAGTGCGATGTCCGGCTCACCGCCGACGGCCACCTCGTCTGCGTCCACGACCGGCGCGTCAACCGCACCTCCAACGGCCGCGGCGCCGTCTCCGCCCTGGAGCTCGCGGACCTCGCCGCCCTCGACTTCGGCACCTGGAGGGGCCGCGAGGAGGCGGGCGAGAGCCCGGACTGGAAGGACTCCGGACTCACCTCCGTACTCACCCTGGAGCGCCTGCTGGAGCTGGTCTCCGACGCCGGGCGGCGCGTCGAGCTGGCCATCGAGACCAAGCATCCGACCCGCTGGGCGGGCCAGGTCGAGGAGCGGCTGCTCCAGCTGCTCCAGCGCTTCGGCCTCGCCGAGCCCGCGGCCCCCGAGGAGTCCCCGGTCCGCGTCATGAGTTTCTCGCCCCGCTCCCTGAACCGGATCGCGGCCGCCGCGCCGACCCTCCCCACCGTCTCCCTGACACAGTTCCTCACCCCACGGCTGCGCGACGGGCGGCTCCCGGCGGGGGCGCGGATCGCCGGACCGTCGATCCGCATCGTCCGCCACCACCCCACCGTGATCATGCGGCTCCAGAAGGCCGGACATCAGGTCCATGTATGGACGGTGGACGATCCGGAGGACGTCGAGCTGTGCGAGCGGCTCGGCGTCGACGCGATCATCACGAACCGGCCGAAGCAGGTCCTGTCCCAGTTGGGTCGCCTTTGACCCGTTCTCCCCTCCCGTCTCGGGCCTCACAGGGAGTGCACCGGCGCGTTCGGCGCGTACTCGATCGTCACGAGTGCGTCACCGGACGTTGATTGGCCGGTTTCCGGTCCAGGCCATTGGGGCATCCACACCGTGGCGTGGGGCAAAGGAGGTCTCGGGGGTGGCGTTGGTGGTGGCACAGGAGGTGCCCACGTCGTCGAGCATGGCCGTACCCCATGGCCCTGCGGGCGTGGGTGAGGCGCGACACCGTATGCGGGAGCAGTTGAGCCGCAGCGGCATGTCGGAATCGGTCGTCGACGATGCGGTACTGATCCTTTCCGAGCTGCTCAGCAATGCCTGCCGGCACGGCAGGCCGCTGGGACGGGCGGACGTGGGCGACGGGGATGTCCGTGCGGCCTGGCGAATCGACCCGTCGGGCGGCCTGACGGTCGAGGTGACGGACGGCGGTGGGCCGACCCGGCCTGTTCCGTCGACGCCCTCGGTCACCGCACGCGGCGGCCGTGGGCTGAATATCATCAGCGCGCTGGCTCAGGACTGGGGTGTACGGGACAGCGCGGCCGGCGAGGTCACGGTCTGGGTGGTCGTCACCGAGGGCCATCGCCGCGAGGACTTCGCGGCCAGGGTCGGCGGCGGCTCCGGCTTCGAGTTCCTGGACGCGTACGACGACCTCGACTGAAGCCGGCAGCGTACGGGTCCGCGGGTCGGCGGCGGACCCGGAGGGCGGCCCGGGTTCGGAAGTGGCACAGCGCGGGCGACGGCGAGAGCGAGAGCGACAGGGCCGCGGCGGGGCGGGGCGCGTACGACTCTCCCGGCCTGACCCCTCCATCGCCTTCGTACGGCTAGGCTCGCCCGACACAGAGCGGTGCACGGAGCACTGCCCTGCACCACAGCACCGCCGCTATCGGGAGAAAGCCACACCATGGCCAAGAAGCGCCCCCAGACGAAGGCCGCCAAGGCACAGGTCACGAGCGGGGAGATCCCGGTCGTCGGTGCGCGCGAGCCGTGCCCGTGCGGTTCGGGCCGCCGCTACAAGGCGTGTCACGGCCGGGCCGCCGCGCACGCCGTGACCGAGCTGGTCCAGCGCCCCTTCGAGGGCCTGCCGGGCGAGTGCGACTGGGTCGCGCTGCGCGAACTGGTGCCCGCCGCGACCGTCCCGCTCACCCTGAAGGACGGGCTGCCCGAGGGCGTGCCGTCCGTGACGCTCGCGACGGTGCTGCCGATGGCATGGCCGGCGCTGCGCCGCGACGACGGCTCCGTCCTGCTCGCGCTGCAGAACGACTCCACCTCCGGCGACCTCGCACGCGATCTCGCCGACACCCTCCAGCGCGCCCTGGAGGCGGAGCCCGGCACCCCGGTCGCCGCCCGCCGCGTGCCGGCCGAGGGCCCGCGCCTGCAGGACCTGCTCGACCCGGAGGGCGATTTCGCGCCGGTCGTGCACGCCGGCTTCGAATTCTGGATTCCGGAGTCCGCCGACAACTCCAACCCCGAGGTCGCGGCCTCTCTGGAGCGTGCCAACGCGGCCGCCATTCCCACCGTCAAGCTGACCGGCGTGGGCTCCGCGTACTGGTGCGAGACCCCGGAGAAGAACCACCTGCGCTGGGTCATGCCGCACCCCGAGGAGAAGCTGCTCGACGCGCTCGCCCGCCTGCACGCCGCCGGCACCTCCACGCTCGGCGACGACACCCGTCTCGTCGGCTCCTTCCGTGCGCACGGCCTGATGGTGCCCGTGTGGGATCTGCCGACGTCGATGGGTGCCGAGGAGTGCGAGAAGCCTGCCGCCGAGTTCGCCGAGCGACTGGCCGCCGCCCTCGCCTCCGACGCCCCGCTCACGCCGGAGGAGCGCCGGGCCCGCGGTGGTCTCACCAACCGTCAGGTCACGCTCAGCTGACCCCCGGGACGGCCGTGGCGGCTGACAGACCGACCAGTCGGTGACATCCGCCACAACCCCCCGATCGGCCAGGTAAATCCCTGTCCGAATTACCGAGATCGAATTTGCGAACAGCAGATCTCTTGTTACGGTTCTAGAAGCCCGGTCGCTGGTGCATCCCCCGTCGCCAGCGACCGGGTCTTCTCATGCCCGGACGGATCCCGTCCCGAGGCTCAACTGCCGCCCGTGGAAACCATGTTGCTCCCGGATCGCAGCAGCAGCGGCGTACTGTCGCCCTCTCCCGCACCCGCGAATTCCGCGACCGCGGAATATGCCGAAACCGCACCGCGGGCGCGTTCCCGGGGCGTCTCGCAGGCCCCCGGTTCATCCTGTGCCGTGACCGAGCAACGCACTTGTACGGTCCGCCCGCCGGGACCCATGAGAGTGAGTACGGCGTCGAGCCGCTGGCCGGTGGCGTTGCGGTAGTACGTCCGCGCCCACGTGTCCGGGCCCTCCGTGAGGACACAGGTCTGTGCCTCGATGCCGTCGGGGGATGTCAGTTCGGGGCCGCAGTGCGAGGCCCGGTCGGAGGGTTCCGTGGCGGAGGACGGAGACGGCGAACCGGCCGGGGTTTCCGCACCGGCGGCCGTACGCGTGTCCTCACCCTCGCGCAGGCCGAGCCCCGGGAGCAGACCTCCGTCGGTCTCGGTCTCGGTCTCGGCCCCGGCTCCGGCCCCGGTCTTGGCGTCGGTCCTCGCGTCGTCGCCGCGGACCGGTCCTTCCGCCTGGCCCGCCAGGGCGACCAAGGGCAGGAGCGTGGCGCACACCACGGCCGCCCCGAGCCCGATCATGCGGAGATTCATGGGACCCACCTGCCCGGCTGGCTGCGACTCGTGAACGGTGGGCCGAAGATATCGGCGTATCGGGGGCGGGGGGCGCGGCGCGCGCCCGTTTGCCGTGCAAGTCGGGCTGCGTCACACCCGTACGGGTGACAAGCACAAGCCAGCCCCACCGACAACCCGCGGTTGTCACCACCGGTCCCGCCGACCCGCCCCCCGGTCCCGTCACCCCGCCGACCTCCCGCCGACCCGACGCCGGTCCCGTCACCCCGCCACCGGTCCCGCCACCGCCCGACCTCGGATCCTGCTCCCGGATACCGATCCCGGACCCTGGAGACCCGGACCCGGACACCCAGCTCCCGTGCGCGTCAGTACGCGAGTCTGCTGCCGCCCTCGGGCGCGCCCGTGCTCGCCTCGACCAGGGCGTCCACCACCGCCTCCACGTCCGGAAGCCACGGGCTCGCCGAGCCCGTGAGCGGCGCCCGTTCCCAGCGCACCTGGCCCGTCCCCGCCACCGACGGTGGCAGCAGCAGATAGCCGCCCTCGCCGTGGAAGCGCAGCGAACTGGGCACGCTGTCCTTGGCGTAGAGAAGTTCGCCGAGCTGTTCGAGGCTGTACGGGGCGACCAGCAGCGACCAACGGGTCGGCGTCGCCACCACCGGGCCGAGCCGCATGCCCATCGCGTCCAGTGCGGTCAGGGCGCGCGCGCCCGCCACGGCCGGCAGGCTCACCGCGCACGGCGCGCCGCCTCCGGTGGCCAGGACGATCGGGGCGTCCGGGCGCCGGGTCCACCACCAGCGGATCATGCGCTCGTCGGTGGTGGCCGCGAGCAGTCCGGGGTCGAAGGGGTGCGCCCCTGGAACGACGCACTCCGGGTCGGGGCAGGCGCAGCCGGTCCCTCTGGTCGTACGGGTCGTCGCCTTCAGCCCCACACCGGGCAGTACGGGCCAGCCCCACTCGGTGGCGCAGGTGAGCGCCGCGTCGAGCTGGACGGCCCTCTCCTTGCGCCGGAACCGGAGCCTGCGTCGCCTTCCGAGGATCTCGCGCATGAGCGCTCGTTCCTTTCCGTTGAACGCCGAATCCACATCACACCAGGTGCAGATCACTTCACTGTGCGTATCAGCGCGTACAAGGTCGGCGGTTCACCGCCCCGTGCGGTGGGGCGGGAGGGGCCGAGCTGAGGCTCGTCGTCCACTCGAGGAGCGCGGCCTGCGGCGGTGAGGACGCCCAGGCACCCTGCCAGGTTCCGGGGCTGTTGCGACTGCCCCTGGCCATCACCGTCTACGTACCCATCACGTTCAAATCAACGCGCCTTCAAACGACGCCAGTCGACCGCGAAAGGTGCACGACGGGGGCAATTTTCGGCCAACTTGGCCTGCAGTTCAACCCCTCTGCGAAACCCCACAGACACCACAAGTCCCGTGGGGACAATGCTGGACATCCCTCCTCTTGTGCGTGTACATGTGGATGCATGGATAGCGGCGCAGAATGACATGGGGGTTTGCGATGCTATTGCGCGAAACGCACCGGTCGGAAGGCCGATTGACATGAGCGCCCCGCACCTGCCGAAAGTGGCTGGAATCGATTCCACGGTTCCCTCTCCCGCGCACACTGCCGCCCCGGTCGCGCCCGCCACCCCGCCCCCGGCGCCCCTCCCGGGCTTCCCCGGGGCCCTGATCCAGGACCGTCTGGCCGGCTGGGTCTCCGACCTCACCACCCTCCATGAACTCACCGAGTCCCTGATCAGGACCGGTTCGCTCGACGAAGCACTGCGTGAGGTGCTGCGCGCCGGCGCCGCCCTCGTCGGCGCGCGCCGCGGCATGGTCGTCCTGGAACCCGCCGACGGCCTCGGCCCCTCCTCCACCGTCGGCCTCGGCCTCGCCCACGCGGAGCTCGGCACCATCGAGACCGTCCCGCGGAGCGCCACCTCCTACGGCCGCATCCTCGAAGGCCTTCCCGACCCGGCCGACCCGCGCGACCCGGGAGCGGTCCGCGACCCGACCGCCGTCCCCGGCCCGATCGCCGTCCCCGACCTGCTCGGTGTGGCGGATCTCGACCCGCGCCACCGCGAGGTCGCCGCCCGGCTCGGCTACGCCGCCAGCTACGCCCTTCCCCTCGCCACCGAGGCCGCCGGGAGACTCGGCGCCGCCGTCTGGCTGTACGACGAGCCCGCCGAACCCGCCGAGCGCCAGCGCCACCTCGTCGGTCTCTACGGCCGGTACGCCACCGAGCACCTCGCCCGCCTCCTGGAACTGGAGCGCGCCCGTGCCCGGGTGGCCACCGTCGCCGAGGAGTTGCTGCCCAGCCGGCTCCCCCGCGTCCCCGGCGTCCAGCTCGCCGCCCGCCACCGCACCGGCCCCCAGGGCGGTGGCGACTGGTACGACGCCCTCCCCCTGCCCGAGGGCGCCCTGGGCCTCGCCGTCGGTTCCGTCTCCGGGAGCGGGCCCAGCGCGCTCGCCGCCATGGGACGGCTCCGCGCCTCCCTGCGGGCGTACGCGGTCATGGAGGGCGAGGATCCCGTCGCCGTCCTCTCCGACCTGGAACTCCTGCTCCGGCTGACCGAGCCCGCCCGCTCGGCGACCGCGCTCTTCGCCTACTCCGAGCCGAAGCAACGCAAGATCGTCCTGGCCGGTGCGGGGCACACCCCGCCGCTGATCATCGGCGACGGCCGCACCGAGTTCGTCGAGACGTCGCTCTCGGCCCCCCTCGGGATGCTCGCCTGCTGGGAGGCGCCCAGCGTCGAGATCGCACCCGCGCCCGGAGAAACGGTGCTGCTCTACACCGACGGGCTGCTGCGCCGGACCGGCGACCCCATCGACCGGGCCTTCGCCCGCCTGCACGCGGCCGCCGCGAGCGTGCCGAAGGCGGACCGCAGCGACCCCGGGGCCATCGCCGACCACATCCTGCGGACGATGCTGCCCGACGACCTCGACACCGCCGTCGACGGGGAGGACGTGGTCCTGCTCGCCGCCCGGTTCGAGTGAGCGCCAGGTGACTCAGCGGTAATGGGTCTTTTGACCCTGGGCCCCCTTCCGTACGACCGTACGATGGTGGGGGTTCAGTGTCGTACCAAGAGGAGGCAGACCCGTGGCCGAGGAGCTCACGCCGGAGACCCCGGAAGAGACTGAAGAGCCGATCAAGCAGCGCAAGAACGGCCTGTACCAGGGCGTCTCCGACGAGCTGGCCGAGAACATGAAGTCGGGCTGGGCCGACACCGAACTGCACGGGCTCACGCCGATCGCACAGGCCGCCCACACCGCGGCCCGCCGCGCCGCGCTCTCCGCGCGCTTCCCCGGCGAGCGTCTGGTGATCCCCGCGGGCAACCTGAAGACCCGCTCGAACGACACCGAGTACAGCTTCCGCGCCTCCACCGAGTACGCCTACCTCACCGGCGACCAGACGCAGGACGGCGTTCTCGTCCTGGAGCCGCTCAAGTCCGGTGGCCACAAGGCGACGATCTACCTGCTCCCGCGCTCCAACCGCGAGAACGGCGAATTCTGGCTCGACGGCCAGGGCGAGCTCTGGGTCGGCCGCCGGCACTCCCTGGCCGAGGCCGAGCAGCTGCTGGGCATCCCCGCCAAGGACGTCCGCGAGCTGACCGCCGCCCTCGCGGAGGCGACCGGCCCCGTCCGCAACCTCCGCGGTCATGACGCCTCCGTCGACGCGGCCCTGACCGACAAGGTCACCGCCGAGCGGGACGAGGAGCTGCGCGTCCACCTCTCCGAGGCCCGTCTCGTCAAGGACGAGTTCGAGATCGCCGAGCTCCAGAAGGCCTGCGACGCCACCGCCCGCGGCTTCGAGGACGTCGTCAAGGTCCTCGACAAGGCCGAGGCGACCAGCGAGCGCTACATCGAGGGCACGTTCTTCCTGCGCGCCCGCGTCGAGGGCAACGACATCGGCTACGGCTCGATCTGCGCCGCCGGCCCGCACGCCACCACCCTGCACTGGGTGCGCAACGACGGCCCGGTCCGCTCCGGCGACCTGCTGCTGCTCGACGCCGGCGTGGAGACCAACGAGCTCTACACCGCCGACGTGACCCGCACCCTGCCGATCAACGGCCGGTACACCGAGCTCCAGCGCAAGATCTACGACGCCGTCTACGAGGCTCAGGAGGCCGGTATCGCCGCGGTGAAGCCCGGCGCCGCCTACCGCGACTTCCACGACGCCGCCCAGCGCGTGCTCGCCGAGAAGCTCGTCGAGTGGGGCCTGATCGAGGGTCCGGTCGAGCGCGTCCTGGAGCTGGGCCTCCAGCGCCGCTGGACCCTGCACGGCACCGGCCACATGCTCGGCATGGACGTCCACGACTGCGCCGCCGCGCGCACCGAGGCGTACGTCGACACGACGCTGGAGCCGGGCATGTGCCTGACCGTCGAGCCGGGTCTGTACTTCCAGGCCGACGACCTGACCGTGCCGGAGGAGTACCGGGGCATCGGCGTCCGGATCGAGGACGACATCCTCGTCACGGAGGACGGCAACCGGAACCTGTCGGACTCGCTGCCGCGCCGCGCGGACGAGGTCGAGGCGTGGATGGCCGGCCTCAAGGGCTGACCGCCTCCGTACCGCCTTCGGTCCCTGCGGGGACCACCGGAAGGGCCCCCGCCGACTCGTACCGGCGGGGGCCTTTTCCGTATCCACGGGCCGTCGGAGGGCGCGCTCCAGACACGGGCCGTCGGACAGGGCGCGCTCCAGACACGGCTCGTCAGACATACGTCGTCAGGCATACGTCGTCAGGCATACGTCGTCAGGCCGGGCTCGTCGGACAGGGCCTCAGGTCAGCGCGAGGGGAGGACCCCCCACTCCCCAGGGCGTCGGGGGCGCGTCCGCCCGCCACTTGACGATCTTGTCGAAGCTGACGACGGCGCCGCCCCGGCCCGTTCTGTTGCCGAACTGGACATGATCGGCCAGCTCTTCGATGAGCCGCAGCCCACGCCCGTGCTCGGCATCCGGAGCGGCCCGCCGTACGGCGGTCGCCGCCCCCGCGAAAGCCCCGTTGCCCGCGGGAAAGCCGGGTCCTGAATCGGCCACCTCGATACGGCAGGTCTCGCCGTCCAGGTAGGCGGTGACGCGGTACGCCTCCGAGGCCTCGCCGGTGCCCAGGTCGCCGCCGTGCTCGACGGCGTTGGCACACGCCTCGGTCAGGGCGATCGACAGCTCGAACGACACGTCCGGATCGACACCCGCCGTCTCCATCGTGCCGAGGAGAAGCCGCCGGGCGAGCGGAACGCTCGCAGCCTCGCGCCGCAAATGGAGAGACCACCAGATGCTCATGCTCCAGCCTCCTGGCTGCGGCTCGACATACGGATACCTATTGCCGCGAGGAGGGGTCCGTAAGCCCCTCGGTGGGACAAGACCGCTCATTCGGCGGATGCACCGATACCGCACGCCGGTGTATGACCGACCCGAAGGCACCAAAGGTGATCTTCCGGACCTGCCGTACGGCGTCGACGGGCCTGGTGCGATGATGGCCCCGCCATGTCTGCCCCCGCGCTCGCGCCACGCCTGCTGAGGGCCGCGGTGTTCACCGCGGTCTGCGTCGTGCTGTCCGCGCTGGGCCACGCCCTCGCCGCCTGCGCCGGAATCGCCCTGTGGACGCTGGTGGCCGGCTTCCTCGGAGTCTTCGCGATCACCGTGCTCTTCGCGGGACGCGGCCGCTCGCTGCCCGTCATCGTGGGCGCGCTGACCGTCGGACAGCTCGGACTGCACGCCCTGTTCGGGCTCGGGCAGCGCTCGCTCGCAGCGGGCGGCCCGGGCCGCGGGGGCCTGGGCAGCGGGGGCTTGGGCCACGAGGCCGACGAGGCACTGATCCGGATGGCCGCCAAGCTGGTCTGCGGCGCGGGCGCCGCGGCGATCAGCCCGGCCGACGCGACCCGGATCATCACCGACGCGGGCCTCGACCCGGCCGACGCCGCCGCCCAGGCACACGGCCACGCGCACGCCGCTGCCGCGGCACCGCAGGCCGCGGGCCTCGTGCCCGACCTGCCCATGCTGCTCGGCCACCTGCTCGCCGCGCTCGCCACCGGCTG
>NZ_JAGGOS010000120.1 GCF_018614205.1 Streptomyces sp. ISL-36 | reverse complement strand
TCTGAACCGGCTGGAGTCCGTGGTCGAGACAGTGCGGGCCGCGCTCAACGCGCTGGCCGCGGCCGCCCCGCAGTGGCTGGCCGGCCGAACGCCACCGCAGTGGTTCGACCGCTACTCTGCCCGGCCGGAGGACACGAAGTTCCCCAGCCGGTGGGCCGCCCGGGTCGCGCATGGCGAACAGGTCGGCCAGGACGGCATGACGCTCCTGAGCTCCGTCTGGTCCGCCGATGCGCCTGCCTGGCTACGAGAGCTTCCCGCAGTGGAGTTCCTGCGGCGGATGTGGGTGCAGGAATACCAGGTCAGCGACGGTGCCGTCGTCCGGCGCAAGCCGAAGGACTGCCCGCCCGGCCGGTTACGGGTCCGCTCGCCCTACGATCCGGACGCCCGCAACGGCGTCAAGCGTGACCGGGCCTGGTGCGGCTACAAAGTCCACCTGACCGAGACCTGCGAGCCCGATGCCCCGCATCTGGTCACCGAGGTGGTGACCACCACCGCCGCCGTCACCGATTTCGAGGTCACCGACAAGATCCATGACGGCCTCGCCCGGCGGAACCTGACCCCGGACGTCCACCTGGTCGACGCCGGCTACGTCGACGCCGCACACCTGGTGGCCGCCCGCCGCGACCACGGCATCGAACTGGTCGGACCGGTCAAGACGAACACCGGATGGCAGGCCGCCGCGGACAACGGTTACACCATCGACGACTTCACCATCGACTGGGACAGCAAGCGCGTGACCCGCCCGAACGGCAAGAACAGCACCCAGTGGCAACACGACCGGCGACGCTCCGAGGGCCCAGTGATCAGGGCCAGATTCTCACCCGCCGACTGCCGCCCCTGCCCCTCCCGCAACCAGTGCACCCGAGGCGTCGCCTCGATGGGGCGAGAGATCACACTGCGGCACCGCGACGAACACGAAGCACTACGCACAGCCAGACGGGACCAGCAGACCGAGCAGTGGCAGAAGCGCTACGGGCACCGCGCAGGCATCGAAGGCACCATCGCGCAAGGCGTCCGCGCCTTCGGCCTGCGCAAATCCCGCTACCGAGGCCACCCCAAGACCCACCTGCAACACATACTGACCGCCGCCGGAATGAACCTCGTCCGCCTCGACGCATGGCTCACCGGCACACCACTCGCCCCCACCCGCACTTCACACTTCGCAGCACTCCGCCCCACCGGATAAATCCGGTGGGGCGGAGTGAAGGGGCATTCGCCAACGGTGTCCGGTACACCGGGTGCGCCCCCTCCTACGCCTGGCTGGCGCCGTGCCTACCAGCGGTACCAGCGGCCTCGTCGACCACCGGTGTCTGCCGAGCGCATGACGAAGCCCAGGAGCCAGACGACCAGCACGATGACCGCGATCCACCACAGCGCCTTCACCGCGAATCCGGCACCGAAGAGGATCAGGGCGAGCAGAAGAACGAGAAGCAGGGGAACCATAGTTATCAACCTCCGTCACGCCGTCTGCCCCACCTTCACACCCTCACACGCTTGAAATTCCTTCGTTTCTTTTTCGAACGCCGGGGAATGCGTCGAAATTTAATGGTGGCGGGCAGCGCCGGTTTCTCTCCTGACGCGGTGACAGGTGCCGTCCGCTCGGGCACCGGTCCACTGCCTCCGCCGAGCCGGCCTCTTCAAGGGCCGCTGCCCCGACACCGGTGCCGAGTCCCCCACCCGAGCGGGGATCGCCCCCTTTCCCGGCCGACGTCAGGTCGATGGTTGCCCGGGGGGCAGTGAGCCCGCGCCCGGACAGGCCGGTGCCGCATTCCTACGGCCGCGCTTTCGCACCTCCCGCAGCTCACGTACTCTAGATAGACCTACCTACCTATTTTTGGACGGTCGATGAGCGAGACCGGTGTAAGTGCGACGGAGAGCGGAAGGCGGCGGCCGGCCCGGGAGCGGCTGCTGGAGGCGGCGGCCCGCCGCTTCTACGCCGACGGTGTGGCGGCCACCGGCATCGACACGATCACCGCCGAGGCCGGCGTGGCGAAGATGAGCCTCTACAACAACTTCTCCTCCAAGGCCGACCTGGTCAGGGCCTACCTCGACGCCCGGCACGAGGAGTGGCTCGGCCTGTACCGGGCCCGGCTGGAGCGGGCCCGGAGCCCGCGCGACGGCGTTCTCGCGGTGTTCGACGCCTACGCCGACCACGCTGCGTTCGCCTACGAACACGGCTTCCGCGGCTGCGGCCTGCTCAACGCCGCGGCCGAGCTCCCGGCCGGAGACGGTGGCCGGGCCGTGGTGCGCGCCCACAAGGAGGAGGTCGAGCGCCTGATCGCCGGCCACCTGGAGGAGCTGCTGCCCGACCGCCCCGACGAAGCGCACGCAACGGCTGAGCACCTCGCCTTCCTTCTGGAGGGCGCGATGGCTCGCGCCGGCCTGGAAGGGGACGGCGACCGTCTCCAGCACGCTCGCTCCATGGCTGCGGCTCTGCTGGACCGGCTGTGAGGCGGCCCATCGCACACAGCCGGTCCGCAGCGACAGGCGCGCTGTGCGTCCTGGCGGCCTCCGTTCTGTGGGGTACGACGGGCACGGCCGCCACCTTCGCTCCGGACGTGGGCCCGCTCGCCATCGGCGCCGTCGCCATGGGCCTGGGCGGACTCCTCCAAGCCCTCGTCGCCGCCCCGCGTATCACGCGCCACGCCTCCCGCCTGCGCGACCAGCGCGGCACAGTGCTCCTCGGAGCGGTCTCGGTGGCGGTCTACCCCCTGGCGTTCTACAGCTCCATGCACCTGGCCGGAGTCGCCGTGGGCACCGTGGTGTCGCTCGGTGCCGCCCCGCTCGCCTCGGCCCTGATCGAACGCGTCGTGGACCATCGTCGGCTCACCCGCCGCTGGACGATCGCTGCGACCCTCGGTCTGCTCGGCACCGTTCTGCTGTGCGTCGCCGAAGCCGCCCACGCAGCCGGCGCCGGGGGACAGGCATCGGTGGCCACCACGTTGCTCGGCGTGAGCCTCGGCCTGGTCGCCGCCGCGACCTACGCCCTCTACTCCTGGGCGGCGCACCGGCTCATCACTCGCCAGATCCCCTCCCGCGCGGCCATGGGCGCCGTGTTCGGGATCGGCGGACTGCTCCTCCTGCCCGTCCTGCTGGCCACCGGCACCCCGCTCATCAGCTCCTGGTCCAACGCGGCCGTCGGCACCTACATGGCACTGGTCCCCATGTTCGCCGGCTACGCCCTGTTCGGCTGGGGATTCACCCACGTACCCGCCAGCACCGCCACGACACTGTCCCTGCTCGAACCGGCCGTGGCGGCCGTCCTTGCCGTCCTGGTGGTCGGCGAACGCCTCCCCGCCGTCGGCTGGATCGGCATCGCATTGGTCATCGTCTCCCTCGCCGTCCTCACCACCCCGGCGCCCGCCACCTACCACCGAAAGCGGCGGCCGAGCGGTCCGGCTGGACCGGTCCCGGGAGGCGATGCCGGCGACACGGCGAAGGGTGATCTGACAGGCCTCGGCGTGGCCAGGGCGTTTCCGCCTGCGGATGCGGGCGGTGGCTGACTGACGAGCGTCTCGCCCGAAAGTGAGACACCGCAGGAGCCGTTCCCGGTACGCGTACGGGATCAGCGGGGCCACCGTGCCGCTGCCATGCGACGGGTCAACGGGCCCCGGCCGTGAAGTGGGGTCCTTGTACCGGGCGCGCGCCGGCTCCCGAGCCCCCATCAGAGGTTCGGCGGCTCCGACCGGGTGACGGCAGGGCGGCGCGGCCCAGGCATGCCTCGGCCCGGTCGCCCGGACGCCAGACTGCGAAGGGCCCACTGCCGCCGCGCATCCCGGAGCCCGCCATGCCCCAGCCCGACACCGGACCGACCCAAGCGGACACCTTCCCGGCCGTGTGCGGCTCCACGCACCTGTTCCCGGGCGCCCGCTGCCGCCTCCAGGGACTGCCCGATCCCCGTGCCTTCATCGCCGACCCTTGGCCCATCGGCGTGGACCTGCACTTCTCCGACGCGGTGGCAGCCGACGCGGAGTTGCGCAACGACGACCCGACGGGCCTCGTACTCGCCGTCCCGGCCTACACCACCGGCGCCGGCACCCGTATCGACGAACGCACCTGGCTGATCCGGGAGTTCACCCGAGCGGGAGACGAGGTCGAGCTGACGATCGGCAGCCGAGCCTCGGCCTGAGCACCGCTCCTGGTCGTGTCCCGGTCCGGGACGGAGCCTGTCCTGCCACTGCATTCGCTTCGCCGCCCCGTTGTCCGAACCCCGGGCGACGCCCTGATCAACCAGTAGGCAGGTACCGCCCAGGCGGCCCGACTCGCCAGGTCGTGAACGGGATGCCGGCGCCGTCATCGAGGAGGGCTGGACCCGTCCTCGATGAGCGGCATCCTGGCCGGCCGACAACCCCTATCGTCTGCTGCCGGCCTGACGGCCCGGTCTCACTTCAGGTGCCGGGTGAAGAACCGGGCCGCATCGTCCACCTCGAACCACGGTGTACCGGTGTGCCCGCCCAGGTTGGCGTGCAGCGTCTTCTCCTTGGTGCCGAAGGCGTCGAACAGGTCCAGGGCCGGCTGCCGGTCCATCCCTTCGTCGTCCCACTGCATCAGGAACTGCAGCGGAACGGTGACCTGCCGAGCTTCCTCGCGCAGGACGTCGGGCACGAAACTCATGCCGAAGAAAACGGCAGCCGAGATGCGCGGCTCGACCACCGCCAGCCGAATGCCGATGGCGTTCATCCCTTCGTACCCCACTGGGCCGCCGATCTCGGGCAGCGAAAGGAGGACGTCCAGAGTGGCCCGCCATTCAGGTACCGCCTTCTCGACCAGAGGGACGATGAAGGCATCGAGGATCTCGTCGACCGGCTCGCCGGCCTGCAGCGCCCGGCGGAGGTCGGCCCGGGACTGCTCGTCGACGGCGGAACGGGGGCGGTCACCGCACCCTGGGGCGTCGATGGCGGCCGCTGCGAACCCGTACTCCGCCGCATAGTGCCGGGCCCGGGCCACCAGCCGGGGAAGTCGCTTGTGCAAGCCACCGGGGTGGCCGATCAGAATCAGCGGGGCCGGCGCGGATCCAGGCGTCCACAGGACGCCAGGTACCTCGCCGAGCGTGAATTCGCGTTCGAGGACGCCGTCGTCGAGGCGCTGTTCAGAAGTGAACTGCACGGTCGTGCCTTTCGGGAGTGCTCGTGAACGGCGCTCCCGGACGACCTATCGCCCGACCGTGACCCCGGAGGGGAGCACCCATGTCGAAACTGCGTTCACGGGTACCACCTCCTCGTTCTCTCGCACGGCCTCGGGAAAAGTAGCAGTGGTCGCGGTGGTCTTCAACGGGTTTTTGCGGAGGCTCCGTGGCCGGGCGCCACGGAGCGATCGCGCCCCGGTTCGACAGGCCGTGCCGGGATTGCCGCCGTCGGCGATCTGAGTCGAGTCGGGTGTCGGCGTCGATGCCGACCAGGGTGGTCGGTGGAGTAGGGGTAGTTCTTCGACTGTTCGGCGATGGTGTGGTCGCGGGTGGGGACCAGGGTGCCGTCCACGATGAGCACGGTGTCCTTGGAGAACCGCTTGCGGGGCCGGAGCGCGAGCATCGGCCCGAGGCGACCGATCACGCGGGGCGCCGCGGATTTCGCAGCGCGGTCACCAGTCCCGAAGGCATGCGGGCTCAGCCCGGTGAACGGGGCTGTCCAGGAAGGGTTCCGACGCCGTGATCACACCAGCCACGCCGTGATCAGTGGACCGGACCCGCGTGCCCCGTCAGCAGGCATCCGCCTCAGAGCGGAACTCGTGAATCACCTGGATCTCGCCGACAATGTGGGCGTTGAAGTCGTCCAGCTCCTCGGCCGGAACCCAGAGCTCGAGGATCGTCTGCCCGCCGGCCTGCTGGATCGGATACCGGCTCAAGAACTCCGACTCGACCTCAAAACGAGTGACGAAACCGGCGCCATCGTGCTTCACGTTCCAGTCCCGCGCGATCCTGACCGCATAGTCCTCGTTGAGGACCGGGTAGAAGATCGGCTGCTCGGGCAGCCGGGGCGGCCAGGCACGCCAATTCAGCTCCCGAACCAGATCCAGCTCCTTGGGGCCGGTGGGGCGCCACAGGGTCGTCGTTGCTTGCCGGCTGGTCATCTGCATCGCTTTCTGAACGTAGGCCACCCGTTCGGCGGGTCGGGAGACCGGACGATACCGGCACCGCGATCTCCGCAGCTACGCAGTTTCCGCACCCTGGCCAGCTCCGTGACCAGCAGTTACGGGACAGCCTGTATGGGTGGGGTGTTGAGGGCCGAGGCGTTGTGGGTGGAGACGTTCACGGGTCTGTGGATGCGGCAGTTCGGGCGGCTGCTCAAGGTGGTCCGGGAACGGGGCGGGAACGGTGCTGGTGGCGGCCGGCTGTGGTGTTTGCCGCTTGCGGACCGGGTGCTGCTGGTGGCCGTGTAGCGACGCGCCTACACCAACACCGGTCTCCTCGTCCCGCACCGCAAACGCCCCGGATGGGCCCTGCTGCCCGGCGAGGAGGAGGACAACGCCGAACACCGGAAGGTCCGGGCCCGCGTCGAGTACGCCTTCGCCCGGATGAAGCACTACAAGATCCTGCGCGACTGTCGACAGCGGGGCAACGGTCTTCACCACCCGGTCCAGGCCGTCCCGGTAGTCCGCCCCCGGGGCCGTTCACCGACTGCTTTCAGCGCAGATCGAGCAGCATCACGTCATGGAGGTCCGCGCCATCGCCCCACGGCCGGGCCTCGCCGATCTTGCGGTATCCCCACGCCCGGTAAGCGGCCGAGGCGGCCTTGCTCGCCGGGTGGACGTTCAGGAGCACCCGCTCGGCCTCGATGGTGTCGAGCAGCGTCTCGTGCAGACGCTGCGCAACACCCTGTCCGCGCCACGGTCCGCGCACGGCGAGTTCCATGAGCCCGAAGGTGCGGTGCCCGTCCTCGCGCCGCATGCCGTCGGGCACGGGCTCGGTCAGTTCGTCCCACCGCACCGTGTCGGGCCCGAGTTGGTGGCCGTACGCCATGCCGATCGGCTCGCCGCCCTTGGCGCGGGCCAAAGCAGCGCGAAAGGCGTATTTGCGAGCCTGTACGGGGAAGCGGCGGAAGGCGGCGACGACATCGGCTGCAGTCTCGTTGTAAGGAGGCTCGGCGAACGCTTCGGCGTAGATCAGCTTGAACGCGTCCTCGGCCTGCACAACGGCCGATCCATCCATGCGCTCTATCGCGATGGTCCCTTGCTCCGTCATGTGGTGCCCCCCTCGAACAGTCACGCAAATGCGCTCGCCGCGCACTCGCGGCCGCCGAGCCTCCCGGATCTTACCCACCGAGGGCAGGGAGACCTGGGCAACGGCTGATGGTGCATGCCCCAACTCCCCATAGTGGGGCAACTTTTGGCTCGGAGAAGCGACGTCGAGTATCACGTCGGCTCGCCTCCGGGGCCGGCCGAGGTATGCGGCGCGCTCACCAGACGGCGGGACGGCCGAGGTCGGTGACGGGCGCAGTCGGTCACCGGCCCCAGGCCGTTCCGGGTCGCGGTCCCGGCCGGTCCCGGGGAGACCGAGCCCGGGACAATGCCGAACTCGAAGGTGAGTAGCGAAGCGACGGGCTACCGCTCGATCCCGGTGCGCCCGAGTCGGCCCCGCGGCGGCCGGGGCGGCTCGGTACGGGGTCCGCTCGCCGATCCGGCGCGACGGGGCAGCCGTCGCTGGGCGGCGGGTTAGAGAGGCTCCCCGCTGGTGCGCTGCTGGAGTTCCCACAGGGACCGGAACAAGCCCGGTTCCCGGGTGAGCTGCTGGTAGCTGCCTTCCTGGACCACGCGCCCCCGGTCGAGGACGATGATCCGGTCCGCGACGGCCACGTTGGCGAGCCTGTGCGTGATCAGCAGCACCGCCCGGTCCTTGGCCAGTTCCCGCAGTCCGGTGAAGACGCGGTGCTCGGCTCGGGCGTCGAGCGCCGCTGTCGGCTCGTCCATCACCAGCAAGGACGCCTGCCGGTGGAAGGCCCTGGGAAGCCGTCTGAAAACAACGCGTTGCTTCGCGGGCCCCATGATCGTTGATCTTGCGTGGCCATATCCCAGTCGATACCTCACCAACTTATTTCGCGGTTGGGGGTGTTGCTCCCCCATCTCAACGAAAGGCAGCGGCGTTTGCTGCTGGCCGCAGAGGCCCGCGAGCTCGGGCACGGCGGTATACGCGCGGTGTCCCGCGCGGCCGGTGTCAGCGAAACGACGGTGCGCAAAGGTATCGTCGAACTCGCAGATGAGCCGACGCCCTTTCCGAGTGGTCGCATTCGACGCCCCGGAGGCGGCCGCAAGAACGCAGCCTCGAAGGACCCCGGACTGCTGCCCGCCCTCTTGGCATTGGTCGAGCCGGATGAGCGAGGCGATCCCATGTCGCCCTTGAGGTGGACTACGAAGTCGCTGCGGCATCTTGCCGCCGAGCTGAACAAACAGGGGCATCCGGTCTGCGCGACCACAGTTGGAAAGCTGCTGCGTGCGAACGGGTTCAGCCTTCAGGGCAACGCCAAAACCCTGGAGGGAAAGCAACACCCCGACCGAGACGCCCAGTTCCACTACATCAACAACCAGGTCAAAGAACATCAAGCGGCCGGTGAGCCGGTGATCAGCGTGGATACAAAGAAGAAGGAAATGATCGGCCGGTACCACAACCCGGGCCGTGAGTGGCGGCCCAAGGGCGAGCCGATCGACGTCGAGGACCACTCGCTGTTCTTCCGCGGGGAAATCCAGCAAGCCATCCCATACGGGATCTACGACATCGCAGCCAACACGGGATGGGTGAATGTCGGCGTGGACCACGACACGTCGGCCTTCGCCGTCGCCTCGATTCGCCGATGGTGGGACAACCGCGGCAAGGGTGACTACCCGAGCGCCGAGCGCCTGCTGATCACGGCGGACTCCGGCGGCTCGAATTCTCCGCGATACCGACTCTGGAAGTCCGAGCTCGCAGCTCTGGCCGAGGAAACCGGCTTGGCGATTACCGTCTGCCACTTTCCGCCTGGAACATCGAAGTGGAACAAGGTCGAGCACCGCCTCTTCTCCCACATCACGATGAACTGGCGTGGGCGCCCGCTGACCAGCCACGAAGTCGTCATCAAGACCATCGAATCCACACGCACCCGCTCCGGACTGCGCGTCGAGGCCGAACTCGACACGCGCGCCTATCCGATCGGGGTCACCGTGAGCAAGGAATACCTGGAATCCTTGCCGATCCAGCCACACGACACTCACAGCGCCTGGAACTACACCATCCAGCCACAGGGCCGCTGCACTGTGCAGGCGGCCGACAGAAGCCCCAGAGTCATCCAGTCCGAAGTATTGGAGATGCTCGCCCACCCGGTGCTGACTGGGATGACCCGAGAAGAACTGACCCGCCTTATCGAGCTTCTCGCACCAGCCCAGGAAGCCAAAGCCGAGCAACGCAATTACGACCGACGAGGCGGGAGAAGACGCCGCGCGAAAGGCTCCGGCGGAATGACGGTAATGACCCCTGCCGCTCGCATTGTGGCCAGTCTTGTCTACCTCCGCGAGGTCTGCCCGATGCCCGTGCTCGGCGATCTGCTCGGAGTGAGCCGAAGCGCCCTTCAGCACGCCACCAGGGAGACACGGGTCCTCTTCGCAGAACACAACCACACCGTGCGAGCCATCACACTCAGGCTTTCCACCGCCCAAGCAGTCCGAGAATTCGTTGCCTCCGCCGGCCCCCTTCAGGAGGCCGACCCCGAAGAGGCATTGCGGCATCCAGCCATCACCGGCATGAGCCGTGACGAACTCGACGCCGTCACAGCCCGCCTGGCCACGCGGTATCAAGCCCGTCTTCAAGAAATCCGACACAAGCGGCGAGGCGCCGAGCCGAAGAAGGACCCAGGGGCCGTCGTCTACAGAAAGATCACCGACGAGGGTCGAGTCCTTGCCGCGATTATCGCCATGCGCCAGGTTGCCACCCGGCCGACGATCGCCGCCCTCTTCAAGGTGAGTCCTCGCACCATCGGCAACGCGCTTGTGGAACTCCGTCCTCTTCTCAAAGAGGACGGGTACAACCCCGCGCCCGTCCACAGGAAAAACCGGTTTCACAGCGCGGAAGAAGTCCTCCGCTTCGTCGAGTCCCAGGAGGAATCGAATGCTCATACGGAACCGTGAGGTTGTTTCCGCACGGCTTCTGGAGAGCACGACCCGCTGCCACTGACCACCGGACAGCTGCTGGCCGCCGAACCACTCCGCGGTCAGCAGTGTGTCCAGCCCGGACCGCAGGCCGGGCAGCATGTCGATCGCCCCGGACGCCTCGCACGCGGCGAGCACGGCCGCGTCGCTCGTGTCGCCCTGACCGAAGGTGATGTTGTCCCGCATGGTCAGGGGCAGGTACGTGAACTTCTGCGGGACCAGGCCGACGTGCTTCCACGCGTCCCACGGATCGAGCTCGGCCGTGGTCCTGTGACCCCACGCCACCGCCCCGGAGGTGGGCAGCAGCAGGCCGCAGAGCAGCCGCGAAAGGGTGGTCTTGCCCGACCCGTTCTCCCCGACCAGCGCCACGATCTCCCCTCGCTTCACATGCAGGGACACCCCGGTGAGACTGTCCTCGGGAGCGCCGTCGTACCGGTAGGTGATGTCGCGGGCTTCGAAACGCTCCGGCGCCGCCGGCAGGATCTCGGTGCCGCGGGAGGCCGTCATGGCCTGCCCGTGGGCGTTGTCGAGGAACTTCTGCCAGTCCTGCACGTACCAGCCGGTGCGCACCAGCCGCGCCCCGCCGTTGATGATGCCGCGTACGGATCCGGTCGCCGTCTGGAGGGCGAACACCGCGCCGCCTCCGGCCGCCAGGTCCATGCGGCCGGAGGCGAGGAGATAGAGGAGCGCCGCCCACACCGCGGCGGACGCGACACCGCCGACGGCGGCCCCGGCGACCCCCATCCACGCGCCGGCGTCCGCCGCCTCGCGTTCGGCGCGGTTGACCGAGGCGGCGAGCCGCCGGTACCGGTCGATGAGGAACGGTCCGGCCAGGCACGCCCGCATCTCCTCGCTGGACTCCATGTAGGCCATGTGCCAGCGCAGTTTGGACAGCATGCGGCGCCGCCCCGAGGTCTCCAGGCCCGCCAGGTACAGGACACGTGCGGCCCGTACGTACGCGGCGGCCTGCGGCAGGCACGCGATGAGGAGCAGAGGCAGAAGCGCCGGGTGGAGCACGGCGAGCACGGTCGCCCCGGCGGCGAGGGTCGCGGTGGCCGCCAGCACGTCCTGGGCCTCGGCCACGAGGTCGGGGGTGACCTGGGCGCCGCGGTCGGCGATGTCGTAGAAGTCGTTGTAGCCGGGCTGGTTGTTCGCCGCGAGCTCGGCGCCGAGCGCGGCCTCGATCATCGTCAGCTCCGCCGCTCGTCCCAACACCGGCCGCAGCCGGCCGGTCAGCCAGGTCACCATGACCCCCAGCAGCGCCCGCAGGCCGGCCGCCGCGGCGATGACGGCCAGTTGTGGGGCCGCCTCCCGCAGCCGGTCGGTGATGTCGCCCGAGGAGATCAGCGCGGTGATGGTCCCTGTGACCGCGAGCAGTCCCAGCGCGGCGAGTACGCCGGTCACGACCTGGCAGACCAACAGCCCGACGGTCGCGACCCGATCGGCCTGCCAGGCCATCGTCAGGGACCGGAGCACGAGCGCGGGCAGCCGGCGGGCCATCGTCCCGGTCGTCAGCAGTGCGCCGGCCCGGAGCCTGGACTCGTCCCGGTACAGGAACTCTTCCTTCTGCGCTGAGTTCACGCTCGCGCCGGACGAGGCCGTTGATTCCGCTGCGTCCGCATCCCACTGCTCGGGTGTACTGGCCGAGGTCAACTGATCCCCCTTGTCGGTCACGGCTGGGTTGTCGTGAGGCTCAACGAGCCCGCCCGCATTTCGAACACCTGTGTTTCGGTCGGACGTCGAACCCCGGGATACGGCGCGTGTCGGAGCGTGCGGGATGCACCGACCCCGTCCCCGCAACGGGTGTACGGATGGGCGGGGTTGGCCGAAACGCCGACACCGGGCACGGGCGTGCGCCGTGGGCCCGGTGGCGGACTCGATCGACTGCCTTGCCCAGCCGCCCGGTCGTGCGCGGACGGGGAGAGGCGCAGCCCCGAGGGCAGGCGGTCACGGCGCAGGGAGGGGTGAGGAGCATGCCGTCGGCGTCGGTTCAGCGCGCCCGCCCGATCAGGTCACCGAGCCATCCCCTGCTCGGCCATCACGTACGTGAGTAGGAGCGCGCGCCCCCGGCCCGGACGGTCTCCTCGACCAGCAACACCGCGGCACTCACGGCCGGGGATTGGTGCGGTGCCAGCGGGGACGGGCATCGCCGCCGCGGCGTCCGGCGACGGAAGCGCAGCGTGGACATTGGCGCTGGACGCGGTCTGCCGCGCCTCCGGACTCGGGAAAGGTGTCGGCCCAGGTGATGTGAGGAAAGCGCCCCAGGACGGAGCGGCTGAGGGAGAGGCCGCACACGGTCTGGTTCATGCCCGGTTCCCAGGCGTGGACCTCTCCGGCAGGCAGACGACGGCGGCCTTCCTCCTCGTCCGTCCACTGCCCCGAGGCGGCGACGGCGTACTGCTTGGCGCGTGGCATGGCGTACCGGCCTTGGTGGTAGGTCCTCAGCCGGCCGTGTTCTCGGCACGCAGGCGCACTTGTTCCGCCAGACGCTCCAGACTCGCATCGAGGGCCCGGGTGACCGCCTGCTCGCCAGGGTCGTGGCTGCCCTCGAAGAACGAAAGATGGACCGTGACCTCACTGGCTCCACTGTCGATGCCGGCGACCTGGAGCCAGCCGGCGTAATCGCCCTGCTCACGGGTGCCCCACTCGAGCCGCATCTGCTCGCGCTCGGCGCGCAGCAGTGCGGGGGTGTCCTCGTCGGTGCGATCCTCATGCACGGTCACGGCGGGCAGTCCCTCGGCCCGCACATGCAGGTCCTGTGGCATCCACGTGTCCAGTCGGCCGATATCGGCGGCTTGGTCGAACACCTGCTCGGGGTGCGCGGGCATCGTCCGTGAACGTTCGTACTCGGTCATCGCTGCACCATCCCTCGGCGTGGGGTTGCACGACGAACGAGTGCCCAGCCTGCCGGATCCAATGCCGCCCGACCCGTGATGCTGCTGTCCGGGGATTCCGCGGCCGCGAGGGCCGGTCACAGTAAGTAAATGCGGGAACGAGGGGATGAAGGTCACCGGTGTGGATCAGCGCGCGATTCCCAGGTTGGGGCGGCGCGGACCTTCGGATCCAGCAGGCCACAGACGCCCGTCACCTCGGCAGCCATCGTGCCCTCGGGCACCGGGCCACTCTCACCAGGCCACTCTCACCGGGCCACTCTTCGGCACGCTGATGACAGCGCTGCGGCGACATGGGCGCGAGGCGGCTTGGCAGAAGCACCGGACGGTTCGACTAGGCCATCGCGTCGAGGGCGACTTCGGTGGCTCGGGCGATGAGGGCGTCGTCGCGTGTGGCGTCCTTGGTGTCACGGCGGGAGAGGACGGCCAGGGCGATCGGTTCCGCGTTGGGGGGCCAGAGGATGGCGATGTCGTTGCGGGTGCCGTAGCCGCCCGTGCCGGTCTTGTCGCCGACCTGCCAGCCGGCGGGGGCGCCGGCGCGGATGGTCTTGTCGCCGGTGGTGTTCCGCTTGAGCCAGTCGGTCAGCACGGCTCGCTTGTCCGGGGCGAGGGTGTCGCCGAGGACGTACGCACGCAGGTCGGTGGCGAGGGCGCGGGGCGTACTGGTGTCGCGGAGGTCGCCGGGGGCGGCTTCGCTGAGGGCGACTTCGTAGCGGTCGCACCGGGTGACCCGGTCGCCGAGGCCACGGAGGGCTTCCTGCAGGCCGCTCGGTCCGCCGAGTTCGCGGAAGAGGAGGTTGGCTGCCGCGTTGTCGCTGTAGCGGACGGCGGCATCGCACAGCTCACGCAGGGTCAGTCCGGTGGCGACATGCCGCTCGGTGATCGGCGAGTTGCTGATGAGATCGGTGCGGGCGTAGCGCACGAGCCGGTCGAGCTGCCGGAGGGAGTTCTTGTCCAGAACGGCGGCGGCGAGCAGCGCTTTGCAGGTGGAGGCGTAGGCGAAGCGTTCGTCGGGCCGGTGGGCAATGGTCCGGCCGCTGCCGGTGTCGAGCGCGTAGACCCCCAGCCGGGCATCGAACTTCCGCTCCAGTTCGCCGAACGCGCGCTCGGTACGGGGATCAGCAGACGCCGGTGTGGAGGGCTTCGAGGCAGGTGGTGTCGCACCGGATGTGGTCGGGGACGGGGAGGCCGCATCCGGGGTGGCCGTGCATCCGGACAGCGGCAGGGCCGCGAGCCCGGCCAGGGTGGCGAGTGCGGTACGACGGGAGACAGCGGTTCGGGTGCGCGTGGTGTGCATGGCGTGCATGGTGGGCGAGCTTTCTGGTCTGACGTTCGTCGGAGTGCCTGCGTGTGTTCGTGTGTCTTCGCATGTGTTCGCATCGGGGCACGGGGCGCAGGTCATCGGCATGCCTTCGGCCACGACTCGATCGCTCAGCCGGCCAGGTTGCGCAGGAACCGCGCGGCGACCGGGCCCGCGTCGGCGCCGCCGGAACCTCCGTCCTCCAGGAGCACCGCCCACGCGAGGTCGGAGTCGCCCTGGTAGCCGATCATCCAGGCGTGGGTGCGCGGCGGGGTCTCGGCGCCGAATTCGGCGGTTCCCGTCTTTGCGTGAGGCCGGCCGGGCAGGTCCTTCAGCGCGCGGGCGGAACCGGAGGTCACGGTGGCGCGCATCAGTTCGCGGAGCCGGCCGGTCACCTCGGCATCCAGCGCCACCGGGGCGTCGTACTTCTTCTTCACCGCGTCGGGCACCAGCATCGGCTGGTTGAACCTTGCGTTTTTGACGGTGGCCGCGACGGACGCCATCACCAGCGGTGAGGTCTGAACGCGCGCCTGGCCGATCGTCGCGGCGGCTTTGTCGTTGTCGCTCGTCGTGACGGGGACACTGCCGTCGTACGTGCTCGTGCCCACGTCCCAGCTGCCGCCGATGCCGAACGCCTGGGCCGCGTCGCGCAGGTCGGTGTCGGAGAGCCGGCTGCGGGCGTTGACGAAGTAGGTGTTGCAGGACTGGGCGAAGGCGTCCGCGAAGGTCGAGCCCGCCGGTAGCTGGAACTGGCCCTGGTTCTCGAAGCGCTGACCGTTGACATGAGTGAACTTCGGGCAGGCCGCCGGGTCTCCGGGCCGTACGCCGCCCTCCAGGAGAGCCGCCGCGGTGATGACCTTGAAGACGGAACCAGGGGGGTAGCGTCCTTCGAGGGCGCGGTTGAGGCCGCCGGGCCGGTTGGCGGCGGCGAGGATGTGACCGTTGCGCGGGTCGATGGCGACGATGGCCGCGTTGACCTCGACGCCGGTCAGGGCTTCGGCCGCCGCCTGCTGGATGCGGGGGTCGATGGTGGTGCGCACGGGGCGGCCTTCGGCGGGCGCGGCCTTGGTGAGGTCCTTGACGGCGCGCCCGCTCTGCCGGTCCGCGACCACCAGGATCTTGTTCGGCTTCTTGCCGCCGGACAGGACGTCGTCGTAGCGGGCCTCCAGGCCGGATGTGCCTCTGCCGCTGACGGGGTCGACGGTGCCGACGAGACTGTCCGCCCGGAGCGGGTCGCCGTTGGCGTCGAGCACCTTCGCCCGGTCGTTCCCGCCCTTGAGCGCAAGTGTCTGCCCCGGTTTCAGCTCCGGATGGATCATCGGCGAAGTGAACTCCACCTCCCACTTCCCCGATGTGTG
This sequence comes from Streptomyces sp. ISL-36, assembly GCF_018614205.1. Classification (GTDB taxonomy): domain Bacteria; phylum Actinomycetota; class Actinomycetes; order Streptomycetales; family Streptomycetaceae; genus Streptomyces. Next base: position 92,978 of record NZ_JAGGOS010000120.1, on the reverse strand, counting down.
GAGCATCCGCGCCCGGGAGTGCCAGGTGACGTCACCCGCGCCCGGAACCGCCATGGCCACCGTGAAGGGAAAGTGCACCTCCCCTTCGTTCTTCTTCTGACCCGCGCCCGCGACGACGGTCGTCCTGGAGGGCTTGAGGTTGGTCAGAACCGAGCCCAGGAGCGACGCCGCGCCGTCGGGTGTGTCGGTGTAGCCCGCCGCCTTCCGCGCGTCGTGCCCGGCCCATGCGGCGAGGAACGCCGTCAAGGGCTCGCGGGCGGAGACCACCTGCGGGTCTTCGTCCGGCGAATCGCCGCCCGCGAGACGGAAGGCGGCATACCCGCCTCCCGTCAGCAACAGGAGAAAGGCCACGGCGATGCCGAGCGGACGCCGCTTGCGCCGCGACCGCCCGTGCAGGGCGGGAGCCTTCCGGCTGTCGGGTTGCATCAAGGTGCTCTCCGTTCGAAGTCGGGCCTGATCGGCTCGCCGGAGACGACCCCCGGCGTCCTTGGGGGCGTCCTCGACAGCAGCCTGGCGACGGCCTCGCCGGCCACCCCGGCTCGGCCGACCCCCGTCCCGGAGTCAAGCCCGACCCTGTCCGCATGTCGAATACAATCTCGGCATCACGATGATTCGCAAGCTGTATCGCTGCACGTCGGGAGGGGCGGAGTGCTGACGGAACGGCATCTGGAAATCTTTATCGCGCTGGCGGAGGAGGAACACTTCGGTACCGCCGCACAGCGGGTGGGCATCACCCAGCCGCCTCTGTCGCAGGGCCTGCGCCGGCTCGAAACACTGCTCGGCGTGCGCCTGTTCGACCGCGAGAGAGGGGTGTCCCTCACCGAGGAGGGGACCCTGCTGCTTCCGCACGCCCGCAGAGCGCTGGCCGCCCTCGCGGAACTCCGTGAGACCGGTGCCCGCGAGCACGCCGACGGCCGTCGCCTGCGGCTCGGCCTGGCCCCCGAAGTGCCGACGACCCTCGCGGCCGACGTGGCGGCCGCGCCGGTCCGGGCCGGCGAACGGACTCGGATCGGCATGGTGACGGCACCCACCGCCGCGCTGCTCAGCGACGTTGCGGCCGGACGGCTCGACATCGCCGTGATCCGCCACCCCTCCGTGCTGCACGGTCTCGACGCCGGCCGGGTGATCCTGCTGCCGACCTGGATCCTCGCCCCCGCCGGTCGCGGGGACGCCGGTGACAGGTTGCCGTCGCGCCTGCCCGTAGCCGTACGTCCGCGTGCCGAGGCACCCGCCGCCCACGATCTGTTCATCGACACCCTGGCCAGCCGCGGCCGCCGGGTGGAAACCGTGGTGGTCTCCGATGAACGCGCCGGTCTTGCCCTGGTCGCGGCAGGTCAGGCGGTCCTGGTCACGGCGGACGACGCGCTGACGGCGTCCGGAGTCGAGCGGCGCACGGCGACGGACCCGCCGCTTCCCCTGCGACTGCGGGTGGCCTGGGACCCGCGGCGTCCGGGCGCGAAGGAGACCGCCGAGACGGCGCGGCTGCTCGAGGACGCCCTGGCCCGGAAGGTGGCACCGTGAGCGGCACGCGGCGCGGCAGCGGCGTGGAGCGGGCCATTCGCAGCATGTTCGACGACGCCGGAGTCCGCGGCTGGCTGCACGTGGCGGATCTGCATCGCCCGTCTGCCCAGGTGACCATCGACCCCGACGAACAGGTGCCCATGAGCTCGGTCTACAAGGTGCCTCTGATGGTGGCGTTCTGCCGGCTCGCGGACGCGGGGCTGATCGATCCGTCTCACCGGCTGACGCTGGAGCCCGACGAGCGCGTTCCCGGCCCGACCGGCATCTCCATCCTGCACGACCCCGTCACCCTGTCGCTGCGCGACATGGTGGTGCTGATGATGAGCATCTCCGACAACACCGCGGCCGATGCCGTCCTTCGAGCGGTCGGTCCGGACGTGGTCGACGCCATGTGCCGCGACCTGGGCATGCCCGACACACATGTCCACGGGGGCGTCGTCAACACGTTCAGCCGACTGCTCGCCGAGACGGGTGCCCACTCGCTGGACGCGGCTCTGGCACACGTGGCGGACAACGACATCATCGTGCCCCCGGGCGTCTACGACCCGGCGTCCAAGGCGTCCACCACACCCGCGGACATGGCGCGGCTCCTGCGAGCGATCTGGACCGGAGAGGCCGCCTCCGACGACCGCTGCGCCTTCATGCGCCAGGTCATGCGCAGACAGCCCTGGACGCACCGGCTCGGCTCCGGATTCCCCTACGACGACGTCACGGTCTACGGCAAGACCGGTACCTTCGGTTCACTGCGCCACGAAGCGGGCGTCGTCGAACTCGCGGACGGCAGCACCTACACCGCCGTGGTCTTCACCCAGGCTGCTCGGTCCGACAACAAGCTGCCGCGCGCCGACGCCGTGATCGGCGCCGCGGCACGGGCCGCCGTGGAGGAGCTGCGCGGCAGCCAGGGCACCTGAGGGAGCCGAGCGCCATCCACACGCAGCAGTAGGCAGCCCGCACCGGCAGGCAGAGCCCAGGCGGCCGGAACGACTGCCACGGCAGGCCGTACACCGGTACGGGGGCGGGTCACCCCCGCTCCGTACCGGTGGCGGCGCCGCCTGCTGGGGCGCGTACGCCCTGCTTCCCACCACCCGCCCGGTGCCGGCGGGGGAGTGGTGGCGGACCGTCATCGCCGCCACCTGTCCCGAGGACACCGGCCTGGTCCGGGGACTCGGGCGCGGCGTCGCCGCTCACACCGACGACCCCGGCCACGGGACCGTCATGATCGGCCGGATAACCCCCTAAGCCTCCTCCCTTGCCGGAGCGGGCGCTGCCAGGTCCCAGGCCGCCACCGTGTACGCCGCGGAGGGGACTCCCGAAGCACCGGCCTGCAGACGCCAGGGGCCCTCGCCGAGCGGGTAGAAGCGCAGCGTGAGGCTGCGGCCCGAGGCGGTGAAGACCTCAGCGACGGAGTGGTCGAACACGATCCGCAGCGTGGCGTGCCGGCCCTCCGCGGGCAGTCGCCGGGCGCCGCCCTTGGCGCGCGGGTCCGCGGAGGCGTGGGCGCGGTCGACGACCACCTCCCCGGTGGCCGCGTCATGCACGATGTCGAGATACTCGCCACCGTCGGGTGAGGTGAGCAGCCTCAGTCGCCCGCCCCGCTCCAGACTGACCGTCACATCACTGCAGCGTGAGATCTCGCCGAGGTCCGAGGGCCGGTCGGGATGCGCCGTGCCTGTGGCGGTGACGCGACGTCCGCCGCGCAGGGCGAGCAGTTCCCGGGCGAGCTGCTGCCGTACGGAGCCGTCCTCGCCGAGAGTCAACTCACGCGGCAGCGTGAGCATCCCGGCCCATCCCATCTCGTCCGTCCAGGTACTGGGGGCGCCGACGTACTCCTCGTCACGGGCCTCCCAGATCCACGCCCACAGCAGCCACCGTCCGTCGGGCGCCGGCAGGACGGCCGGAGCGTAGAAGTCAGGACCGTGGTCGAGGAGTTGAGGATCCTCCGCGACGAACTCCCCGTCCCGGTCCCGGCCCGGCCAGACGGCCGCGCACTGGGCGCCGTCCTTCGGATCCCAGGCGCTGACCAGCACCGCTCCCGCGCCCCCGGGGAACGACGCGTACTGCGCGCACTCCCAGCCCTCCTCGGTGGTGAGCCCGCCGGGCAGGGGGTGGGGCGGCCGGGCGAGGAAGACGCCGCGGTACTCCCACCGCTCCAGGTCGGCGGAGGCGTACTCCAGTGCCGCGCCCCGGCCGTCGGCGAGCGAGGCGCCGACGAGCATCCGCCAGCCGCTCGCCTCCCGCCACACGAAGGGATCGCGGAACATGGTGGTGCCCTCGGGCGGATCGGCGATCAGCAGTCGGCCGCGCTTGGTGAACGTCGTACCACCGTCGTACGAGACCGCGGACGTGACCGGCTGGTGCCGGCGGTCCGGGTGGCGGGCGGAGTAGAAGGCGACGAGCGAGCCGTCGTCGGCTTCCACGGCGTTGCCCGACCAGACGCCGCCCTCGTCGTCCCCTCCGGGCGTGGGGGCCAGAGCCACCGGCATCGGCTCCCAGTGGAGCAGGTCGGCGCTTCTGAAGTGCCCCCAGTGCATGTCCGCGTGGCGGGCGCTGTGCGGGTTGTACTGGAAGAAGACGTGGTAGTGGCCGTCGTGGAAGACCAGGCCGTTGGGGTCGTTGACCCAGTGCGCGGGGGGCCGCAGGTGGATGGCGGGGAAGTGCGGGTCGTCCATGGTGGCCCGCGCTCCCGTCAGAACCGGCCGCTCGGCGGCGGTCCGCGCTTCAGCCACAGCGGCAGCCTCGGCCACGCCAGCAGCCTCGGCTACGGGAGCAGGCCCAGCCTCGGCCACGCCAGCGGTCCCGACCACGGGAGCAGCCCCAGCCACGGGAGCCGCCCCAGCGATGCGAGTGGCCTCAGCCATGCGAGCGCTCGTCGTAGCGGCGGCGGACGGCGGCGGCCTGCTTGATGTTGGCCTTGGACTCCTGCAGGGAGCGCTCACCGCGCTGCCGGGTTCGCTCGGCCAGCCGGTCCGTGTGCCGCTGGAGGCGGGCCTCGTACCGCTCGCGCATCACCGCGATCTCCTCGGCGACCGCTCCGCGGCGCGGGGCGGGGGCAGGCATCGGCTGGGCGGCGGGCCGGACGGGGAGGCGCTCGGCGAGCGGAAGGATGGACGCCTTGGGGGAGGGCAGGATCTGGTACCAGTACGCGGTCGAGGCCCAGTCGTCGCTGAGATGGTTGCCGTGACCGTGCTCGACGGAGACCTTGATCCGTTCCTCGAAGCGGACCGGATCCGCCACGTGCAGACGGTAGTTGACCGAGTACCCGGGGACGTCGGCCTCGTGGACGATTGCCCCGTGGTAGAGGTAGGCGTTCTTCTGCATGCCCCACGCGTGGTTGAAGTAGTCCTCGGTGCCGGTGCCGTGCAGCGACGGCGGCCAGCTCGTGGAGCCGTCGGACCGGAAGTCGTCGTCGATCCAGATCATGTCGTTGCCCTCGCCCCACCAACTGCCCTGGCGGTGGTGGACGGAGAGATTGCAGCCGACGTAGTGGCCCTTGCCCTCGGTGTCGAGGATGACGTAGTTGTCCTCGCCGGTGACGTCGACGATGTTGACCTCGGGGCTGTTGGTCTGGATGTCGGGCGCCCAGCCGTTGCAGGGATTGCTGCGGTTCCAGCGGGCGTGGAAGTAGAGGGTGTCGGCGGGGAGCCGCTCGGGGAACAGCTCGTAGTCGATGTAGAAGTACTGCTGGATCGGCAGGTCGTTCTCGTTGACCAGCTCGATCCTGGCACGCTTGTCGAACGGCATCGGCGCCCAGCAGTTGAGGGCCGCGCTGCCACCGAAGATCAGCGACTCCTCCGGCTTGGCGGAGACGGTGAACAGGGCCGACTGGTAGCTGTTGGGCAGGCAGTGCCCGACGCCGAAGAAGTCGCCGAGCGGGACCAGGACCGCCGGCTCCTCCTCGTCGTCCCAGGTGATGCGGATCAGGACCTTGCGGTAGTAGTCCGGGTCGGGCTCCTCCCACGTGACCCCGAGGGCGTTGTGGATCTCCATCACGGGCGCGACGGTGTCCGCCTCCAGGGGGTCGATCAGACCCGGCCCGAGCGTCCGGCGGCAGAACTGGGTCATCCAGATGTGGGTGATCTGTCCCGGGCCCTCCAGATCGGCGAGGACCCGGGTGGAGTGTGCCGGGGTGGTCCAGTAGTCCTGGTTGCGTCCGCGCTGGTCCCAGCTGGAGACGCGGGCGGAGCGGGCCGCCGCGGGCCGGGTGAGGTGGTCGAGCGAAGAAGGCATGAGAAAGTGTTTCCTTCAGTGATATGGGTCGCTGAACTCCGGCGGCGAGGGATGGCAGTCCCTCGCCGCCGCTTTCTGTCTTCCTGCCGGGGGCGGGCGGTGGTGAGTGCCGGCTCAGGCCGGGCAGCCGCACGACTCCCGGTAGGTGATCTCGGGATCCAGCCGGACCGAGCGCCGGCGGGAGGTGAGGTTCCCCTCGATCCGGCTGAGCAGCAGCTGCATCGCGGTGCTGCCGATCTCTCGGGCGGGCTGGGTGACGGTGGTGATCCCCGGGCGGAACAGGTCCGCGTACGGGAAACCGTCGAAGGTGGCGAACGCGAAGTCCCCCGGCGTACGCATGCCCAGGTCACCGGCCGCCTGCAGCACGCCCACCGCGGTCTCGGTGCTCACCGCCACGACGGCGCTCGGCCGCTGGTGGAGCGGGCGGCTCAGGAGCCCGAGCACCTGCTCACGGGTCTGGTCGGCGAGGCCGCTGCCGGTGAGGATCAGCGAGGGGTCCGCCTCGATGTCCGCGTCGCCGAGCGCCTCCAGGTAGCCACGACGCCGTTCCGCGATGGTGAGGACCCTTTCGTCACCCCCGGCGAGCGCGATGCGCCGGTGGCCGTGCCCGACCAGATGCAGGACGAGATCCCTCATGGGCGCGGTGTTCTCGACGCCCACCTGGTCGGTCGGAACGGCGCCGAGGCGGTCCATCAGGACCACCGGGGTGCCGCGTTGCTGCACCGCGACCAGTTCCTCGTGCCGCGACCCGGCGACCGGTGCGACGACCACGCCGTCCACACGGCGTGCGGTGAGGGCCTCCAACGCGCGCAGTTCCAGGTCGGGATCCTCCCCGGAGTTCGCGAGCAGCAGGGTGAGCCCCGCCCGGGTCGCCTCGTGTTCGACGCCGCGGACCATCTCGGCGAAGGCCGGCTGGGCCACGTCCGAGACGATCAGGCCGATGGAGTCGGTGCGCGACCGTCGCAGCGCCCGGGCCAGGCTGTCCCTGCGGTAGCCCGTGGCCTTCACGGCCTGTTCGACCCGTGCCCGGGTGTCGTCCCGCACGGGCCGTGTCCCGTTGATGACATGCGACACGGTGGACGTGGACACGCCGGCCATCCGTGCGACATCGGAGATGGTCGCCACTGGTAGTTCGCCGCCTCCAAGGTTGTCGAATCGATTGCGCCGACCTTGACATGCTCCGACGCCTGTCGTCAACGGGCAGGAAACGAACGCTTCTACGGGTCGTGCCCGGCAGACCTTCTACCGGTCGTGCAAGGCAACCCACCTGCACCCCAGCGGTTTTGGACGCCCCCACCGCCTCTCTGGCGTACGGAGGTAGCTCATCCGTCCGGAAACAATCTCGACACCTGGGCTTGACAGCGCGGCGCGGCTGAGTACTTTTCATCGAAACGTTTGCGCGGCTTGGCGGAAGGGTCGACCCCACACCCTCGTACCCCGCCGCAGGGATCACCCCCGCCCGGACGGCGTCCGGCCGCCGCCCCGCAACCCCTCCCTCCCCTCCCCTCCCCTCCCCTTCGTCTCGTCAAGCTTCCTGGAAGGCAGCATCATGACGACGTCTTCTCACCCCGGAACCGCACCCCGGGGCATCCGCCGCAGAATCGCGCTCGGCGCCACGGCGGTCGTACTCCTCGTCTCGTCGACGACCGCCTGCGGCGCCGCCACCGGCGGGAGTCCGTCCTCGGGCGGCGTGATCACGCTGTCCATGCAGAACCCGGACGTCAAGGCACAGGACCCGGCGACCTACGACATGGTCCAGACGTTCAACCGCAAGCACCCCGACATGAAGATCAACCTCATCGGGCAGCCGGTCGAGCAGCACGAACAGCAGATGACCATCGCGGCGCAGAGCGACACCCTCCCCGAGATGTTCTGGGTGTACAACTCACTGGCCAAGACGATGGTCAAGGACGGCGATCTCCTCGACCTGACCCCGATCCTCGGCGAGACCGGCCTCCACCCGAAGTTCGCCCCGAGCATGCTCGCCGGCTTCTACCACGACGGCATCCAGTACGGAGTTCCGTACCAGGCCCTCGTCACCGGCTTCTACTACAACAAGGACATCCTGCGCGAGCACGGCATCCAAATACCCACCACCTCCCAAGAGTTCCTCGCGGCGATCAAGAAGCTGAAGGCCGCGGGCGTGGTGCCCATCGCCCAGGGCTCGAACAACTCCGCGTACAGCGTCTGGGCCTTCCTCACCATGCTCGACCGCTTCGGCTACGAGGAGAAGATCTCCGCGATCATCAACGGCAAAACGCGCTACGACAACGCCGACTTCCTGCGTCTGTACCGGTACGTGCGCGAACTCGCCGACGCCGGAGCCTTCCCCGCCAACATGGCCACGCAGACCTACCCGCAGGCGGTCGCCTCCTTCGGCAGCGGCAAGGCCGCGTTCCTCGACGCCGGCGTCTGGGAGGCGGCGAAGATCCAGAACAGCAAGGTCGGCGACAGCGTCGGGTTCTGGGCCGGGCCCACGTTCGCCGACGGTGTGGGTGAGCAGAAGCTGGCGATGAACGCGCCCTCGGCCCCCTTCGTGGTCAGCGCCGCGGTGAAGAAGGACGCGAAGAAGTACGCCGCGGTCAAGGCGTTCCTCGCGTTCTACTACAGCGACGAGGGCCAGCAGATCCTCGTCAAGAACGCGCAGCCACCTGTGACGACCTACCGGCCGAACGTCGACGCCGCGAAGAACGCCGTCTTCGCCGCCGTCCTCGCCGAAACCTCCAAGCCGGGCTGGAAGAGCCCCCAGGCCCAGCCCGACCTCGTCGTCGAGGCGGCCACCGCCAGCGCCATGTACGACAGCTTCTACGGCGTGATGGGCGGCAGCCTCACTCCGGAAGAGGCCGTCAAGCGGGTCCAGAAGACCTTCGAGTAGGCGCCGGCCCGCACGCCACCAGGCCCCGGCGGCACACCGGTCGGGCCCGAACCACAGGAATGGCATGAACTGGCTCACCACCCGCCGGCACTTCACCCTCATGGTCGCGCCGGCGTTCCTCCTCTACAGCCTGTACATGGTCTTCCCGATCCTGTACTCGCTCACCTACAGCTTCACCGACTTCGACGGCGTCTCGGCCTCCGGCTTCACCGGCCTCGACAACTACCTTCACATGGCGCAGGACGCGGCCTTCTGGACCTCTCTGCGCAACACCGCGATCATTCTGGGCGTCGCCGTGTTCCTGCTCGTCCCGCTGGGCTTCCTGCTCGCGGTCCTGCTCAGCGGAAACGTCCGGGGCAGCGGCGTCCTGCGCGCCCTGGTCTTCGCCCCCGCCATCGTCGCGCCGATCCTCGTCGGACTGATCTGGATCTTCATCCTGGATCCGGAGATCGGCCTGGTCAACGCGTTCCTGCTGTCCGTGGGCGTCCCCGCGCACCCTCAATGGATCGGCGGCGACACGCTCAGCCCGTACTCCATCGCCTTCGTCTACCTGTGGCAGCAGATCGGCTTCGCCGTCACCATCTTCTACGCCGGGATCCGGATGCTGCCCCGCGACGTCATGGAGGCCAGCAGCCTCGACGGCGCCACACGCCTCCAACAGCTGCGCCACATCCAGATCCCCATGCTCCAGGAGACGTTCGGCATCGTCACCGCCCTGGTCGTCACCGGCGTGTTCAAGGTCTTCGAGCTCGTGTACGCGCTCACCGGCGGCGGCCCCGTCCACCTGTCGGAGGTCATGGTCAGCTACATGTACCACATCACCTTCACCACCCAGCAGTACGGCTACGGCATGGCCCTGGCCGTGGTGGTCTTCGTCGTCGGCGCCGTGGCCTCGGGGGTCACGTTCCTCGGCAACCGCCGCAAGGAGGCGCAGGGATGAGCACGGACACCCGCCAGGACAGCACGGCGGCCCGCGGCCGGCGCGCGCCCCGGTCCGCCGGCCGGCACACCGACCGGTCCGCCGTCCGGTCCGCCGTCCGATCCGGCGGCCGACGCACCGACCGGTCCGCCGGCCGGTTCGCCGCCCGGCACGACGCCGCTCAGCGGCCCCGAAGGAAGGGCCGCTCCGGTCTCCTCGTCTCCGCGGTCGCCTACCTGATCACCTTCGTGATCCTCTTCCCGCTGCTGTGGATCGTGCTGCTGTCCTTCCAGAGCAACGAGAACATCCTGGAGAACCCCTTCACGCTCGCCGATCTCAGCCTCGCCAACTACCGACGGGCGACGGAGACGCTCAACCTGCTGGTGATGTACAAGAACACCCTGATCCTGGCCATCGTCTCGGTCACGCTGGGGCTCGTCGTCTCCTACCTGGCCGCGTTCGCGCTCACCCGGATGGTGTTCCGCAGGGGCGGCCGCCGGGCGCAGAACACACTCCGGTACTACTTCCTGGGCGGCCTCGCGGTACCGGTGTACATCCTGCTGTTCCCCGTGTACCGGATCGACATCGCCCTCGGGCTCTTCGGCACCCATCTCGCGCTGATCCTGCCCTACATCGCCGTCACGATCCCCTTCAACATCCTGCTCCTGACGGGGTTCCTCCGGGACTTCCCCGAGGAGATCGAACAGGCCGCCGTCATGGACGGGGTGGGCGTGTGGCGCATGGCGTGGCGCGTCGTCTTCCCGCTGATGCGCCCGGTCATCGCCACCCTGGCCATCCTCAACGTCATCTACGTGTGGAACGAGTTCCCCTTCGCGGTGACGCTCATCAACGACCCGACGCTGACCACCGCCTCCCTCGGGGTGTCGCAGTTCCAGGGCATCTACAGCGTCGACTACGGCGCGATGATGGCGTCCGCCACCCTCGTACTCCTGCCCCAACTGGCCATCTACGCCGTGTTCCAGAGGCAGGTCATCGCCGGCATGACAGCCGGCGCCGTCCGCTGAACCGAGCCCTCTCCCAGGAGCCCGCATGGACACCGACAAGCAACTCCCGCTGCCCCGGCGCACGGTGCTGCGGGCAACCGCACTCGCCGCGCTGACCGCGCTGACACCCGTGACCAGGGGGCAGGGGAACTCGGCGCACGCCGCCCCCGCGGCCCCTCCACGGATCGGTCCGGCGCCGCACCCGGCCTACGACACCATCGTGGGCCTGCTCTGATCCCGCTCCACCCCGCCCAGTTCCCGGCGTACCCCGTGTACGCCGCTTTCCCCGCGTAAGGAGTGCACATGGCCGACACCGTCTACGACGTCACCACCTGGCCCGGCGCCACCGTCTCCCCGTACACCGACATCGGCAGGGTGATCAACGAGATCATCGCGGACATCAAGAGCAGGCAGACCACCCAGAACACCCGGCCCGGCGCGGTCGTCTACATCCCTCCGGGCCACTACGACCTGCTCACCCGGGTCGTCGTCGACATCAGCTTCCTCCAGATCAAGGGCTCGGGGCACGGCTTCCTGTCCAACGCGATCCGGGACGAGTCCTCGACGGGCTCCTGGACCGAGGTCCAGCCCGGCGGCAGCCACATCCGGGTGCGGAACACCGACGGGAACAAGGAGGCGTTCCTGGTCCAGCGGGCGGGGGCGCCCACGACGGTCGGACGGCTGAACAGCATCGTCTTCCAGGACTTCTGCCTCGACGGAGTCTCCTCGTCGAAGCCGTACTCCCCGGGGAACTCCAAGATCGGGATCTCCGTACAGTCGGACAACGACGCCCTGCGTTTCGAGGGCATGGGCTTCGTCTACCTCGAACACGCCCTGATAGTGAAGGGAGCCGACGCCCCCACCTTCACCAACAACTTCATCGCCGAATGCGGCAGCTGCATCGAACTCACCGGCGCGTCGCAGGTCGCGAGAATCACCAACAACTTCCTCATCAGCGCCTGGGCCGGCTACTCGATCTACGCCGAGAACGCGGAGGGCCTGCACGTCTCGGGCAACAGCCTCCTGTGGGCCGCCAACATCACCCTGACCAACTGCCATCGGGCGTCCATCTCCGCGAACAAGCTGCTCAGCAACTTCCCCAGCATGATCGCGCTGCTCAACGGCAGCTCCGGCAGCCTCGTCTCCGGCAACCACTTCCGCCGCGTGTACGGCGACGGAACCAGCACCCGCTTCGACGACCACTTCGGTCTGGTCCACATCAACGGCAGCGACAACGCCGTGAGCTCCAACCAGTTCTCCTTCCAGGTACCCGCGGAGAACATCAGGCCCGCCGGAGCCAGCCCGACGATCGTTCTCGTCAAGGGCGGCGACAGCAACTACCTGGCCGTCAACAACATCGTCAGCAACGTGGGCGTGAAGGTCGTCCTCGACGCCGCCTCCACGGCGACGAAGATCCTCTACAGCGCCCGCAGTGCGCAGCTCGACGCGTACACCACCAACTACTCCTTGGTGGCCACGCCGTAACGGTCCGCGCGGCGGCTTCCGCGCGGCAGCGGCTCCGGCGGCTCCGGCGGCTCCGGTCGAGGTTCGACCGGAGCCGCCGGACCGGCGTTCGTGGCGGCAGCCGAGGCGGTCGCGCCTGCCCGACCCGCCGGTCGGCCCGACCCGTCAGTTGGTGGGGCACGCGGACCACAGGCCCGCGCCGGCCTGGCGGGCGGCGGCCTGGGCCGCGGTCATCGTCTTCCAGTGCTTGTCGTCGGGCGGGAACAGCGTGGCCTTGGCGTGACCACTGCGCACCAGGGACTCGTTGACGAAGACGCCGCTCTCGTTCCACACGTAGAGCAGGTAGCGGCCGTAGCGGTCCTTGAGCGTGACGTCGATCTCCGTCCGCAGCGTGCTGCCTCGAGGCAGCAGCTCGGATGTTCGGGCCGTGGCCTGACGGCTGTAGCAGGCGCCGCGCTCGGGTGTGTCGATCTCGAGCAGGCGTACGCGGGCGACGGTGCCGTCAGGGACGACCCTGCCGGTTCCTCGTACCTCGAGCGTGTCGCCGTCGATGACGCGGATCACGATCGGTCCGGGCGGGGCGGCCTGCGCCGGGGCGGCGGGTGCCAGTACGGCGAGGCCCATCAGTGCGGTGGCCGAGGCCAGGACGGTGGTCCGTCCGCGGGAGAAAGGCTGCACGTCGACCCCTCTCAGCGAGGTTTCTGTCTTTCAGTACAGCACCGCGGCGGTGGTCAGGCGACCGCGCTGAGGGTGTCCGCGAGGCGATGGCGGGTGGCGCGGGCGGCGGGGAGGACGGCGAGGGCGACCGCGCCCGCGACGGCTGCCGCGGTGAGGGCCACGAGGTGGGCGAAGGACGGGGCGTGGGCGATGCCCGCGCCGATACCGGTGGCCTGGGCCTCGTGGTCGATCAGCCAGTGCGCGAAAGGGACGCCGAGGGCCGTGCCGGCGACAGCGGCGGTCAGGGCGGTGCAGCCGACGGCGGTGACGGTGACCATGGTGATCTGGCGCGGTGACAGGCCGATGGCCTTCAGCGCGAGCAGGTCGCGTTCGCCGTCCCGGACGCTGCCGCCGATCGCGGTGGAGAGTTCCGTGAGGCCGATCAGGGCCAGGACGGCGATCAGTCCGGCGACGACGCCGCGCAGTGCGGAGAGGTGGTCGGCGGGGCTGGTGACCTCGTGGATGTCCAGCCGTCCTCGGGAGGCGTCGGCGAGGTGGTCGCGGACCGTGCGCGGCTCGGCGCCCGGTCGCAGCTGGAGCTGGTAGTGCGTGGGGCGCAGGGAGGGGTCGTTCTCGCGCAGGGTGTCCAGCGAGGTCGAGATCACCCGGCCGCCGTTCTCTGGCTCGATGCTGCGGCCGACGATGTGCAGGACCTGCGGGTGGCCGCCGACGGTCAGCCGTACCCAGTCGCCGACGCGGGCGCCGAGCAGGTCGAGCAGGCCCTGGCCGGCGACGGCCTCGTCGGGGCCGCGGGCGGGGCGGCCCTCGGCGAGGGAGTACGGGTACGGCTGCGCACGGGTGCCGAGACCGCGCAACGCGATGGTGCCGGTCTGGCCGGGGACCAGGGCGGCGACCTCCAGGCCCGGGTGGGCGGTGACGACGTCGGGGTCGCCCTCAAGGAGGGCGGTCGCCTCGCGGTCGGTCACCGTCTCGTCGGGGCGGGCGGTGAGCGCGGCGGCCAGCCCGAGCTGCTCGGGCCGGCTGTCGAACCGCTCGATGGTCGTCCACGCGCCCAGGGCCACGGTGATCAGCAGCAGCGGCAGGGCGAGGCGCACGATGGCGGCGGGGGCGCGGCGCCCGCGGCCGAAGGCCCGGTGCCAGCCGAGGACCAGGGCCGGCGGGACGCGCAGTTCGAGCGCCTTCCTGGCCGCCCGGGACAGCCCTCCCACGGACGCCGTCCGGGGGGAGCCCCAGCCCGGGGCGGCGGCGGACGGCAGCACCGGCACGGGCGGGACGTGGCCGGCCCGCCAGGCGGCCAGACAGGTGGCCACGCCGATGAACAGCACCGCCCCGACGGGGACGAGCAGCAGAGCCGGGAGATGGCCCGGCAGTCCCTGCCAGACCTGGACCGCGTCGCCGAGCCGCCCGGGCAGGCGGCTGCCCGAGGTCCGGACGAGCAGCACCGCGAGCGCGGCGCCGAGGACGGCGAACGCCAGATGCTGGACGAGGAAGATCCGCACCACCTGGCCGGGCGTGAAACCGACGGCCTTGAGGACGGAGATGTCCCGGAGGTGGCCGCGTACCCGCGTGCTGATGGCGCCGAACACCGCCAGCGCGGCGGCGATGAGCGCGCCAAGCCCGAAGAGCCCGAGGACCTGCCCGAGCAGTCGCGTGTCGCCCTGCGCCTCGGCGCGCGCCTGCTGCCAGGTGGAGACGTCGGTGACCGCGCCCGCGCCGAGCGTGGTGACGACGCGCTGGACCGTGTAGTCGGTCTCCCCGGGATCGTCGAGCCGGAGCCCGACGACCTGGCCGCCGGTACGGTCCTCCGGCACCGCGCGGGGCAGGGCCCATACCGTGCCCGGACGCTCTCCGGGCCGGTAGCGGCGCTCGGCGGTGTCGGCGACGCCGAGGACGGTCACCGTGCGCCCGGCGAGGGAGAGGCGGTCGCCGGGCGCGGCCCACAGGGCGCGGGCGAGGCCGGCTTCGAGGACGACACCGTCCGGCACGGCGGGGTCGAGCCAGCGGCCGGACGCCACCAGGGGACGGCCGGCCGGGGGAAGGTCGGTGTCCACTGCCCGCAGCTCGGCGCCCGCGCGGGCACCGCGAGAGGCGACGGTCGTGGTGGCGGTGCGGTACGGGCCGGAGACGTCGGCGACACCGTCGAGGGTGGCGAGCCGTCCCGTGTCGGCGGCGGGCCCGGTGTGGATCCACACGTGCGCGCCCCGGGACTGGGTGAAGACCCGCTGCCACGGGTTGGTGGCGTACCCGAACAGGGCGGTCGCGAGCAGCAGCGAGGCGACGATGCCGGCGGTGGCGGCGACGATGAACAGCGCCTCGCCCCGGTGCGTGCGCAGATCGGCGTGCGCCCAGCGCAGCATGGCCCGCACGGTCAGTCCTTCAGTTCGTTCAGTTCGAGTACGCCGGACAGGCCGGTGCCGCGCGGCGGCGTACCGCCCAGCTCCGCGTCGTCGGCTATGCGGCCGTCGAAGAAGCTGATCACCCGGTCCGCCGCGGAGGCGAGCCGCGCGTCGTGGGTGACGAGCACGATGCTCTGCCCGCGCTGGTGGAAGCGGGTCAGCAGCCGCATCACCTCACGGGTGCCCTTGCTGTCGAGGCTGCCGGCCGGTTCGTCGGCGAGGAGCAGGCGCGGATGGTTGACCAGGGCGCGGGCGAGGGCGACGCGCTGCTGCTCGCCGCCGGACAGTTCGCCGGGCATGCTGCGGGCCTTGCCGTCGAGACCGAGCTCGGCCAGGAGCTCCTCGCGCTCGGCCCGGGCCTGCCGGGCGGACGCCCCGGCCAGCAGGGCGGGGAGCTCGACGTTGTCGGCGACGGTGAGGTTGGAGACGAGGTTGAAGAACTGGAAGACGATGCCGATGCGCCGCCGCCGCTCGACGGCCCACCGCGCCTCGCTGTAGCCGTCGGTGCACTCGCCGTCGAGCCACAGGGAGCCGCTGTCGGGGCGCTGGAGGCCGCCGAGGAGATGCAGCAGGGTGGACTTCCCGGCGCCCGAGGGGCCGGTGACCGCGACGAACTCGCCGTGCCGGACGGCCAGGTCGACACCGCGTACGGCATGGGCGGGGACGCCCTCGCCGTGGTGGGTCTTGGTGAGGCCCTCGGCGCGGAGCAGCGGCTCGGCCGATACGGCGGGTACGGGGGATACGGCGGAGGCGTCCGTCACTGCAGGTCCTCCAGTTCCTCCTGGCAGCGCTCCAGCCAGTCGAGGTCGGCCTGCAGATGCAGCATGGCGCCCTCGATCAGCAGGTGGGCTATGCGGTTGTCCCGGTCTTCGGTCGCGGCCAGCTTGGACAGGTTGCGCATCGTGTTGAGGTACTCGCGTCGCTGCTTGTTGATGAGGGCGATCTGGTCGGCGAGCCCGGTCCTGGGAGCGAGGGCGAGCTTCATGAAGAACTCGTCCCGGACCCTCGGTTCGTCGGCCGTCTCCTCGAACCAGGCGCGCAGTGCTTCCTGCCCGGCGTCGGTGAGGCGGTAGATCTTCTTGTTGGGCCGGCTCTCCTGGGCGATCTCCTCGCCTTCGATGAGACCGGACTTCTCCAGCCGGCCGAGCGTCACATAGATCTGGCCGACGTTGGTGGGAGGGTACGCGGCGCCCAGCAGTTGCTCAAGGTCCTGCTTGAGCTCGTAGCCGTGGGCGGGCCCGCGTGCCAGGAGAGCGAGGAGCGGAAGGCGCACTCGTGCTGTCCTCCTCCGCCGGCCCCCGATGTGATGTGGGCTCTAGTATCGCCCATGCCTAACGGGTATACATGCCCGAGACGCCGGACGCCGATGTCCTGCGCCGGTGCACTGGGAGGAACCTATGCGGTGGATACGTGCCGCGGGTAGGGGTCTCCTGGTCGCCGTGGTCATTCTGACCGGATACGCGGCATCCGGCGCCGCCCCGGCGGCCGGGGAAAGCGATGACGGGCGCGGCCCGATGACCCTCGCCACGGCCGGCGACCTCACGGGCTACCTCGGCCGCGTGCTCGACGGCTGGAACCAGACACATCCGGGCGAACGGGTCACACTGGTCGAACTGCCGGACTCGGCGGACGAGACCCGCGCCCAGATGGTCACCGACCTGCGCTCGGGCGCGGGCAGGTTCGACGTCCTCAATATCGACGTGGCCTGGACGACGGAGTTCGCCGCGGCCGGATGGATCGCGCCCGTGGACCGGACCCGGCTCCCGCTCGACAGCTTCCTGCGGCCGGTCGTGGACACGGCGACGTACGACGGAAAGCTGTACGCCGTCCCCTATGTCACCAATGCCGGAATGCTCTTCTACCGCAAGGACGTGCTCGACCGCGAGGGCGAACGGCCACCGCGGACCTGGGCGGAGCTGGAGCGGCAGGCGCGCACCATCGCGCCCCGGCACGGGCTCGGCGGATACGCGGGGCAGTTCCTGCCGTACGAGGGCCTGACCGTCAATGCCGCCGAGGCCGTTTACTCGGCGGGCGGCTCGATCCTCGGCGACGAGGGCGAGCGGGTCACGGTGGAGTCACCGGCGGCCCGCGCGGGAATCGGGTTCCTCGCCCGGGGCGTACGCGACGGCTGGATCCCACGGGAGGCGCTGACGTACACGGAGGAGGAGTCGCGGCAGGCGTTCCAGAACGGCCGGCTGCTCTTCCTGCGCAACTGGCCGTACGCCTACGCCGGCGCGTCCGGCGCGGACTCCAGGGTGGCGGGAAAGTTCGGCGCCGTACCGCTGCCCGGCCCGGACGGGCCCGGCACGAGCGTGCTGGGCGGGTCGAACCTGGCGGTGAGCAGCCATGCGCGGCACCCGGACTCGGCGCGTGACCTCATCGCGTACCTCACGAGCGAGCAGGTGCAGCGACGCGTGCTGACCGAGGGCGCGCTGCCTCCGGTGCGGGCCGCGCTGTACCAGGATCCGGCGCTCGTGCGGCGGTTCCCGTACCTGCCCGCGCTCCGCACCAGCGTGCTCGCGGCCGCTCCGCGCCCCAAGAGCCCGCGGTACGAGCAGGTCAGCCTGGCCGTGCAGGCCGTGGTGCATGACGCGATGGCGCAGCACCAGACGCCCGCGGCGGCCGTACGACGGCTGGCCGGCGAGCTCGCGGCCATCACCCACCGCCGCTGACCCGATCGCCTCTCTTCCACCTTCGGCGATCTTCACTAGTTATCTGTTAGGTATTCGTGGCCTGACTTCTCGCTGCCTGCTCACGGTACATACCGGGATATACAACCCCAACATCCGCTGGTTTTCGCACAGTCGTTGACACCTTCTCGTCATGCCTACTTAACATGCATGCATAACGGCTATCCGCTCTGGATGGCGCGCACCCCTTCACGAAGAAACAGGTCAACGGGTGATGCTCACAGCTCCCGCCGGCGACGGCCTCGCGCAGCGCCTCACACACCGCCCCGCCCACCCCTGGTGGCGTGACGCGGTGATCTACCAGGTGTACGTCCGCAGCTTCCTGGACAGCACCGGAGACGGCATCGGCGACCTCGCCGGCGTCCGCGCCGGATTCCCGTACCTGAAGAAGCTCGGCGTCGACGGCATCTGGCTGAGCCCGTTCTACCCCTCTCCGCAGGCCGACCACGGCTACGACGTCGCCGACTACTGCGATGTGGACCCCGTCTTCGGCGACCTGCAGGAGTTCGGCCGGCTGGTCGCCGACGCGCACCGGCTCGGCATCAAAGTGCTGCTGGACATCGTCCCCAACCACTGCTCCAGCGAGCACGCCTGGTTCCGCGAGGCGCTCACGGCGGGCCCCGGCAGCCAGGCCCGCGCCCGGTTCCACTTCGCCGACGGCCGCGGCCCCGGCGGCGACGAGCCGCCCAACAACTGGCACGCCATGTTCGGCGGGCCGGCCTGGAGCCGGGTCACCGAGGAGGACGGCACACCCGGCCAGTGGTACCTGCACATGTTCACGCCCGAGCAGCCCGACCTGAACTGGCGCAACCCCGAGGTAGGCGACCACTTCGACCACGTCCTGCGCTTCTGGCTGGACCGGGGCGTCGACGGCTTCCGCATCGACGTCGCCGCCGGCCTGTTCAAGCACCCCGACCTGCCGGACTCCTCCGATCCCGAGGCCGACGCCCGCACCCGCGACTCGGTCAACCCGCTGGCCTGGAACCAGCCTGAGGTCCACGACGTGTGGCGCCACTGGCGGTCGGTCTGCGAGGAGTACACCGCCCGCGACGGGCGCGAGCGGCTGCTCGTCGGCGAGGTCTCCGTACCGACCGCCCGCGAGCACGCCATGTACGTACGCCGCGACGAGCTGCACCAGGCGTTCTTCTTCGACCTCCTCGGCGCCCCCTGGGACGCCGGCACCTTCCGTACGGTCATCGACGACGCCATGCGGGACATCGCCGGCACCGGATCCACCGTCACCTGGGTGCTCAACAACCACGACCAGGTCCGCACCGTCACCCGGTACGGGGAGTCCGGCACCGAGGGCAGCGGCCTGGGGGCCGCCCGGGCGCGGGCCGCCGCCCTGCTGATGCTGGCGCTGCCCGGCGCCGCCTACATCTACCAGGGCGAGGAGCTCGGCCTGCCCGAGGTCGTGGACCTGCCCGACGAGGTGCTCACCGACCCGATCTTCCGCCGCACCGGCAGCCGGGCCCGGATCCGCGACGGCTGCCGCGTACCGCTGCCGTGGTCGGGCCACGCCTCGCCGTTCGGCTTCAGCACCGGCGCCGAGAGCGCCAAGCCGTGGCTGCCGCAGCCCGGCTGGTTCGCGGAACACGCCACCGACCGGGCGCTCGCCGACACGCGCTCGTTCTGGCACCTGTACCGCGACGGCCTCCAACTGCGCCGTGGCCTGCCCCAGTTGGGCGAAGGCACCTTGCGCTGGCTGGAGGCGCCACCCGGCGTCCTGGCCTTCGAACGCGGCGAGGGCCTGGTCTGCGCCGTGAACTTCACCGCCGCACCGGTGCCCGCACCGGTCTCCGGCGCCCCCCTGCTGTCCAGCGGCCCCTGCCCGGCCGGCGTACTGCCCGGATCCACCGCCGCCTGGTGGATCAGTGACCACACCACCTCGGAGGTATGACCATGAACATGCGACGACGGACGGCGATGGCGTGCTGCTCGGCGCTCACCCTGGCGCTCGGGGCGACCGCCTGCGGCGGCGGCCCGGTGAGCGCGGGCGGTGGCGGCAAGGAACTCAGCGGCCAGACCCTGAACGTGGCCGGTGTCTGGTCCGGCGCCGAGCAGAAGAACTTCCAGAAGGTGCTGGACGCCTTCACCGAGAAGACCGGAGCCAAGACCCAGTTCACCTCGACCGGTGACAACGTCTCCACCGTCGTCGGCAGCAAGATCGAGGGCGGCAACGCCCCCGACGTGGTGATGGTCCCCCAGGTCGGCGTGCTCCAGCAGTTCGCCGAGAAGAACTGGCTCATGCCGCTGTCCGCGACGACCCAGAAGGCCGTCGACGCCAACTACGCGCCGGTCTGGAAGGAGTACGGATCCGTCGACGGCAAGCTGTACGGCCTGTACTTCAAGGCGGCGCACAAGTCGACCGTCTGGTACAGCCCGGAGGCGTTCGAGCAGGCCGGTGTCAAGCCGCCGAAGACGTACGAGGAGATGCTCGAGAGCGGCCAGGCCGTCTCCGACTCCGGCCTGTCGGCCTTCGCGGTCGCCGGTGAGGACGGCTGGACGCTCACCGACTGGTTCGAGAACATCTACCTCTCCCAGGCCGGCCCCGAGAAGTACGACCAGCTCGCCAAGCACGAGATCAGCTGGACCGACCCCAGCGTCGTCAAGGCGCTGACCACGCTCGGCACGCTGTTCTCCGACAAGAAGCTGATAGCCGGCGGCCAGAAGGGGGCGCTGGGCACCGACTTCCCCGGCTCCGTCGAAAAGGTCTTCGGCCCCGAGCCCGAGGCGGGGATGGTGTACGAGGGCGACTTCGTGGCCGGCATCGCCAAGGACCAGTTCGGCAAGAAGATCGGCCAGGACGCCACCTTCTTCCCCTTCCCCGCGGTGACGGGCGGCAAGGCCCCCGTCGTCAGCGGCGGTGACGCCGCCGTCGTCCTGAAGGACGGCAAGAACCAGAAGGCCGCGACCGCGTTCCTGGAGTACCTGGCGACGCCCGAGGCCGCCGCCGTGTGGGCCGGGGCCGGCGGATTCCTGTCCCCCAACAAGAAGCTCGACCTCGCCTCCTACGGCGACGACACCCTGCGCGAGACCGCCAAGTCGCTGATCGACGCCGGGGACTCGGTGCGCTTCGACATGTCGGACCAGGCCCCGGCCTCCTTCGGCGGCACCAAGGGCGTGGGGGAGTGGAAGCTGCTCCAGGACTTCCTGCGCGACCCGTCGAAGCCCGCGGCGACGGCGGCCGCGCTGGAGGCCGCCGCGGCCAAGGCGTACAAGGGCTGACGGACATGACCACCCTCACCACTCCCGTGGGGGCCGCGAATCCCCGGCGGCGCGCCCAGCGCCGCCGGCGGACCATCGCCGTCGCCTTCGTCCTGCCCGCGCTGCTGCTCCTCGGCGCACTGGTCGTCTACCCCGTCCTGTTCTCCGTCGGCCGCAGCTTCTTCGACGCGTCCGGGACCCGGTTCGTCGGCGGGGAGAACTACGCGGAGATGTTCCGCGACCCGGCCACCCTGACCGCCATCCGCAACAGCGCCCTCTGGGTCGTCGTCGCCCCGACCCTGCTCACCGGGCTCGGGCTGATCCTCGCCGTGCTGGTGGAGAAGGTCCGCTGGGCCACCGCGTTCAAGCTGCTGCTGTTCATGCCGATGGCCGTCTCCTTCCTCGCGGCCGGCATCATCTTCCGCCTCGCCTACGAGGAGGACCCCGACAAGGGCGTCCTCAACGCCGCGGTCGTCGGCGTGCACGACGCCTTCACGAGCACGTCCTCGTATCCGACCGCCCGTGCCCGGGACGACCAGGGCCTGGAGAAGGCCCCGGACGGGTCGTACGGAACGGCCGAGGCCCTCACACCGGGCGGCACCGTCAGCCTCGGGCTCGTGGGCGTGTCCCCCAAGGACGTGCCCGCCGAGGCGAAACCGGCGTCCCCGGCGAAACCGGCCGCGGGTGAACTGCGCGGTGCCGTCTTCCTGGACTTCACGCCCGGCGGAGGCGGCAGGCCCGGCGTGATCGACCCGGCCGAGCACGGTCTGCCGGGGCTGACGGTGGAGGCCGTACGGGACGGCGAGACGGCCGCCACCACGACGACGGCGGCCGACGGCTCGTTCCGCTTCGCCGGCCTGGAGGCGTCGGACGCGTACACGGTGAGGCTGCCCGCGGCGAACTTCGCGCCGCCCTACGAGGGCGTCTCCTGGCTCGGTCCGGCCCTCGTCACCCCGGCGATCATCGGCGCGTACCTGTGGATCTGGACCGGCTTCGCCATGGTGCTCATCGGCGCGGGCCTGTCGTCGCTACCGCGTGACGCGCTGGAGGCCGCCCGGATGGACGGGGCGAGCGAGTGGCAGGTGTTCCGCAGGATCACGGTGCCGCTGCTCGCGCCCGTACTGACGGTCGTCTTCGTGACTCTGGTGATCAACGTGATGAAGGTCTTCGACCTCATCTACATCATCGCGCCGGGCCCGGTGCAGGAGGACGCCACCGTACTGGCCACCCAGATGTGGCTCGTCTCCTTCGGCGGCGGCAACAACCAGGGGCTCGGCAGTGCGCTCGGTGTACTGCTCCTGCTGCTGGTCATCCCCGCCATGGTCTTCAACGTCCGCCGCTTCCGCAGGAGCCAGTCATGAGCGCGACCGTCACCGCACCTCCTTCGAAGCCGTCCGCTCCACCCCCCTCCGCACGGCCGGCATCCCGCCGCCGTCCCGGCGGCCGGCTCCGCCGGTGGCTGGCCAACGGCCTGGTCCAGGCGTTCCTGGCGGTCGTCGGCCTGGTCTGGATCACCCCGGTCGCCGGTCTTCTGCTCTCCTCGCTGCGCTCGGCCGACGACAGCGCGTCGAGCGGCTGGTGGACCGCGCTGGGTGATCCCGGCCGGCTGTCGCTCGACAACTACACGGCACTGCTGGCCAATGCCGGGATCACACGCGCCTTCTGGAACACGGTGCTCATCTCGGTGCCGACGACCGTGCTCGTCGTCGTCATCGCCGCACTCGCCGGATACGCTTTCGCCTGGCTGGACTTCCCCGGCCGCGACTGGATCTTCCTGCTCGTCGTCGCGCTGCTGGTGGTGCCGGTCCAGGTGGGGCTGCTGCCCGTCGCCAAGCTCTTCGGTCAACTGGGCCTGTTCGGCACGATCCCGGGCGTGGTGCTGTTCCATGTCGCGTACGGGCTGCCGTTCGCCGTCTTCCTGCTGCGCAACTACTTCGCCGACATCCCGCGCGAGATGCTGGAGGCCGCGCGGATGGACGGGGGGAGTGAGTGGCGGATCTTCATGCAGCTCGTGCTGCCGGTGGGCCGGCCCGCCATCGCGAGCCTGGCGATCTTCCAGTTCCTCTGGGTGTGGAACGACATGCTGGTGGCGCTGCTGTTCGCGGACAGTTCCTCCCAGCCGCTCACAGTGGAACTCCAGTCGCAGGTACGGCAGTTCGGCAGCAACATCGACGTGCTGGCACCCGGCGCCTTCCTCTCCCTGATCGTCCCGGTCGTGGTCTTCTTCGCCTTCCAGCGGCACTTCGTGCAGGGGGTGATGGCGGGCTCGGTCAAGTGAGGCGGCGGCCCGGTGACGGGGCGCCCCAGGCCGCGCCCGCCGGAAGCCGGGCGCGGCCTGGGCCGCTCGGCGCCGGGGCGGACGTGGTACGGCTACGCGGCCAGACGCATCACCAGTTCCTTGGCACGGGACTCGGCGGCCGCGAGGGACTCGGTGCGGGAGGCCTCGAAGAGCGGGACCAGGTCGGTCATCGCGGGAACCGTCGGGGCGGGTTCCGCGGCGGGGCAGCGGCCCGTACGGGCCGCGACGCTGCGCGGAGACGTCGTCGGTTGAATCGACTGGTGATGTGGACTGCAGGGCGGCCTCCACGAGGCCGCCCTGCGGTGTGCAACAGCCTGCTTCCTCAAGCCTGGTTGAGGTCCAGAGGCTGTGATCCACATCATCGCCCGACAACGCCTGCCCGCTGACGGACCCTCGCGTCGGCACGGTCCGCGCGACCGTGCCGACGGGTTGTCAGAAGAGGGTCACGGGCCCCGTTCGGAGAGGCTCGGGGGTGTAGATCCCGGTCCTGGACCCGAACGGAGCACGCCAGTCGCCGGTGCCCTTGTGGAGGGCGAGCGTCTCGTGGCTACCGCCCATGACACCCTGCACGACCAGGTCGGGGCGCCCGTCCCTGTCGGTGTCCCCGACGCCGACGATGTCCGTGTACCGGTCCCAGCCGGCGCCGACCCTCGTGCGCGGGGCGAAGGTGCCGTCACCCTTGCCGAGGTACAGCCACAGCACGCCGTCCTTGTCGCGGGCGACGAGGTCCCCGGCCGGGGCGCCGGCGATGTTGCCGGTGGCGGTGATCTGGTTGTAGATGCCCCAGCCGGTGCCGATCTTCTTGCGGGCGGAGAAGGGGGCGTTGGCATTGCCGGTGCCCGGGTAGAGCCACAGGCCGCCGGCCTTGTCGGTGGCGACGAGGTCGGCCCGGCCGTCGCCGGTCAGGTCGGAGCCGCCCGTGATCCGGTCGTAGATCTGCCAGCCGGTGCCGATCTGCTTCCGGGCCGCGAGGCCGTGTCCCGTGCCCGAGTAGAACCACAGGGCTCCGTTCCGGTCCCGGCCGATGATGTCGGCGTACGGGGAGGCGTCCAGGTTCCCGGGAGCGGCGACCCGGTCGTAGATCTGCCAGCCCGTGCCCATGACCACCTGCGTCGGCTTCGACCAGGTGCCCCACTGGCCGCTCTCGAAGAGGGTCTGGCGGGCGTCGTAGTTGATCAGCCGGCCCGCGCCGTCCCGCACGAGGAGGTCCGGAACGCCGCTGTCGGAGAAGTCGTGCGGGGCGGGCATGCTCACGACCTCGAGCGTGCCGGTCCGCTCCACCGATGGGCCGATGCCGTTGGCGGGGCGTGCCGTCATCTGCCAGGTGTAGTCGCCGTTGTAGGCGGACGTCTTGTCGTCGAACACACCGTTCCAGATCGCTCCGGTGAGCCCGGGCCCGTCCGTGAAGGAGGGCCCGGCTGTCCAGCGCTTCCCCGACGCGGTGTGGGTCAGGACGACGCGTACCTGTGCGGCCTTGTCGAACTCCCACAGCAGTCTCGCCTCCGCGCCGCGTGAGAAGTCGACGACGGTCGTGGGCGTTCCTTGGGTCTTCGCCCCGAGCACGAGGGACTTGCCGGTGCTCGCCACGAGGACGGCGGTCGGGGTGCCGTCCGGGCCGGGGGCGATCCGGAAGACGCCCTCACCCTGCGCGAGCGTCCCGCCCTGCACCAGAGCCTCGCCACCGGGCTCGTTGCGGACGTACATCAGTGTGTCGAGGAGCTTGACGGTCTGCCCCGTCCTGAGGGAGCGGGCGGTCAGCGAGTAGAGGGGGTCGGGCGTCGTGGCCGTCGCTCCTCCGGCAACGCCGTACGTCACCCAGTCGCCCAGCAGATCGGCCCGGACCGGGTTCCTGGTTCCCAGGGGAACACGCTCGGCCTCGGCCTCACCTCGCCGCGCCACCACCAGCGTCCTGTCGCCGCCGGCGGACATCTCGGTCCAGGCCACGTGCGTGGCGGACGCGCTGACGCTGGAATCCCGATCGGCCGCGGGGGTGGCGCGGTCGTCGACGACGGCGGCGGTGGCGAGGTCCACCACGGCCACCCGTTTCCCGGACACCCCGCCCACCGTGCCGGTGTACAGGAGAGCCATCGTGTCGGGTGAGACCTGGCGGTACCAGTGGGGCACCGTGTCCTCGGGCAGCCCGGTCACCTTGCGGTCCAGGAGCGTGCCCTCCGGCTTGCCGACGAGGTGGATGTCTCTGGCGCCCCCCGCCTTGGCGACCGTCATGACGAGCGTGGTGTCGGTCAGGCCGATGATCTGGGCGGACGTGCCCAGGGAACTGGTGTCGATCACCACGGGGGTGGCGCCCTGCGGGCCCATGTCGTACAGCGTGTGGGTGGTTCCCTCGGATTTCACGACGATGTCGCTCTGAAGGCTCCCCTTCCAGTTGCCCGCGGGCAGTGCGGTCGTGACACCGTCGGAGTACCGCGTCCAGCGGTACTCCGACCCTTCCCCCGCGGGGAGGCGGGTCACAAAGCCCGAAGGGCCGTTGCCGGTGAGCAGGGAGCCGGGCGGAATCGAGGCGACTTCCTGCTCCGCCGGCGCCGCGACGGCCTGCGGCGTCTCAGCCGTCGCCACCGTCGGCATCGCCAGGGTCCCCGCCGTGACGGCGAGCACGGCCGCGACGGACGAGGCGAGACGCCGTCGGGACGTACGTGTGTGGTTCAAGGAATGTTCCTTCTTCAAAGGGGTGGGCGTGGCGGGAACCCGCCACGCTACTGGCGGATACGCGATGTCAGACGACCGGGTTGTACGGCGTCGTCGTCGCCGGGTAGATCGAGCTGCCCACGCGCGGCCCGAACGGGGCCGTCGCGCTGCCCGTCCCCGGGTAGACGTACGATCCTCCGCTGCCGTACGCGAACAGGTCGTTGCGGCCGTCCCGGTCGGCGTCGCCCATGCCGACGAGGTGCGTGTACGCGCCCCAGCCGGCGCCGAGGCGGACGCGGCCGATGAAGGAGCCGCTGCCGTTGCCCTGGTAGAGCCAGAGGACGCCGGAGGTGTCGCGGGCGAGGAGGTCACCGGCGGCCGTGCCGCCGATGTCGCCGACGGAGGTGATCTGGTTGTAGATCTGCCAGCCGGTGCCGATCCGCACGCGGGCCGCGAAGGGCGCGGCCCAGTTGCCCGTGCCCTTGTAGAGCCACAGGCCACCGGAGCCGTCGGTGGCGAGCAGGTCGGACGTGCCGTCGCCGTTGAGGTCGCTGCCGCCCGCGAGCTTGTTGTACACGTTCCAGCCCGCGCCGAGCCTCTGGCGGGGCGCGAAGGTGCCGTCGCCCTTGCCGAGGTAGAGCCAGAGGACACCGTCCTTGTCGCGGGCGACGAGGTCCGCGGCGGGGGCACCGCCGACGTTGCCGACGGACTCGATCTGCTGGTAGATGTTCCAGCCGCTGCCGGCGAGCTTGCTGCCCACCGACCAGTAGCTGTCGGAGGACCAGGTCTTGCGGACCTCGTCCTTCCACAGCCGCCCCGCGGAGTCGCGGACCAGCAGGTCCGGGGCGCCGTTGTCGTCGTAGTCGTGCAGAGCGGCCTTGCGGACGACCTTGAAGGTGCCGCTCGTCCTGAGGTCGGGGCCGATGCCGTTCATCGGCTTGGCGGCGACCTCCCAGACGTAGTCGCCGTTCGGGGCGACGTCGATGCCGAGTTCGCCCTGCCAGCGCCAGGGGAGCTCGTCCATTCTCTCGGTCTGCATCTGGGCGGTCTTGCCCGTCCTGACGTGGCGCAGCGTGACGGTCGCGGTCGCGTTGGGCCGGGACAGCGTCCAGCCGAGCTGCGTGTCGCCGCTCTTGTCCAGGTCGATGACGGAGGGAACGTTACTGCTGGTGAGCGCGAGCGACGTCGGGACGCCGGTGCTCGCGACCAGCGTGGCGACCGGGGTGCCGTCACCGCCGGGGGCGATCCGGTAGATCCCCTCGCCCTCGGCGACGGTGCCGCCGCGCACGAGGAGGGAGCCGTCGGGGCTGACGGTGGAGCTGTGGACGTGGTCCAGGAGCTTGATCGTGCGCGTGGGGTCGGTCAGGGAGCGGGCCGTCAGCGGGTGCAGCGCCGAGGGCGCGAAGGCGTCGTTTCCGCCGGTCATGGAGTAGGTCGCCCAGTCGCCCAGGAGGTGGACGGCCAAGGGGCCGGCCCCCGCGCCCAGCGGCGTCACGGTCGGCTGCTGCCCCTCCCCGCGCGCCGCCGTGACGAGCTGGACGGTGGTGGCGGTCGGCCGTTCGATCCACGCCCAGTGGGACGCCGAGAGGAAGGCGGGGGAGTCGGCCTGCTGAGTGCTCGTCGTGCGCTGGTCGAGGATGCTGCCGGTGGCCAGGTCCACGGCGGCGAGGTAGTACTGCGTCTCGATCCGGTAGGTGAGGAGCGCCGTGCCGGGGGTCGTGCCCGAGACGTGGGTCACTCTCGCGTTGCCGGGTATCCCGGTCACGCGACGGGTCGTCGGGGACGACGACGAGCCCGACGCCTTGCTCATCAGCACGACGTCGAGCACGCCGCTGCTGTTGACGTACGTCATGACGAGCGTGCCGTCGACGATTCCCTGCGGGGTGTAGCGCTGGTCTCCGAACGACAGACCGGTCGGCGAGCTTCCGGGGGCGGCCATGTCGTGCAGCCAGTACGTGGACTGCGTCTGCTGGCGGGACACCACGATGTCGGACATCTGACTGCCGTAGTAGTCGGTCCCCCGTGGGTCGAGGAGCTTCGTCGAGCCGTCCGCGTAGTTCGTCCACCGGTACTCGGTGCCGGACGGGTAGAGGGAGCGGATCAGGAAGCCGGTGTTCCCGGCGCTCACGATCTGCGCGTTGTGCGGGAGCGTGATCACCGCATCGGCCTGCGCCGCCCCCTGTACGACGGCGACCGGGGCGGCGGTGGCCGGCGTGGTGACCACGGCCGTACCGGCGGTGACCGCCAGGACGGCGGACACGGCCACGGCGAGGCGGCGACGGGAGGACGATCTGTACTGGGTCACGGTGGTTTTTCTCCCCGAAGACGGAGGGGCACGGCGGAGTGCCGCACCCGAAGCATGACGAGAGATCAGGATCGGTGGCTCTACGAGCCGTTCGATCAGACTCTTGATCGGCCGATGTGGTTGTACGTGTTCCGGTTCTGGTGAAGAGGTCAGGACACCGGGTAGCCCGATTTCCGACCGTCACGGACGGAAAGCGATGAGTTTCTCCGACCCGGGGAGTCTCACCACTGTTGTCGCCACCACAGGAGGAACACGTGACTCAGCTGCTGAGAGTCCAGAACTTCAATGTCTCGAGTGACGGGATCGGTGCCGGGGAGGACCAGACCCTCGAGAGGCCGTTCGGTCATGTCGATGCCGAGAGGCTCTTCGCCTGGGCCGGCGCCACGGCGAGCTGGCCCAGGCGCACCGACCCCGGGGGAAGCCGGGGCCTGGACGACTACCTCACGCGGGA
Source organism: Streptomyces sp. ISL-36 (assembly GCF_018614205.1). GTDB lineage: Bacteria > Actinomycetota > Actinomycetes > Streptomycetales > Streptomycetaceae > Streptomyces. The sequence goes on along the minus strand of NZ_JAGGOS010000120.1, from coordinate 64,296 downwards.
CTACGCCCGCAACATCGGCGCCGAGATCATGGGCCGCAACAAGTTCGGGCCGCAGCGCGGGCCCTGGCAGGACCACGAGTGGTGCGGCTGGTGGGGTGACGAGCCCCCGTTCCATACCCCGGTCTTCGTCATGACCCACCACAAGCGTCCTTCGTTCACGCTCTCCGACACCACGTTCCACTTCGTCGCCGGCGACCCGGCCGCGGTCCTCGAACAGGCGCGGGAAGCGGCGCAGGGCAAGGACGTCCGACTCGGCGGCGGAGTCACCACCATCCGGCAGTTCCTCGACGCCGACCTGGTCGACACCATGCATGTGGCTGTCTCGCCGGTGAAGCTGGGGTCCGGCCTACGACTCTGGGAGTCACCCGATGAGCTGCTCGACCGGTTCCACCTGGAGGTCGTGCCCAGCCCCAGCGGGGTGACGCATCACCTTTTCTGGCGAAAGTGACCGGTCCTCAGGGACGGCCCCGGCAGTCTGATCTTCCTGTCCGGGGCCGCCCCGGGGCCGCCCCGGGGCCGCCCTGGGACGGGCCGTCGAGCCGCGCCTCGCGCGGTCGCCGGCCTTGGCGGTTGCCTCCGCTCGGGACGACCACCAGTGGTCCACGGGTGGCTGGGGCTTGGGCTTCCGTGCGCACGGCCCTCTGTGACGAGGGCGGGACTGGTGGCACGATAGCCGGACAGGCCGGTCGACGGCCGGTTCCACCTCTCTGGAGCACCCATGAACATCTCGCTCCCGTTCCGACTCCTCACCGCAGCGACCGTGCTGGGCCTGTCGCTCACTGCGTGCGGTGGTTCCGGCGGCGCCCCCAGCGCATCGCGATCGACGCTCCCCGCACCCGGGACGTCCACACCCGTGCCCACGCCCACGCCCACCACCTCGCGCACGACGCCCACGCCCTCGACACCCCCGACGGCCACGCCGTCCGCCACGAAAGCCCCGACCACACTCACGCCGACCCCCAAGAGCACGCCGCCGCTGGGCTCCTGGAGCCTCCAGCCGTTGTGGCCGTTCACCACGCTCGCCCAGGCCCAGGAGTGGGAGCGCGCCTACCGCTCCGGCGGGCACCAGCCCTGGCACCGGGACCCCGAACAGACCGCGCTGGCCTTCACCCGCGACTACCTCGGCTTCAAGGAGATCGACAAGGTCTCCTCGCGCACGGTCAGCGGTCGGCACGCCCGTATCGGCGTCGCGCCGACGGGGCGCGAGGGCGGCACCGCGGCGGTGATCCACCTCGTGCGGTACGGCTCCCCGGACGGTCCATGGGAGGTCGTCGGCACCGACGACACGACGTTCTCACTGACCACGCCCGCGTACGGGTCGCTCGTGCGTTCCCCCCTCGCGATCGGCGGGAGGATCACCGGAGTGGACGAGAGCATCCGTGTCGAGGTACGCCAGCCCTCGTCGAAGGCGCCGTTGGGCACCTCCGCATGCTGCATCTCCGCGGGCGGCAACGACCAGCCCTGGAGCGCGAGGGTCTCCTTCTCCGGTGCCCACGACCCCGTGCTCACGGTCGTCGCCTCCACGGGCGGTCACGTCGCCGATGTCGAACGCTTCACCGTCACGGCGGTACGCGCCAGGTGACCGCATGACGGATCGCCGACATCCACGTACACCGGGGGCGTGTGCTCAGGATGCCGCGGACGAAGGACCGGGCCGCTCGATAGCGGCCCGGCCCTGCATCAGTGGTCCTCGGTGCGGCTCTCGACGCGGTGTCTACCAGTCGCCGAGGACGAGGCGTCCGCCGACCCTGCCGAGGTTGTAGGCGCCGCCGGTGTACCAGACGCCGTCGGAGTTGGCGCCGTTGAGGAAGGGGTAGAGGCCCCAGGTGCCGTCGTTGTACTGGTAGGCCATGACGATGTCGTCCTTGCCGTCACCGTTGACGTCTCCTGAGGCCATGCGGTCGTCGACGTTGGCCAGGGAGAAGCTGCCGGAGTCGTAGTCGCTGGTGCGGTCGAAGTTGCTGCCGGTGGAGGTCCAGCGGTAGATGCGCATGGTGCCGTCACCCTGGTCGTACGCCGTCGCCGGCTCGGCCTTGCCGTCACCGTTCCAGTCGCCGAGGACGAGGCGTCCGCCGACCTTGCCGAGGTTGTAGGCGCCGCCGGTGTACCAGACACCGTCGTACGTCCTGCCGTTGAGGAACGTGTACAGGCCCCAGGTGCCGTCGTTGTACTGGTAGGCCATGACGATGTCGTCCTTGCCGTCACCGTTGACGTCTCCTGAGGCCATGCGGTCGCCGACGTTGGCCAGGGAGAAGCTGCCGGAGTCGTAGTCGCTGGTGCGGTCGAAGTTGCTGCCGGTGGAGGTCCAGCGGTAGATCCGCATGGTGCCGTCACCCTGGTCGTACGCCATGGCCGGCTCGGCTTTGCCGTCACCGTTCCAGTCGCCGAGGACGAGGCGTCCGCCGACCTTGCCGAGGTTGTAGGCGCCGCCGGTGTACCAGACACCGTCGTACGTCCTGCCGTTGAGGAACGTGTACAGGCCCCAGGTGCCGTCGTTGTACTGGTAGGCCATGACGACGTCGTCCTTGCCGTCACCATTGACGTCTCCTGAGGCCATGCGGTCGCCGACGTTGGAGAGCGAGAAGCTGCCGGAGTCGTAGTCGCTCGCGCGGTCGAAGGCGCTGCCGGTGGAGGTCCAGCGGTAGATCCGCATGGTGCCGTCACCCTGGTCGTACGCCGTCGCCGGCTCCGCCTTGCCCGGGGCGGGGGTGGAAGTGGCCTTGTCGTAGCGCAGGCCCTTGAAGTTGTTGGAGGCGTAGTACGACTTGGTCTTGGTGGCGTGGCGGCCCGCCTGGCCGTAGTCGTACTCGTCGTAGATCCACATCTCCGTCTTGCTGGAGTCGGTCCACTTCTCGAAGAGCGCGACATGCCCGTCGCCGAGGATCGCGTCGCCCGGCTGCAGGCTGTCCAGGGAGATGGTAGTGGTGTCACCGAAGGCGTCGAGGTTGCCGGTGTTGCGGTCCCAGCCACCGCTCTTGGGGAGCCGCCAGGCCATCGACACGAAGCCGGAGCAGTCCGGGCGGTACTTCTCGCCGGTGACCGACGCCTTGGCGTCGGCCTGGTCCTGGCTGTAGATGACGCCGTAGGTGTCCATCCACCACTTGGCCCGGGCGAGTATCTCGGTCCGGCTGATCGAGCCGCCGACCGTGGACTGTTCCGCGGCGTACGCGGTGGTCGGGGCGGCGACCTCGGAGATCACGGTGGTGCCGATGGCCAGGCCGCCCAGGACCAGGAGGGAGGTGAGGGCGGCGGTGACACGTCTGAGCGGATTGCGCATGAGAGCTGTCCTTCTCGCTGAGGGGTCCCGCTGAGGAGTTGTTTCTCGCCGAGAAGGCTCCGCGCCGCCGCTTCAACTCCGCATCAACTCCGCTTCAACACCCCCACAGGCGCCGTTGAAGCGCCGCTGACCTCCGCGTACTCCCGTGCGCCGTGCTCCTGGAAGACCACCAGCGCATGCGTCCGAGCCGCCAGGGCCGCCTCGGTCCCCCCGCGGGCCTCATGGACCAGGGACAGGTCGTACTCCGTGCGCGCCCGCCAGAGCGGGGTGTCCATGGCGTCCCACAGCGGCAGGGTCGCCTCCAGACAGCTCTGCGCCAGGTCCAGCCGCTCGTCGGCCAGATGCAGCTGGCCGATGACCCGCAGGGTGACCGCCTGTCCGAACCGGTCGTGGCAGGCGCGTGCCGTGTCCAACGACCCTTCGAGCCGGGGCAGCGCCTCGGCCCGGTGGCCGAGCCGCATCTGTGCCTTGGCATGGGCACGGACGGCGTAGGAGTGCATCAGCTCATCGCCGAGCTCGGCGAAGATCGCCGCCGACTCGGCGCAGACGTCCAGCGCGGCCACGTAGTCGCCGACGGCCCGGTGGTACAGCCCCAGGGTGCGCAGGGTGAGCGCCAGGCCCCTGCGGCTGCCGGCCCTCCGGTAGGCATCGAACGCCGTGTCGATGTCGGTTCGGGCCGCACCGTACTTTCCCTGCTCCAGCCGCACCGACGCCCTGGTCCGCTGGACGTGGCCGATGCCGCTGTGGTCCTGGAGTGCGTGCAGCAGCGTCGCGGCCTGGTCGAGGAAGTGGACCGCCTCGGCCAGATGCCCGGGCTCGCGGCACGTCATACCGAGACCCGACAGGGCGAAGGCCTGCCCACGCACGTCGTGCAGGGCGCGGAATCTGCTGAGTGCCTCACCGAAGTGACACCGGGCGTCGGTGAACCGGTCCTGGTCGTAGCGGAGCTGGGCCAGCTCCGCCAGCATGCCGGCCTCGCGGCGCTGGTCCTCCATGCGCTGCGCCGCGGCCAGAGCGGCGGTGGTGATGCGTGCCCGGAACTCGAAGTGGTTGGTGCGCAGTTCCACGGCGTTGTACGACGAGACCAGGTCGCACACGAGATGGTCGAGGCCGATCGCGGCGGCGCGCTCGACGGCCACGGCCAGCGCCGCCTGCTCGTCGTCGAACCAGCCGAAGGCGTCGCCGAGGACGTGCTCGCCGAGGACACGTTCGAGGACGCGCTCCCCGAGCTCGTCCGGCAGGGTGCCCGGGGGCGGCGGCGCAGCGGGACGCCAGGCGATCTGAGGCGCCGGGCTGCTCGCGGCGATCTGGTGCAGCAGCGTGAGCCAGCCCCGGAACACGCGCGCGACGGACTCGGTCAACTCGGCGGCCGATTCGGCGGCTTCGGCCCGCTCGCGCGCGAAGAGCCGTACCAGGTCGTGGAGGCGATAGCGCAGGATGCCCGTCCGGTCCACCCGTGTGAAGGTGACGAGCTGTGTGTCCACGAGCAGTTCGAGCAGGTGCTGGGCCTCCGCCTCCGGGATGTCGAGCAGCCGGCCGACGACCCAGGGGGAGAACTCCGGGAGGCCGAAGAAGCCCATGCGCTCCAAGGCCGTCCTGGGCAGTGCGTCCAGGGAGGTGAAGCTGAGCCCGATCGTGCTGCGCACCGCGAGGTCGCCCACGGCCAACTCGTCGAGCAGCCGGCGCTCGTCGGCCAGCCGGTCGGCGAGAACCTTCAGGGGCAGCCGGCTCCGGGTGGCGAGGCGTGCGCCCGCGATCCGGATCGCGAGGGGCAGATTGCCGCATGCGGACAGGATGCGCGCGGCGGCCTGCGGAGCGGCCTCGGCCCGCTCCGGACCGACGATCCTGGTGAGGAGCTGAAGAGCCTCGGCCGGCGCCAGCACGTCCAGTTCGGTCAGCCTGGCTCCGACCAGTCCGCCCAACCGGTCCCGCGACGTGATGAGTACGGCGCAGCCACGGTCGCCCGGGAGCAGCGGACGGACCTGCCGTTCATCGGCGGCGTCGTCCAGCACGATCAGCAGGCGGCGGTCGGCGACCAGGGTCCGGTACAGCTCCATGCGCTCCTGCGGGCAGTCCGGCAGCCGCTCCGCGTCGACGCCGAGGGAGCGCAGAAACCTTCCCAGGATCTCGGCGGGGGCCGCGGGGCTGTCGGAGAGACCGCGGAGTTCGGCGTGCAGTTGTCCGTCCGGAAAGGAGGCGGCGACCTGGTGGGCCGCCTGCGCCGCAAGCGCCGACTTGCCGCTGCCTCCTGGGCCCGCCACGACATGGATCGGGAACGAGCCCTCGGCCGGCTCGGCAAGGGCACCGGACAGCGTGGCCAGCTCCTCGCCGCGTCCGGTGAAGTCGGCCGGTGCGGGTGGCAGATGCGCGGGAGGCCTCGCCTGGAGGGGCTGGGGTGACGGGAGGGGCTGGGGTGACGGGAGGGGCTGGGGTGACGATAGCGGCTGGTTCCGCGGATGCGGCTGGAGTGAGTGATGCGGCTGGAGAGGAATGTGGGGCTGGAGTGGAATGTGGGGCTGGAGTGGCGGGGCAGGCCACAGCGCTCCTCCTTCGGGCGACCCGTCGCCGATGCCGTCGCCGCGCAGAATCGCATCGTTCAGTGCGCTGAGAGCCGCGCCCGGTTCGACGCCCAGCTCCTCCACGAGCGTGGCCCGCCCCTCCCGGTAGCAGGCCAGTGCGTCGGCCTGGCGCCCCAGCCGGTTCAGGGTCACCATCAGCTGCCCGCGCAACCGCTCATTGGCAGGGTGCTGCGCGACAAGGCCGGTCAGCTCGGCCAGGTGATCGAGCCTGCCCAGCGCCAGCTCGACGCCGAAGCGCTCCTCCAGAGCCGTGACGCGCAGCTCATCGAGCCGCCGTGCCTCCCCTGTCAGCAGCGACTCTTCCAGGCCGCAGAGTGCGGGCCCCCGCCACAGTGCTGCCGCATCGAGCAGCAGTGTGGCCGCCGGGGCGAGCTCCCGGGCCGCGACACGCTGTTTCGCCTCGGTCAGCAGCTGGGCGAAGAGCGCGGCATCGACCGTCGCCGCTTCGGTGCCGATCGCGTATCCGGGCGCCCGGGTCTCGATCACCTCGGGACAGCCGACGCCGGACAAGGACCTGCGCAGAGTCGATACGTACGTCTGGATCAGCGAGCGGGCGCTGTCCGGAGGATCGTGCGGCCAGACGACGTCGACGAGGCGCTCGGTGGAGATCACATGGCCTTGCTCCAGCGCCAGCGCCGCGAACAGTGCACGTGGCTTGCCGCCGCCCAGTGGAACCCGTCTGTCCCCGGAGTGGACCTCGACCGGGCCCAGCAGTCTGATCTGTAGCACGTTGACCCCCACAACGATGCCGGTACGACTTCTGTCGCGGCAGGGTCATCCGGAGCGGCGGCTGTCAGCGGTCGAGCGGGCCGTAGCCTGCGTACCGCGCCCCGCTCAAACAGGCCCAGTAACGGTCCCCGTATGACCAATGCCACCACGCGGCATGGTAGTTGACGAACCCTGCGGTGGTCATGGCCATGCTCAGAGACCGGCGATTCTCGGCGGCGACGGGGTCCGGGCCGGGCGCCGTCGTGTGGCGATGCGGCGACCGCGTGTCCTGGGGTGCGGACCCCATCCACAGCGGGGCGCCCTCGACGGTGCAGAGCGTGAGGTCGGCGGCGGCGCCGGTGGCGTGCGGAGCCTCCGGTGGGTCCGGCCGGTATCCCTGGATCATGAGCAGCCGCAGCCCGGCCGGGAGCAAGGTCTGCGCCGTGACCAGGCGGTCGACGACGCCGAGCCGCAGCCTGGCCGGGGCCTCACCCGGGCAGGCCGGCCGCCGGCCCAGCCGCAGCACGCCGACCTCGCGCAGATCGACCAGCGGCTCTCCGCACTCCCGGACCTCGACCGCCGCGACCCGTGGATCGGACAGCGGTACGGTATCCAGCCTTCTGCCCTCCGCATCGCACCACCGCATAGCAGGCCGGAGCATGCCGTCCTCCGCTTCAGAATTCCTTCAAGCTGCTGCCAGAGCTCTGCCGCGCTGTCGGGCCGCTTCCCTCAGCGCCAACTTGAGTGGACCCTTGTCAATCTTCTTTATGCGAGTTATATAGAGCGTGTCGGCAGTCGCATCCTCCTGAGGTGTGAGAGGAGCGAACGGGATGCCCACGCGAACCGACGGAGCAGGCGGTGCCGGTACCCGGTGAGATCCGAAGAGCCGGCGAGACGGCTCCGAGTCCGAGAGGAGTAAGCGATGGCACGGGCAGTGGGCATTGACCTTGGTACGACCAACTCCGTGGTCGCCGTCCTTGAAGGCGGCGAGCCCACCGTCATCACGAACACCGAGGGAGCCCGTACCACGCCGTCGGTGGTCGGGTTCGCGAAGAAGGGCGAGGTGCTCGTCGGTGAGGTCGCAAGCATCAGGCCGTGACGAACGTCGAACGAACAGCACGGTCGGTGAAGCGGCACATCGGAGAGGCGCAGTGGCGCTTCCCGGAGAGCGGACATCGACGGCAAGAGGTACACGGCGCAGGAGATCTCGGCCCGGGTGCTCCAGAAGCTGAAGCGCGACGCCGAGGCGTACCTCGGTGAGGACGTGACGGACGCGGTGATCACCGTTCCTGCCTACTTCAACGACAGTCAGCGCACGGCGACCAAGGAAGCCGGTGAGATCGCCGGCCTCAAGGTCCTGCGCATCATCAACGAGCCGACCTCCGCCGCCCTCGCCTACGGCCTGGACAAGGAGAGCGACCAGACCATCCTCGTCTTCGATCTCGGTGGCGGCACCTTCGACGTCTCCCTCCTGGAGATCGGCGAGGGACTGGTGGAGGTGAAGTCCACCAACGGCGACACGCATCTCGGCGGTGACGACTGGGACCAGCGGATCGTCGACCATCTGACCAAGCAGTTCAAGAACGCCTACGGTGTCGATCTTGCCAACGACAAGCTGGCCACACAGCGTCTGCGTGAGGCCGCGGAGAAGGCCAAGATCGAGCTGTCCTCCTCCACGGAGACCTCGATCAACCTGCCGTACATCACGGCCTCCGCCGAGGGCCCGCTGCACCTGGAGGAGAAGCTCACCCGAGCACAGTTCGAGCACCTGACCCGGGATCTCCTCGATCGCTGCAAGGGCCCGTTCAACAACGCCATCAAGGACGCGGGGATCGATGTCTCGGCCATCGACCACGTGATCCTGGTGGGTGGTTCGACGCGTATGCCGGCGGTGACCGAGCTGGTCAGAAGGATGACGGGCAAGGATCCGCACAAGGGTGTGAACCCGGACGAGGTCGTCGCCATCGGCGCCGCGCTGCAGGCCGGTGTCCTCAAGGGTGAGGTCAAGGACGTCCTGCTCCTCGACGTGACCCCGCTGTCCCTGGGTATCGAGACCAAGGGCGGCATCATGACCAAGCTGATCGAGCGCAACACCACGATCCCGACCAAGCGGTCCGAGATCTTCACGACGGCCGAGGACAACCAGCCGTCGGTGCAGATCCAGGTCTATCAGGGCGAGCGCGAGATCGCGGCGTACAACAAGAAGCTCGGCATGTTCGAGCTGACCGGTCTGCCGCCGGCGCCGCGTGGCGTCCCGCAGATCGAGGTCGCCTTCGACATCGACGCCAACGGCATCATGCACGTGACCGCGAAGGACCTGGGCACGGGCAAGGAGCAGAAGATGACCGTCACCGGCGGCTCCTCGCTGCCGAAGGACGAGATCGACCGGATGATGCGCGAGGCGGAAGCGCACGCCGAGGAGGACCGGCGGCGTCGTGAGACCGCCGAGACCCGCAACCAGGGCGAACAGCTCGTCTACCAGACGGAGAAGCTGCTGGCCGACAACGCCGACAAGATCCCCGGCGACGTGAGGAGCGAGACGGAGGCCGCCCTGGCGGACGTCAAGGAGAAGCTGAAGGGCGAGGACACCGCCGCGCTCCGCTCCGCCATCGAGAAGGCCATGGCGGCCTCGCAGAAGATCGGCAGCGCCCTCTACGCCCGGACAGCGGGTGCCGGAGAAGAGGCCGACTCCGCTTCCCGGACCGGGCCGGCGAGCGGAGAGGAGGAGGTCGTCGACGCTGAGATCGTCGATGACGAGAGTGCCAAGGGAGGTGCGGAATGAGCGTGCCGAACGGTTCCCGGTCGCCACAGCAGCAACAGCTGCCTGTCGTCATCCGCGACAACCGGCGCATCGATCCGGTCACCCTGCGGCCGAGAAAGCCCGACCATGCCGACCGCGCATCGGCGGAACGGGAAACGCGATCACCAAAAGAAGACACCGCCCCGGGAGCCGAGCGGGCCCCGGTCGAAACCGGCACCCGGGAAGCCGGGCTGGAGGCGCAACTCGCCGAACGCACGGATGATCTGCAACGGTTGAAGGCCGAGTACGACAACTACCGCAAGCGCGTACGGCGTGACCGCTTGGCGATCCGGGAGATCGCGGTGGCCAATGTCCTCGGCGGGCTCCTTCCGGTGCTCGACGCCATCGACCAGGCGCGGGAGCACGGCGAAGTGACCGGCGGGCTCAAGGCGGTCAGCGAGGTGCTGGAGGGCCGGCTCGCGGCTCTCGGACTGGAGCCCGTCGGCACGGTGGGGGAGCCCTTCGACCCGGCCCGGCACGAGGCCGTCACCCATGAGGTGTCGGACACGGTCGACCGGCCGACCTGCAGCGCACTGCTGCGCCGTGGGTACCGGGTCGGACAGCAACTCCTGCGCCCCGCCCAGGTCACGGTCACCGAACCTCCCGGCCCGGGGACGCGCTCCGGCTAGGCCGGGTCTCCTCTCAGGGGGCGGAGGCGGTGCGGTAGGCGAGTGCCTCGGTCGCCCCCGTGGCGGGCCGACCACCGAGATCCACGTCGGGGCGGAGGGGAAGCTGCCCGCTGTCGCTGGTCATCGCGCCAGGACAGCGGGCGGACTGCACCCTGGGCCGGGGCTCAGGCGGACCGTGGAGCGGGCGACGATCAACAGGGATCAACAGGGTTCAACAAGATCAGCAGGCTGCAACAGTTCGGAGTCGCCGCTACCCGCCATGGCGTGGTTCGGTCGTGATGGGGAGGACGGAACCTCAGGCGCCGGCCAACTCGGCGTTCGCGCGCTCCGTGACCAGTGCCAACACGCGGCCCGCAGTGGCAAGATCCTCGGCCGGAATACCGGCGTACAGCCGGGCGGAGATCTGGGCGCTCTCCGCGGTCGTGCTCTCGTACAGCTCCCGTCCGGCGTCCGTGAGCCGCATACGGGAGGCTTCCGCCGGGTCCTCTTCCAGCAGCTTCGCGGCCGTCAGCTCCTCGATCACGCCGCGTACGACCGACTCGTCGGTCTTCAGCGAGCCGGTGACGTCGCCGACGAGCTCGTCGCTGCCGACGGACTCGCCCGCGACCACGACGGCCCGGAGCGTCACACTCTGGTGGAACGTGGCCCCGTGGCGGGCCAGTACGCCCTCCAGGAGGGCACGCCCGGCATGGTGCGCCAGCGCTATGACCCGTCCGTTGACCGTGGGTGCGGTGGTGGTCATGACTGCTCCTTGTCGTTGTGGTTGCCGTTGTCGGTGTCCGGGTTGTCGGTGTCCGGACCAAGGGGTACGTCGAGCAGGGTCGCCAGCTCGCGGGTGAACTGCTGTGTGCGCGCGCCGCCCTGTCCGCCGAGCGGCTCCAGCAGCTGGTCCAGCAGGCCCTGGACCACCTTGATCGCGCGGCGTGTGACGTCGCGTCCTTGCTCAGTGAGCGACAGCTGCATGGCGCGCGGGTCCTTCGGGTCCCGGGTCCGGGCGACCAGCCCGGCGGCCTCCAGGGTGCGGGCGAGTTTGGACACGTACAGCGGTTCGAGCCCCGTGTGGTCGGCGAGCAGACGCTGGCTGGGTCGGAGCCCGGAGCGCGACATGCCGTGGAGCGATGCCATCAACGCGTACTGGGCATGGGTCAGACCCAACGGCGCGACCGCCCGGTCGACGGCTACCCGCCACTTCATCGACAGGCGCCAGACCAGGAATCCCGCTGTGGCGCGCTCAGTTGCTGAACTCACCTGAGACACAGTACATGGCTACTATGCACATGGCTACTATTTTCTCGCGGGTACCCGAAGCGGGTCACTGATGCGAGGTGGAACCGGATCAAGCCGTTGATGCCGGCCGCCGCGGGCCATGGGCGACGGCTGGTGTGGATCGTCTTGGCCGTACCGGGCGCTATGCCGACGGAGCGGGTCGGTCGCGAGCGTGCGGATGATCAGTCAGCCCATGCCGGTACAGCTGGAGATCGCGGCGGGCGGGACCGACCATGGGGGTGTTGTCGTGAGGCCTGGTCCGCTTCGTCACCGCTTGGCGTACGCGGCCATGAACATGTCCAGCAGCCCGTCGATGGCCCTCTCGTCGACCGGCATCGTCGTCAAAAGGTGGCGGTAGTACAGCGCCCCGCACAACACCTCTGCGGCGAAGGTCAGATCCGCGTCCGCGCGCAGTTCGCCCGCGTGCTGAGCGCGGACGATCCGGTCCATGGTGCTCCGCTCGACGGTGCGCAGGAACCTCTCGTGCAGCGTCGCCCGCAACGCGGGGGAGGACTGGGCCTCGGCGATGACGGCGCGGTAGACCGGACCGATCGGCGGCTCGGACAGCGCGGACGTGGAGCGCAGGAACTGCTCGCGCAGGTCGGAGCGCAGATCGCCGGTGTCGCTGTAGTCCAGGTCCGTGGTCCATGCGCGGTTGAGCGCGTCCAGCAGCAGGGCCGTCTTGGACGGCCACCGCCGGTAGATCGTGTGCTTTCCGACCTCGGCCCGTCGCGCGATGGCCTCGATGCTCAGGCCCGCGTATCCGACCTCCGCGGCCAGGTCGAGTGTCACCTGGAGCAGCGCGTCGGTGCGCGCGGAGCCCCGGCGTCGCGGGGCCGGAGATTCGTTCGCCATGGGCCAGATCGTAACGGCACGCATGGTGCCGTTGACAGTCCGGCGCACGGCGGAGCAGGATGACGGCATGATCGGTACGCGCCGTGCCGTAACGACTGCCCCCCGCACCCGGTGAGGAATCACTCCCCATGCCTGTGCCCGCCGACCCGACGGTCCTCCATCCGATGCCTGAGCAGCCGCGGGTGGTGCTCCTCAGGCCGCTGGTGAAGTCCCCGCTGATCGGGGTCGGGGAGTACTCGTACTACGACGACCCGGACGACGCGACCGCGTTCGAGACGCGCAACGTGCTCTACCACTACGGGCCGGAGAAGCTGATCATCGGCAAGTTCTGCGCGCTGGGCACGGGAGTCCGGTTCATCATGAACGGCGCCAACCACCGCATGGACGGGCCCTCGACCTTCCCCTTCCCCACCATGGGCGGCTCGTGGTCGGAACACTTCGACCTGCTCACCGGCCTGCCGAACCGAGGGGACACCGTCGTCGGCAACGACGTCTGGTTCGGCCACGGCACGACGGTCATGCCGGGCGTACGGATCGGACACGGCGCGATCATCGGCTCCGGAGCCGTGGTCACCGGCGACGTACCCGACTACGGCATCGTCGGCGGCAACCCCGCCCGCCTCATCCGCACCCGCTACAGCGACGAGGACATCGCCCGGCTGCTGGCGGTGGCCTGGTGGGACTGGCCGGCGGAGCACATCACCGAGCACGTACGGACGATCATGTCGGGCAGCATCGCCGCCCTGGAAGCCGCAGCCCCGGACCCCTCGCACGCGTGACGGGCGGCCAGGGTTTCCGTGCGGGCGCATCGGCCTGCGTGGAAATCTCCTGATGGCGGGTAGCGGCACTGTCAAACCATCGAGCTCCCGGCTCCTACGATGACGCTCATGGCACACGTTGAGGATCTTCAGCACCCGTTCTGGGACACCAATAGCGACCGCGGAGTGCAGCCGTCCTTGACCGACCAGGCGATTCTGGAGGCCGAGCGGCTGTTGAACGTCACACTCCCCGCCTCACTGCTCGATATCCTCCGCGAACAGAACGGTGGCCTGGTCGCATCCAGTCGGGACGCCTTCCCCACGAGCCGGCCGACCTCATGGGCTCCTGACCATGTCCCCTTTGATGTGGTGATGGGCATCGGCCACGGTGAGCAGACGCTCTCCCTGCTCGACAGCCCGTACCTGGTCCAAGAATGGGGCCTGCCCAGGGACGTAGTACTGGTCTCGGGTGAGGGCCACTACTGGATCGGGCTGGATTACCGGACCTGCGGTCGGCATGGGGAGCCGTCCGTTGTCTGGTTCGACGCGGACGACAACTCGGAACTGACCCTCGCCCCGGACTTCCGCTCCTTCATGGAGGGTCTCACCTCCGCGCTCGAGTTCGACGTCGAGCGGGGCGAAGGTTCACGGGACTGAGCTCGCGTGCTGAGCGATGCTGCGGTGGTCAGCCCCCCCGTCACCAGCCGCATCGGCCGTGGCGAGCGTCGCCTGATGCGGCACCGGGACGTGTCTCTTCGATCAGATGGGCTCGCCGTTCTGAGCATGCTCAGAACGGCGGATCCGATCGACGCGGAATGGGCGGTCCTGGAACCGTTGCTACCGAAGAGCGATGAGCGGTGCGGGAGATGGCGGGATGACTAGCGTCTACCTGACGACCACTATGCTGAACGTGTTCAATGTCGGTTGAACTGGCCGGGTGCGCCCTTCAGATGCGGTGGCTGTAGCGGAAGAGGCGGGTGCGGGCGTCCTTTTCGGTCGCGCCGAGCCCTTCGGCGATCCGGTCCCACGGGATCTCGTCTTCGCGCAGGGCGAGGAAGGCTGCGCTCGGGCCGATGGCGCCGATGATGGTCTCGAGTTCGTGTACGGCCCTCAGCGCGGCCAGCGGTGCGTCGTCGGCGAGGTGCTCCAGTCGGCCGCGGAGCTGGTCTAGCAGGTCCGTGACGTCGGCCGGCAGCGGGACGGTGCGGGCTTGAACGTCCTCGAGGTGCTGGGCCCAGTCCTCCCGGGGAGCGGAGGTGTCGTATGCATGGGGGTCGTCCCTGAGGACCTCTTCCCAGTCGATGGGGTAGCTGGTCTCCCCGCGCCAGCCGCAGGAGCACTTGCCGCGCATCCGAGAGGCGCGGGGGATGCGTAGGGTGCCGTCGTAGACCCACCAGTCGGTGGTCTCGTAGAAGCTGCTTCCGCTGCCGATGTCGAAAATGGCCGGACGCGGTTCGCTGCCGTCGGGCAGCAGTACCCCGACCGAGCCCTCGTGCGACGTGAAGCCATCTCGTTCCCAGGTCATGGCCTTCCCCCTCGCTGCGGCGGCCACCCGAGCGGCCGGCGGTGGGTACCACGATGCCGCAGAAGCAGGTTCTGCATATGCGTCTTGCACATTCCTTACCCGTGTGAGGGACAACGCGGACGACCGCGCCGGGTCGTCGCCGGGTGAGCACAGCCTTCCTCCATCGGGGCGAGGGAATGCTCACCTCGATCGAGCGGCATCGTGCCTGCCCCGATACGAGCCGGAGTGATGACCGCTGCACAAGCGGCCGATTCGGCGTTATGGGTGCCGGACCCGCTGTAGGCGGGCCCTCGCTGGATCATGGCCGGCTGCGCTCGCTCACCAGTGCGCGCAGGAGGCCGGGGAAGGCTTCGTCGACCTCCTCGCGGCGTAGCGCGTTCATCCGTGAAGTGCCGACGTAGTACTGGCGGATGAGGCCGGCTTCGCGCAGCACATGGAAGTGGTGCGTGGCGGTGGACTTGCTGACCGGCAGGTCGATCGTGCCACACGCGAGGTCCTGGGTCGTGGCGTACAACTCACTGACGATCCGTCGGCGCACAGGGTCGACCAAGGCCTCGAGCACCTGCTGAAGGCTGATCGTACGGACGTCCGGGTGAGCCGGTACGCGGTCGTCCCGGCTCTTGTTCTGCACTGCCGCCATGTGTCTGTCGACCTCCTGCTCATGTCGTACGACGATTGTCAAAGTATCATGACCGTCGAACTTTGACAGGCGTCGTACTTTGCGTTTGAGTGAGGCGCGGCGGTGCGGTTCTCGTGCCGACGTCATCAATCGAAGGGGGATGTGTGATGGCTGCGACGGTGCGATTCCACGAGTACGGGGGGCCGGAGGTGCTGCGGTTGGAGGATGTGCCGGTCGCTGGCCCCAGCGCCGGTGAGCTGCTGATTCGCGTGGATGCGATCGGACTCAATCGAGCCGAGGTGCTGTTCCGCAGCGGCCACTACATCGAGCCGGTCAAGGAGTTCCCTGCCCGGCTGGGCGCCGAGGCCGCAGGGGTGGTCGAGGCGGTCGGCGCGCAGGTGGCCGGGTTCGAGGTCGGCCAGGCGGTCAGTGTGGTGCCCGCGTTCTCCATGAACGCCTACGCCGTCTACGCCGAGCGCGCGATCGTTCCCGCGGCCGCGGTTGTGCACCGCCCCGAAGGGCTCGGCGCGGTTGAGAGTGCGGCGGTGTGGATGCCATACGTGACGGCCTACGGGGCGCTGGTCGAAGTGGGCGGCATGGGGGCTGGTGACACGGTGGTGCTCACGGCGGCCTCCAGCAGTGTTGGCCTCGCCGCGATCCAAGTCGCCCGACGCGTCGGCGCGGTGCCCATCGCCACCACGCGCAGCCGCGCGAAGAAGCACGCGCTGCTCAAGGCGGGGGCGGCCGAGGTGATCGTCACTGGCGAGGAGGCGGTCGCCGACCGTGTGCTCGCACTGACCGCGGGCCGGGGCGCCGAATTCGTCTTCGATGCCGTTGCCGGGCCCGGAGTTGTGGACCTGGCCAGGGCCGTCGCCCCTGGCGGCACCCTCTTCCTCTACGGGGCGGTGAGCGGCGAGCAGACTCCCTATCCGGGGTTCGAACTCGGCATGCCCGCACTGAACATGCGTACCTACACCATGCATGAGACGACCC
Source organism: Streptomyces sp. ISL-36 (assembly GCF_018614205.1). Lineage (GTDB taxonomy): Bacteria > Actinomycetota > Actinomycetes > Streptomycetales > Streptomycetaceae > Streptomyces. The sequence continues at coordinate 48,287 of NZ_JAGGOS010000120.1, read as the reverse complement.
GAGACCCACAGCGCCTGCGCCGCGCCGAGGCTTTCGTCTCCTCCGGGCTGAGTACCGGCGTCTTCCGGCCCGTTGTGGACCGCACCTTCGCCTTGGACGAGATCGCTGCGGCGCACCGCTACATGGAGGCGGGCACCCAGGTGGGCAAGATCGTCGTCACGGTCGACCACTGACGGTCTCTCACTGGTCCTGGCATCGGGCGGGCGTTGGGTCGTCTCGCGAGGCAGGCCGCTGCCGGATGTCTGCGGCATCGCGCTGGCGGTGTGAGCTGCTGTGCCCTCCTGCATGTCGTATCAGCTCAGACACGTGCCTTCCGGGCGCTTGCAGCAGCCGGCCGCGACGGCCGGCGCCTCGTCACCTCCGCGAGCAGCACCTCGCTCCGGGGTGTTGCAGCCGTCGGCGAGGTCGAAGCCCGTGTTCCGGTCAGCGGCGGACCAGGATGGTCAGCCGTGACCGGTCCTGCGTCTGTGCGACGCCACGAGCGCACGCCCTGCCCGGAGCCATCCGCGGCCGTACGAAGGCGCTGACCGGGTACGAGGAGTAGCGCACTGCCGTGTGGGAGGTCACCGGCAAGCAGGAGCGGCTGCCCCGTTACCCCTGCGCCGAGGGCATCTTGCCCCCGTGCTCTTCGTGCGAGGCGCCCGCACCGCAGCGCTCGACAACGCTTCGCGGTCCTGCTGGTGGTGGTGGCGTACCAGCTGCCCGCCGTGCACATCGGCAAGCTCACCGTTGCAGCCACCACCCTCACCAAGCTCGATCACCATCGGCCCCGTGCGGCGATCTGGCGCCACCCGGCATCGCAGAGCCGGCACTTGGGCAGCTGCACCCTGCCGGACCTCGGCGACATAAGGAAACCGACCGGTCCACTCGCCGCCGCTGCCGTGCTTCGCACGCGACCGATCGCCTACTGCGGCTGGGTCGCGATCTGGATCAGGTTGCCGCAGGTGTCGTCGAAGACGGCTGTGGTCACGGGGCCCATCTCCAGGGGCTCCTGGATGAAGCGCACGCCGAGGTCGCGCAGGCGCTCGTACTCCGCCGTCACGTCGTCGACGGCGAACTGGGCGAGCGGGATGCCGTCCGTGACGAGCGTGTCGCGGTAGGTCTTGACGGCCGGGTGGCCGGCGGGCTCCAGGAGGAGCTCGGTGCCGCCGGGCTCGTCGGGCGAGACGACGGTCAGCCACCGGTCCTTCTCGCCCACCGGGACGTCGTGCTTCTTCACGAAGCCCAGAACCTCGGTGTAGAAGCGCAGGGCCTTGGCCTGGTCGTCGACGAAGACGCTGGTCAGATGGATCTTCATGCGGTGCTCTCTTCCGGTCCGGATGTGTCGGGCCTCAGCCATCGCTCGGTGATCTGGCGCAGCGGGGCTGTGTTCAGGTCGTGGAACTTGTAGCGGCCCTCCCGCCTGGTCTCGACGAGCCCGGCGGCCTCCAGCACGGCGAGGTGCTGGGAAACTGCTTGGCGCGAGATGCCGAGCTGATGCTTCATGCTCAGCCGCGAGCAGATCTCGAACAGTGTCTGGCCGGACTTCTCCGCGAGCTCGTCGATGATGGTGCGGCGGGTGGGGTCGGCCAAGGCTTTGAAAAGGTCGTCGGCCACGTCTCCAGGATATGCAAGCACTCACTTGCCTATCAAGTCGAGGGGGGCGTTTCCCGAATCGGTCCGCCGCCGAGGAGCGCAGGGGCGGTCACCCCAGCAATGCCGCGGAGGAGCCTCACGGAGATTTCACACGGCAAAGGGGAGCCACCGCGGGAGGCGCGCTACGCTCGGCGGCCGCCAGCACTGTGCGGTACGTCCTCGGCCGTAGCCGTAGCCGTAGCCGTAGCCGCGGCCGGTCCAGGGTGAAGGTGCGAAGCGCTGACCAGGCCAGAGGGTGGGCAGCTCGGCCCCACCGCTGCGTGCGCTGCCGCCTTGTCCAGAGAGACGGCAGCTGCCCCGCATGGCGCGACCGGAGCACTTGGTGCCCGGACGGGCCGGCCCTCCCGCTCGCTGCTTCCGGTGGAAGGGTGGGTGAGGATCGCCGAGACGTACAGGGTCACGTCGACTGGCGCCCCGGCAGCATCGAGGGCGCCGTGAACCGCATCAAGAAGATCAAGAGACAGCTCTACGGTCGAGCCGGTTTTGAGCTGCTCCGCAAAATGATCTCGCTCCAAGTTCCGCGTGAGCGTGTTTGGTCCGTCGCTGGTCGGCACGTTCGAGGTCAGAGTTCGGTCGTCCAGATTCCGACAGGGTGCTCACTCGGTGGAAGCCACAGCTGAGGCTGTGACTCCCGATGCCTCTCCTCAGCCTGTTCTTCCCAATGAAAGTGGTCATCCATGTCGGCCCACGCAACTTGCAACACCGGGAAAGGAGGCCGCCGGTAGAACCCGATGGCCCGTCCGAAGAAGGTCCGGTACCAGCGGAGATCCACCTGCCTGAGCGCGACTTGGCGGCCGTCGGCAACGTCAGGATGCCTCTGGCCGTCAGCCAGTACAGCCCCCGCAGTGGACTTCTCTCCGAGCCTGTTGAGCGTGCGGTGCATGGCGTGGATGTCGAGTCCGAACATGGCGAGCTCAGGCGCGCCATGAGTGTGCGACAGCCCGATCGTGTAGGCGAACCCAGGACCGATCTCGTCCTCGGGAACCATCACGACGTGCCATCCGTGCTGCTGCACATTCTCGATGATCGTCAGGTCAACGTGGTCTGCTTCGTCTCGGTCACCGTAGTCATGGCAGAGGGTGCAGCGGCACTGGAACGGATCATCAGTCATGCGCGGAGGCTACGAGGTGAGCGTTTGAGTCAGGCAGCCGGGGCTCGGGACCGCTCATGGATCGAACGACATCGTCACCCTTCGCGACCGCTCCCCAAGGTCTGTGCGAAGCATCTAGCCTGGCGGCCTGGCTCACCCAACGGCCCGGCGTGGAGGTCGTATGCCGGGACCGGGCGCCGTTCGTCGCCGAAGGCGCCACCGTCGGCGCCCCGCAGGCCGTCCTGGTCGCGGACCGGTGGCACTTCTGGCACAACAGGAGCGAAGCCGCCGAGCGGAGGGTCGCCCAGCACCGCAGCTGTCTCTGATCCCTGGTACCCGCGGTCCCTGAATCCGAGCCCGCCCCTGCCGAGGGCCCGGACGGGTCGGCCCCGGCCACGACGACACCGGTTCGCCGACCGCACCCGGCCCCGGCACGCTGCCGCGCTGCGACGCCGGGGGAACTCCTCACCGGCCAATGGCAGAACCGGCCCTCCGACCTCGACGACGACAAGCCATAGCTCGACGACCGCTGGAACGAGGGCTGCGCCAATCCCTGCAAACTGTGGGAGGAGATCGTGCCGCTCGGCCAACAAGGGCAGCTACCAGCACCTCCGCGCCTGTCTCCACGCCAAGCGCACTGCGTCACGGTCGGCGACCGCCCGGCCGCCCCCGCCCCGGACGGTCGCCGGATGGTCCTCCGGCACCCGGGGAGCCCTCACCGAGCCCGAAGTCAGATGTTCGGCCGTGCTGGGTTTGCACTCCTACGCAAACGAGTGCTGCTCGCGTGATGTCGCCCATCAGGTCATCCAGATCAGGGCTACTTGCCCTCCGCAGATCAGATCGCGGGGCGACGCAGCACATCAGTGGGTTCCCAATCGCTCTTCCAGAAGGCTTCAAGCCCACGCTCGTTGATGAACTGCCGCTCCACCTCGTGGATGGGGTACATCCCCTGGATGTTGATCACGTCGTGACCCTCGTGTCCTGGAACGCCAACGTCGATGCCCAGGTAGTCGTCTCTGTCGAGGACCATCGGCGCGAACACGCAGAACGCCGTCATCTCCGACTCGGGCACGATTCGCTCTCCGAAGTTGATGGTGCTGCCGTAAGTGAATGGGCAGGTGCCACGGAGCTGCTCGGCAAGGAAGCCCACCGCGTGGGCCCAGATAACGTTGGTCGAGTTCACGCTGAGACAGAGCTCCGGCGAGCCGTGCTGCCAGTCCGGATGCTCTGCCAGCGACAAGCCGTAAGTGAGCGTCGTGAGAAGTCCGGCCGGGAGGTCGTCGTACACGATCTCCGTGACATCCCGCAGGCCCTGTTTGGTCGACTCGACAGGGAAGAACCGAGGCTCCCTTCCTCCGGAAAGCCGATCAAGATGGGCGAGGTACGTCTCTACGCGACTGAGCATGCAGCCAGCCTGCACGATCAACCACACGCGGACGCCACCGGGGCGCCCCCAGAAATGCGTTGTCGTGCCATCGCGTCGGTCGGCATGCTCAGGGCCGTGATCACTGAAGAACACTCCATCGATGCCACCGTCGTCCTGCCTGTCGGCGTGCGCGATCTACTGCACCGAGATCTGCCCGCGTGCACTTGGTCCGGCTCGGCCACCCACCTGCGCGCCGTGGAGCGAGAGCTGGCGCGCGCTGCGGTGGGCGAGGCCGACTATCTGGCTGTATGCACTCCTGTGGATCTGCCGGTGGCGATCGGCGGCATCGACTATCAGGTCTCCGAGGGAGCCGGAACCGTGTGGCAGCTCGCCGTCCTCCCGGCGCTCCGGTCCCGCGGCCTGGGAACGCTGCTGATCCGAGCTGCCGAACGGCGGATCAGGGACCGCGGTCTGCTCAGGGCCGAACTCGCCGTGGAAGAGGACAACCCTCGGGCTCGCGCCCTGTACGAGCGCTTGGGCTATGTCGCGTACGACCGCAAACCGGATGCCTGGGACGAGGAAGGGCCCGACGGATTGATCCGTCGCTACGAGACGATGTGCGTTCTCATGCGAAAGGACCTCTGAGTCATGTGCTCTCTGTTCTCGGGCTCTGGCTCAACATCTGTGGTGGAGGGCCTTTTCGGTGCCGACCGGCGACGCGAAGCGGCACGGCCGGGGTGGCTGCCACGCAAGCGCCCGTTGAACGTCCTCACGGAATGTGTCCTTGGATGCTGTCGCGTCGGCCCGCGCGCTTGGGCCGGCCGAGTACCACTCCGGCCAGGACCAGGACCAGTCCGCACAGTTGCTGAACAGTCAGCACCTCTCCGGCGACCGCTGTGCCGAGCAGAACGCCTGTAACGGGGTTGAGCAGTCCTATCAGTCCGACTGTCCCCACAGGCAGGTGCCGCAGCCCGGTGAACCAGGCGACGAAGGCCAGTGCGGTGGCAACCACGGCGACGTATCCGAACGCGAGGAGTGCCGGCGTGGAGAGTGCGGGCGGAGGGCCCTCCACGGCTGCGGCGACCGGGAGCAGGAACACGCCTCCCGCGGTGAGTTGCCAGCCGGTCGAGGCGAGCACGTCGGTACCGGCGCTCCACCGTTTGGCCAGGATGTGGCCGAAGGACGACACCAGCAGGGCGGCGACCGAGGCGAGGACTCCCGGCGCGCTCGCCCCTTCCACCCCCGTGAGCAGCATGAGGCAGACCCCGCCGAGTCCGACCGCGGCGCCGGCCAGGTGGGCGGTGCCTGGCCGCTCGGGCACCAAGGGCCAGGCGATGAGCATCATCGTCAGCGGGGACACCGCCATGACGGTGGAGGCGACGCTCGTCGGAAGCAGTTGGGAGGCGGCATAGACGAGGACGAAAAACACGCTCATGTTGAGCAACCCGAGCACCGCGGACCGCCACCACCACACCCCGCGCGGCCGCTGCCTGCGCAAGGCCAGCAGGACCAGGCCGGCGGGGAGCGCCCGCAGGGCGGCCCCGTAGAGCGGGCGGTCGGCCGGCAGGAACTCGTGCGTGACGAAGTAGTTGGTCCCCCACGCCACCGGAGCGACTGCGGTCAGTGCCACCCACCGTACATTAGCTTCCATGGAAGCTAATGTAGCTTCCTGGGAAGCTATCATGGTGTGCATGGAGCAGCATCAACCGCTGGACCGCGTGGCCGCCATCCAGGCCGAGTGGCGCCGCGAGCGGCCCGACGTCGACATCACCCCGCAAGGAGCGATCGGCCGGCTGCACCGCCTGGCCGACCGGCTCACCGAGGAGCTCTCTCTCGTCTACGGCCGCTACGGTCTCTGCGAGGGAGAGTTCGACGTCCTGTGCGCACTGCGCCGTGCCGGTGATCCATACGAACGGGCGCCCGGCGAGCTCGCCACTCACACCATGGTCACCACCGGTGCGATGACGAAGAGAATCGACCGCCTGGAGCGAGCAGGACTCGTCACCCGCCGCCGTTCCGACGACGACCAGCGCGGCCGGATCGTCGCCCTCACCGGACCGGGACGCGAACTGATCGACCGAGCCTTCACCGACCACATGCGCAACGAACGCCACCTGCTGGATCTACTGACGCCTGAGGAGGCCGAGTCACTCGAAGGGCTGCTCACCGCCTGGCTCTCCAGGATGGAAAATCCACATCATCCCGGCGGCGAGTGACCCGCCCTCTTCGGCCATCGGTCTTGTCCCAGCTTTGTGCAAGCCGCCGATCCAGCTGCCCGCCGCCCCGCAGGCCGTCATCATTCAGCGCCCGGCACCGGGCGCGCCCCGGCCCCGTAGGCCCAAGGGGATCGGTTGACGCCGCCGACGCGGTGGGGGAGAGGCGCAGCGGCACGGTGAAGGCCCCGGGCGAGCTCCGCGGCACGGCGCCGATGGCAAGGGTCGGCGCCCCTGTCCACCATGGACGGCATCGGTATCCAGCCATTCGGGCATGGGGGGCGGCGGCGGGGATGTGCAGCGGCATGCAGCCGCAGGGTCGTTGTGCGCCCCGGCGGCTCCGTCGCACTGTCATCGGCGCACGCCCGTGGCAAAGCCCGCTGCACACTTCTCGATACACAGGTCAGAACGTTTTTTCATTCTCGTGTGCCATTCCGCATGCCGAATGTTTTGCATTTGACCATCCATGCGGTCCTCGAGAGGCGAATTCGGCCACATTTGAAATGTGCCTATAGTCCTAATTTTTTGAGTGGTCTTGCTGTGCCTTGCCCTTATGCGCATAGCTATGGGGTACGCCGTCTCTTCGTCCCGAGCTCCCGATGAGTCCTGGGGCAGGCGGCTGTGAACCGGCCTCCGGTTCACAGCCGGCCAGGGAGGCGGTCGTGACACCTGCACGTGAGGAGAAGTCATGAAGAAGGCCTACGAAGCGCCGACGCTCGCCAAGCTCGGGACGTTCCGGAAGAAGACCGGGCTCCTGCAGAGCTCCGGCAACGACCGGCTGATCCTGAGCAAGAACTGACGACCGACGGCTCTGACCTGACGTCATGACTGAACTGCACGAGAGTGCGGGGACGGGCCCCGGCGACGCGCACTTCGCGGTCTTCACCGACCGTGAGGACGCGGCCGCCGTGGCCCGCTCCTTCTCCCGCCCCGGAACGCGCATCCTGACGTACGCCTCCGGCCGGCCCTGGCTGGTGGGCCAGTGGCACGACCAGGACATCGTGACCGCGCGCGCCGGCCACGCGGCCCTCGCCGTCATCGGCTGCTGCCCTGTCGACGCCGCAGAGCTCGAGCGCCGTGCCGGGCGATTGGCCGACCTCGCCGAGCTCGACGCACTGGCTCGCACTCTTCCCGGGAGCCTCCATCTCATCGGCGCGCTCGACGGACAGCTCAGGGTGCAGGGCACCGCGTCCGGGCTCCGGCTGGTGTTCCATGCCTCCGTCGGCGGCTCGCGCGTGGCCGCCAGCCGCGCCGACGTACTCGCCGCCGCGCTCGGCGCCGAACCGGACCCGGAGCAAGTGGCGGTCCGGCTGCTGTGGCCGGTCCCCCATCCGCTCGCCGAGGCGCCCATGTGGCAGGGCGTCACCGCCGTACCTCCGCAGGAGGCGCTGATCGTCGCTGCCGACGGCCGGACCGTGCGCCACTCGCACTGGTGGACACCGCCCGAGCCCGTACGGACGCTGGCCGACGGCGCGTCCGCCGTCCGGGAAGCGCTGGCCACGGCGGTGGACACCCGTACGAGGCAGGGGGGCGTCGTCAGCTGCGACCTGTCCGGCGGCCTGGATTCCACCTCCATCTGCTTCCTCGCCGACCGCTCACCGGCCCGGGTGGTGGCGAGCACGTGGCCGGGGCGCGATCCCGCCGACACCGATCTGTACTGGGCCCAACAGGCCGCACGCTCGTTGCCGGACGTCGAGCACGTCGTCTGGGACGCCGACGCCTCCCCGCTGGTCTACAGCGATCTGCTGGCCATCGACGATCTGCTGGACGAACCGACCATCGGCGTCATGGACCGCTCGCGCGTCCTGCATCATCTGCCGGGCATGGCCGAGCGGGGCAGCCGGCTGCACCTGACGGGCATCGGCGGCGACCATGTGGCCTGGTGCTCCGAGGCGTACTACCACCGGCTGGCACGCACCCGCCCCCTGTTCGCCCTGCGGCAGCTGCGCGGCTTCCGAGCCCTGTGGCAGTGGCCACTGGGCGGCACGGTCCGCGCGCTGGCCGACTCCCGCCCGTACGGGACGTGGCTCGCCGACTCCAGCAGAAACCTCCGGGCCCCTCTGCCCGCGACCGTCCGCACTAGCCTCGGCTGGGGCATGCCGCCCCGGCTCTTCGACTGGGTCACTCCGGACGCCGAGCGGACAGTCCGGCGAGCGCTGCGCGAGGCGGCCGAGAACGCCGTCCCGCTCCACCCGGACCGTGGCCTGCACGCCGATCTGGACCAGATCCGCTCCTGCACCCGCATCATCCGCCAGTGGGACCGGATGGCGGCCCGGGCCGGCGTGCCGATGGCCTCGCCGTTCCTCGACGATCGCGTCATCGAGGCATGCCTCGCGGTCCGCCCGAGCGAGCGCGTCACACCCTGGCAGTACAAGCCCCTCCTGACCGCAGCCATGAGCGGGATCGTCCCCGAGGGCTGCCTGCGGCGCACCAACAAGGCCGCCGCTTCCATGGACGCCTCCAACGGACTTCGGGAACACCGCGCCGATCTGCTGGCGCTGTGGGAGGACTCGCGGCTGGAACAGCTGGGCCTGGTCGACGGGAAGGCTCTGCGCCGTCTCGCCCAGCGGCCGGCCACACCCGAACTGCGCGAGGCGATCCTCTACTCGACCATCGCCGCCGAAGTGTGGCTGCGCGGCCTCTCCCGGACCACAAAAGCCACAGCCACAGCGAGAGCCACAGCGACAGCCCGCACCGGCACCCAGAACGGGCCCTGAACTCCACCACGCGAAAGGTACGCAGACCATGGCATTGCGGTTCGGCGCCAACGTCTCCACGGCGGACACCGACTACGGCACGGTTCTACTGGACGAACGAGCCGGAGAGTACTGGGAGTTGAACCCCAGCGGTTCCCTGGTGGTCAAGACGCTCATGGCGGGCGGTGACGAAGCGGACGCCGTCGCCGCGCTCGCCGACGAGTTCGAGATCGACCTCGCCCAGGCGAGCCGGGACGTCGAGGCCCTCGTACAGCAGCTGCGGACCTCGGGGCTGGCCGAATGACGACCCCCAGCGCCCTGGAGAGGCCCACCGGAGTCCCCTTCGCGCGGCGCCTCGCCGCCCGTCTCGTCCTGCTCCCCGCGCTCGCACTCTCGCTCCTGCCGCCCCGCCGGATCCGCGCCGTGCTCGGCTTCGCGCGCCGCGGTGCCACCCCCGCCACCCCCGCGCAGGCCGCGAACGCCCGAGGCGCCATGTGCGCGGTGAGCCTGCGCTGCGCCGGCCCCAAGGGCTGCCTGCCCCGATCCCTGGGAGCCGCGCTGCTGTGCCGGCTGTCGGGGGCCTGGCCGACCTGGTGCACCGGCGTGCGCGTCGTGCCGCCGTTCACCGCGCATGCCTGGATCGAGGCGGACGGCCGGCCCGTCGACGAGGGCGTACCCGACGACTACTTCACGCGGCTGATCACGGTCGCCCCTCAGAGCCGATCGGGCCGATGACCCACAGCACCCTGGATCAAGCCCAGGCGAAGGCGCAGACGGAGACGGAGACGCAGGCGGGCGGCGACCGCTCCACCCGGGCCGCGGTCGCGACCATGTACCGGTTGACCGCCGGGCACCGGGCCTCCATCGTCGTCGCCACCGCGCTCACGCTGGTCGGCTCGGCTCTGGGTCTCGCCCAGCCCCTCCTCGCCAAGCAAACCGTCGACGCGAGTGGCCGCGGACAGGTGCTGTGGCCGCTGCTGCTGGCCCTCGCCGTGCTGTTCGTCACCGAAGCGGTGACGGGCGCGGTGGGCCGCTTCGTTCTGGAGCGCATGGGCGAGGGCGTCGTACGTCAGCTGCGCCACGGACTGGTCGCGCGGCTGCTCCGGCTGGAGATGAGGGAGTACGACCGGCATCGCAGCGGTGACCTGATCTCCCGGGTCACCGCCGACACCACCCTGCTGCGCGAAGTGGTGTCCCAGGCACTGGTCGACCTCGTGACAGGTGTCCTCGTCGCGGCGGGGGCCATCGCGCTCATGGTGTGGATCGACCCGCTCCTGCTGCTCCTGGTCGCCGTGACCGTGGCCATCGCCGCCGTGATCGTCGCCTCCCTGCTCAAAGGCATCCGCGCCGCCTCCGAACGTATGCAGGACTCGGTCGGTGCGATCGCCGCCGACCTGGAACGCGCACTCGGCGCCCTGCCGATGGTCCGCGTCCACCGCGCGGAGGACCGCGAGGCGGCCCGTATCGGTGAACGCGTCGAAACGGCGTACAGCGCCGGCGTACGGACCGCGAAACTCGCCTCCGTCATGAGCCCGGCCGTCGAACTCGCCGTCCAGGGCTCCTTCCTCATCGTCCTCGTCATCGGCGGCCTGAGGGTGACCGGACAGGCCAACTCCCTCGGCGACCTGGTCGCCTTCCTGCTCTACGCCTCCTACCTGGTCCTACCGCTCTCCTCGGTCTTCCGCGCGGTCGGACTGATCCAGCGCGGCATGGGCGCCTACCAGCGCATCGAGCAAGCCCTCGAGCTGCCTATGGAGCCAGCGGAGCCAGCGGAGCCGGCGGAGCCGGCGGAGCCGCAAACGGTCGCCGGCCCGGCCGCCCGAACCCGCCCTCACCCGCCGATCGCCGTCGTGAGGGAGCTCGGCCGCACGGACAAGAGGGAGGACAGCGCGCCGGCGCTCGCTCTGCAGGACGTCTGCTTCGGCTACGAAGCGGACCGGCCGGTTCTGCAGGGCATCTCCTTCACCGTTCCCCACCGCAGTCAGACGGCGCTCGTCGGCCGGTCGGGTGCCGGGAAAAGCACGATCTTCGCCCTCATCGCCAGGTTCTACGAACCGGACTCAGGACGTCTGCTCTTTGACGGCCTGCCCGCCACCGAACTGAGTCGCACCGCCTGCCGCGAACGCATCGCCGTCGTCGACCAGGACACCCACGTCGTCCATGGCACGCTGCGGGACAACATCACCTACGCCGCGCCCGACGCCACCGACGCCGAGGTACGGCGCGTCGTCGAGCTCGCCCAACTGGAGGGAGTCGCCCGAAGACTGCCCGGCGGCCTGTCGGGGATGCTCGGCCCGCGCGGTGGCACCCTCTCGGCAGGCGAACGCCAAAGGGTCGCCCTGGCCCGCGCCCTGCTCGCCCGGCCCGCGCTCCTCCTGCTCGACGAACCCACCTCACACCTCGACAGCATCAACGAAACCGCGCTCACCAGCGTCATGAAGGACGCCGCGCAGGAATCAGCCCTTCTGGTGATCGCGCACCGTCTCTCCACGGTCCAGCACGCCGACCAGATCATCGTCCTGGACAACGGCCGCACCACCGCTGACGGACGCCACAAGGAACTCCTCCGCAGCAGTCCTACCTACCGCAAGCTCGCGGCCGGACAGATGCTCCATCCGGCCGCCGCCACCACACCCACCGGCGTGACGACCACCCGGCGCCCCCTTCAAGGCCCGCAATGAATTACGTCCGCTGCGAGCGCAGCCACATGAAGTAGTCGTCGATGTCCAGGACTTCGTCCCTCGTCAGATGGGCCGGGGCCCACCCCGTCGCGCGGCCCCTTCGCAGGAAGTCCTCCGGGAGGCTCGTACCGTACGTCTCGACGTACTCCGCCGCGTCGCGCCGCCAGAAGTACGTGCCGTCACTCAGGATGGCGGAGCCGCCGGTGACGGAGAACCTTCCCTCCAGGACGTCCTCCGAGTAGCCCATGAGGGCGATGATCACGAGAGCGTTCCTCAGGTACGCGCCGATCGCCGCTCGCTCTTCCTCCGGAACGCCCCCGCTGCCCTCCGCGAGCTCCTTCGCCAGGTGGGAAAAGGCGGACTGGCCGGCGATCCGGCCGAAGACTCCCAGGGGGGCCACTTGACGCATCTTCGTCCCTCGGTCGGGGTGGGCGGGCTGACGGCTGACGGCTGACGGCTGCCGTGAGGATCGTAAGGATCGTAAGCCACCGGGGAGGCCCGAGATGATCTTGGGCCTCCCCGGTGGCTGAGCCGAGAAGGTGGCGCCTACTTGGTCAACGGGTCTCCGAGCGGCCCGTCGGGCCACTCCCGCACCGTGCCGTTACGGTCCAGGTCGACCTGGTGCGGGCTGGCGTTTCTCACCTCCACGCCGCCCAGCGCCTTGGAGAGTTCCGCAGCCGCTCCGCACGCGCCGTGGCAGGTCACCAGCTGGACGGGACCGCCGTCGTAGTACGGGTTCTCACGGACGAGGTCGGCGATCTGCTGGGGGTGGGTGATGTTTCCGTCCACGCGGAAGTTCCCCTGCTCGTCTCCGTGGACGATGACGTCATGCCCGTTGCGGCCGGTCGATCGCAGCAGGTTCTGGATCGTGTTCGCGTCGTCGCCGATCGCGGTGGCGGTCCTGGTGTAGCGGACGTTGGCCCCGCCCCAGGTGAACGACGTCGCCCGGGGAATCGACGCCATGCCCGCGAAGGCGCCGCGGGGGGCGGCCGCGACCCGTTGCCAGCCGGTCAGACCGCCGATTCCGGTGAGGGCGACCTGCCCGGCGAGGTCGGCCGCCGCCTGGCTGTAGACGTCGTACAGCGCCTCGCAGCCCTGGTCGCGGAACATCTGGGCCGCGCGGTAGAGGCGGTAGGCGGGGCGGACGGGCAGGTACTTGTCCACGAAGCCGCCGGCGCCGCCCTCCTGACCGGTGAACGCGTCGTAGATGTCGCCGACGAACTCGAACGGCAGCTTGAGGCCCTGGACGAAGCCGTCACCGAAGACCTTGAGACCTTCGCCGAAAGACTCGATCTTGTCGTCGGTGGGGTCGTCGGGGCTCCAGCCCGTCGGGTCCGTGTACCGGGTGGGTGTGTTGTCGGCGTAGGCGTACGGGGACACCGCCGGCCTGCCGGTGGTGAAGCCGGCCGGGTCCTTGCCGGTGAAGCGTCCGGTGGTGGGGTCGTAGTTGCGGGCGCGCAGGTAGTAGCCGGCGGCGCTGGTGGTGGGTTCGGTGTAGGCGCCGGTGTAGGTGAAGGGGTTGGCGGGCGGGTTGGCGGCCACGTCCGTCTTCGTGGCTTCGCCGAACGCGCCGTACTCGTAGCGGATCCGCGCCGCGCCCGCCGCGTCGGTGACGTCGGTGACGGAGCCGAGCTGGTCGTGGTGGAGGTAGAAGCTGGTGCCGCCGGCGGTCTGGGTCTGGATCTGGCCCAGCGGGTTGTACTGGTACTCGGCGGTCATCGTCCCGCCGGGGCTGTACTCCGCGCCGACCGTGGCGAGGGCGCCGTTGGTGTCCCAGGACGTGGTCCGCAGGGCCGTGGTGCCCTTGGCGGCCTTCGTGCGGTGGCCCTCGGCGTCGTACGTGTAGGAGTACGTGTCCGTGCCGGCGGTGACGGAGGTCAGCTGGTTCCGCGCGTCGTAGACGAACGTGGCGGTTCCGTCGGAGGTCTGGTTGCCGTCGGCGTCGTAGGTGAAGCCACGACTGGTGGTGCCGGTGGTGGCCGAGGTGAGCTGGTCGGCGCCGTCGTAGGCGTACGTGGTGGTGGCACTGGCCTTGGTCTGCGCCGTGCGGTTGCCAACCGGGTCGTAGGTGTAGCTCGTGGCGGTGGAGAGGTCGGGGCAGGCCGCGGCCTGTGTGGCCGAGGTGCACTCCGTCAGGAGCCGGTCGGCGTCGTCGTACGTGTAGTACTGGTGGCTCGTGGGCCGTCCGGCGCGGGTGGCGGTGATACGGGTGGTGCGGCCGGCGTCGTCGAGGGTCAGCTGCCAGCCGGCGAGGGTGGTGGCGCCCTTGGTGGTGGTGACGGAGGCGAGGCGGCCGGCCTGGTCGTAGGCGCGGTTCTCCGTGTGGCCGTTGGCCGTGGGAAGGGAGCTGGTGGTGAGCCGGTCGGCCGGGTCGTAGGCGTAGGTCAGCGTGCCCGCCGAGCCGGTCTGGGTGGTGCGGCGGCCGTCGGCGTCGTAGCCGTAGACGACCTTGCTGCCGCCGGCCGGTCCGGTCGCGGGGGTGGCACCGGTCAGATTGCCCTTGCCGTCGCCGCTCCACTTGCGCAGTCGGCCCGCGTTGTCCGGCGCGACGATGCCCTGGTTCGTAGAGGAGCCGAAGCGGCCGACGCCGGGGATGCCGTACGGGGTCCAGTCGTCGGGCTGGAGGATGTACGTACCGAAGCCGCCGGTGCCGTTGCCCGGGTAGAAGCGGAGCTTGCGGTTGGTGGTGTCGACGGCGAGGAAGTCGGCCTTGCCGTCGTTGTTGAACTCACCCGGGACCAGGCGCATCGCGCCCCAGCCGGCCCCGAGGTCGGTGCGGGTGCCGAAGTTGCCGGCGCCGTTGCCCGGGTAGAGGTAGAGGTGTCCGTCGGAGGGGTTGACGGCGAGGATGTCGAGCTTGCCGTCGCCGGTGTACTCGATGAGGACGATGCGGTACGTGCCCCAGCCCGAGCCGAGGTCGGTACGGGCGCCGAAGCCGCCGGTGCCGTTGCCCGGGTAGAAGTACAGGCGGTTGGCGGTGGAGCTGATGGCCAGGAAGTCCTGCTTGCCGTCCTTGTTGAAGTCGCCCGCGGTCAGGGTCATCGGGCCCCAGCCGACGCCGAGGTCGAAGGGGGCGGCGAAGCCTCCCTTGCCGTCGCCGTCGTAGCGCAGCAGGTTCCCGGTGGTCTTGTCGATCGCCAGCAGGTCGGTCTTGCCGTCGCCGGTGTACTCGACGGCGAGGATCTGCTGGAAGCCGCTGCCGGACCCGGTGACGGTGCCGCCCGCGGTGAACGTGCCGTCCGCCCGGCCGAGGAAGGTGCGCAGTCCGTTGGTGCCGTCCGCGCGCACGACGTCGGTGTAGCCGTCGCCGTTGAGATCCGCGGAGGCGGTGTGGGCGGCGCCGTTCCAGTCGAGTTGCTGGGGAGCGGTGTAGTCGATGCCGCGTGATGTCAGGCGTCCGGCGTCGTCGTACGTGTAGGTGTACGCGCCCTTGCCCGTGCTGGGGGTGACGCCGGTCAGCCGCCCGGCCGTGTCGTAGCCCAGGGTCCGGGTGCCGGTGGCGTCGGTGACCGTCTTGCGGCGGCCCAGGGCGTCGTAGGTGGCCGATGTCCGGGGTGTGGCGTCGCTGTAGCTGATCGCCGTGGCCAGGCCGCGGGCGTCGACGGTGGTGGTGGCGGTGACGCCCCGGGCGTTGGTGGCGGTGGTGCGGTTGCCGTCGGGGTCGTAGCCGATGGTCCTGGACCGGCCGAGCGGGTCGGTGACGGAGGTCGGCCGTCCGGCATCGTCGTATCCGTAGGTGGTGGTGTGGCCGTTGGGGTCCTTGCGGGTGGCCAGGTCGCCGGCCGTGTTGTAGGTGTAGCCGGTGACGGCGTTGTCGGGCCCGGTGACCTTGCTGATCCGGCCGAGTGCGTCGTAGTCGGTCCTGGTGGTGCGGCCGAGCTCGTCGGTCGCGGTCACCGGCTGGTTCGCCGCGTCGAAGGTGGTGGCGGTCGACTTGCCCAGGGGGTTGGTCGTCCTCGTCGGGTTGCCCGCGAGGTCGTAGGAGTAGGTCGTGGTGAACTGTGCCGGGTCGGCGCCGGTGACGTTGCCGCGGGGGTCGACCTGGGTGGCCGTGCGGCCGTCGTCGTCGTACGTCCAGGTGGTCTTGTGACCGAGCGGGGTGGTGAGGCTTATGCGGTTGCCGTCGGCGTCGTAGCCGAAGGAGGTCACCTTGCCGAGCGGGTCGGTCGTGGTCGCGAGCAGGTTGTTGTCGGTGTAGGTGTGGCGGGTGGCCTTGCCCAGCGGATCGGTCGTGGTCAGGACGTTGTCGTTGCCGTCGTACGACGTCCTGCGGATCTGGCCCAGGGCGTTGGTGACGGTGACGGGACGGCCGAGGCTGTCGTAGCCGGTGGTGGTGACGGCGCCGGTGGGATCGGTGACGGTGGTGCGGTTCCCGGCCGCGTCATAGCCGTAACTGGTCGTGAAGGCAGCCGCGTTGGCGCCGGACACGTTGCCGCGCGGCGAAACGGTGCTGATGAGCCGGTTCGCCTTGTCGTAGGCGTGGGTGGTCTTGTTGCCGAGCGCGTCGGTGACCGAGGTGAGGTTGCCGTTGTCGTCGTACGTGCGGGTCTCGGACTTGCCGGCGGGATTGGTGGTACGGATGTGGCGGCCGGAGGCGTCGTAGCCGTAGCTGGTGGTCCGGTTCGCCGGGTCCTTCACGGAGGTGACGCGGCCGGCCTTGTCGTAGCCGTACGTGGTGGTGCGGCCCAGCGGGTCCCGCACAGTGCTGAGCAGGCCGCGCGTGTCGTAGGTGTAGGTGGTGGTGAAGGCGTTCGGGTCCGCGCCGGTGGCGTTGCCGCGTGGGTCGGTCACGGCGGTGACCCGGCCGGCCGCGTCGTAGCGGAGGGTCGTCTTCTCACCCAGAGGTGTCGTCACCGCGGTGCGGTTGCCGCTCGCGTCGTAGGTGTAGTGCGTCGTCTTCCCGCGCGGCGTGGTGACACTGGCGAGGGCGCCCAGGGGCGTGTACGCGTACGAGACCTTGCCGCCCGCCGGGTCGGTGCTGGTGAGGACGCGGCCCGCGGTGTCGTACGTGTACGTGGAGGTCTTGCCGCGGCTGTCGGTGTGGCTGGTGATGTTCCCGGCGGTGTCGTACTTCCAGCTCTCGGTCAGACCGGCGGCGGAAGGCGACGTCCTCGTGGCCATGCGGCCGGCCGCGTCGTAGGTCATCTCGGTGGTGTTGCCGGAGGCGTCCGTGATCGAGACGGGGCGCAGATTGCGGTCGTAGCTGTAGGAGACCTTCTTGCCGAAGGGGTTGATGGTCTCGAGCAGCACGTTGCCGGAGTAGACGTCGGTCCACACGCCGCCGTTGGCGTCGGTCGTGTGCGACTCGCGCTTGTTGTCCCAGGTGAAGCGGGAGATCTTGCCGGAGCTGTCCGTCTGTGAGGTGACGCGGCCCGCGGTGTCGTACGTGTTCACGATCTTGCCGCCGCCGCGGCCGGTGGCGGTCTCGAGGCGCTTGTTCGCGTCGTAGGTGTAGACGGCGGAGTTGCCGGCCTGGTCGGTCGCGGAGGTCAGCAGGCCGTCGGTGTAGCCGTAGGCGACCGACGTACCGTCCGGGAGGGCCACCCTGGTGAGCAGGCCGGCGGAATCGAGGGTGAAGGGGACGGTCCGGCCGGCGGCGTCCCTCACGGAGGCGAGGCGGCCCGACGCGTAGGTGGGGGTCAGGCCCTGGCCGCCGGCGTCGGCGAGCGTGGTCAGCTGGCCGGTGGCGCTGTAGGTGCGTCGGGAGTGGTCGGGGCTGGTGACCGTGTACGTCGTACCGGACTTGGCGAGCTTGAGGCCGGATCCGGCGGGCGTCGTGTAGATGCCGCCGGTCTGTTCCCTGAAGACGATCCGGGCGCCGTCGGCCTCCTGGAGCGTGGCGCTCGTGCCCGCGGCGATGGTCAGCTTGGAGTCGAACGGGGTCGCCCAGCCGCGGCCGAGCAGGCCGGTGGCGGCGGAGTCGGACCGGTAGGTGCGCTCCAGCGTGAAGGGGGTGCCGACGCCGACGAGCGAGGCGTCGGTGACGCGGTCGTAGAACATACCGGTCGCGGTGTTCACCGGGTCGGCGCGGTACGCCTGTCCGTAGCAGGTGCACAGGCCCGCCTGGACTCCGGGAATGTCCGGGGTGTAGAAGGCCTCGACGAGCGGGGAGGTGGTGCCTCCGGGGCTGGAGGAACCGTCGGTGCCCATGAGGAAGATCCAGGCGTAGTACTTCTTGCCGTCCGCGAGGTGTCCGCCGAGCAGGCTGGAGCTCCACCAGAAGCACTGGTCGACGGGGTAGGAGTTGGACGGCCACCAGCCGTAGCACCAGGCGCCGTTCTCCAGGTACTTGCCGGAGGGGTCGTCCGTGGAGCGCTTGATCTCCTTCTGGAGCGCCGGATTGCCCTGCTCGTCCATGATGTACAGCCAGAGGCCGGAGACGGAGGAGGCCGAGACGGTGGAGAACTTCGTCTGGCCGCCGATCGACAGCATGGCGGGGTAGGCGCTGGCGTACGCGCTGACCCAGTCGGGGTTCGGCACCGCCGCCGCGGCGGAAGACTCGGCGGGGGACGCGGCGCGGTCCGACGCATCCGGAGTGCCGGGCGCAGCCGGCGCGTGTGGCGGCTTGGCCGCGTCTCCCGGGCCGGCTTGCGGGGCTGCTGCGGGGCCCGTCTTGAGGGGCTTGTCAGGTTTGGGTGCCGGAGCGAGCGGCAGCCGGGGAGCCTTGGGCCTGACGAACTCGCGCATCGGCGAGTGGCTGCCCTCCGAGGCGTCGATCTGTGCCCGGCGTTCCGCCAGGTTCATCGCCTTGGGCGGCTTGGGAAGGTCCTTCGCCGTGCGCGAGAGGCCGGGTGGCGCTGAGGCACTCTGTTCGGCCGGCCCCGTGACCGAACGGGCCCAGGCGGCATCCGTGACGCCGACCGTGGTCAACAGCGCCGATGTCAGTGCGAAGACGATCCCACGACGTGCCGATCTGAACACGACTCACTCCACCCCCATAGGAAACGGGGAGATCATCTGCCGCAGGGAGACGAGAACGAAGCCCAACTCGAACGGATGGCCGAGATCGCGCAGGCTCCGTGTGGTGCGACACGCGTTCTCACATGCGTGTTTCACGGAAAGCCATCGATCGAATTGGCCAGAACCCGCCTCGTGTTCGTCGGAAGAGTCCGAGGAAGAGGCTGCGCCGTGGGCCGTGCACCCGCGGGAAGACCGTGCCCGCGCCGGCCCGCTGACCCGCCGGCCCCGTTGACGCGCCTGTGCCGCCGGCCCCGTGGACGCGCCTGCGCCGCCTGCGCCGCCGGTCATGGCGACGCCGCTGGACCGTCAGGCCCGGACCTGATCGCCTGCCGTCGCGCGAAGGTGTTCGAGGCCGGTGTCGAGCGCCGCCTTGAGGTGGGTCGAGTCGCCCGTGGACATCATGATGGCGACGCCTCCCTGGATGCCCGCCAGCAGGGCGGCGGCCGAACGGTCCACGTCAAGGGCCGGTGACACCAGGCCGTTCGCCTGGAGGGCGCGCATGCCGCGGGCGAGCTGGTCCTGCCATTGGCGCATCAGCTCCGTCACGATCGCCCGGGCGCCGGGGCGGGACCGCCCGACCTGCAGGAACAGCGATCCCAAGGGGCAGTGGTCGCCCTGGCGTTCATAGCGTTCCACCACCACGTCCCGCCACTGGCGCCAGGACTCCCACGAGTCCAGACGTCCCAGGTGCGGCTCCTGATCCTCCAGGACGCGGTCCGCTTCCAACTGCGCCACCGCCAGCAACAGTTGGTCCTTGCCGTCGGGGAAGTAGTGGAAGAGCTGGCTCTTGCTCGTGCCGGTGCGGCTGCGAATGTCGTCGAGGGTGGTGAAAGCGACACCTTGCTCGCGCAGCACTTCGGCCGCTCCCTCGACGATGCGGGCCCGAGTGGCACGGCCCTTCGCGGTCGGCGCGTCCGGCATCCCGCCTCCTCGTCTCCCACGGCAATGGACTAGCGGGTCCACTCTATCGGCATCGGCCGCGGGTGGCGGCGAGAAGACCCCCTCAGTCTGGACTTGCCGGTCCATTTTCTGCGGCGCACAGTGGTCCGCACACTGCGAGACAAGGGAGATCACGTCATGGGTGAACGACTGCGGAACAAGACGGCGCTGGTCACGGGTTCGACCAGCAATATCGGGCAGGCGATCGCCGAAGCGTTCGCCGCCGAGGGGGCCCACGTCATCGTGTCCGGTCGCAATCAGGAACGGGGCGCACAGGTCGTCGACGGAATCCGCGCATCCGGCGGCCGGGCCGATTTCCTGGCGGCGGACCTCGACGGCAGCGTGGAGGCTTCCCAGCACCTGGCCGAGCGGGCCCGCGAGACCTTGGGCGGGCGGATCGACATCCTGGTGAACAACGCCGGCATCTATCCGGCCCCCGGCACCACCGCCACCGACGAGAAGACGTTCGACAAGGTCTACGGAGTGAACGTGAAGGCGCCGTTCTTCCTCACCGCGGCCGTCGTGCCGGCCATGGCGGAGTCCGGTGGCGGGTTGATCATCAACCTCGGCTCGTGGATCGCGCGCATGGGTGTGCCTCTCGGCGCGCTCTACAGCTCCACCAAGGGAGCCATGGAGACGCTCACGCGGGCATGGGCCGCGGAGTTCGGCCCGATGGGCGTGCGGGTGAACGCCGTCTCGCCGGGCGTGATCCTCCCCCCGGCTCCGGAGGGCAGTGAGCCTCATCCGGGCGAGATCATGATGAAGGGCACTCCCGCCGGTGGCGTCGGCACGCCGGACGCGATCGCGCATGCCGTGGTCTGGCTGGCCAGTGACGAAGCGGCCTTCGTGCACGGAACCGTGGTGGACGTCGACGGGGGCAGGGCAGGGGTCGCCGTCATCGCCGCATAGTGCGCGGACATGGGACTTCCCGTGTGTGCCGTGGCCTTGGCGGCTGCCTGTCGGTGAGTCAGTTCTCAGACACAACCGAACTCGCGCTCGCAGCTTGGGTAGCTGCGAGCGCGAGCGGCTGATGTGGACGCCGATCCGGGCGGACGGCGGGGCCGCAGCTCGCCAGGCCAGCAGCTTCACAGTGATTCCCCGCTGTTCCCGTCCACCTGTGACGGCCCGACAGTCACTCGGCGAGCTCGTCGGCGACGTCCTTCACCGTGTCGAGCGAGACCGCCAGCGCCTCCCGGGACGAGGCTCGGGCGCGGCGTAGTCTCTCGTACCCGTATCCGGCGAACGCCACAGCCCCGACGCCGTACGCCGCCGCCAGCGCCCCCGACACCCGGTGCGCCGGCCACACCCGCTCCAGCGCCCGCACCGCCGACTCCTGGGCCGCCAGCAGGGCCAGCACACCGAGCACTCCGCCGGCCGCCAGGGCCGCCGATCCCCGGCGCCCCTCCGACACGGCAGCCACCAACTCCGTCCTCACCTGGTCGATGTCCTCACGAACCAACTCGATCACATCCTGTGACAATGTCTGCATGCCTTCCGTTACCCCTGACGCGGCCGGGCACGCAACGGACCCCCACGGGCACCGGCGAAAGGCGTCACGCACAAGGCCCTTGCGCACTCAGCGACACCTTGAAAGTGGTTGATCATTGGCCATGGAGGACTACCCCGGGCGGGCCGCGGCCGACGCCCCCACGCTGACCGACCTGGGCGCGCGGCTGGTGCAGTGCCGTGCCTGCCCTCGCCTCGTGGCGTGGCGGGAGGAGACCGCCCTCGCCAAGCGTCCCGCGTTCGCCGACTGGCAGTACTGGGGGCGACCGGTGCCAGGCTTCGGGCCCGAGGACGCCGCCCTGTTGATCACGGGGCTGGCGCCCGCCGCACACGGCGGGAACCGGACGGGCCGGATGTTCACCGGCGACCGAGCCGGCGACCTGCTGTACGCGACCCTGTACGAGCTCGGGCTGGCCTCCCAGGCAACGGCTACGAGCGCTGACGACGGGCTGCAACTGTACGGCGTCAGAGTGACGGCGCCCGTGCACTGCGCGCCTCCCGACAATCGCCCCACGCCCGGCGAGCGGGACACCTGCCGCCCGTGGCTGACCCGGGAGTTGCAGCTGCTGCGCTCGACGATGCGGTCCGTGGTCGTTCTCGGCGGTTTCGGCTGGCATGCGGCGCAGTCCGCACTGGAGGAGGCCGGCTGGAGCGTGCCCCGGCCACGTCCGGCGTTCGGCCACGGCAGGCGGATGACACTGACGCCGACGAACGGGGGAGGGGGCGCGTTGACGGTGTACGCCTGCTACCACGTGAGCCAGCGCAACGTGTTCACCGGCCGGCTCACCCCCGAGATGCTGCGCGATGTGCTCACCGAGGCCGCGCACACGGCCGGGCTTCCCGTCAGGCGGCCGAACTCGGGGTGACGGGCCCCTTCCGGGTACGAGGCGTCGCCGGGCGATGACCCCGGCGTGATCCACCCCCTGCCGAGGGCATCGTCCCAGGACACCCTCGGTGCGCCCAGCGGAGAAGGCGCGGCCGGCGCGCTGCGCACGGGCATCCGACGCCCCGCCTCCCAGGGCCGCCGCTCGGGAGGATCGCGGCGTGCGCGTGACAGGCCGTGACCGGCGCCATCCATGGCTTTGCGTTCGAGCAGTCATGGTTCGCGTTTCTCGGGGCAGCCGCGTCCTACGGGGCACCCGTCAGCACACGTACGACGTGGCCCCGTTGGCGTACCGCACGAGGAAAGGTTGTTTCATGTCGCAGGTCGAAGAGTCCATCGAAGTCGACGTCCCCGTCCGCACCGCCTACAACCAGTGGACGCAGTTCGACACGTTCCCGATCTTCATGGACGGTGTCGAGAAGATCACTCAGGTCAACGACACCCTCACCCACTGGACGACCAAGGTCGCCGGCGCGGAGCGCGAGTTCGACGCCGAGATCACCGAGCAGATCCCCGACGAGCGAGTGGCCTGGACCACCGTCGGCGGGGAAGCGAGGCAGGCTGGGGTGGTCACCTTCCACCGTCTGCACGACACCAGGACCAAGGTCATGCTGCAGATGGATTTCGACCCCGAGGGCTTCGCGGAGAACGTCGGCGACAAGCTCGGCTTCGTCGAGCGCCAGGTCCACGGTGACCTCGAGCGCTTCAAGCAGTACATCGAGTCCCGAGGCACCGAGACGGGCTCCTGGCGCGGTGAGGTCTGACCCACCGCCTTGAGCCCGCGAGGGCCGCGTCGGCCGCTCCGCATCGAGGAGCCCGGCCACACTCAGCCGCTGCGCGGCGATCGTCGCCAGGCTCAGTCGTCCGGCTGTACGGCGAGACGTCCCGGACCGGCTGGTGGCCCGGAGTTCAGCTACTTCCCCATGGTGGTGAGGAACAGCTCGTCGACGAGGCGGAGGACTGGGCGGACCGCTGGGCGAGCTGTCGCGAGGCACGCTTCCTCGCAGTCCTCCACCACGAGCCGAGCCCAGCGGTCTCTTCTCCGAGACGCTGTGCCGGTGGACTCACACGTAGGACGTAGTCGGTCCCGGTGGCGGCAGCCCGGTGCTGCCGCCACCGCGGATTGCCCGGACTCCACCCAGTCCACTCGGCAGGCGGCGACCACCGCCTCCACCGCCCCGAACGCCACCGTCGCAGGCGCCCTGGCGGCCGTGGGCGTACCCCGGGAACGGACTCGGTCACTCGTCACGCTCAGATAAGCGCGCGGGAAGGGGCGATCCGGATCGCCCGCGCGGAGTAGGACGTCCGTGCGTGGACCTCGGGGGAGTCCTGAGGGCAAGGGTTGCCGACGCCGGCCCCGCCATCCTCAGTTCGCCGCACGCGAGCGTGCGAGCCCTAATATCCTTCGCGTGACCGAAACCTCCTCGCACCTCCGTGCCACAGCAGAGGCCTACGACGCCGTCGCCGTTCTCTACGCAGATCTGGTCCGCAAGGGGCTCGACGGACTCCCGCTGGATCGCGCGGTTCTCGCCGCGTTCGCCGAACTCGCGCGCGCCACCGATGCCGGGCCCGTCGCCGACTTGGGATGCGGTCCCGGATACATGACGGCGCACCTCTGTGACCAGGGACTGGACGTCTTCGGCGTCGACCTTTCGCCGGTGATGATCGACCTCGCCCGCGCGGCCCACCCGGACCTGCGGTTCGAGGTCGGCTCGATGGCCGCCCTCGACCTGGCCGACGGCGCGCTGGGTGGCATCGTGTCCTGGTACTCGGTCATCCATACTCCGCCGCAGGACGTACGGTCGTACCTCGCCGAGTTCCGCCGGGTCCTGGCCCCCGGGGGCATCCTCCTGCTCGGCTTCTTCGAGTCCGAGGGCGGGCCGGTGACGGCGTTCGACCACAAGGTGACGACGGCCTACCGATGGCCGATCGACGAACTGGCTGGCCTGGCCCGCGAGTTCGGCTTCGTCGAGGTCGGCCGCATGCTGCGCGCGCCCGGCGAGGAGGAGCGGTTCCGCCGGGGCCACCTGCTGATGCGGGCGTAGCTCAGAGGACCGCCGGGACCACACGGGGGACAACCACTCCGACACCCCGATCCTCCGCGACGACCACGGCCGGGCCCGGGCACCACTTCCTGGCCACCCATGCCAGGTCACTACTCCAGCGGCAGCGCGATGCACACGCACACGCACACGCACTCGCACTTTCCACGCAAGGCGGAAGTTTCCTGGCACCTACTCCCTGGTCATCCCCGACACTTCCGCAGCAACGCCTGGCTGCGGCCGGGTCCGCATGCCCCAGCGGGCAAGAGACGGGCCGGCAGCACCCAGCGCCGCGAAGAACACCGCCAGCAGCAGCCAGCCCGCCGTGCCGAGGCCGAGCACCACCGTGGTGAGGATCGCGGGGGCAAGAGCCTGGCCCGCGCTGAAGCCGAGGCCGAGGACACCTTGGTACTGGCCCTGGGCATGGTCGGGGGCAAGGCCGAAGCCCAGGGCGAAGCCCGCCGAGGACTCCCAGACCTCTGCCAGGCTATGGACGAAGATCGCTGCCGGGACCAGTCCCGCTGCCGCCCAGACCGGGGTGTACGCCGCCAGCGCCATCATCGGGCAGCTGACGAGGAAGAGCAGCCCCGCGGTGCGAAACGCCCTGCCGCCGTCGTGCGGGCTTTCGATGCGGGAGCCGATCCTGGTCTGCATCAGTACGCAGAAGGCGGCATTGACGGCGAACAGTGCGGCCACCGTCCAGCGCGGCGCTTCGGTGTGTTCGGAGATCCAGATCGGCAGGAGCAGGGAGACCACTGGGTATTGCAGCCCCATGGCCCCGTAGAGGGCGGTGAACGTCAGGAACGGGCGGTCCGTGAAAGCGAGCCAACGACCCTGCTGCGGCGGTGCTGCCAGCACCGGATAGCGGGGCAGCAGGAGCAGAAGCACCGCGCACAGGGCGAAGCTCGCCGCGTTGCCGAGGATCAGCGTGACATAGGCGCCACGGGTGTCCGCGGCCAGCGCCAGCCCGGCACCCACCGTTCCGAGAATGACTCCCAGGTTGACGAAGGTGCGCAACTTGGCCCGGAACAGGGCCGGGCGATCACCCTCGACCCGGACCACCAGAGCGCCCCAGGCCGCCCCACCGGCCGCCGCGGCGATCTGGTCGACCGTCGCGATGATCGTGAGCGCGGCCCAGCTCTCGACGAGGACGAGGGCCGCCATCGACATCGCCTGGACCGCGAGGGCCAGCATCATGATCGTGCGCGCCCCGCGCCGGTCGGCGAGATGCCCTCCGGGTATCCCCGCGCACAAGCCGATCACTCCGGCGATGGTGAGCGCGGCGCCGACCTGCACCGCGGGCAGGCCCACGACCAAGGTGAAGTAGAGCGCCGACGCCGCGTTGAACAGACCGTTGCCGACCCGGTTGACGAAACTGGCGGCGACCAGCACGCGCTCCGGCCTACTGTCCCCCGCCATGCGGGCTATTCGGCCTGCCAGGCTGCCCTTGATCATGGTCGGCAGGCTAGCAGCGGTCGCAGAACCCGCCGTCGAATGCGACCACCACAACGGGGAGTGGCATGGCCGACCTGGTCTACAAGCGGGTGTCGACCGACCAGCAGTCGACCGACCGTCAGGACCTCGTCCTCGCTGAGGCCGGGATCGAGGACCCGACCCTCTTCGAGGAAGAGGTCGGGATCTCCCGCCGCCTCCATCCGGAACGACCGAAGTTCGGCGAACTGCTCGCCTACGCGCGGCCGGGCGACACCGTCCACATCTTCGAGATGTTCCGCCTGGTACGCGGCACCGGTCACATCCTCGACTGGCTCGACGTCCTCCAATCGCGACCAGGTGGCGCTGCGCATCCACGACCGGGCGTTCTCCGCGATCACCTCACCGCCCGACCCCCACGCAGCGGCGAGCTGCTGCCCACCGCGAAGTTCATGGTGCCGACCCTCGCCGCCGCCGACGAACTCCAACGCGACCTCCAGCGGGAGCTGACCTACGACGGACTGCGGGCCGCGAGGCCAAGGGCAACAAGGGCGGGCGCCGACCCGCCGTCCCCGCCGCGAAGACCGGTACCGTCCCACCGCGTACCTGGAGGGCCGGTCCATCGCGGCCCTCGCCCGCGACCACGACGTCAGCCGCGGTGCCATCCGTACCGCCGTCGCCTACCTCCTGCCCGAGTACACGGCCGCCGACCCGGACGCCCCGGCCCCGGTCCCCGGCTCGCGGTGGGGGAGGGTCCAGCCGCCACCCCCAGCCACGTGCGCCGGGCACCGGCCCCCCGGAACCCGTGATCATCAACATCCGCCTACGGATGCGGCTCGCGGGCTGTTTTTATCCCTGCGGCTCACGGGCTGACCAGCGCGTCGATGCGGGCCAGTTCCTCGGTGTCGAAGTCGAGGTTCCTGATGGCGGCCACGCTGTCATCGAGCTGGCGTGCGCTGCTCGCGCCGATCAGGGCTGAGGTCACGCGGCCACCGCGCAGCACCCAGGCGAGGGCCAGTTGCGCCAGGTTCTGCCCGCGGGACCCGGCGATGTCGTGCAAGGCGCGCAGTCGGCCCACCAGGTCCTCAGTGACGGCGTCGCGCTGCAGGAAGGGGCTGGCGCTCGCGGCTCGCGAGTCATCGGGGATGCCGTCCAGGTACCGTCCGGTGAGCAGACCCTGCTCCAGCGGGGAGTAGGCGATGGAGCCGACCTGGAGTGCGTCGAGGGCGTCCAGCAGGCCCTCGTCCTCCGGACGCCGGTCGAGCATCGAGTAGCGCGGCTGATGGATGAGCAGTGGGGTGCCCAGCTCGCCGAGGATGCGAGCGGCCTTGCGGGTCTGCTCGGCCGAGTAGTTGGAGACGCCGACGTACAGCGCCTTGCCCTGCTGGACCGCCGAGTGCAGGGCACCCATCGTCTCCTCCAGGGGAGTCTCCGGGTCGAAGCGGTGCGAGTAGAAGACGTCGACGTGATCCAGACCCAGCCGCCTCAGGCTCTGGTCCAGCGACGACAACAGGTACTTGCGCGAGCCCCATTCGCCGTACGGGCCCGGCCACATCAGGTAACCGGCCTTGGTGGAGATGATCAGTTCGTCACGGTAAGGCGCGAAGTCCGTCTGCAGGAAACCTCCGAGGGCGGACTCGGCGGCGCCGGGCGGCGGCCCGTAGTTGTTCGCCAGATCGAAGTGAGTGATCCCGAGGTCGAAGGCGCGGCGCAGAATGTCGCGCTGGGTCTCCGCTGTACGGTCCGGGCCGAAGTTGTGCCACAGGCCCAGCGAGAGCGCGGGAAGCTTGAGGCCACTGCGTCCGGCTCGCCGGTAGGGCATGTCGGCATAACGGTCGGGGTGTGCGGTGTACAACGCGACTCCATGGCATGAGGACGGGGGAGCCCGGTGGTCGGGCCGAACCCAATCTCCCTCCACCTGCGGGCATCGGTCCAACAGAAGAATCCGATGGAATTCAGCGGATACGCTTCTCAATCATGGAACTGCGCCACCTCCAGCACTTCGTCGCCGTCGCCGAGGACCAGCACTTCACCCGGGCCGCGGAACGGCTCATGGTCTCCCAGTCGGGCCTGTCGGCGTCGATCCGGGCGCTGGAGCGAGAGCTGCGGGCGCCACTGTTCGTACGGACCACTCGCCGGGTGACGCTGACGGAGGCCGGGCGAGCGCTGCTGGGGGAGGCGGAACGGATCCTGGCTCAGGTGCGGACCGCGCGTGAGGCGGTGGCGGCCGTGCAGGGCGTGCTGCGCGGAACACTCGCGTTGGGCACCGAGCAGTGCATCGCCGGAGTGCACGCGGCGGGACTGCTGGCCGCGTTCCGACGGCGGCACCCGGAAGTGGAGATCCGGCTGCGACAGGCGGGCTCCCTCGATCTGGCCGAGGAGGTCGCCGCCGGGCGTCTCGACCTGGCTTTCGCCTACCGCAGTCGGGCCGACTCCGACCAGCTGCGCTCGGTGCCCCTCACCGCCGAGCCGATGGCCCTGCTGTGCCACCCCGACCACCCGCTCGCGTCGGCCGGGCCGGCCCTCGCGCCCGACGACCTCGCTGAGGAGGTCTTCGTCGACTTCCACCCCGACTGGGGCCCGCGACGGGCCACGGACGCCGCGTTCGCCGCCGCGGGCGTACGGCGCAAGGTGGGCCTGGAGGTGAACGACGTACACAGCCTGCTGGATCTGGTCGACGAGAACCTCGGAGTCGCCGCCGTTCCACGGCACTTCCGACACAAGCGCGAGTCCCTGAGCGCCATACCCGTGAAGGGCACGGGCGAGTCGGTCTACGAGACGGTGGCGCTGCTCCCGCCCCCGCAGGCCACCAGCCCTGCCGCCCGCGCCTTGATGGCATTCCTTTGAAGCGCGACCACGCGGAGCGGTGCCTCCGCCGGGTGAAACAGCGGCCTGGCACAGCGACCCTGGTAGGGGAAGGACCGCCGGCCTGCGCGATCGGCCGCGACCACGCGGAGCGGTGCCTCCGCCGGGTGAAACAGCGGCCTGGCACAGCGACGCTGGCAGAGGAGGACCGCCGGCCTGCGCGATCGGCGCGGAGCTGTCGCCCCCCCGCGGTGGAGCGGCGGCGGGCTCGACCGCTGGTCCTCAGGGCATCGGCGTAGCCGTCCGGGGGGCGGGCGCTGCGCCGGTGACCGTCCAGGCGGCCGTACCCCACAAGGAGAGCGCGGCGGTGACGCCGACCACCAGGCGCACCGTCGAAGCCGGGCTCTCGGTCGCCCACACGGCGAGGCCGGCCAACCCCGCCAAGATCAGGAGGACGGCGGGGACACGCAGACGCGGCTGCTCGAAGACCACCGCGAGAGGAAGGAAATGCAGTCCGACCACCAGCGCGACCAGTGGCGGAATCAGCACCGGGAAACCGGCACGGCCGCACACCACGGCGATGGCGATGATGAGGATCCACTGAAGTGCGTTGACCTGGTTGAACCGCCGCCGGCGCTCGGCCGGGAACGGTCCCCCCGCGGATGCGGGCAGGAGCCGCCTCGCCGCCACCATCAGACCCAGCGCGAGTAAGCACCCCACGACGATCGCGACCGGCCGGACCCAGCCGTCGAACGCACTTGTGCCCAGCAGCCACCAGCCGACACCGAACAGCGCGAGGAACCCCACCCCTGACTTGAACATGTCCGCACTGTAGTGCGGTTCTGTCCGGGTGGAGGGGGATCCCGGTGCTTTGCCCCGTGCCTTCGTTCTGGAGTTGCCGGCCTGCGCTGCCGATAGGCCGCCGAAGGCCTCACTGACCGGGCGGCGCACCCCTGTCTGCCAGGACCCGACCCGATCCAGGCCTACGGGGCGGCCAACGGCTCGATCACCGCCCACGCGGCGTCAGAGACCTCATCCCCCGATACCGCTGTCGTGCTGCATTACGCCGTCGGCGGTCGCGGCGGAATCCGCTTGTCGCACGGCCCCAGTGAATTGGGTGGTCCCCACGACCTTGAGCAGGGCGAGGCGCTCGGCGGTGTCGCTGCCGACGGGCGGGGTGTAGAGGATCACCCGCTGGTCTCCTTGCGGGGCGAGCAAGGTCTGGCAGTCGAGGTCGACCGGGCCGATCAGCGGGTGCAGCACCCGCATGCGCGTGGCCCGGCGTACGGCGACCTCGTGCAGTTCCCACAGGGCGCTGAACTCCTCGCTGGCCTCTCTCAGCCGCTCCACCAGACGCGTCGCCGCGGCATCACCCGCCCGCCGGCCCACGGACGCCCGCAGGTCGGCGACGTGCAGACGGCTGTAGTAGTCGTGCTCATCAGGCGGGTAGGCGGCACGCTGGGCAGGATCGGTGAACCAGCGCCAGATGGTGTTGCGACCGTGCTCGGACACGGTGCACACCCCGCCAAGAAGTGCCTCGGCCATGGCGTTCTGGGCCAGGACATCACCCAGATCACTGAGTACCTGGACCGGGGTGGTGGGCAGTTGGTCCAGGAGGTGCAGCAGCCCAGGCCCGACGTGGTCGCCGGATACCCGGCCGGCGGGCGGGCGTCGACCGGCGAGGAGATGGAGGTGGTCGCGTTCGTCCTCGGACAGGCGCAGGGCGCGGGCCAGCGCGGCGAGCATCTCCGGAGACGGCTGCGGGCTGCGGGCCTGTTCGAGGCGGATGTAGTAGTCGGCCGACATCCCGGCGAGCTGGGCGACCTCCTCGCGGCGCAGCCCCGGAGTACGCCTGCGCTGCCCGACGGGAAGACCCACATCCTGCGGGCGCACCCGGTCGCGTGAACGGCGCAGGAAGTCGGCGAGAGCGGCACGGTCGATCGTCATGGTGATCATCCTGCAGTACGCGTCGACGGCTCAACCAGGGACTCCCGATCCCAGGGTGAAGAGGTCTCTCCCGGCCCGGTCGCCACGGCGGCAGAGTGAGTCGGGCCGGAGCACCGGGCCCCGGCGACCCAAGACAGGGAGCGTTCCATGGCCACCATCACCGTCGACGGCGCACACGTCCACTACGAGAAGACCGGCCCCGGCGCCGGCCCCGCGCTCGTCCTGGTCCACGGCACCGGATCGGGAGGTGCGGCCGTCAACTGGGGGCAGACCGTGCCGCGGTTCACCGAACACCGCACCGTCATCACCCCCGACCTGTCGGGCACGGAAGCCACCGTCGACGACGGCGCCCCGCTGACCGCAGAAGGGCTCGCCGCCCAGGTCATCGCCGTCATCGAGGACGCGGCCGACGGACCTGTCGACCTGCTCGGCTTCTCCATGGGAGTGACCGTCGCCGCCACCGTCGCCGCACTCCGTCCCGACCTCGTACGACGCCTGATCCTGGTGGCAGGCTGGGCCCACACCGACAGCGACGAGTACCTCCGCAGCCTCTTCACGCTCTGGCAGAACCTCGGCACCAGCGACCCCGCCTCCTTCGGCCGCGCCGTGGCGATGACCGGCTTCAGCCGCGGCTTCCTGAACACCATCGGGCGCGACGAGTTCGAGGCACTGATCCCCAACATGCCGCCCACGCCAGGAACTCTGCGCCACATCGCCTACGACTTGCGCGTCGACATCCGCCACTTGCTGCCCCGCATCGAAGCCCCCACCCTTGTCCTCGGCGGCACGCAGGACATCACCGTCCCCGTCGAGCACAGCCGCGCCCTCCACGCCGCGATCCCGTCCAGCACCTACGCGGAGATCGACGCGGGCCACGTGATGTTCTTCGAACAGGAGGACACCTTCGTCAAGCTCGTGACCGACTTCATCGAAGAGCACACCTTCCTCACGCCGTGACCGGGCACGCCCCCGCTCCACCGGCACGGGCCAGTCATGAACTGCCCAGCCTCACGGCGGCTTCGCCACGGTTTGCGGCTGATCGGTCCGGGGGCTGCGGTGGGCCGACCACCGCCGCACCTCGGAGGCCATCGCGTGGAATCACCGCACCTGCCGGGGAAAGGGGTGCCGGGGCGGTTCGAGCCCCGGCGATCACGGGCTTGGACGCTCCCGCGACGGCCTGAGGAGCGGTCGC
Source organism: Streptomyces sp. ISL-36 (assembly GCF_018614205.1). Taxonomy (GTDB): domain Bacteria; phylum Actinomycetota; class Actinomycetes; order Streptomycetales; family Streptomycetaceae; genus Streptomyces. The sequence continues at coordinate 16,901 of NZ_JAGGOS010000120.1, read as the reverse complement.
GGAGGGAGCACGACAACCCACCTCGTCAGCGACAGCCATGCACGACCCCCTGACTTCCGCGTCACCGCAGGCCAGGCGGCTTCTCGGCACGCCGGTGACATGGCCACGGAATCTACAGGCCCAAGCTTGTGACGAAGGCCGAGAAAGTCGGTGCTACAACCCGCCACTGGCACAGAAGGGGATCCGTCCAGAAGTCGCTGCCGACAACGCGAGGGTCCGAGGGATCAGTCCGGTAGTCGAGCGCCAGGGCGCCGTCATCACCAGGGTTGCGAGTGACGGCGATCAGCACCGCCTGTTCAACGTCAAGCCATGGCAGTTCGAGCGGGGCGGTGGCCCTGCTTCCGCGTGCCTCGCGGAAGAATGCGGAGTGTGGATCGTCCGCGAACATGTCCATCGATCGGGACGCGAACCCCATCTGCTCGGGGTTCGACACGAAGGCAAGCGGGTCCTCGAACCACGGGATGACCTCTGCCAGCACGGCATCGCCCGGGTGACGCCAGAGATCGCGATCGATGAGGGACGTCAATCGGGCGGGCAGAGCAAGTCCACGGACTATCGAAGGCGCCATGGCGCACAGCTTCGCACGGCAGGATGACTCTGCTGCGGCCGACCAATGCCACGAAGAAGACACGCCCTACGGGTGGTTGGCGGAGGATGGGCGAAGCCGCTGCCGGAGCGCGACGGGGCAGTAAGTTGGGTGGATGTCTACGCTGCCTGTGGTTCTGTTGCTGTCCGGAAGCCTGCGGACCGGTTCCTCCAACGAGGCCGTGCTGCGTACCGCGCGGGCGGTGGCCCCCTCGCAGGTGCGTACCGTCATGTACGACGGCTGGGCGGCGCTTCCGCACTTCAACCCCGATGACGACACCGATCCCCTCCCGGCCCCCGTGGCCGAGTTGCGCGCGGCGATCGACGAGGCGGCCGCTGTCTTGATCTGCACCCCGGAGTACGCGGGCACCCTGCCGGGCGCGTTCAAGAACCTGCTGGACTGGACGGTCGGGGGCACCGAGATTTGCGACAAGCCCGTGGCCTGGGTCAACGCGGCCGCCCCCGGCCGCGGCCAAGGCGCGGAGGAAACGCTGCGGACAGTGCTCGGCTACACCGGCGCGAACATCGTGGAGTCGGCCTGCGCAAAGATTCCGGTGGACCGCCGGATGGTGGATGCAGACGGCGTCATCACCGATGAGGAGGTGCGCGAGCAGCTCGGCAAGGTGCTTGGGCTGCTGGCGCAGGTCCACGGAAGGGCCGCATCGCTCGACCAGGCATAGAGCGGCGGTTGCGGCGGAAGCTGTAAGCCGTCCGCCAGGGCCCGGGCCTCTCCGTAGATCCCTCCAGGGCCGGGCCGTACGGAACTTGAACACGATGCCCTCAAAGCCCTGGCGGTGATCCCGCCACGGCCACGAGCCCGGCCACAGGATGGGGCGGGTGTCAGCCGATGAAGGACTCCGGGCCGAAGCGGCCCCACGCCAGGAACCCCGCCAGGACGAGGTAGACGAGGTCGACCGTGGTCGTGGTCCTCTCGCCCCGACGGAGCCGCATGGTGATCGCGCCGATGAACAGCAGGACGAGTCCGGTGGCGGCCAGCGGTACCAGGACCGGCGCGATGTCGAGCACGGCGGGCAGGATCAGTCCGGCCGCTGCCAGGACCTCGACCGCGCCGATGGCCTTGAGGGCGGCGGGGCTGAAGTCGTGGACCCACTGCGCGGAGGCGCCGCCCATGGCGGCCATCTTCTCCTGCGGCACGAACAGCTTGGCGCTGCCGGCCAGGCAGACGGCGGCCAGCAGTCCGGCGGTGATCCACAGCGCGACGTTCATCGTCAACTCCTTGATCGAGGTCTTCCGTACCCGAGACGAGGCAGGGGCCCGTCCTGTGACATCTCCGAACGCCTCCCGTGGAGAGACGTGGGTCACATCCCGCCGTGTCACAGCCACGCGGGCTGCCTCGTCTCGGGCAGTGAAGTCACCAATCGGCACGAGGAGCACACGATGGACGCACGACTGAACTACTTCGCCAGCCCGACCGCAGGCAAGGCCCTCAAGTACTTCATGTCGGCCGGGAAGGCGCTGAAGGAGTCGTCGCTGCCGGCCACCACACAGGAGCTGGTGGCACTGCGGGTGAGCCAGATCAACGGATGCGCGGTCTGCATCGACATGCACACTAAAGAGGCCGCAGCCGCCGGCGAGACGGCGGTCCGGCTCGCTCTGGTGGCGGCGTGGCGGGAGGCGAGGGTCTTTACCGAGGCCGAGCGGGCCGCCCTGGAGCTGGCGGAACAGGGAACCCGGGTCGCGGACGCGGCCGACGGGGTCAGCGACGAGGTCTGGGCCCGCGCCGCGCAGCACTACGACGAGGACCAGCTCACCGCCCTGGTGATCCTGGTCTCGTTCATGAACACGGTGAACCGGCTGAACATCATCACCCAGCAGCCCGCCGGTGACTACGAGGTCGGCCAGTTCCACTGAACAGCCGTTAGCCCGCGCCCCGGCCCAGGCCGTTCGGGGCCGGGGCGCGCCATGTGGGGCGCGGGCGTTGTTCACCCGCCCACAAAATTGGATGATCACCAAAGGATGTCTTGCCGGCGCCGGCCCGGCCGGCGGGCCAAGGAACTGCGAGGGGGAGACCGCGTGAGCAAGGTCGAGGAGTTCGAGGAGCTGCGGCCGCTGCTGTTCTCGATCGCGTACCGGATTCTGGGCAGCGTGAGCGAGGCGGAGGACGCGGTCCAGGAGACGTGGCTGCGCTTCGACGCCTCGACGACCCGGCCCGTGTCGGCCAAGGCGTTCCTGTCGGCCACGGTGACCCGTATCGCGATCGACGTCCTGCGCTCCGCCCGGGTGAGACGGGAGGAGTACACCGGACCGTGGCTGCCCGAGCCGCTGCTGAACGATCCGTACGAGGACCCCGAACGCGCGGCCGAGCTGGCCGACTCGGTGTCGATGGCGGCGCTGCTGCTCCTGGAACGGCTCAGCCCGCTGGAGCGGTCGGTGTTCGTGCTGCGGGAGGTCTTCGCCTTCGGCTTCGACGAGATCGCCTCGGCTGTGGGGCGCTCGGAGGCGGCCTGCCGGCAGCTGCTGGTGCGGGCGCGCCGCCACATGAGCGAGGGGCGCCCCCGGTTCGAGGCGGACCGCCGGCAGCGGCAGGAACTGGCGACGCGGTTCTTCGAGGCACTGTCGCAGGGTGACGTGGGCGGGCTCCAGAACCTGCTGTCCGCCGACGTCCAGCTCGTCGGGGACGGCGGCGGCAAGGCCCCGCAGCTGGCCAAGGCCGTCGTCGGCGCCGAGAGCGTGGCCCGCCTGCTCGCCTCCGTCTACCCGCTCATGGCCCGGATCGACATCACGTGCGAACAGCACGAGATCAACGGCCAGCCGGGCGCGGTCTTCCGTGACCGGGACGGCAAGGTCCTCCACGCCCTGGCCCTCGACGTCCTCGACGGTCAGATCCAGAGCATCCGCTCGGTCATCAACCCCGACAAGCTCGGCCATCTCGGCCCCGTCGCCGACGCCTGGGCCGTCGACCGGGAGGTGAAACAGGCCCGCAAGCGGACGCAGTGACCTCGGGACCAGCCTGGCAGCGCAGGACCGGACGCTCCCGAGCAGTTGCAGGCCGGCTCGTACCCGAGCTCCTTGCCGACGAGGAGGTGGATCATTCAGGGAGAGATCCAGTGGCCCCCGGCTCCGGCAGCGGAGAAGTCGAGCAGCTCGCGCCCAGGTCCTTCTCGTGCTCGGTACCCGCCGCCGCCCCCTGCCCGTACCCGAGCGGGTGTCAGTGCGGGATCTTTCGGGGCGGGCGCGCGACAACTTCGTCACGGAACTCCGCGATCGCACTGCTGACCTGGCGCATCAGATGCGTGTCCTCGATCCGGTCGAGGTAGAGGCATCGGGCGGCCAGTCCCTGCAGTTCGAAAACGAAGCACAGCGACATCAAGGGGTTGATGAACAACTCGCTGTCCCCGGTGCGCGGGGTGAACCGGACGTCGCCGAAGGAGCCACGGACCGCAGCCGCGACAGAGCCGTTGACGATGCTGGGGTGATCGGGGGTGTGGTCCTGCGCGTGGGCGACCGCGTCCAGGTAGAGCGCGCCCTCCCGCGTCGCACGGGATATCGAGAAGGCGCCGAGATAGGCGCCTTCGCGCTCAAGCGCCGCCATGTTCTCCAGCACCAGGCCGTGACTGACGCCGTGGTACGCGTCGACGCCGAAGCCGACGGACACCACGAAGCGTTCGGGTACGTCGTCCAGTCCGGCCAGCGCCGCCACGCTGGTCAGGTCCTCCTCCGGAGTCCCGAGACCCGCCTCGTCGCCCCGCATCAGGATGTCGGTGCCGCCGTCGACCAGGACCACTGCGTCGATCCGGTGGTGGTCGATGAGCGCTCGGTACGCCGCGCGCAGCGGCTGGACACCCGTGCGAGGAAACGCGTGGACGGTGCTGGGGTAGCGGTGCAGTGCAAGCCACTGGGCCAGGGTCCGCTCGGGGAAGTAGGCCTGGTGCGGTGCGGAATGGGGGGTCACCGCCACCACGTCCGGCGCGAGCCAGTCGTCCATGGGCAGCCCTTCGACCGCGCTGAACGTGAGGTTTGCCAGATGGACCTCCTTGCCCTGGTGCATGAGGGCAAGGGCTATCGGCAGGCCTGAGTAGATGTCGAAACCGCCTCCGGCACCGGCGACGAGTACACGCTCGGCACCTTCGAGGCGGGAGAACAGGGGATTGATGTGCAGGGCCGTCATGCTGATCAGTGTGTGGCGTGCGGTGGGCGCACGCTCGTGAATTAACACAACGTGGATCCCGCCCATCGAGCGCCACGACGTCGCGGCGCGGCCTGCGCGATCAACGAGACCTCGCGTAGTTCGCCGTCGGTGCCCAGCCGGGTGCACGGTCCCCGGGCGAAAGCGTCGAGCCGAGTTTGAACTCCGCGATGGTCAGGGGGCGGTGGGGGCGGGATCCAGAAGGTGGGGGCCGTCGTTGCGGACGTTGTTGACGGCGGTGGACACGGGCCGGACGTCGAGGCGTCCGTCGGCGGGGGTGTGGAGCAGAGCGCGGAGGTGGTCCGTGTCGTGGTGCGTGGGGTCCAGCCAGGCGTCGTAATCACCCGCGTCGATGGCGAGAGGCATGCGGGGGTGGATGCGGCCGGCCGCGTCGGTGGCCTCGGTGGTGATGATGGTGCAGGTGACCCACCAGGCGGCAGGATCGCCCTCTTCGGTGACGCTGGGGTCGCGCCAGAACTCGTACAGGCCGGCCATCGCCATCGGCTCTTCGTCGGCGGGGTGGATGAAGTAGGGCTGCTTGTACGCCTTGCGGGCGGTGGTGGCCGGTACGGACACCCATTCGTAGAAACCGTCGGCCGGGATCAGGCAGCGGCGTTCGGCGAACGCGCGCCGGTATGCCGGCTTCTCGTGCACGGACTCCACTCGCGCGTTGATCATCTTCGCACCGATGCCCGGGTCCTTCGCCCATGAGGGCACCAGTCCCCATCGCAGCGACCGCAATCGGCGGGTCACCGTGTCACCACCTCGCGGGGCGCGTTCGAGTACGGCCCACACCGGGTCCGTTGGGGCGACGTTCCAGCTCGGGCCGAGTGTCTCTTCCGGTTCGATGTCGCTGACCCGGAAGAGCGGGGCGAGTTCCTGGGGGCTGCGGGTGGAGACGAATCGGCCACACATGGAGCCACTGTGCCACGCATGTCCGGAGGCGACGTACTGCCAGGGGCGTGGCGCGGCCAGCGGCCCCGGCAGCTGCCGACACCGCCTGTCCGCGCCGACACTGGCTCCGTGCCGTCGGAAAATGTCTTCATGCGACCGCAAGGGCGCGATCACCGCCCGCCGTACATCTTCGTCAGACGTACGGTGACGAGCGCCCGCAGTGTTCAGACACAGAAAACGGAACCTGCTGGGTCTGGCTTCTGGGACCTCACGGGCCCAACAAGGAGACTGTCATTGAGCCGCCGGGCCCGGCTCGAAGGCACATCGGCATGCTGGGACCCTCGGCGGCTGTTGGCCCTCCGGGCGGGTGAGATGGCTTTGCTCGGACCAGTGGCCAGTCGAGGGGGAGCGCCTGGTGGGCGGCGACGATGGCATCGTTCCTGCGGGCGAGGTCGAAATCGGCCTGGGTCAGCCGGTTTCCGGCGTCGTGGGTGGTGATGGACGCCCGCAGGCGATCCATGCGCAGTTCCAGGTCGGCGTGGTGCTGGATTCGCGTGACCGGTGCGCGATGGTGACGATCGCCGCCACGGCCGCGTGATACGGATCGCGTAGGTGCGGGTGATCACGTCGCCCATCCGCTCCCACCCGGGCAGCACAGCTCGCGACGCGCGGTGATCTCCTCGTCGCACAGTGGTGCAGGTACTCCCACGTCAGTTCCCCTCGTTCACGGGCGCGAGGACCGCATGGCTCGCTCCAGGGGTTTTAACTCCCGTTTCATGTGGGCGGACTGGGTCGCGACGGCGATGTCCGCTACCGTGCGCGCGATTTCCAGCGCCTGTTCCGGCTCGCGCGGCCGCGGCAGCCGTCGCATGCATGGCCATGTAGACGCCGCGGTCCCGGCGAGCGGTTCCGGCGAGCGGTCTCGGCACGACGTCGAGGACCTGCGACCACAGCGCGCCCGCCTCCGCGCCGAGCCCGAGGCGCCCGTAGCAGGTGGCCCGCTGCACTTCGAGATAGCCGGGCGTTCGGCGAACAGGCATTGCCCCAGGGCAGGTCATCGTCGACCTGACCGATGGGCTGGTCGGCGGAGTCGATGAGCTGTCGACGGCCGTGCGGTCGCCGATGAGGCCGGCGCCAGGGGCCTGCTGCAGGGACATCACCCGCACCTTCGGGGCGAGCCGGTCGGCGTCGCCGAAGGCGGCCTCGCACAGGTCAGCCGACTGGGCCCGCGTCGGCGCCGTTCTTCTTCATGCACACGTCCTCGAAGGCCATCAGGGTGATCACGCCGTCCTCCGGGGCGGTCCGGTACTCCGCGACCATGGTCCAGCCGCGCTGCTTGAGGACCACCTGGGCTTCGTAGATCACCCCGTCGTCCACGCCCTTGCGCTCCTTCCGGTCCCGTGGCTGTTGCCAGTCGCGCTTGCGCAGCTCGCCCACCACCGCCTCGTAACGGGCGACGTCGACCGGGGTGGCCTCGGTACCGAAGCCCTTGAAACCGACTACGCACGATCGCGGCGAGCCGGCCGAAGCGTCCTCGGGCACACGGGCGTATTCCGATGCGTTCGCCGGAACGCCCGCGGCCGCAGCCGAGGTGTCGAGGTCCGTGCGCACGACCTCCTTCGTGAGCGGCCCGGTGCCTTGGGGCCGGGGCGACGTGGGCACGGGGGCGGCGGCCACTCCGGTGCCGGCGTCGCTCGTGCCGCAGCCCGCGGCTCCGAGCACGATGACCGCTACCGCCATGGCGGCCCACTTCGTCCTGCGCACAGTCGTACCCTCCCAGGTCGCGAGGGTCGTACGCCCTCGTGATCAAGGGAGGAGTGTGCCACGGGGTACCGACAGGGCGGCCCCCGGCTACTCCTCCGGCGGGAACACCGTTCGATTTACCCCGTGAGCCGATCCGTCTCGTGTGAGAGCCGGTCATTGGCTGGGCGCAGGCAGCAGGTGATACCAGGTCAATGGAGGGTGGGTCGGTAGATGAGCTCTTGGATGTGACCGTCGAGTGTCCGGTTCTCGACCAGCTCCAGGTCGAAGTCGGCCGCACCCTGGAAGATCGGGTCCAGCCCGGTCCGACCGGTGATGACAGGGAAGAGCGTCACCTGCAAGCGGTCGACCAAGCCGGCGGCCATCAGCGCCCGGTTCAACGACAAGCTGCCGTGCGAGCGCAAGGGCACCTCGGACTCCTCCTTGAGCCGGGCGACGACGTCGACGGCGTCACCGCTCACGACGGTCGCGTCCGGCCAGTCGAGGGGGCCTTCCAGCGTCGTCGACACCACCGTTGCCGGCAGGCTCCTCATCCGAGTAACCCAGGGGTCACGCACTTCGGACTCCTCGGTGCTCGAGGCCAGCATCCGCGCGAACGCACGATACGTGTTGGCCCCGAAGACCATCCGCTGCTCCTCGTCGTACAAGGCAAGGCGGTGGTCGAGCAATTCGGGGCCTTGCTTACCCCAGTAGCCGGTCCAGTTGGCGCTTGCGGCGCCGTAGCCGTCGAGGCTCGAAAAGACGTCGAAGGTGTAGGTAGCAGTCATGTCGTTCTCCTCGAGTGCGGTTGATGAGTGTCCGTACAGACTGGCGATCTTTTCTGGGTGGGCTTCGGCGACCGTCGCATCCCTAGACCCAGCACGCTCCCGAAACTCATCGCTATGCCAACCAGAAGTGGCCCTGACCACTCGAATGGCGCGTGATCAACGATCGGTGGCACGAGACAGTGGCCACGTGACGCTGCCTGTGGCCCTCTATCACTGAGAGTCACAGCGCCGCGCGGCTCGGTCACTCGATCGCACCCCGCCGTCCGTCCTCCACCAGGCCGTGATGATCCCTGACACGGGCGAGGCGGGCAGTGGGCAGTGGGCAGTGGGGTGTGCGGCCTCCGGTGGAGCCGATGCCGGCGCAGGCTGCGGAGTCGGTGCCGGGCTCCCGGCGTGCCGGCGGGTGGCGCCGCCCTGGGTCAGAGGTTCGACGGGCACCGCGCGCTGATGTTCTCTCCGGCCGTGCCGGGCGGCGGTGTACTGGTGCAGACCCGGCGCGGATCGCTGAGCCGGGATCGTTCCCTGATCTGGTGGCGGCCGCGGAGCGGCTGCCGTGTGGCTTGGTCCTCGACGTCGAGTCGCTGGTGTCGACCGGAGGACGGCCGGCTGTCGTTCGAGGCGTTGCAACACCGGGCCGCAGCTCGTGCCGGGGCGCTGCCGCCCTCGCCATCCGTGAGGGGTTTGGTGGCGGGCACAGCATCGTGACCCCTTGCCGCACTACGCGTCCGGCCGCTTCATGGCGGGGAGAAGAGGGCTGAGGGGCGCTGACGCGTGGGAAGCTGCGCGCAGCGGCTGCTGTGTCATGGTGGTGGTGGAGGAAGCCACCCAGGGACCCTGACGGACAAGATCCGCCAGTTCCTGGACGACGACCTCGCCGGCAGCCTCTTCGGCAGCACCGGTACGGCCTGGCGCCGTACCGGCCGAATCGTTTCCGGGAGGTCGCGATGGACGTCCTGGTGCTCATCGGACGCATTTTCTTCGCGCTGGTATTCCTGGGCTCCCGGCCCTCAATCACCTGACCCACACCAAGGCCATGACCGGCTACGCCACCAGCCGCGGCGTCCCGTCCGCCGCTGCGGCCGGCGTCACGGTGGGCAGTGGCCTGCTGAAACTGGCGGGCGGCGTGATGGTGGCGCTCGGGCTCTGGGCGGACCTGGGCGCGCTGTTCCTGGCCGTGTTCCTCATCCCGACTGCGGTGATCATGCACGCCTTCTGGAAGGAGAGCGACGCCCAGGCCCGCCAGATGGAAATGACGCAGTTCATGAAGGACCTCGGTCTGGGTGGCGCCAGTCCGGTTCTGCTCGTCTTCTTCTCGTACGCGGGCCACGACCTCGGTCTCACGATCACGGGACCGTTGTTCCACATCAGCTGAGCCTGCGCCTGGACGTGTCGCCCGTGGTCCTACGGCCACCGTACGACGGAGAGCGGGATCGAGCTCAGCTCCACCTTTAGCGCTCACTGCTGTGCGCGGCGGCATCAGCAGGGGCCGGTCGGCGTCCTCGCGCGACTCGTCGAACGACGGGGTTGTGCTTCTCGTCGCCGCCGAGGAACAGCACCTCCAGCCACGTGTGCTCGGTCCAGGGCGGGCCGGGAGGAGGAACCGAGTGCGTGCGTCATCGACTCGCAACGCATCAAGACATCTACGAACGTTCCGGCGGCAGGAGAGATGCACATTCCGCGTTGCCCGCGGCGACCCAAGACCAGGGGCTTTGCCGTCCTGCCCCGCCACTCGCCCGTCGAGCGCACCCAGAGTCGGTCGGCTCGTCAACCACCGCCGCCCGCCCCGCCCGCGACGACGAGCGCACCCGCACCGCTCCAGAGCGTGATCCACCTCGCGGTCGACTTCATGACCCGCGGACTCACGGCCGAATCCGCCCCCACGTGGCGCGCCACATGAACAGGAGGATCCGATCACGAGGCGGACCGCCAGGGACGCCGCCGAGAGTCGGTAGCGGCGCCCTGACCGAGCCGCAGCCTGGCACGCGCCGAGCCCGGCCCGTCCACCCCGCCGCGGCTCCCCATCCACCTGCGCCGCAGCTCAGGCTCCGAGCGCACGGGTGAGCAGAATTCTGCGGTTGTTCGTCGAGGTCTTGGCGAAGATCGACTTGAGGTGGTCCTGAACCGTGTGTTCGGAAAGGAACATCTGACGGGCCACCGCGTGGCTGTCGCCGCCCTTCGCCAGGTGGCTGAGCAGCTCGGCCTCACGGGCGCTCAGGGCGAACGCTTTGGTGAACACGGCGAGCCGCTCGGTCGGCGAAGTCTCCTCGATGGTGACGGCGATATCGCGCCGTTCGGGTGGATCCGCCTCGCCGATCCGGGCGGCGCGCAGCGTCAGCCACAGGCCGTCCGCCAGGTGGACGCGGGCGCGCGGAGGGTTCGTGTCGACTCCTGCCTCGACGGCCAGTAGCTGCGCGGCGACGTTGTAGGCACTCGCGGGGATCGGCGGGCGGCCGTGCTGGGGCGGCACCAGCACGCTAAGGTACGCGTGCGTCTCCGGGGTCTGGCCATGTACCAGCAGGTCGCGGGAGAGAAGCAGCACGAGAGGGCCTGGGCGCGGCGCGTCGGGTGGCCGTATGACGAAAGTCTCCGCCTGGCTGCGGCGCAACGCCGTGGTCACCGGCTCGGCGAGGCGGGACAGATACGAGGCCTCCGCGCGGGTGAAGTCCCGGTCGTACCGGTACAGGTCGAGGAAGCCCCAGCAGCCGAAGCGGTCCTTGAACGCCATCGAGGCGACGTCACGCACACCGTAGCCGCGCAGCAGCTCGCGCCAGAGCAAGCTGCGCGTGGGGCCCTGCTCCTCGCTCAGCAGGGCGACGTCGTCCAGTGCCGTCCAGCGGTTCACCTCGGTCAGGTACTTGAGCCGGATCAGTCGGGGCAGCTCGGGCATGGCCGGTACGTCGGCGACCGGCGCGCAGCCCACCGAGGTCTCCGGGTCGGTGAGCAGGAACGCGTAGGCGTCGAACCCTGCGGTTGCGCGCAGCTCGTCGAGGAGGCGAAGACGCAGGTGACGGGAGTCGCCGCCGGCCTCGCAGAGGCGGACGACACGCTCGTGTGACCGCGCGTACGCGGCAGAGGACGCCATGGTTCGAGCCTATGTCGCGATTCCCCACATATCTGGGATGTGCCGAGCCCCCGACCGCTGTCCAGCATGGAGGCACCAGACCGAGGAGACGTCATGTGCACCCTGCACATCGAGCATGAGATCACCGACTTCGCCGTGTGGAAGAGCGCGTTCGACCGATTCGCGCCCGTGCGGAAGGAGGCGGGCGTACGGAGGCACCGGGTCCAGCGCCCGCTGGACGACCCGACGTACGTGATCATCGGCCTTGATTTCGACACCACGGACCAAGCCGAGCGGTTCCTCGGCTTCCTCCAGGCCCGGGTCTGGGCCTCACGAGACAACGCGCCGGCACTCGCCGGGATACCGCGGACCCGGATCCTCGAGACGGACGAGGAGACCTGAATCGACTTCTTCTATCGGCGACGAGCTCAGAAAGCCTGATCGATCATGACCACATCGCACATTCGGGCCGCTCGGACCGCGGCCACCACCGGTCGCTGGGTGGAGGAGCTCAAAGCCAATCCGTCGGCCTGGAAGATCCACTGGATTCTGCGTGTCGCGATCGCGGCCGAGTTCATCGGGCACGGGGCCTTCGGAATCATGGGCAAGGAGGCCTGGCTCAACTATTACGCGGTGATGGGGATACCCCCGTCGGCAGCCTGGGTGCTGATGCCGATGACCGGGGTCGTCGACATCACGCTCGGACTCCTCGTGCTGGTGCGCCCCACGCGGGCCCCACTCGCCTACATGGCGTTCTGGGGCTTGTTCACCGCCTTGCTGCGCCCGCTGAGCGGGGAGTCGTGGTGGGAGGTCGTCGAACGCTCCTACAACTTCGGCATTCCTCTCGCGCTCCTTCTGTTCCACGGCCTTGGGACCTCCCGGCGGGAGTGGACCGAGCGGATCCGCGGGGTCCCGCGTCTGACGCGGAAGCGGGCGCGGCGGTTCGCCCGGGCCTTCCGGTTGATCATCGGTGCCTTCCTGATCGGACACGGTGCTTACGGAATCTTCGCCGACAAGCCGATCCTCACCCAGCACTACAGGTCGATCGGCCTGACCTCCCTGGCCGACGATCCGCAGGTCGTGAGCCAGGCCGTGGGCTGGTTCGAGATCGCGCTCGGCGTATTCGTACTGGTGGCCGCGCCGACAACCGGCCTGCTCCTCTTCATCTGCGCCTGGAAGATCTCGACAGAGATGCTGTACGTGACCAGCGGGGCGTACGGCGCGGGATTCGAGGTCATCGAGCGAGCAGGCAGCTACGCCGCCCCTCTCGCCCTGATCTGCTTCCTGACGATCCTCGCTCGCGAGACGCGAGCGGAGTCCCGCCGCGCAGTACTGAGAGTGCCGAGACGTAACCCACCCGCAGCAAGTCGGCGTTCGTCACACGGCAACGAGGTCGCGACGCCCATACCCACGCACCGCACCCTTCGCGTCCCACCCCCGCCGCTGGGTCGAACCTTTCCGACCAGCCTCGCCACCCATCGGACAGCCCCTGACGCATCCGTCGTGCCGGGCTACGCCCGACCCACAGGCCTGTACTGATCAAGCGCGTCCGGATCGACCGGCAACCGGGGAAGATCGCCGGCCTCGTCAGGCGCACGCCGGCTGGCGCGCGGGACAGTCTGCTGGTTACGCCCCGTGCGGCGGCGGGGGCTGAACCGGGTTCGGAGTGATGAACACCGCGAGGCAGCGGAACTCGCCTCCTGGGCCATCCAGTTGCGTGTATGGGCGCCAGGCGAGCGTGTAGGCGCCGCGCAGCACTCGGGTGTTGGCCGGGAAGGAGCCGCCGACCCACAGCAAGGTGCCGCTCAGCTCGCGGCCGTGGCGGCCGTCGTGGATGCGGAACTCCTCGTCCCTGGTGGGCATCCTGCGCTGCCTGGGGAGCCACAGGGACGTCTCGTTCGTGATGAGCAGGGCCAGCCCGTTCTGGTCCTCACGGTCGCAGAAGCGTTCCAGCCTTCCTACGGTCCCGCAGAAAGTCCCTACGCGCCACGTCCGGCGCGTTGTGCCCGCGCAAGATGTACTCCTCGGGCGGCGTCCCTGCTGTGCCCGACCGCTGCCGGGTCACGTACTTGAACTCGACGGCCATACGACCCGCCGGCCCTATACACAGCATGGCCAGGTACTCCGACGCGTCGCTCCCGCGCACCGGGACCTCCAGACGGCACCTGACCTTCCGCGCGACCTCGCCCACCGCGAGGGCGAAGCTGTGCTGGAGATCGGCCTCGGAGTGGAACACCGGCCGCCGCGCGCGCAGACAAGCCAGCACTGCGTCCAGCGCAGCGCTACCCGCGATCGTCTCCAGGGCGGCTGACGGGGGCGGGGATATTGGCGTGGCCAGGCGCCATTGAAGCCTGTGCGGCCTGCCCGCGTCAGCTGATGGCCTATCACCGTCGACAGGAGGCCGGCGGCCCCCCGCAGGCCGAGGCCGTGCCCGACGGCCCGTCGGCTCGTTGTCCACGACGGAGCGACACGCACGCCCCGCCTCCAACCTGTGGGCCGCTCAACCTCCACCCCGGCGGTCCATCGTCCCCGTCAGCGTCCATCCCGAGGGCTGGGCTCACCTGTATCTGTCGCAGCCTTGGTGGACGTATGCCTCCCGGCGCGCCGTGTGTGCGGGCCACGATGCGAGCGCCGGGAGCTTGATACCTCGGGCTCCCGGCGAACCCAGGCGATAAGCGGGCAACCAACAGCACATTGGCGCTGAGGGCCAGGCGGACACCGGAACCGAGAAGAAAAACCCGGCACGCATCTTGACGACTCGTCCTTACCCACCAGTACGCTCACGCCACCCCTCGAACGGCACCGGTGTCCTTCCCATGCGGCTGTGGCGAACCGTCCCCACGGCATGCCCTCGCACGTCCCAGAGGAATCTCGTGACCCGGGAACCCCCCCAGCACTGTCCCCCTGCCCACTGATGCGCTCCCGAGCACTTTCCGAACCCACCCTCGGAGACTCCCCGTGAAGAAATCCCTCGTGGCCACGGCCATCGCTGCGGCCAGTGCCCTCCTCACCCTGCAGGCATCGGGTCCCGCTCAAGCATCAACCCTCTCCGACTTCCAATCCTCCAGCAACCCGATCCTGTTCGTACACGGCTACAGCGGCGACAGCAGCAACTGGAACACCATGGCCGACCGCTTCAGGACCGACGGCTGGCCCTCCTCCCACCTGGACCAGTGGGCGTACGACTGGCGGCAGTCGAACGCCACCACTGCCCAACAACTCGCCACCGAGGTCGACCGTCTGCTCGCCGCCACGGGCGCCGCCAAGGTCGACATCGTCAGCCACTCCATGGGGGGACTGTCCTCGCGCTACTACCTGAAGAACCTCGGTGGGACGTCAAAAGTCGACGCCTGGGTGTCGCTGGGCGGTCCCAACCACGGGACCGACAGCGCCAACAGCTGCTTCGACACGTCCTGCACCGAGATGCGCATCGGCTCCAGCTTCCTGAACGCCCTCAACTCGGGCGACGAAACCCCCGGGGCATCCCGGTACGCGACCTGGTGGTCGCCGTGCGACACGGTGATCAATCCGGACAGTTCCGTGGCTGTGTCCGGAGCGTCCAACACCAGGACCGCCTGCATCAGCCACAGCGGGCTGCTCAGCGACGCGACGGTGTACGCCCAGACCCGGGACATGATCAACAGCTGACCCCCGGCACCGGCAGGGATCCTGTCCCTGTCGCAGGCTTCGTCGGCGTACGGCTCCCCGGCGCGCCCGCGTGCGCGGGCGCACGATGCGAGCGCCGGAGGCTTGATGCCGGGGGTTACGGCCCCGACGTGTAGTGGACGACCTGCTGCCCGCCCGGGCCGCCGGCTCAGACCTTGATGACGTCGATCTCGCCCTGGTCGGCGGGCAGGGCGCAGCGGAGCTTGGTCGCGGTCCACTCGGCAAAAAAAGGTAGCGCAGGTGGAGTTCGGGGACGGCGGCATCCAGGCGGCCGGGCCCGGGGTTCGCCTTCTGTCGGTTCGTCCGCGCGGTCACCGCCGCCAGGCTGGTGGTGGCGTCCTGGTCATTGGCGTAGGCCTCCCGGCGCGCCGCCGTTCCGGTGGAGGCGCCGGAGTCCAGGCCTCGGCGAGCGAGCTCAGGGCGATGGAGAGTGCGGCGGCCGCGCGAGACATGTTCTTGATCACGTTCTTGATCACGACCACACAAATGGCTCTCCAGCCCGGGGAAGGGAGGGTTGCTGACGGAGGGTCGTTCCGGTCGGCTCCGGCGGTCCGATGAGGAAGTCGCAGTCGAAGGTCGATCGGTACGCCGGACGCGGCTATCGGGGTCGCATCCGCACACGTTCCTTGCATGAGCGATGAGTTTGGGCGGTGAATCGAGTCTGCCCTGGTATGACTCGCATCATCGCTGACATCTCGGTCTCCCTCGACGGCTTCGTCACCGGGCCCGACCCCGGCCCGGACAACGGTCTGGGGACGGGCGGCGAGGCCCTGCACACCTGGGCGTTTTCCGACGACCCCGACGACCGCCGGTTCCTGAGCGAGGGGACCGCCCGCTCGGGCGCTGTCATCCTCGGCCGTCACCTCTTCGATGTGGTCGACGGGCCGAAAGGCTGGGACGACACGTCCGGCTACGGCGCCGGCGAGGTCGGCAAGCCCGCCTTCGTCGTCGTGACGAGCTCGCCACCAGAGTCGGTGCGGACCACCAACCTCGATTGGACGTTCGTCACCACCGGTCTGCCCGACGCCGTCACCGCCGCGCGCGAGCGAGCCGAGGCGGCGTCGTCGGACAGTGGCAAGGACCTCGACGTCATCCTCATGGGCGGCGGCGCCACGATCCGCTCGGCGTTCGACGCCGGGCTGCTCGACGCGCTGACGCTACACCTCGCGCCCATCGTGCTGGGCGCCGGGACACCACTGTTCACCGGGGGAGCGCCGCGCACGCTGATGCAGCGGAGCGTGATCTCGACATCGACCGCGACGCACCTGACCTACGACGTCCTCTGACTACATCGTTTCATCAGGTCGGCACCCCGGGAGGCCGGCCTTCCTCACTCCCGGTCTCACCTCGAAGCGACACCCCCGGAGGGGTTCCAGCTCAGCTTCTGGGGTGCCGCACCGGTGAGTGACAGCTTGCCGGCGCTACGACCAGAACTCGTCGTATGCCCTCTGATCGGACCACAGGCCCCAGGCCTCGATGATCCTGCCGTCTCGAATGTGGAAGACGATCGCGTAGTCCATGTCGAGCTCCTTGCCTTCACGCGAGGCCGTGGCATGGAGCAGGGCGACCGTGTGCTCGTCGTTGGCGAGCACATCGTGGAGTCGCGGACGGTACGTGCCTCCTGACATCTGAAATTCCCGCTGGAACAGGGCGAAGGTGGCCTCACGACCACGGAAGTCGCCCGCCAGCGGGCCGTGGCCGGCGTTGTGCCACACCACGTCGGGGTGGAATACCTCAGCCAGCGTCTCCATGTCACCTACCGCGAAGGCGGCCATGGCCCGTTGAAACACGGCAATGTTCGGGTGATCAGTCATTACAGCCTCCGTTAGCCTCGCCGTTTCGGTTGGGGTTGCCGGGCGGTTGAGTGTGGCTGTTCGAGGCAGTGTCGGTCCGTGGGCACGGTGAGTGCCCGGCGCGGTGGTCGGGTTCTCCGGGGTCCTTTGGGGTGTGGGCGGGCAGGATGGGTAGCTGTCAGTTGGCCGGGCGGGGAAGTGCGGCGAGGCGGTGAAAGGCCGTGGCC
>NZ_JAGGOS010000119.1 GCF_018614205.1 Streptomyces sp. ISL-36 | reverse complement strand
GCCGGCCCGGCGAGATCGTCGCCGCCGCCCCGGGCCAGGGGCCGCCCGCGCCCGCGCGCTCGGCGGCCCTGCGGCAGCGCGGGCAGTCGTCGACGTGGCGGACCAGTTCGGTGCGCAGGGTCGAGGAGAGCAGGACCTGGTGGTCACCGGTGAGCCGGGCGACGGTGGGGCAGTTGCCGGTCTCGACGACCGCGAGAGCGGCCCGCGTCCGTTCCACCTCGCAGGCGGCGGAGGCGAGCAGTTCGCGTGTGGCGAGTGCGTCCAGGGAGAGTACGGCGGCGACTTGGCGGTGGCCGAGTCCGTGGCGGACGGCGAGCTCGAGGGCCTCGCGCTGCTCGGGGGTGGTACCGGCGGCCTCCGGCCAGGCCAGGAGGGCCAGTTCGGCGCGGCGGCGCTCGGCGACCTCATCGGAGACGCGGGGCGGCTCGGGCGGGGCGACGGCGGGGCGGCCGGTGTGCGCGCCCTGCCGCTTGCGGCGCTGCTCGCCGAGGCTGCGCAGACAGGCCCAGCGGGCGAGGGCGTAGAGCCACGCCGTGCGCCCGTCCTCGTCGGCCGGGCAGCGCCCTTGGTGGCGCTCGGCGATCGCGAGGACGTCGCCGAGCACGGCGGTCGCCGCGTCGTGGTCGCAGAGCACGGAGAGGCAGTAGGTGAACAGGCCGTTCAGATACCCCTCGTAGCGGGCGGGCGGGTGCTGGCCGAGGGTGCGGGGCCCGGCGGGGGCGCCGTCGGAGCCCACGGCGGCCGGTCGGGACGGCGCGCGGCGGTGCGCCCGGTGTGCGCCGGTGGTGTGGGTGGGGGGTTCCAGCCTGCTGCTCGTCACCCGGCGACCGTAGGCAAGGGAAGGCGGCGTCCTCGCACCCCTTGAACACTTTTAATCCTTACGGGTGAACGTATCCCTCAAAAGGGGACAGGAACCCGTCATTCCGCCGGGTTGTGCGCCGCCCGCGCCCGCTGCGGAACTCGATGTCAGTGGGGGCCGCTACGGTTCGGTGCATGGCTGCCCGTACGAAATCCGCCAAGGACCGGCCGTCCTACCGCTGCACCGAATGCGGCTGGACCACCGCCAAATGGCTCGGCCGTTGCCCCGAGTGCCAGGCCTGGGGGACGGTCGAGGAGTATGGCGCGCCCGCTGTCCGCACGACCGCCGCGGGCCGTGTCTCCACGGCCGCGCTGCCCATCGGCCAGGTCGACGGCCGGCAGGCCACGGCCCGCAGCACCGGGGTCGACGAGCTCGACCGGGTCCTCGGCGGGGGCCTGGTGCCCGGCGCGGTGGTGCTGCTCGCGGGTGAGCCGGGCGTCGGCAAGTCCACGCTGCTGCTCGACGTCGCCGCGAAGGCCGCGAGCGACGAGCACCGCACGCTGTACGTCACCGGCGAGGAGTCCGCGAGCCAGGTGCGGATGCGCGCCGACCGGATCAACGCGCTCAGCGACCACCTCTACCTGGCCGCCGAGACGGATCTCTCCGCCGTCCTCGGCCACCTCGACGCCGTGAAGCCCTCGCTCCTGATCATGGACTCGGTGCAGACCGTGGCCTCCCCCGAGATCGACGGGGCGCCGGGCGGCATGGCCCAGGTCAGGGAGGTCGCCGGGGCGCTGATCCGCGCCTCCAAGGAGCGCGGGATGTCCACGCTGCTCGTCGGGCACGTGACCAAGGACGGGGCGATCGCCGGACCGCGCCTCCTGGAGCACCTGGTCGACGTGGTCCTCTCCTTCGAGGGCGACCGGCACGCGCGCCTGCGGCTGGTCCGCGGTGTGAAGAACCGGTACGGGGCGACGGACGAGGTGGGCTGCTTCGAACTGCACGACGAGGGAATCACGGGTCTGGCCGACCCGTCCGGGCTGTTCCTGACCCGGCGCGACGTGGCGGTTCCCGGGACCTGTCTGACGGTGACCCTGGAAGGCCGCCGGCCGCTCGTGGCCGAGGTGCAGGCGCTGACGGTCGACTCGCAGATCCCGTCGCCGCGCCGGACGACCTCGGGCCTGGAGACCTCCCGGGTCTCGATGATGCTGGCCGTCCTGGAGCAGCGCGGACGGATCACCGCGCTCGGCAAGCGGGACATCTACTCGGCGACGGTCGGCGGGGTGAAGCTCTCCGAGCCGGCCGCCGACCTGGCGATCGCGCTGGCTCTGGCCTCCGCGGCCAGCGACACCCCGCTGCCGAAGAACCTGGTCGCGATCGGCGAGGTCGGTCTCGCGGGCGAGGTCCGCCGGGTCACGGGCGTGCAGCGGCGACTGGCGGAGGCCCACCGGCTCGGCTTCACCCACGCCCTGGTCCCGACCGACCCGGGCCGGGTGCCCGCGGGGATGAAGGTGACGGAGGTCGCGGACATAGGGGACGCGCTCAGGGTGCTGCCGAGAAGCCGCCGTGCCGCCGCCCCGAAGGCCGAGGAGAGCTAGAGGCAACGCCGTTCAGTTAGGGCGGGGCTGGGGCTGTCAAGGGTCGGTCGTGAGCATGTTGATGCTGATGGTGGCCTTGTAGGTGGCTCGGTCGATGGCGGGTCCGCGGGCGTTGTACTTGGAGATCGCTCGTTTGACGATGCGGTCTTTGGTGCGGACCCGCCGTTCAGGCATGAGCTGGGCCAGCACGTGGCGGCCGATGACCCCGACCAGGTCGATGGCGGTGTCGGCGATGATGCCCGCCGCCAGGACGAGCTGGTCGCGGGCGGCGGACAACGCGACCGTGAAGCCGGCCCGGTCCGGATCGGTGCCCGGGACGCTGTCGGTGGCATCCGTCATCGCGGTCCGCAGCGCCTGGTAGGCGACCAGCAGTGCCCAGACCTCCTGTTCGACCCCGGCCGGGATGCGGGCGCGCAGGACCCGCCCGCCCAGGACCGTGGATTTGAGCTCCGCGTAAGCCGTTTCGATCTCCCAGCGTTCGTGGTAGAGCCGGATGAGTTCGGTGGCTGGGTATGCCGACGGATCGGTGAGGGTGGTCAGCAGCCGGTAGTGGCCGGTGCGGGCCCCTCGGGACGTGACGATGCTGATCTCGGCGTCGATGACCCGGACGGTCAGCGCTCCGAGCCGGGCCAGGAACGAGCCGTCGTCGCAGCGGGCCACCGGTGGCAGCCTCCGTCCGGACTTGCACCGCACCAGCAGGTGCGCACCGGTGGTGGCCAGGCGGTTCAGCAGACCGGCGGCGGCGAAGTTCCGGTCGCCCAGCAGCAGCATTCCGGCGCGCAGATCGCCTGTCAGCCGGCCGGCGTACTCCAGCTCGCCGGTGGTGGCCGGGCCGAACACCGCCCCGATCACCGCCCGGGTCCCACAGGCCACCAGTGCCGTCAGCCGGATCTGCGGATAGCCCCCGGCCCCGTGTTGCACCGCTGTTTGGCGAACACCGCGAGGTTCGCCGGGGCGTCCGGCACCGGCAGCAGCGTGCCGTCGACCGCGACGACCAGCAGCCCGCGCCACCGCGTCGCGGTCGCGGTCGTGGCCGCCGGGCCGCGTACCAGGTCGAACAGCGCCTTCAACGGCGCCGCCCCCAGACGCTGGCGGGCCTGCCGTAACGCGCTGCCGCTCGGCCTGGCGGGCGCCAGGCCCGCCAGACCGGCACACAACCGGTCGAAGACCTGCCGGTAGCCCAGCTCGGTGAACAACGCCCCGGCCAAGAGCAGATACACGGTGACCCGTGCCGGCACCAGACGGACCCGCTGCTGGACCGCCCGGGTCGCCGTCAGGACGTCGTCGACCATTTCGAACGGCACGATCCAGGTCAGCTCGCCGACATGACCTGGCGCGAACACCCCGGCCGCTACCCTGACGGTCCGCGTTATGGCAGCCTGTTCCAACAGCGGAGCTCCCGTGGTGAGGATGTCTTGGAGTGACAGACCTCTTCTACGGCAGCTCCGCTGCTTTGCCTACCGGCAAGACTTGACGAACAGGCCCCGCGCCTAACTGAACGGCGTTGGAGCTAGAGGACCAGGAAGGGCAGGCGGCCGCGGAGAGCCAGGGGCCGTGGAGAGGGCGGGGCCCACCCCTTGCGTCCGGGACCCGCCCGCCGATGGCCCGGACCACGCCCGCCAGTGGCCCCGGGCCGCGACCCTCGGTGGATCGGGCGGCGTCGTGCCGCGGTGTACGGGAGCGGCTCGCGGGGCAAGCCCCGCACGGGGCGCGCGGCGCGCGGCGAAGGGGCGCCGGGTCGTGTCGCTAGACTTTGCCCTGGTCTCGCCCATCCGTACGAGCCGGAGGAGTGCAGTGGCAGCCAAGGACGGGGCAGCAGCTCCCGGAAAGTCCGGCGCGGGCTCCGGCATCGAGGCGCTCATGCGCGCCTCGCTCAGCGCCGTCGCCCCCGGCACCGCCCTGCGCGACGGCCTGGAGCGCATCCTCCGGGGCAACACCGGTGGCCTCCTCGTCCTCGGTATGGACAAAACGGTTGAATCGATGTGTACCGGCGGCTTCGTGCTGGACGTCGAGTTCACCGCGACGCGCCTGCGTGAGCTCTGCAAGCTCGACGGCGCGCTCATCCTCGACAAGGACATCACCAAGATCCTTCGGGCCGGCGTCCAGCTCGTCCCGGACGCCTCCATCCCCACCGAGGAGACCGGCACCCGCCACCGCACCGCGGACCGGGTCTCCAAGCAGTGTGGTTTTCCCGTCGTCTCCGTCTCGCAGTCCATGCGCCTGATCGCGCTGTACGTGGACGGTGAACGGCGGGTCCTGGAGGAGTCGGCCGCGATCCTCTCCCGCGCCAACCAGGCGCTCGCGACCCTGGAGCGGTACAAGCTCCGCCTGGACGAGGTCGCCGGCACGCTCTCCGCCCTGGAGATCGAGGACCTCGTGACCGTCCGGGACGTCACGGCCGTCGCCCAGCGTCTGGAGATGGTCCGCCGGATCGCCACCGAGATCGCCGAGTACGTGGTCGAGCTGGGCACCGACGGCCGCCTTCTCTCCCTCCAGCTCGACGAGTTGATCGCGGGCGTCGAGCCCGAGCGGGAGCTCGTCATCCGCGATTACGTGCCCGAGCCCACCGCGAAGCGCTCCCGCACGGTCTCCGAGGCGCTGACCGAGCTCGACGCGCTCAGCCACGCCGAGCTCCTCGAACTGCCCATCGTGGCCAGGGCCCTGGGCTACAGCGGCTCCCCCGAGACGCTGGACTCCGCGGTCTCCCCGCGCGGCTACCGGCTCCTCGCCAAGGTGCCCCGGCTGCCCGGCGCGATCATCGAGCGGCTCGTGGAGCACTTCGGCGGTCTGCAGAAGCTGCTCGCGGCGAGCGTCGACGATCTCCAGACCGTCGACGGCGTCGGCGAGGCCCGGGCGCGCAGCGTGCGCGAGGGCCTCTCCCGGCTGGCGGAGTCCTCGATCCTGGAGCGGTACGTGTAGGACCCTGCGGGAAGGGGGCCGTACGGGATCTCCCGTACGGCCCCTTCCGTCTGCCGACCGACTGACTTCTGTCCGCGTCAGTCCTTGGCCAGCGTGAACGATGCCGGCAGGACCTTCACGCCCGGCATCGCCGCCTCGACCAGATAGGTGCCGGGGCCCACCGGGGCCGCCGGGGCGGTGGCGCACTGCGGAGCGCTCTGCTTGCGGTCCCACTCCACCGTGTACGTGATCGTCGAGCCCGCCGGTACCCTGAGCAGGACGCCGGCGGCCGGACGCGGACAGTCCCGGGAGGACCAGACCTCGTCGTCCTTGCTGTCACTGATCGTCAGAACAGCGATCTTCGGGCTGAAATCGGCTTTGCAGTCGGTGGCCGAGGTGTTCTTGGCGACCAGCTGGAAGCGCGGCTTCTCGCCCGGCTCGTACGAGACCTTGGTGCTGCGGAGCGTCAACTGCAGCGCTCCGGGCGCGCAGTTCGGCAGCGGCGAATTGGCCGGAACCTGCTGTCCGGAGCTCGCTCCGGCGCCGCCGTCGCCACCCGCGCCGTCCGTGTCACCGTTCTTGCCACCGCTCTCCGCGCCGGTGTTCGCGCCGGTGTTCGCGCCCGCGCCCGTGCCGGCGTCCGCGCCACCCGGCTCCGTACCGCTGTCGCCGCCGGTGTTCTCGCCGGAGTCTCCCGACTCATCGCGTCCGCCCGGCTGTTCACTGATCGCAGGCCCGGAACCGGAAGGTCCGGGTGTGATCGAGGGAACCGGAGAAGAGCCGTTGGAGGCGTCGTTCGTCTTCTTCCCCCCGCCGTCACCCGAGGTGACGGCCCAGAGGGCCAGCAGCGCCATAAGTGCGATCAGGCACAGCGCGATTGCCCTCCGTCGCCAGTAGATGGAGGAGGGAAGCGGCCCGACCGGATTGCGCAGTGATCCCACGCCACGAACCTTACGAGAGATCAGCGCCAACTCCCTCCCCACCCGCCGCCCCGAGCACCAAGTTTTGCCGATGATCACATCCGGAACCGCCTCAGGGCCGCCGACCCCCACTTTCGTCAGGGGTCACGGTGGCCCTTCGCCACGAGCGCCGTCCTTCGGCCGCCGGTTAGCGTCTCCGACCATGAACAACCTCTCCGACCTCCCCGACCTCTCCCACCCCTCCACGCTCGCCGCTCCCTCCGGCCTCTCGGGCCCCAACGTCTCGGGCGATCTGTATCTCGACGTCGCCGACTTCGCCCACACCACCCCGCACTGGTTCCGGTGGCTCGCCGAGGTGTGGACGGAAGCGGGGCTGCTGCTCTTCGGCGTGCTGTTCCTCGTCGGCTGGTGGCGGGCCAGAGCCGGGCGGAGCGACGCGATGGCCCTCGCGCTGCTCGCGCCGCTCGCGACCGCCTTCGGGTACGTGGTGAGCGAGGTGCTCAAGTCGCTGGTGGACGAGGAACGTCCGTGCCGGGCCGTCGCGGGCGCACCCACCCCGCTCGTCCCCTGCCCGCCGATCGGCGACTGGTCCTTCCCGAGCAACCACGCCGCCATCGCGGGCGCCGCGGCGGTCGCGCTCGCCCTGTCCTGGCGCGGGATCGTCTGGCTGACCGCGCCGATGGCGCTGCTCATGGCCTTCTCCCGGGTCTTCGTCGGCGTCCACTACCCGCACGACGTGACGGTGGGCCTGCTGCTCGGCGCGGCGGTCGCCCTCCTCGTCGTCAAGGCGGTGACCCGGCCCGTAGGGGCGCTGGTGGAAACGGCCCGGTCGAGCCGCAACGGCGCAGTGGTGTGGTGCGCCGGGCGCGGGCCGCGCCCGCGCGCCTCCGCGCGCCCCGAGGGCGTGCGGCACGGCACGTACTAGACGTGCCAGGATCGGGGGTGCCATGACTTCCATCGACACCCCCCTCACCGACGCCCCCGTCGCCCCGGCAACCGCCGCCGAACTGCACGGGCCCGTCCTCGCCTGGTTCGACCGCCACGCCCGCGACCTGCCCTGGCGCCGCCCGGAAGCGGGGGCCTGGGGCGTGATGGTCAGCGAGTTCATGCTGCAGCAGACCCCCGTCGTGCGGGTCCTGCCGGTGTACGAGCAGTGGCTCGCGCGCTGGCCGCGCCCGGCCGATCTGGCGGCGGAGGCGCCCGGCGAGGCCGTGCGCGCCTGGGGCAGGCTCGGCTACCCCCGGCGCGCGCTCCGGCTGCACGCGGCCGCCGTGGCCATAACGGAGCGGCACGGAGGCGACGTACCGAGCGAGCACGCCTCGCTGCTCGCGCTGCCCGGGATCGGGGAGTACACGGCGGCGGCGGTGGCCTCGTTCGCGTACGGGCAGCGGCACGCGGTCCTCGACACCAACGTCCGCCGGGTGTTCGCCCGGGCGGCCACCGGCATCCAGTACCCGCCGAACGCCACCACCGCCGCCGAGCGCCGGCTCGCGCGGGAGCTGCTGCCGCGGGACGAGGGGACGGCGGCCCGCTGGGCGGCGGCGTCCATGGAGCTCGGCGCGCTGGTGTGCACCGCGAAGAACGAGGACTGCGGGCGCTGCCCGATCGCGACGCGGTGCGTCTGGCGGCTCTCCGGGAAGCCGGCCCACGACGGCCCGCCGCGGCGCGGCCAGACGTACGCGGGGACCGACCGTCAGGTGCGCGGCAGGCTCCTCGCCGTGCTCCGGGAGGCGGTTGCCGCGGTACCGCAGTCCGCTCTGGACGCGGTCTGGGACGAGCCGGTGCAGCGCGCCCGCGCGCTCGACGGTCTGGTCGCCGACGGCCTGGTGGAACCGCTGGAGGGTGGCCTCTACCGCCTGCCGCAGTCCTGAGCGGCCGGGGTACGGACGGGCCACCGCCGCGGCTCCCGTCCGGGGCCCGAGAAGCCCCCTCCCGTCCAGGGCCCGGCAGCGGCAGCCCGCTCCCGGCCTCTCCCGCTCCGGGCCCCTCCCGCTCCGGGCCCGGAGGAGCCCGCCCCGTGAGGAGCCCGCCCCGTGCGGAGCCCCCGTGAGGAGCCCGCCCCGTGCGGAGCCAGTCCCGTTACACAACCGATGGGCAGCCGTGCGTCCGCCGACGGCTGCCCCGGACAGGCCCGTGACAACCGCTCCGTAGCGTCATCGACGTCAGGGAAACGAGCAGGTCACGGGGATCGGAGGCGGTCGGGATGTCGCATGGCGAGGTACTCGACTTCGAGGAGTACGTACGCACTCGGCAGGACGCGCTGCTGCGCAGCGCGCGCCGTCTCGTCCCCGACCCCGTCGACGCGCAGGACCTCCTGCAGACCGCGTTGGTCCGGACGTACGGCCGCTGGGACGGGATCGCCGACAAGTCGCTCGCCGACGCCTATCTCCGCCGGGTGATGATCAACACGCGGACCGAGTGGTGGCGCGCCCGCAAGCTCGACGAGGTCCCCACCGAGCAGCTCCCCGACGCGTCCGTCGACGACGCCACCGAGCAGCACGCCGACCGGGCCCTGCTCATGGACATCCTCAAGGTCCTCGCGCCGAAGCAGCGCAGCGTCGTCGTGCTGCGCCACTGGGAGCAGATGAGCACGGAGGAGACCGCCGCGGCGCTCGGCATGTCGACGGGTACGGTGAAGTCCACGCTCCACCGAGCCCTGGCCCGTCTGCGTCAGGAGCTGGAGAGCCGCGGCGTCGAGGACGCCCGCGCGCTGGAGCGGTCGACCGTACGACGTGACGAACGGGGGCAGGACCGGTGCGCGGCCTAGGCGCCAGACGGAACGGCGACGAGGGGCCCGGTGGCGGCTCCCGGCCGGACCCCCGGGCGGCGAGCAGAACGGCGATGGCCGGGCTCGCCGCCGCCGGCATGCTCCTGGCCGGCTGCTCGACGGGCGGTACGGGCTCCCGGGACGAGGGAGCGGCCCGCGCGGACGAGGTGGCCTCCGCGGTCCCGAGCCCCTCCTCCTCCGCCTCCGCGGGACAGGCCGCCAAGCGGGTCGATCCGATCGCGCTGATCAAGGCGGACCCGAAGATCGGCGAACGTCTGAAGGCCGACCTGAAGCCCTGTGTCGCGGACGCCTACCCGGTGGACACCTCCTACGGGAACCTGACCGGCGGACCTTCGCCCGATGTCGTCGTCAACGTGATGACCTGCGGTGATGCCGTCGGCATCGGCACGTATGTGTACCGGGAGGAGAACGACCGGTACAAGAACGTCTTCATGGCGGAGGACGCGGCGGTCTATGCCACGATCGACCGCGGCGACCTGGTCGTCACCAAGCAGGTGTACGCCAAGGGCGACCCGGTGGCGTACCCCTCCGGCGAGGACGTGGTCACGTACCGATGGGCGGGGAACAAGTTCACCCAGCACGACTGGGTGCACAACGACTACAGCCGGGCGGTCGGCGACGGAGGCCTGGACGGCCCCGCACCGGCCGAGACCGCCGGCAACTGAGCGCCGGCTCGGATCAGAGACGGCACGGACGAAGACCACTCGCGAACCAGCACGCAGCGGCGGACGAGGAACGACGAGGAACCAGGAAGGGCGCGATGGCCGAGACCCATGTGCTGTTCGTCGAGGACGACGACGTCATCCGCGAAGCCACCCAGCTCGCACTGGAGCGGGACGGCTTCGCGGTGACCGCCATGCCCGACGGGCTCTCGGGCCTGGAGGCGTTCCGGGCGAACCGGCCCGACATCGCGCTGCTCGACGTGATGCTGCCCGGGATGGACGGCGTCAGCCTGTGCCGTCGGATCCGCGACGAGTCGACCGTTCCGGTGATCATGCTCTCCGCACGCGCCGACTCCATCGACGTCGTCCTGGGCCTGGAGGCGGGCGCGGACGACTACGTGACCAAGCCTTTCGACGGATCCGTGCTCGTGGCCCGGATCCGGGCGGTGCTGCGCCGCTTCGGACACGCGGGCGGCCCGGCGGCCGGTGACGCGCGGCGCGCCGACACGCCCGAGGGCGGGGTGCTGGTCTTCGGTGAGCTGGAGGTCGACACCGAGGGCATGGAGGTCCGCAGGGGCGGCGCGCCGGTCGGGCTGACCCCGACCGAGATGCGGCTGCTCCTGGAGTTCTCCTCCGCGCCGGGCACGGTGCTCTCCCGCGACAAGTTGCTGGAGCGGGTCTGGGACTACGGCTGGGGCGGCGACACCCGGGTGGTGGACGTCCACGTCCAGCGCCTGCGCACCAAGATCGGCCAGGACCGGATCGAGACGGTCCGCGGCTTCGGCTACAAGCTCAAGGGATGAAGCAGGTCAGCAGGTGAAACCGCCCGCCCTCCGTACGGGGGTCCGCTGGAAGATCGCCGTCGCCATCGCTGCCGTGGGCGCGCTCATCGCGGTCACCCTGAGCCTGGTGGTCCACAACTCGGCGCGCGTCTCGATGCTCGACAACGCGCGCGAGGTGCAGATGGAGCGGCTGCTCTTCGCCCAGCGGATGTACGAGAGCTCCAAGCCGAAGGAGCCCCGGTTCGGCACCAAGATCAACGATCCGATGCTGCCGCCGCAGCTCGACCAGCTCATGCGGGACAAGCGGCGCGGGACGTATGTGCAGGAGCACCGCCACGGTGGTCCGCCCGATGTGTGGGCGGCCGTGCCGCTCGCCAACGGGGACGTCCTGTCGCTGCACATCCCGTTCGCCGACCGCAGTGCGACGATCATGAAGGATCTCGACCGGGCCCTGGTCATCGGCTCGGTGTCGGTGGTCTTCGGCGGCTGCGCGCTCGGCGTGCTGATCGGCGCCCAGCTCTCGCGCCGGCTGCGGAAGGCCGCCGCCGCGGCCGGCCGGGTCGCGCAGGGCAACACGGACGTACGGGTGCGGGACGCGATCGGAGGAGTCGTACGGGACGAGACCGATGAGCTGGCCCGGGCGGTCGACGCGCTCACCGACGCCCTCCAGGAACGGATCGAGGCCGAGCGGCGGGTGACCGCCGACATCGCGCACGAGCTGCGCACCCCGGTGACCGGCCTGCTCACGGCCGCCGAGCTGCTGCCGCCCGGGCGTCCGACCGAACTCGTACGGGATCGGGCGCAGGCCATGCGGACGCTGGTCGAGGACGTGCTGGAGGTCGCCCGGCTCGACAGCGCGTCGGAGCGGGCCGAGCTCCAGGAGATCGCGCTCGGCGAGTTCGTGGAGCGGCGGGTGCGGGCGCTGGATCCGGAGGCGCCGGTGCAGGTCGTCCACGAGTCCTGGGTCAGCACCGACCCCCGGCGCCTGGAGCGGATCCTGGGCAATCTGCTCGCGAACGCGGCCAAGCACGGCAGGCCGCCGGTCGAGGTCACAGTCGAGGGCCGGGTGGTACGGGTCCGGGACCACGGGCCGGGCTTCCCCGAGGCGCTGCTGCGCGAGGGCCCGAGCCGCTTCCGCACCGGCGCCAGCGACCGGGCGGGCCAGGGTCACGGTCTCGGCCTGACGATCGCGGCCGGTCAGGCCCGGGTGCTGGGCGCCCGCCTGACCTTCCGCAACGCGGCCCCCGAGGGCACCCCGGAGGGGGCGGGCGGCGCGATCGCGGTGCTCTGGCTGCCGGACCACGCCCCGACGAACACCGGAAGCTTCCCGGTGATCAAGTTCGCGGACTGAGGCCGTACTCCGTCCGCACGAAGGCCCCTAGAAAGCGCCCGGGGCGCTTTCTAGGGGCCTTCCTCCGTACAGCGGTGTCGGACGGTCAGCGGTGTCGGGCCGTCAGCGGTGTCAGCCGTCGGCGGTGTCAGACCGTCTCGACGGCCTTCGGGCTCTCACCGCTTTCGGCGTCGACCGCCGCCTTCGGCGCCGGGCCCGCTCCGCGCAGGGCCACTTCCTTGACGAGGAAGGCCAGGACGAAGCCGATCACGGCGACCGCCGAGCCCACCAGGAAGGCCGAGTGGGTGCCGGAGGCCACCGCGTCCTGGTACGCCTCGCGCAGCGCGGCCGGGAGCTTCGCCAGGCTCGCGGCGTCGAGCTGGGCCGACTGCTGGGTGAGTTCCGAGCCGCCGTGCGCCGCCATCTCGTCCTGGACGCGGCTGGTGAAGAGCGCGCCCATGATCGCGACACCGAACGAGGAGCCGAGGGTGCGGAAGAGCGTGGTCGCGGAGGACGCGACGCCCATGTCCCGCATGTCGACGCTGTTCTGCGCGACGAGCATGGTGATCTGCATCAGGAAGCCCATGCCGGCGCCGAGCACGGCCATGTAGATCCCGGACGTGAGCCGTGAGGTGCCGGTGTCCATCTGGGCGAGCAGGAACAGGCCCAGGACCATCAGCGCGGTACCGATGATCGGGAAGATCTTGTACTTGCCGCTGTTGGTGGTGATCCGGCCGGAGATCAGCGAGACGACCATCATCGACAGCAGCATCGGCAGGAGCAGCAGACCGGAGTTGGTCGCGGAGGCGCCCTGGACGGACTGCTGGAACAGCGGCAGGAAGAGGACCGCGCCGAACATCACGAAGCCGGTGAGGAAGCCGATCACCGACATCAGGGTGAAGTTCCGGCTGCGGAAGATGTGCAGCGGCATGATCGGGTCGCTCGCGCGGGTCTCGGCCCACAGGAACGCGGCGAGCGCGGCGACACCGGCGAGCGAGAGTCCGACGATGGTCGCGGAGCCCCAGGCGTACTCCGTACCGCCCCAGGTGGTGACGAGGACGATCGAGGTGATGCCGACCGTCAGCAGTCCGGCGCCGAGGAAGTCGATCCGGGTGCCGGTGGCCCGCTCCTTCCTGGGCAGGTGGAGGACGGCGGTGACCATGGCGAGGGCGATCACGCCGAGCGGCAGGTTGATGTAGAAGGACCAGCGCCAGCCCCAGTGGTCGGTGATGGTGCCGCCGACGAGGGGGCCGCCGATCATGGCGAGGGCCATCACGCCGGCCATCATGCCCTGGTACTTGCCGCGCTCACGGGGCGGGATCAGGTCGCCGATGATCGCCATGACGCCGACCATCAGACCGCCGGCGCCCAGGCCCTGGATGGTGCGGAAGCCGATGAGTTGGCCCATGTCCTGGGCCATGCCGCTGAGCGCGGACCCGATCAGGAAGATCACGATCGCGGTCAGGAAGACGCCCTTGCGGCCGTACATGTCGCCGAGCTTGCCCCAGATGGGGGTGGAGGCGGCGGTGGCCAGGGTGTAGGCGGTGACGACCCAGGAGAGGTGCTCCAGTCCGCCGAGTTCGCCGACGATCGTCGGCATGGCCGTGCCGATGATCATGTTGTCGAGCATCGCGAGCAGCATCGCGATCATCAGGGCGAGAAGGACGACGCGGACGCTGCGCGGCTCTCGTTCTTCCTCGGTCGGTCTCACTGTCTCGGTCGTCGCCATGCTTCCCGCTCCCCACACCCTCGCCCGGCCGCTTACTTGCCGCCCGGCTAGTTACTAGACTCGGGGACGGTAAACCCGTAACTTGCCGGTCGTCAAGTAAGTAAACGTGTGGGAGAGCGAGAGCAGCCATGGCCCGAGGCAACACCCGCCAGCGCATCCAGGACGTGGCTCTCGAACTCTTCGCCGAGCAGGGTTACGAGAAGACCTCGCTGCGCGAGATCGCCGAGCGGCTCGACGTCACGAAGGCCGCGCTCTACTACCACTTCAAGACCAAGGAAGACATCCTGATCGGCCTCTTCCACGACCTCACCCGCCCCATGGACGAGCTGATCGAGTGGGCCGAGGAGCAGCCGCGCACGCTGGAGGTCAAGCAGGAGATCCTGCGCCGCTACCAGGTGGCGCTGAGCAGCGCCGTCCCGCTGTTCCGCTTCATGCAGGAGAACCAGGCCACGGTGCGGGAGCTGAGCATCGGCCTGACCTTCAAGGAGCGCATGATCACGCTGTCGGGCCTGATCCAGGAGCCGGACCTCGCCCTGACCGAGCGGGTCCGCTGCATCAGCGCGCTCTTCACGATGCACGCCGGCATGTTCTTCATGGACAACGTCGAGGGCGACCCCGAGGAGAAGCGTGAAGCCGTCCTCGAGGTCGCCCTGGACCTGATCACTCAGGCGCACCGCGCCCGGTGAGCCGTTCGCGTCGGATCAGATGGTGATGCCGACGGAGCGCAGGAACGCGGCCGGGTTGAGCGCGGAGCCGTAGTTCGGGGTCGTACGGATCTCGAAGTGCAGGTGCGGGCCGGAGGAGTTGCCGGTGTTGCCGGACAGCGCGATCTTCTGGCCGGCGCCGACCTTCTGGCCGATGCCCACGTTGATCTTCGACAGGTGGGCGTACTGCGAGTACTTGCCGTTGGCGTGCTTGATGACGATGGCGTTGCCGTACGCCGGGCCGTCACCGCCGCCGTTCGGGCCGGCCTTCACGACCGTGCCGGCACCCGCGGCCTTGACGGCGGTGCCGACCGGAACGGCGAAGTCCTGGCCGGAGTGCTTGTGGGACCACATGGCGCCGCCCTGGTTGAAGCTGGCGGTCAGGGTGTAGGAGCTGACCGGCTTGACCCAGGACGGGCTCTTCTTGGCGGCGACCGGGGCGGCCTTCTTGACGGCCTTCTTCACGGCGGCCTTCTTGGCGGCCGCCTGCTTCGCGGCCGCCTGCTTGGCAGCCGCCGCCTGCTTGGCCGCGGCGGCCTGGGTGGCCTGGGTGGCGGCCAGGGCCTGGGCATCGGCCTGCGCGGCGACGGCGGCGGACGCGCTGGTCGCGGCGGACGCGAGGGTGGCCTTGCCCTCGGCGGCGAAGGCGGACCCTGCTCCGGCCACCAGCGTCGCTCCCAGGCCCGCGGTGGCGAGAGCAACGGCGGTGACACGGGCGGCGGGGTTCATGACGCGCTTCGACATACGGGGGAAAACCTCCGGGCAGAACGGGACCCGACGCGAGCGGTGCGCCGGGCTGGCCATCCCTTGGTAACCCGGACCCCCATCCGGGCCAAAACACCCCATCTACGACATCACGTCGTAGCGATCTCCCTGGAAGTTCAGGTCTTGACCACCCCGGACCCTCGACCTGAATTCGGACAAACCACCCCAAGAGAAGCGGTTTATCCGCACGTCGGACCTGCCCCTTTGCGACCAAGAGGGCTCACCCCAGGCGGTTCGTGACCCCTCGGGACCAAAGTCCCGCCACCATGACCCTGAACGTCCCGAATCGACACCAAACGCCAGCACTATTCCGGCTAGTACCGTCCGAAACGCCTGTGCGCCTTGTCACGGCGCCCCCACCCCGAATGCGACCTGGGTCACGCAACCAGGGCCCGTCGAACACCGTCCCGCACTACGCTGACCGCTTCGGGGACGTACGGGGGGGACACCTATGGATCCAGCACTCATCGGCCTGCGCCTCGCCTCCGGCGCGATCGGCCCGCTGCTGAGGAAACTCCTGGTCAGCGATCTCCCGGGGGCGGGCCTGCCCGGTCACGGGCGCCGTATCCGCCTCTCCGGCCTCGTCTCCTTCCGCGGCGAGAAGCGCACCCTGACGGAGAGGGACGTCCGCGCGCTCGCCGCGACGCTGGTCGAGCGCGCCCTGACGGACCGCGGCGAGCCTCCGTTCCCCGCCGACGAGACCGAGGCCGTCACCGACACCCTCGCCACCACGCTCCTCGCCCTCGGCGACCTCGACATGGACGACGTCCAGGCCGTCCGCCTCGGCCACCGCGATCTGGCCCGCCGCCTGCGGGCGGCCGCTCCGGCCCCCGACGGCCTGTCGACGGACTCCGTCCTCTTCCTCGCGTCGCTCACCGAGTGGGCCTGCCTGCACATCCTGGAGTTCTTCACCCAGCGCTCGACCTTCGTGGCACGGACCCTGGTCGAGCAGACACGGGGCCAGGCCGAGCTGATCGCCAAGGTCGACGCCCTGATCACCCGCACCCCGCGGCCGGACGGCCGGGACACGGAGTTCGAGCGGCGCTATCTGGAGCACCTGGCGAAGAAGCACGGCCGGCTGACGATCTACGGCATCGACCTGCACCGCTCGCCGGACCGGTGGCCGCTGGACATGGCGTACCTGTCACTGGAGGCGACGGCGCCCACGGGGCTCGACCCGTGGTTCCCGGCCGCCGGGGGCGGCGTCCGGGAGGCCGACGGCCTCGGCACGCCGACGCCCACGTTCTCCGACGAGGAGCTGCCGCCGGACGACATCGTCCCCCTCCACCGGTTGCCCGACTCCCTCCGCGCCGACCTCGCCCTTGCCCGCCACGACAAGGTCCTGCTGCGCGGCCTGGCCGGCTCCGGCAAGACCACGCTCGTCCAGTGGCTGACGGTCTCGGCGGCCACCGAGAGCCGGGCCGAGGGCATGGCGTACCTCCGGGACCGCATCCCCTTCGTCCTCCCGCTGCGCACCCTCACCCGCCACGGCGAACGGCTCCCGGCCCCCGACCGCTTCCTCTCCGCCGCCGGCTGCCCGCTCACGCCGCCCGAGGGCTGGGCCGACCGCGTCCTCGCCGCCGGGCGCGGCCTGGTCCTCGTCGACGGCATCGACGAGGTCCCCGAGGCCGAGCGCGGGCGCGCCCGCGGCTGGCTGCGCGACCTCCTCGCCGCCTACGACGGCAACCGCTGGCTGGTGACCTCCCGCCCCACCGCCGTCGGCGACGACTGGCTGACCCCCGACGGCTTCACCGAACTGACCCTCTCCCCGATGTCCCGCGCCGAGGTCACCACCTTCGTACACCGCTGGCACCAGGCCGCGGGACCGGAGGCTGAGCCATACGAACAGCCCCTCCTCGACGCCCTGCGCACCGCCGAGCACGTCGCCCAGCTCGCCACCAACCCCCTGATGTGCGGCCTCATCTGCGCCCTGCACCGCGACCGCCGCGGATTCCTCCCCCGGGGCCGCAAGGCGCTGTACGAGGCCGCGCTCTCCATGCTCCTCGCGCGACGCGACCGCGAGCGGGACATGAGGGCGCCGTACGGGATCGAGCTCGGCGAGGCCCCGCAGATCCAGCTGATCCAACGGCTCGCGTACTGGCTGACGCTCAACGGCCGGACCCAGATGGACCGTTCGCGCGCCGAGTCGATCGTGCGTTCGGCCGTCCCGGCCGTCCCGGAGGCGGCGGGCTTCGACGACCCGGACGCGGTCTTCACCCACCTGCTGCACCGCAGCGGCCTGCTGCGCGAACCGGCCCCGGACACCGTCGACTTCGTCCACCGCACCTTCCAGGACCACCTCGCGGCGAAGGCCCTCGTCGACGACTGGCACATCGGCGTCCTCGTCGACCACGCGGCGGACGACCAGTGGGAGGACGTCATCCGCATGGCGGTCGGCCACGCCCGCCCGCGCGAATGCGCCGAGATCTTCGGCGAGTTGCTGAAGGCGGCCGACGCGACGGAGGATCGCCGCACCCAGCTCCGCATCCTGGTGGTGGCGGCGACGGCCCTGGAGGAGGCGACGGAGGTGTCCCCGGAGATCCGGGAACGGATCCTGGCACGGACGGCGGAGGTGATCCCGCCGCGCGATCCGGGGGAGGCGCGGGAACTGGCGTCGGTGGGGCGGGCGGTACTGGATCTGTTGCCGGGGCCGGAGGGGCTGGACGCGGACGAGGCGCGAGGGGTGGTCATCGCGGCCACCCATGTGCGGAGCGATGCGGCCCTGCCCTTCCTCGCGCAGTTCGTCGACCACCCCGACGTGCTGGTCCGCTCACAGCTGATGTGGGCCTGGTCCCGGTTCGAGACCGCCCCGTACGCGCGGGAGATCATCGCCCGGCTCGACCCGGACCTGCTCCACTTCACCGTCCGCTCGGACGAACAGGCCCACGAGATCGCGCACATGGGGGTACGCCCCCAGCACCTGGACATCCGCCGGGGCGTCTCCGCCTGGGGACTGGAGGCGCTGCACCCCCAGCTCGCGTCGGCCGCCACCGTGCGCCTCGAACCCTCCGACTTCTCCCTCCTGGAGGCCGTCCCCGCCGAGAACCTGCTGAACTCCCTGAGCCTGAGCCTGAGCCTTCACGAGGGGGACCGGCTCACCGAGGAGCAGTGGCAGGCCGTCGCCTCGATGGAGCGGCTCGACGGGCTCAGCACGACGGCGCGGATCCTGTCCAGCTGTCCCGAGACGGTCCGGCTGCCCGGCGTCACCCTGCTCGACCTCCGCTGCGAACGCGCCGATCCGCCCCTCGCCCGGATCGCCCGCCTCTTCCCCGGGCTGGAACGCGTGACCCTCGTGGGCTTCCCCCGCAGCCGCCCCCACGACGTCTCACCGCTGGCCCCGCTCCAGCACCTCTCCGTGGCGATCCTGCTGGGCGCCGAGACCGTCGGCGAGGAGCATCTCCCCGCCGTCGAAGTCATCACATGACGTGCCCGCCCCCGCCCTCCCCCGGTACGTTCCGATCAGGACCGACATCGAGCTCGCCGACGCCATCGAGTCCGTACGCGACCAACTCGTCGAGGCCGCCGCCCGCTCCACCGGCCGGCCCGTCGCCTTCGAAGTGGGCGACATCGAGATGGAGTTCACCATCGAGCTCCGCAAGGAGGTGAAGGCCGGGGCCAAGGTCAAGGCCTGGGTCGTCGAGGCCGGCGCCGACGCCTCCCGGACACGGGGCGAGACCCATCGCGTCTCCTTCACCCTCAAGCCCCGGAACGCGGCGACGGGCGGGGCGTGGCTCGTCGGAAACGAGGACGCCGCAGACACCTCCGATTTCGGCGGCGCCGGAACGGGCGACTGATGGGCCGCGATGCCGACGCGCCGGTCGCCCGTGGCGTGGTCGCCGTCCGGGCCCAGTACTCCGGGCAGCAGGGCAGCGGGGTCCTCCTCACTTCACAGACCGTCCTGACCTGCGCCCATGTGCTCGGGCAGGACAACCACGCATGGGTCGCGGCACCGGGGACGGCCGGCCGGCGCCTCTTCCGCCTGGTCTGGTCGGACTCCCGGCTCGACGCCGCGCTCCTCCAGTTACCCGGTGACGCCCCTGTGCCCGGGTCGATGGCCCGGCCGGCCGCCGTCGCCACCGACCGCCCGCTGCCGGGCTGCGAGGTCGTCGGTTTTCCGCGCGTACAGCGTTACGACGAGGGCCGGAAGCTGGAGAGCGACCAGTACACCGGCACCCTCCTGCCCCTTGCGGGGCTCATCCGCCGCACCATGATCCTCGAACTCGACCGGCCCCCGGCCGCAGAGCGGGCCGACGGCCTCTCGCCCCTCGCCGGCCTGTCCGGCGCGCCGGTCCACGTGGGCGACTCCCTTCTCGGCATCGTCAAGGCCGTCCCGCGCGGCCGCGGCCACCGCCGCCTGGAATGCGTACCGATCAGCGCCATCGTCACGGCCGACGGCTTCGCCGACGCGTTCGAGGACGCGACCGGCTGGGACGCGCCCACCACGACCGCCCACACCCCGCACACCACCGGCGACTCCCCGTACGAGCAGGAGTACGCCGAGGCCCTCGGCGCCGCCTATCGCAGGACCCGGATCTTCGGTCTCGACGAACTCGGCAAGCGCGCCGCCGAATGGGACCTCGACACGGCCTATCTCTCGCTGGAGGCCGTCTCACGGGACCGGGAGGGCGTCGCCGTACCCCGCCGGATCGACGACCTGCTCGCCGCCCGCCCCCGGGTCCTGCTGCGCGGTGACGCGGGCGCGGGGAAGACCACCCTGGTGTGGTGGCTGGCCGCCCACGCAGCCGCCGGCACCCTCGGCGGGGAGCTGGCCGAACTCAACGGCCTGGTGCCGTTCGTCGTCCCCCTGCGCACCCTGCGGGCCCGGGGCGCGGGCTTCCCCGCCCCCGCCGAATTGCCCGCAGTGGCAGGCCTGATGGTGGACACGGCGCCCGACGGCTGGGTCGGGCGGGTGCTCGCGGCGGGCCGCGGGCTGCTGCTCGTCGACGGCCTGGACGAGGTACCCGAGCGGGACCGAGAAGACGCGCACGCCTGGCTCTGCGGACTGCTCTGCCGCTACCCGCGCACGCGCTGCGTCGCGACGGTACGCCCCCACGCCGTCGAACCCGACTGGCTCGGGGCCGAGGACTTCCAGGAACTGGCCCTCCTCCCGCTGCGCGGCCCCGACATCGAGGCCTTCGTCGCCGCCTGGCACGGAGCGGCCCGGCTGGATGCCGACGAACGGGACCGGGCCGTTCTCGACGACCTCGAACGGGACCTGTCCCAGCAGTTCCGGCACAACCCGTCCCTCTCCGAGCTGGCCCGCACCCCGCTCCTCTGCGCGGTGATCTGCGCACTGCACCGGCTGCACGAGGGCTTCCTCCCCGAGACCCGCTGGGAGCTGTACGCCTCGGCGCTCCAGATGCTCCTCGGCACCCGTGACGAACGGCGTCGGATCGACGCCCCCGACGGCATCCGCATGAACGTGGAGGAGCACCAGCAGCTCCTCCAGCGCCTGGCGGCCTGGCTGGTCCGCGGCGGCCAGACCGAGTTCACCCGCGAGCAGGCCCTGCACCGCCTGGACCGGACGCTCCCGGGCATGCCCCGCGTCCAGGCGCAGGGCACGAGCGAGGAGATCCTCACCCACCTGATCAACCGGAGCGGCCTCCTCCAGGAGCGCACGGACGACGTCTTCCAGTTCGCCCACCGCACCTTCCAGGACTTCCTGGCGGCGAAGGAGTTCGTCGAGGACGACCTGCTGAAGGAACTCCTCCGCCACGCTCATGATCAGCAGTGGCACGACGTCCTGCTCCTCGCCGCCGGCCACTGCTCCAGGCGTGAGCTTCCGGTCCTGGTCGAGGGCCTGCTCGCGGCGGGCTCCGCCACCCGGAAACGGGACACGAAGACCACCCTGTACGTCCTGGCGGCGCTCTGCGCCCAACACGCGGCCTGGCTGTCGGAGCCTCTGCACCAGCGGGTCCGCACGGCCGTGCGGTCCGTGATCCCGCCGAGAGGATCGGAACAGATGGGCCAGCTGGCGCTGCTCGGCGGTTACGTGCTGCCGCTGCTGCCGGGGCCGGGAGAGGTGACGAAGGGCGCCGTCGAGGCGGTCACGGGACTGATCACCGCGATCGGCGGGACGCAGGCCCTCCCGTACGCCCGTGCCTTCGCCGAGAACGGAGAGGCCCGCCGGTTCTCGGGGGACTGGGACTGTTTCCCCGCGGAGGGCTTCGCCCGGCAGGTCCTCCCCCATCTGCCGGCGGGGGAACCGGTGGGCGTCAGCACCGTCCAGCAGCTGCGGTTGCTCCGCGATGTGCCCCACGTCAGTGCCGTCATGCTCGGAGGCGACTACCCCGCGGGCACGATCGCGCGGGAATTGGGCGACCGTGCCCTCTCCTTTCTGGCCATCCTGGCCAGCTCCCGTATGACCACGCTCGACGAGCTGCGCTCCCTCGACTGCTCCCGGCTCACCCAGCTGTACATCGGCGGCTGTCCCTCCCTGACACTGGACCTCACCCCGTTCCATCCGCTGACGGATCTCGAGGTCAAGGTCTCCGGTGTCCGCCGTAGGAACATCCTCGGCGCCGCCGCCCTCGGCGACCGCCTCACCGTCGAGCCGTAGCCGGAGCCGTAGCCGGGAGCCGTGGCCCAAAAGGGGCGGCCCCGGACTCTTCCGAGTCCGGGGCCGCCCCTGTCATGCGATCGGAACGCTTACGCGTCCTTCGAGAGGTTCGGGCCGGTGCTGCCGCCCGTCGCCTGCTCGATCGGCGGGGCGTCCGGCAGCGCCGACTTCTCCTCGCCGCGGAAGGTGAACTTCTTCTGCTCACCCTCGCCCTCGGTGTCCACGACCACGATGTGACCGGGGCGCAGCTCGCCGAAGAGGATCTTCTCGGAGAGCGAGTCCTCGATCTCGCGCTGGATCGTCCGGCGCAGCGGCCGGGCGCCCAGAACGGGGTCGTAACCCTTCCTGGCGAGCAGCTCCTTCGCGGACTGGGAGAGCTCGATGCCCATGTCCCGGTCCTTCAGGCGCTCGTCGACCCGGCCGATCATCAGGTCGACGATCTGCAGGATGTCGTCCTCGGTGAGCTGCGGGAAGACGATGACGTCGTCCACACGGTTGAGGAACTCCGGGCGGAAGTGCTGCTTCAGCTCGTCGCTGACCTTCGCCTTCATCCGCTCGTAGTTGGACTTCGTGTCGCCCTGGGCGGCGAAGCCCAGGTTGAAGCCCTTCGAGATGTCCCGGGTCCCGAGGTTGGTCGTCATGATGATGACCGTGTTCTTGAAGTCCACGACCCGGCCCTGGGAGTCGGTCAGTCGACCGTCCTCCAGGATCTGGAGAAGGGAATTGAAGATATCGGGGTGGGCCTTCTCGACCTCGTCGAAGAGGACGACGGAGAACGGCTTGCGGCGCACCTTCTCGGTGAGCTGGCCGCCCTCTTCGTAGCCCACGTATCCGGGGGGAGAACCGAAGAGGCGGGAAACCGTGTGCTTCTCGCTGAACTCCGACATGTCGAGGGAGATCATCGCGTCCTCGTCGCCGAAGAGGAATTCGGCGAGCGCCTTGGACAGCTCGGTCTTACCGACGCCGGACGGGCCGGCGAAGATGAACGAGCCACCGGGGCGCTTGGGGTCCTTCAGACCGGCTCGCGTACGACGGATCGCCCGCGAGAGGCCGATGACCGCGTCCCTCTGACCGATGACGCGCCGGTGGAGCTCGTCCTCCATGCGGAGCAGCCGCGAGGACTCCTCCTCGGTCAGCTTGAAGACCGGGATGCCGGTGGCGGTCGCGAGGACCTCGGCGATCAGATCGCCGTCGACCTCGGCGACGACGTCCATGTCGCCGGCCTTCCACTCCTTCTCCCGCTTGGCCTTCGCCGCCAGCAGCTGCTTCTCCTTGTCGCGGAGAGAGGCCGCCTTCTCGAAGTCCTGGGAGTCGATCGCGGACTCCTTGTCCCGGCGGACGCCGGCGATCTTCTCGTCGAACTCGCGGAGGTCCGGCGGCGCGGTCATCCGGCGGATGCGCATCCGGGAGCCGGCCTCGTCGATCAGGTCGATCGCCTTGTCCGGGAGGAAGCGGTCCGAGATGTACCGGTCGGCCAGGGTCGCGGCCTGGACGAGGGCCTCGTCCGTGATGGAGACACGGTGGTGGGCCTCGTAGCGGTCGCGCAAACCCTTGAGGATCTCGATCGTGTGCGGCAGCGACGGCTCGGCGACCTGGATGGGCTGGAAGCGGCGCTCGAGGGCGGCGTCCTTCTCCAGGTACTTGCGGTACTCGTCGAGCGTGGTGGCACCGATGGTCTGGAGCTCACCGCGGGCCAGCATCGGCTTGAGGATGCTGGCGGCGTCGATCGCGCCCTCGGCGGCACCCGCACCCACGAGGGTGTGGAGCTCGTCGATGAACAGGATGATGTCGCCGCGGGTGCGGATCTCCTTGAGGACCTTCTTCAGGCGCTCCTCGAAGTCACCGCGGTAGCGGGAGCCGGCGACCAGCGCGCCGAGGTCGAGGGTGTAGAGGTGCTTGTCCTTGAGGGTCTCGGGCACCTCGCCCTTGACGATGGCCTGCGCCAGGCCTTCGACGACGGCGGTCTTGCCGACGCCGGGCTCGCCGATGAGGACCGGGTTGTTCTTCGTGCGGCGGGACAGCACCTGCATGACCCGCTCGATCTCCTTCTCGCGCCCGATGACCGGGTCGAGCTTGGACTCACGAGCGGCCTGGGTGAGGTTCCGGCCGAACTGGTCGAGGACCAGGGACGTCGAGGGGGTGCCCTCGGCAGGACCGCCGGCGGTGGCGGCTTCCTTGCCCTGGTAGCCGGAGAGCAGCTGGATGACCTGCTGCCGCACCCGGTTGAGATCGGCGCCCAGCTTCACGAGGACCTGGGCGGCCACGCCCTCGCCCTCGCGGATCAGGCCGAGCAGGATGTGCTCCGTGCCGATGTAGTTGTGGCCGAGCTGGAGGGCCTCACGGAGCGACAGCTCCAGGACCTTCTTGGCGCGAGGGGTGAAGGGGATGTGCCCGGACGGGGCCTGCTGCCCCTGCCCGATGATCTCCTCCACCTGCTGGCGGACCGCCTCGAGCGAAATCCCGAGGCTCTCCAGGGCCTTAGCGGCGACACCCTCACCCTCGTGGATAAGGCCCAGGAGGATGTGCTCGGTGCCGATGTAGTTGTGGTTGAGCATCCGGGCTTCTTCCTGAGCCAGGACGACAACCCGCCGCGCGCGGTCGGTGAACCTCTCGAACATCGTTAATCGCTCCTCAGAGCGGTCAGTCAGTTAGGGGTCGATCCCCTCCCTGTCCTTCCGCAGCTTAGTCCCGCAAGCGGGGACCGCTCATTCCAACTGCCGACATCCGTCCGGATCACCCCCTTGTCTGCGGGGAGACCTGCTGCCGAACAGCCGACAAATGCTCCAACCCGATGGTGCGAGACGATGTTCCCGCAGGCCAAGCAGTTACCCGCGCCTTGAGTACGCCGATGGCGAACGTGAGACGCCGAAGCCCGCGAGTCGCCCCTCCTCACTAGGAATGTCTTACCCGTAAGCACTGACAGTCCATGCGAAACTCCCGGGTTCCCTCCGCTACGGGCGAACATCCTTGCGCTCTCGAATGCACCCGTAGCCCCGCACAGACGTCCAACCCGGACACACTCCGCGCCGGGCCGAGGACTCTGCGTCACCGTCAGGCGTAACCAACACGTCCTCCCGGGAGTTCCCCGGGCATGCCCCTCACCGTCCCGCTCCCCCGCACGCCGCTCGACGGCGACCCGGCGCGGTGGTACGAGAACGAGCTCGGCTGGGCGGCCGTGGACGGCCCGCCGGTGCAGCTGGTCACCGGGGTGCGCTTCGACGTCCTGGAGCTGCCGGCGGCGGCCGGCCGGGCGGTGCTGCGCAGGCGGGGCCTCGCCACCGGACCGGTGGCCCTCATGGGGCGGAGGATGCGACTGCTCGTGGCCGCGGGGAGCGCGGAGGAGCTGCCGGGGCTGCTCGACTGGCTGGAGTGGGGCGGGATCTCACTGGATCTCGCCGCCCTGGGCGCGGGCGGCCGGATGACCGCCCCCATCCCCCCAGGATGGAGCGGTTCCGGCACGCCGGGCGCCGCGGTGTGGCTGCGCGCCCCCGAGCCGGGCCACGAAGGGGAATCCTCGCTGCCGGCCCTGCGGGCCGCGGGGCGGGGCGATGCGGGCGCCCCCTGTCTCGTACGGCTCGTGACCGCCGCCGCCGCGGAGTGCCACCGGGTGCGGCTGCTGGGTGGTCGCCCCGACGCGTGGCCGGTGTCCCAGCAGCGGACGCCTCAGCGGTTGGCGTCCTCGTAGGCGGCCTTGATCTCCGCGGGGACACGGCCGCGGTCGTTCACGTTGTAGCCGTTCTCCTTGGCCCACGCGCGGATCTTCGCGGTGTCGGGGCTGCCGCCGGTGGCGACCCGGCCCTTGCCGCGCGTACCGGCGCTGCGGCCACCGGTGCGCCGACCACTCTTCGTGTACGGCTCGAGGAGGCCACGGAGCTTGTCCGCGTTGGCGGTGGTGAGGTCGATCTCGTAGGTCTTGCCGTCCAGCGCGAACGTCACGGTCTCGTCCGCCTCGACACCGTCGAGGTCATCGACAAGAAGGACCTGAACCTTCTGTGCCACCGGATTTCCTTTCATCGAAAATGCAGTACGCGGAAAGGAAACCGCTTTTCCCGGAAAAACACAAACCCCTGGCAGAGGTTCAGAACCCCGGCAACGCGGGAAACGTACGCGATTCGGACATAGGGTTCCGCGCGCTCGTTACGATCACAGGTGCAGAAGCATCCGGCTGTTGCCCAAGGTGTTCGGCTTCACTCGTTCGAGACCGAGGAACTCGGCGACACCCTCGTCATAGGAACGCAGGAGCTCGCTGTACACATCTCCGTCGACCGGAGTCTCGCCGATCTCGACGAAGCCGTGCTTCGCGAAGAAGTCGACTTCGAAGGTCAGGCAGAATACCCGGCGCACACCGAGCCATCGGGCGGTGTGCAGCAACTTGTCGAGCACGTGATGTCCGACGCCCGCGCCCTTGAACTCCGGATCGACGGCGAGAGTACGTACCTCGGCGAGGTCTTCCCACATCACATGGAGTGCGCCGCAGCCGACGACCACCGCGTCCTCGTCGCGTTCGGCGACCCAGAACTCCTGGATGTCCTCGTAAAGGGTCACCGTCGCTTTGTCGAGCAGGATGCCGCGGCGGACGTACGGATCGACGAGCCGTCGCACCGCGGCGACATCACTGGTGCGGGCACGGCGAACGGTGACGGCTTTTGAAGCGGAGGAGGACGACGACATGGGGGGACGTTATCGCCCCGAGTCCGCCGCGCCGGAGTCACCCTGGGCCCCGCCCGTGGGGCCGCCCTCGGGGGCACTCGGGGAGGCGCTCTCCGCGGTGCCCGGGTCGGGGACGTTGTGCCCGACGATGCGGATGGCGTCGGTGAGCGCC
Source organism: Streptomyces sp. ISL-36 (assembly GCF_018614205.1). Taxonomy (GTDB): domain Bacteria; phylum Actinomycetota; class Actinomycetes; order Streptomycetales; family Streptomycetaceae; genus Streptomyces. The sequence continues at coordinate 1,481 of NZ_JAGGOS010000119.1, read as the reverse complement.
TCGCGCTGCTCGCTCGACATCATCCCGAAGAAGGCGACGAGTGCGGCGGCCGGGTTGTCGCTCTGGGACCAGGCCTCGTTCATCAGGGCGGCCGAGTAGGCGGCCCGGGTGGAGACCGCGGTATATCGATAGGCACGCCCGTCGACTTCCCTGCGCACCCAGCCCTTCTGATGGAGATTGTCCATTACGGTCATGACGGTGGTGTAGGCGATGGACCGTTCCTGCTGGAGATCCTCCAGGACTTCCCGGACGGTCACCGGACGGTTCCATTGCCAGACGCGTGTCATGACGGCGTCTTCGAGCTCTCCCAATTGACGGGGCACAACCCCCACCATAGTGCGCGTCGCGGGAATGGCTGGTTATTGACGTAGTAAACGCAATAAAAAGGACGTACGACTCTAAATCGGTCGCACGTCCTCGGTGCGGGCGGCTCGGCCGCCCCGGTACGGCTCGGCTGGGGCCTGCCTCCCAGACGGGCCCCGGGTCCAGGCCCTGGCCTGGGCCTAGGAGGCGCCGCCGGCCTGGCGGGTGGCCTCGGCGCGGGCGGGGGCGGCGTCCACGGCCGCGTCCTCCTTGGCCTTGTTGGGGCCGCCCTGGCTCTTGACGATCGTGACGACGAGACCGATGAAGAAGGCGGCCATCACGACGGGGGGCAGGAGCGCGGATACGTAGTCCATGGCGTCCAGAGTAGCTATCCGGCGACGCGTTCCTCGGGCGGGGGCGGCGGTACGGGGCGTCGGCGCGGCGGGAACACCTCGGAGGGTTTGGGCACCGGCCGCTCACCGGGGACGGGTGGTTTGGGGGTGCTCGGTTTCGGCTCGTCGGCGGCGGCCCGACCGCCGGGCAGGGCGAGCAGCCTGGCGCGGGGCCGGGGAGGTGTCGGCGTGGGGGTGGTGGGCGCGGTCGCCTGGGTGACGCGGGCGAGGCGGGCGCGCACGGAGCGTTCGGCGAGCACCTGGCAGCGCTCCAGGAGGCCGGCCGCCCGGGGGTGGGCGCGCAGCGCGCGCAGGGCGGCGAGGTCGTCGGCCTCGGGGTCGTAGCCGGCGGCGAGGGCGTCCTGGAGGAGTTCCAGATAGCCGGGGAGCGACCCGGGCAGGGCCTCGCGGTAGCGGGTCAGGTCGGCGAGGAGGAAGGCGCGCAGCCGGCCGGCCTCGCGGACGGCGTCGTCCAGGGACTCGGCGAGGCGCAGGCAGTCCTGGACGTCCTCGTCCTGGAGGGCGGCGGGGTGGAGGGCGGTGGCGAGAGCACGTCGGAGCACACGCAGCTCGTCCGCGCTGAACGCCATGCCGCCGCGGGATCCGTATGGCGTGGGCATGAGGTGACGATACGCGCTAATCGGACAAATTTCGTTTACCGATCATCCCCGGGCGCGTTGCGTTCGGGGGGAGGGAGGTGAGGTACGGCGGGATGGGGGCGGGCGGGGGCGCGAGCGCCGGGCGGGCGCAGGGACGCGGGCGCCGGGACGAGCGGCGTGTGCTCCG
>NZ_JAGGOS010000011.1 GCF_018614205.1 Streptomyces sp. ISL-36 | reverse complement strand
GTACGGCGCTGATCGGCCCCGTCGACCGGATCGCGGACAGGATGCGCGACTACGCCGACGTGGGCGTGACCACGCTCGGGGTCATGGTCTCGGCCGCCGCGACCGGCCTGGAGGGGCGGCTGGCGATCGTCGAGGCGGCGGCCCGCGCCCTGGAGCGCTCCGGCACCGCCACCCCCGTCCCCACCCCTCCCCCTGCCCCTGCCCCTGCCTCCACCCCCACCGCCTGACCCTTCTTCGGTTTCACGTGAAACATCACCCGGCAGGCGGGCGGGCCTTCGCGGTGGCCGACCCCGGCACGGCCTTGTGCGCTCCGGCACGCTCCGGTGCGACCGAGCGGCCTCCGTCGTGTTTCACGTGAAACATCGCCGGCCCGGCCCCGCCGCCCCCGGTCGGCCGTCCGCCTCGCCCCTCACCGACCAGAGAGCCCGGAGAGTACGGAGAACGCCATGACGCTCCTCTTCCACGACGACTTCGCCGAAGGGCTGCGGGTGCGCGACCCCCGGACCCGGCCCGAGGGCCCCTGGTCGCTGCGGCCCACGGGGGCACTCGCGGCCGGGGACGGCATCGCCCGCGCCACGGCCGCCGGCCTGGTGGTCGAGCCCACCGGCACCGACCGGGACACCGGCCGTCCGGCCTTCGTGGTGCCGCCCGAAGGGGAGGCGGTCGACCATCTGCGCTGGGCCGCCTTCGGCCCGGCATGCGCTACCGACGGAGCCACGCTGACCGTGTCGGCGACCCTGTCGACCGAAGTACTGGGGGTCGTGAGGGACGGGGCGGCGGACGACGACATACGCGACGGCGCGGGCGCGCTCGTCGTACTGGACCGCGACGCCGGGCTGATCATGGACTTCGCGCTGACCGACGCACGGGTCTGGGCGCTGTACGGCCGGGTGCCCGCACCGGACGGCACGCGGGGAGGATTCTCGTACAGCGTGCCGCTCGCCTCGCGCCGGCCCTCGGACAGCCACCGCTGCGCCCTGGTGGTGCACCCGGAGTCGGGCGTCGCCCGCTGGCTGCTCGACGGCGACGAGGTGTTCGCCGTAGAGCGGCTGGGACACGGCCTGCCCGAGCCGGCGCGTGCGGACTCCTGGACGCCGGGGCGGCTCTCCACCGTGCGGTCCGCGTCCCTCACGCCCGGCCTTGCCCTCATCGCGGACTCCCCGCACGGCCAAGGCGCACGGCTGACCGTCTCCGACCTGTCCGTCAGCCAGGGGGTGGCAGGCTGATGCGGATCAAGGACGCGGCCGACTTCCACACCTGGTTCGCCGAGCGGGGCGCGGCCCACCGCTACCGCATCACCCCGGCGCCGCTGCACGACCTGGAGGGCTGGTACACCGACCCGGTGAGCGGCGACGTCCGCCACCGCAGCGGCCGGTTCTTCTCCGTCGAGGGCCTGCGGTACGGCCGGCAGGAACCGGACGGGCCCTCGTGGACGCAGCCGATCATCCGGCAGCCGGAGACGGGTGTCCTGGGTGTGCTGATCAAGCGGTTCGACGGGGTGCCGCATCTGTTGATGCAGGCCAAGATGGAGCCGGGCAACATCAACACGCTGCAGCTCTCGCCGACCGTGCAGGCCACCTTCAGCAACTACACCCGGGTGCACCGCGGCTCCGCCGTGCGCTACATCGACCACTTCCTCAGGCCGGGGGCCGGGGACCGGGTCCACTACGACGCACTGCAGAGCGAGCAGGGCTCATGGTTCCTGGGCAAGCGCAACCGCAACATCGTGGTGGAGACGACCGGAGACGTCCCCGTCCACGAGGACTTCTGCTGGGTGCCGCGCCCGGTGATGGCGGAGCTGCTGCGGGTCGACAACCTCGTCAACATGGACTCGCGCACCGTGCTGGCCGGGCTGCCGGACGAACCCCGCGAGGGTCCCGCGTCGGAGCGGGTGATGGAGAAACCCCTGCACGACACAGCGGCGCTGCTGCACTGGTTCACCGAAGCCAAGGTGCGCCACCGTCCCGAGCGCACGACGATCCCGCTGAGCCGGGTCGGCGGCTGGCGCCGCGACCCCGAACGGGGTGAGATCGTCCACGAATCGGGCCGGTACTTCCGCATCATCGGCGTCGATGTCGAGGCCGACAGCCGCGAGGTGACCTCCTGGTCGCAGCCGATGCTGGCACCGGTCGGCCGCGGAGTGATCGCCTTCGTCAGCAAGGAGATCCACGGGGAGCGCCATCTGCTGGTGCAGGCCCGCGCCGAGGCGGGGACGTTCGACGCCGTCGAGCTGGGACCCACCGTGCAGTGCAACCCGGGCAACCTGGCCGACGGCGCGCCCCGCCCGCCCTATCTGGAGGCCGTCCTGACCGCACGGCCCGAGCAGGTGCTCTTCGACGCCGTCCACTCCGAGGAGGGCGGCCGTTTCTACCACGCGGAGAACCGCTACCTCGTCCTGGACGGGGACGAGGTGCCCGTCGACGTACCCGAGGACTACACCTGGATGACGGTACGACAGCTCACTCGCGCCGGCCGGATCGGCAACCTCGTCGACGTGGAGGCGCGGACCCTTCTGGCGTGCGTCCGCACCCTGCCCGACCACGGAGCGGCCCCATGAGCCCGGCACCCGTCGACCCGACGAGCCCGGCACCGACCGGCCCGACGAGCCCGGTACCCGTCGGCCCGACGAGCCCGGCACCCACCAGTCCGCCAAACACGGCGCACACCCCGCCCACCCCGCCCCCGAGGTCTCTGCGGATCGGGGTCGCGGGCTGTGCCGACATCGCGCTGCGCAGGATGCTGCCCGCCTTCGCCGCTTCCCCGCACACCGAACCGACGGTGATCGCCAGCCGCAGCGCCGACAAGGCCCGGGCCGCCGCCGAGACGTACGGCTGCGCGGCCGTCGAGGGGTACGACGCGCTCCTCGAACGTCCCGATGTGGACGCCGTGTACGTGCCGCTGCCGATCGCCCTGCACGCCCGGTGGACCGAGCGCGCGCTGCGCGCGGGCAAGCACGTCCTCGCCGAGAAGCCGTTGACCGCACGGGCCGCCGACACGGCACGCCTGCTGGACCTCGCCCGGGAGCGTGGCCTCGTCCTCGCCGAGAACTACCTCTTCGTCCACCACGCCGCGTACACGGCCGTGCGGGACCTGGTGGCCGCCGGCGTGATCGGTGACGTACGGGCGCTGAGCGCCTCGTTCACGATCCCGCCGCGCCCCGCGGACGACATCCGCTACCGCGCCGACCTCGACGGCGGAGCCCTCCTCGACATCGGTGTGTATCCGCTCCGGCTGGCCTCCCTGCTGCTCGGCCCCGAACTGCGGGTGCACGGCGCCGTCCTGCGCCACGACGCCGCGCGCGGTGTCGACCTCGGGGGCAGCGCCCTGCTCGGCGACCCCGTCACCGGGGCCGGCGCCCACCTGGTGTTCGGCATGGAGCACGCCTACACGGCGGGCTGGCGGCTCCTCGGCAGCGAGGGCAGCCTCGCCCTCGACCGGGCGTACTCGCCGCCCGCCGGCCACCGTCCGGTCCTGCGGATCGAGCGCGCGGACGGCTCCGAGGAGCGGGTCCTTCCCGCGCACGACCAGGCGACCGCGGCCGTCGCCGCCTTCGCCGAGGCCGTGCACGGAGCCGGCCGGGGTGACGCGGTCGACACCGCCCCGGTGCTCCGCCAGGCCGAGCTGGTCGACGCCGTCCGCCGGGCGGCCCACCTCGTGAAGATCTGAGGGGCGACGAGGATGGACATCCGAGAGCTCCGGGAGGTACCGGGCGCCCATGTGATCACCCCGCGGCAGTGGCCCGACCCCCGCGGCACGTTCTTCGAGTCGCTTCGCACGGATCTGGTGAGCGAGGCCGTCGGCCGCCCCTTCGAGGTGCGGCAGATCAACTACTCGACCTCGCGCCGCAACACGCTGCGCGGTGTCCACGGTGTGCTGATCCCGCCCGGCCAGGCGAAGTACGTCACCTGCGTGCGCGGCGTGCTGCGCGACATGGTCGTGGACCTGCGGGTCGGCTCCCCGACGTTCGGGAACAGTGCGAGCACCCTGCTCACGCCCGAGAACGGGGTGGCCGTCCATGTCTCCGAGGGCCTCGGTCACGGCTTCCTCGCCCTCTCCGACGACACCTGCATCTCCTACGCCCTCTCCACCGCGCATGTACCGGGCACCCAGTTCGAGATCGACCCGCTCGACCCCGAACTGGCGCTGCCCTGGGGCTTCGACGAGCCGCCCCTGCTGTCCGCGAAGGACGCCGGGGCGCCGTCGCTGCGTACGGCTCTGGAACGGGGCATCCTGCCCCGCTGGCCGGGGCCCGACCTCCACCACGGGAAACGGGACCAACCATGAAGCTGCTGTTCATCGCCCCGGTCGTCGGCACCCACGGCGAGGTCACCACCGGCCTGGGCCTGGCCGGACTGCTCGCCCCCGCCGGGATCACCGCCCACTTCGTCGTGGACACCCACAACGCACCGCAGATCCGGGCCGCGGGCGTGCCCGGCACCGTGATCGACGCGACGATGGGAGCCGGTGTCCGTACGGTGATCGAGGACGTCGTACGGGCCGAACGGCCCGACGTGATCGTCCTCAGCGACTACCTCTCGTACTGGCTGATGATGCACCGCGTCTACCGCACCGATCCCTGGTTCGTGGAGCGGCTCGGCGTCCCGGTGATCCCGCTGGACCTGTACGAGTGGGAGAACACCGACTTCCGCATCGACCACTTCGGCCTCGACCTGCAGGTGGACCGGAGGATCCTCGACATGCCCGTCCAGCTGCGGCCCGCCCCCTGGGCGCGCCCCGACCCGGGCCCCGGCAGCCGAGCCCTGACCTACCCCTTCATGCGCCCGCTGCCCCGGCCCACCGCCGAGGCCCGTCGCGCCGTGCGGAGTTCCCTCGGGCTGGGGGACGGGGACCGTCTCCTCTCGCTGTCCGTCTCGGGCTGGCAGCGGTACGCCCAGACGGTCGAGGACCCGACGACCCGCGGGCTCGCCCGGCGGGTGCCGGAGCGGGTCGCGGCGGTACTGCGCCGGCTGCCCTCCACCACCCGTTTCCTGGTCGTCGGGCCGGATCTGGACGGTCTGGAACGGCTGCCGGCCGAGCGCACCCACCGCGTGCCGGCCTGCGCGCCCGACCGCTATCAGGACCTCCTCGACGCCTCGGACGCGGTGCTGTCCCTGCACGTGCCCGCCTCGGCGCTGGTCCGTTCCGTCTTCTCGGACCTGCCCGCGGTGTACATCGGGCACAGCGGCCCGGTCACGGACGCACCGCACGCCCAAGGACCGCACGCCGGAGGGCCGGACACCGAAGGACCGCACGCCGAAGGACCGGACACCGAAGGACGGGACGCCGAGGGACCGGACGGACCGCATGCGGAGGGCCAGGACGCAGGGACGCCGGGCGTCCTGGAGCCGTACAGCATGTGGCCGCTGCGCTGGAACTCCGTCATCCGGCCCCTGCTCGCGGACAACCCGCTGGCCGAGACCTTCCGCCGGGCCGAACTCCTCGACACCGAGGGGACGGTGGCGGCGCTCGACGCCGTCCTCCACGATCCGGACGAGCGCGCCCGGCTGGCCGAGGGCCGCACCCGCTACCTGGCGGCGCTCGACGCGCTGCCGCCCGTGCCGGAGATCTTCGCGGAGGCGGTCCGCCGGCTGCACTGAATCCACGCACCGGGGCCGCACGCCGAGGGCACGTACCCAGGACGCACATGACGAGGGGGAGGGGCCCGTGACCGGGCCTCCTCCCCCTCCCGTTACCTCCTGCTACGTGTCTCAGCGTGCCGACGTCGCGAACTCCCGGATGCTGCCCGCGACATGGTCGATCATCTCGTCGGTCAGGCTGGGATGGACGCCCACCCACAGGGTGTGTTCGGTGATGACGTCGGAGTTGGTCAGCTCGCCCACCACCCGGTAGTCGCGGCCCTGGTAGGCGGGGTGCCGGGTGAGGTTGCCGCCGAACAGCCGCCGGGTGCCGATCTTCCGCGAGCCGAGGAAATCCTCCAGGCCCCGCCGGGCGAACGGCGCGTCGGGCAGCACGGTGAGCACGAAGCCGAACCAGCTCGGGTCGCTCTGCTCCGTCGCCCGGGGCAGCAGCAGCCCGGGAACGTCCGCCAGACCCTCGTACATCCGCTGCCAGTTGGCGCGCCGGGCCTTGCCGAAGGAGTCGAGCCGCGACAGCTGGCTGACACCCAGCGCGGCCTGGATGTCGGTCGCCTTCAGGTTGTAGCCGAGGTGGGTGAAGATGTACTTGTGGTCGTAGCCGTGCGGCAGCGTCCCCAGCTGGTAGTCGAACCGCTTGAAGCAGGTGTTGTCCTTGCCCGGTTCGCACCAGCAGTCACGGCCCCAGTCCCGCAGCTGCTCCACGATCCGCGCGAGCGCCAGATGACGGGTGAGCACACAGCCGCCCTCGCCCGTCGTGATGTGGTGCGCCGGATAGAAGCTGGTCGTGGTCAGGTCGCCGAACGTGCCGGTCAGCCTGCCACGGTGGTAGGAACCGACGGCGTCGCAGTTGTCCTCGACGAGGTACAGGCCGTGCTCGGCGGCGATCGCGGCCACGTCCGCCACCGGGAACGGGTTGCCCAGCGCATGCGCGATCATGATCGCCTTCGTGCGCGGGCCGACCGCGGCGAGGACCCGCTCGGCGGTCGTGTTGTACGTACCGAGCTCGACGTCGACGAAGACGGGGACCAGGCCGTTCTGGATGATCGGGTTGACGGTCGTCGGGAACCCGGCCGCCACCGTGATCACCTCGTCGCCGGGCCGCAGCCTGCGCTCGCCCAGCGTGTGCGAGGTCAGTGAGGTCAGGGCGAGCAGGTTCGCCGAGGATCCCGAATTGGTCATGTGCGCCTTGCGCAGCCCGAAGTAGCGGGCGAAGTCGCGCTCGAAGCGCTGCGTGCTCGGCCCGGCGGCGATCCGCAGGTCGAGCGCCGCCTCGACGAGCGCGACCCGGTCGCTCGCGTCCAGCGCCGCGCCCGAAGGCTGCACCGGGGTCACGCCCGGCACGAACTCACGGTCCTCCCTCGCCTGGTGGTACTCGCGCACCCTCTCCAGGATGTGCGTCTTCTCCGCATCCATCGGGATCGTTGCCTTTCGCCGGGCCGACAGGGCTGGGGGGCGCGGACGTGCCGCCTCGAACCCCGCCACCCTGGGCTCGCCCACTAGCCGGTCACTAGAGGCCCGGTGGAAGCCGTCGCCGCGGCCTCCCACAGCCCGCGCAACGACTCCTGCGGGCCGCGCACCGCGCGCCAGCCCAGCAGCCGCGCCACCTCGTCGGGATCGGCCGGCCGGGCACCCACCCCGGCCAGGCCGCCGGGCGGCGCCCACCCCGGGTCCGGGAGCCGCTCCTCCACGCGCGCGGGCACGCCGCTGATCCGGATCAGCGCGTCGAGGAGCTCCCGTACGTCGACGGGGTGACCGGTGCCCAGGTCGAGGGCCCGGCCCCGTACGTTCCGGGCCGTGGAGGGGTCGGCCGCCGCGACCACCGCATCGGCCGCGTCCCGTACGTCCAGGAACTCACGGCGCTCGCGTACGGCGAGCGTCGTCACGGTCACCGCCTCACCCGTACGCGCGGCACGGGCGAGCTGCGCGCCGACGCGCCCCAGGAAACTTCCCTCGGGGGTGCCGGGGCCCAGCAGGTTCGGCAGCCGCAGCACCGTTCCGCCCGCCGCCAGGACGCGGGCGGCGGCGGCCGCCTTGATCCGTCCGTAGGCGGTCGCCGCCGTGTGTTCGTGCACGCTGCCGAGCTGGACGAAGCAGGGCGCCGCGGCCCCCAGCGCTGTCAGAACGCGGGACACGGCGGCCTCGTTGGCGGCCGCCATCTCCGCCTCGTTCACGCCCCACACCGCGCCGGCGGCGTTGACCACCGTGTCGGGCGCCACCGCGGCCAGCTCGGCGGCGAGCCGTCCCGGCTCCGCGCGCACCAGGTCGACGGCGCGCGTGACCACGCCCGGCGCTCCTCGGTCGCGCCGTGCCCAGCCGTGGACCTCCCAGCCCCGGGCCAGGAACGCGGCACACACATGGCGGCCGACGAAACCGCTGCCGCCGAGGACGAGGACGCGCGGCGCGGACGTGGAGCGGGACATGAGGGGGCCTCCTGGAGAGCTGCTGCCTGGTGCTGCCGGGCCCGGCAGCCTTCCAGGGCGGCCTGTAGTCCGGCTCGAGCGGCGCGCGTGAGGCTGGCGCCCAGCACCAGCCAGAGGCACTGTCACGAGGAGCAGACCAAGGATGCCGACACAGCAGACGTCCCCGCCCACGTCCCCGCCCACGTCTCCCCAGACCTCACCCCGGACCGCACCCCGGATCTCCCCGCGGATGTCCGGCCAGGGGGCCTCCCGTATCGACTCCGCCGCCCTCGTCGTCGCCGCGGCCGATGTCGCGAAGATCGCCGCGGAGCACGCGCAGGCCGCCGAGCGCGACCGCCGACTCGCCCCGGAGGTCGTGCGGTTCATGCTGGACGCCGGATTCGCCCGCCACTTCGTGCCCCGCCGGCACGGCGGCGACGCCGGAACCTTCGAGGAGATCGTCCGGGCCGTCTCCGTGGTCGGAGAGGGCTGCACCTCGGCCGCCTGGGCCGCCTCGCTGACCGCCTCCCTCGGCCGGATGGCGGCGTACCTCCCCGAGGCCGGTCAGCGGCGGATCTGGGCGGGCGGCCCGGACGCCCTGATCGTGGGCGCGCTCATGCCCTTCGGCCGGGCCCGCCGCGAGGAGGGCGGCTGGCGGATCAACGGCACCTGGCCCTACGTCAGCGTCGTCGATCACGCCGACTGGGCGCTGGTGTGCGCGATGACCACGGAGGAGCGGCCCGTGGCCCGCTTCTTCGCCGTACCGCGCGGCAGCTGGCGCACCGAGGACACATGGTCGTCGGTCGGCATGCGCGGCACCGGCAGCAACACCCTTCATGTCGAGGACGTCTTCGTGGCGGACGAGCTGACCTTCACCCGGGACGCGATCGCCACGGGCGTCGCCGACAACGCCGAGGCGCCCTGCCACCGGGTGCCACTCAAGGCCGTCAACGGCCTGTGTTTCGCCGCCCCCGTACTGGGCGCCGCCCGTGCCGCGCTGGCGGCCTGGCGCGAGGGGACCGCGCCCCGCCACACCTCGGCTTCGGGCGGTCTGGAGAGCGCGGCGGCCGTGGTCCTCGGCCGGGCGGCGGGCGAGGCGGACACGGCGGCGCTGCTACTGGAGTCGGCGGCCCGCACGGCGGACACCGGTCGGGTCACCGACCTGGAGGTGGCCCGCAACAGCCGGGACTGCGCCCTCGCCGCCGAGCTGGCCACGGCCGCCGTCGACCGGCTCTTCGCCTCCGCGGGCACGCGGGCCCACCAGGAGACGGCGCCGCTCCAGCGCCACTGGCGGGACGCCCACTCGGCCGCCGGCCATGTCGTTCTCGGCTTCGCGGGCGCCGCCGAGGCGTACGCCCGCGAACTCCAGCGCGAGAAGTAAGCGCGAGAAGTAAAGGAGCCGTACGAAAGCCGGGGCGTACGGAGCGGGGGCAGGCCTCCGCTCCGTACGCCCCGGTCGTCGTACGCGCCCGGCCCGTACGTCTCAGTCCGTCGGATCCGTCGCGCCACCCTGGCACGACGTGCTCACGCCTCCGCACGGATCAGCCACAGGAGCGGTCGCCTCCGCCGCGGGGGCGTTCCGCGTCCGGCCGCGTGCCGCCGCGCCCGTCGGCTCGCGCAGCAGGCGGCGCGGCCCGGGGCCCTCCTCGCCGAGCTCGTCGTACGGATTGGTCAGCGGGCAGTCCCGCACCGACAGGCAACCGCAGCCGATGCAGTCCTCCAGGCCGTCGCGGAGTGCGAGCAGCTGCTCGATCCGCTCGTTGAGGTCCGCGCGCCAGCGCTGCGAGAGCCGGGCCCAGTCCTCCCGGGTGGGAGTGCGCTCCTCCGGCAGCTCCGCCAGCGCGTCACGGACGGTGCTCAACGGGATGCCCATGCGCTGCGCCACCCGGATCACCGAGATGCGGCGCAGCGTGTCCCGGGTGTAGCGCCGCTGGTTGCCGGGCGTCCGGCGGCTCTTGATGAGCCCCTTGGACTCGTAGAAATGCAGGGCCGTGACCGCGACGCCGCTGCGCGCCGACAGCTGTCCGACGGTGAGTTCGGTGACGTGGTACGCGGGTCGGGCGACGGTCATGTCAGCCGGCCTCCACCAGGGCCCGGTGGAACTGGTCGACGGAGGGCACCCCGGTGGCGACGCGTACGCCGTCGACGAAGACGGTCGGCACGCCGGTGACCCCACGGCGGGCGGCGGCCCGCTCGTCCTCGCGGACGTCCTCCCCGTAGGCGTCGCTCGCGAGCACCGCCTCGACGGCGTCGGCGTCGAGGCCCGCGCCGGTCGCAGTGCGCATCAGGACGCCGTGGTCGGCCACGTTCTGCTGTTCCGTCAGATAGGTACGGAAGAGTTCGCTCTTCATCCGGTGCGCGAGGCCGCTGTCGGCGGCGAGATGCACCAGGCGCTGGGCGTCGAAGGAGTTCACGGGGCGTACGCCGGTGAGCCGGATGTCCAGGCCCTCGGCCTCGCCCAGGACGCGGATCTTCTCGAACAGCTCGACGGTCTCGCCGGGTTGGAGACCGAGCTTCTCCCGCATCATCTCGCCGAGCGTAGCACCGGGCGTCCGGGGCTGATCGGGACGGAGTTCGAAGCTGCGCCAGACGACGTCGACGTCGTCACGGCCGCTTTCACCGAGGCGTTCGATCGCCTTGTCGAGCCGCGCCTTGCCGATGTAGCACCACGGGCACATGATGTCGGACCAGATCTCGATCTTCACTGACGCTCTCTCCCCACTTCCGGATCTTCCTCTCCAGGCTGCAACCTCGACCGCGCTAGAGGTCAAGCGCGACCGCGCCGGCCGGCCCCGCGGAAGGGGACCGACCGGCGCGGTGCGCGCGAGACGACTGCCGGACGTCTGCCGAACGTCTGCCGAACGTCCGCTGAACGTCCGCTGAACGTCCGCTGGTCGACTGCTGGTCGACTACGGGAATCGCTTACGAATCGCTTACTTGACCAGCGTCTTGGTCAGCGCGATCGGCTGGTCGGGCCAGCAGGCGAGCTGGGCCTCGCCGTCCCAGTTCGGGGAGAGGAAGGTCCAGGTGAAGCCCGGGTCGTCGTGGGACGTGCCGCCGAAGGCCGTCTCCAGGGTAGTCCGGGTGGAGGGGGCCTTCAGCTTGATGGTGATCTTCGGCAGGTCGAAGGGGGTGTTGGCGGCGTACGGGCCCGCGGCGCGCAGCACGGCCTTGGTGCCGTCGATCTGCAGCTCGGGGGTGCCCGCGGCGCCGCCGTCGGCGACCTCGTAGGACACGACCTTGGCGCCGGCCGGCAGCTTGAACTGCAGCGCGACGTTCTTGACCTCCTTGTTGTAGGCGGGGTTCGGGGTGATCGGGGCCGGGTCGAGCGTGACGTCGAAGGTCGCGCCGGGCCGGACGGTGGCCGGGGCCACGCCGTCGACGTACGTGCTGTACGCGAGGCCGGTGACGGTGCCGACGCGGCAGTCGAAGTAGGTCTTCACCGGGGCGGCCTGGGCACCGGAGGTGGTCGCCATCACACCGGCCAAGGCCAGCGGGACGGCTATGGCGGCGGTACGGGCACGGCTACGGAGTGCGGACATGACGATTCCGTTCTGTGAGAAAGGGTGAGGAACGATGACGAAGTGATCACCGGATCACCGGATCACCAGCTCGGCCGGAGGGCCGAACAGGTGGGGAAGGCACGTGACGAAGGCACGCGGCGCACGCCCGTGGCGAACGCACGGGGCGAACGCACGTGGTGGCACGCGGGCATTGGAACGCCGGCGGTGATCAGGTGGTGAAGGGTGGTGCCGGGCGCGACCCCGGTCGGCCGAAGGTCAGGAGGCCGAGGTACGCCAGAAGTCGGGGTGGTCGCGGTACCAGTCCACGACCGACCCCAGCCCGCTCTCGATCGACCAGCGGGGCGCGTAGCCCAGCTCCTCGCGGATCTTGGAATCGTCGATCGCGTAGCGGAAGTCGTGCCCGAGCCGGTCCTCGACATGGCGCACCATGTCCCAGTCCGCGCCCAGAAGGTCCAGCAGGCGGGCGGTCATCTCGCGGTTGCTCATACCGCTGCCGCCGCCGATGTTGTAGATCTCGCCCGCCCGGCCCTTGGTGAGCACCAGGTGCAGCGCCCGGCAGTGGTCGTCCACATGCAGCCACTCGCGTACGTTGCGGCCGTCGCCGTACAGCGGGACCTGCCTGCCCGTCAGCAGCCGGGTGACGAAGTTCGGGATGAGCTTCTCCGGGTGCTGGCGCGGGCCGTAGTTGTTGGAGCAGCGAGTGATGCGGACGTCGAGCCCGTGCGTACGGTGGTAGGCGCGGGCGACCAGGTCGCTGGAGGCCTTGGACGCCGCATAGGGCGAGTTGGGCAGCAGCGGGCTCTGCTCGGTCCAGGTGCCGCTCTCCACCGAGCCGTACACCTCGTCCGTGGAGACGTGCAGGACCCGGTCCACCCCGGCGTGCAGAGCGGCGTCGAGCAGCTGCTGGGTGCCCATGACGTTCGTACGGACGAACTCGCCGGGGCCGGTGAGGGAGCGGTCCACGTGGGACTCCGCGGCGAAGTGCACGACCGCGTCGTGGCCGGGAACGATCCGGTCCAGGAGGTCGCGGTCGCAGATGTCGCCGTGGACGAAGTCGAGCCGCTCGTGGTGGTCGGGCAGGTTGTCGCGGCGCCCCGCGTAGGTGAGCCGGTCGACGACCGTGACGCGGACGTCGGCGGACTCCGGGTAGCTGCCGGCGAGGATCTCGCGGACGTAGTGCGAGCCGATGAAGCCGGCTGCACCGGTGACCAGGATCCTCATGCCGCCACTCGCACCACCACTCGCACCACTCGCACCACTGCTCACACCGCCGCTCACGCCGCCACCTCCGCCTGCGTATGGTCTCCGATGATCAGCCGCCGTCCGGCCGCCTCGCCGGTGCGCACGGCGGCCGAGCGGCCGATGAGCGAGCCGGAGAGTCCGCGCACGCCCTGGATCGACACCCCGTCGAGCACGATGGAGTCGCGGATCCCCGCGTCCTCCAGCACGCAGTCACGGCCTAGGGCGGTGTACGGGCCGAGCTCGCTGCCGCGCACGACGCTTCCGGCGCCGACGATGAGCGGTCCGACCAGATGCGAACGTTCCACGACCGCCCCGGCCTCGACGACCACGGTCCCTTCGACGGTACTGGCCGCGTCGACCTCGCCGTGTACGCCGTGGGGGAGCCGGTCCAGGAGCACCCGATTGCAGTCGAGCAGGTCGTCGGGGCTGCCGGTGTCCTTCCAGTAGCCGGCGTACTCGTCGGCGAGGACCCGGTCGCCGCGCTCCACGAGGTACTGGATCGCGTCGGTGATCTCCAGTTCGCCGCGGGCGCTGGGCTCGATCGCCCGGACGGCGTCGTGGACGGCGGCGGTGAAGAAGTACACGCCGATCACGGCGAGGTCGCTGCGCGGCTGCTGGGGTTTCTCGACCAGTGCGCGGACCCTGCCCGTGTCGTCGACCTCGGCGACACCGTAGGCGCGCGGGTCGGCCACCTTGGTGAGCAGCAGCCGGGCGGCGGGGCGTTCCTCCCGGAACGCGCGGGCGGACTCGGCGATGCCCTCGGCGAGGATGTTGTCGCCCAGGTACATCACGAAGTCCTCGTCGCCGAGGAAGTCCTCGGCGATGGAGACGCAGTGGGCGAGGCCGAGCGGCGCCTCCTGCTGGAGGTAGGTCACGTCGAGGCCGAAGGCGGATCCGTCCCCGACGACCGCGCGGACCTCGTCGGCACGGTCGCCGACGACGACGGCGACGTCCTCGACACCGATGGCACGGACGTTCTCCAGGCAGTGCACGAGGATCGGCTTGTTGGCGACGGGCACCAGTTGTTTGGGCATGGAATAGGTGAAGGGACGCAACCTGGTCCCCATCCCTCCGGACAGAATCAGCGCCTTCATGGCAACCCTTCACTCCCACCTTCGCCCCGGGCCTTGGTTACGGGCTCGATTCTGGAAAACCCACCTAGAGACCGGGTCCACTCCTGCTGGACTCGGTGCTCGCAGCCACATGGAACCCACGGACCACGGCTCACGGACCACGGCTCACGGACCACGGCTCACGGACCACGGCCCAGAGTGCCGGAACGTGAGGAAGGGGGCCGGCGAGAGGCCGGCCCCCTTCGGGGACGCGTACACGGGGGAATGAAGCACGCGTCCGTACGGGGGCGTGCCCGACCGCCGTACGAAACGGCGGGCGGCACGCGGATGCGCCACCTGCTTCGGGATCGAGATCGATCCCGGGGTCAGGCGCGAGGGAGACCAGGGCTCCGGACCGGAAGGCTCCAGGGCCCCGGGCCCCAGGCCCGGCGCGTGGGGGAGGTCAGTTCTTGGCCGCGGGCTGCTTCCCTGTCTCCTTGGCGCCGCCCGGCGCCCCGGCGGCCGGCTCACGGCGCTTCTCCTTCGGCACGGCCGCCAGCACCAGGGCGATCAGCAGCATCACCCCGCTGACCACGAAGACCGTCTGCATCGCCTCGGCCATGCCCTCCAGGAAGGGCTTCGCCAGCCTCGGGTCGGCGTGGTCGAGGAAGGTGCTGTTGTCCAGCGGCACGTCGCCGTCCCGGGCGCCCAGCAGCACCTTGTTCGCGGCCTGCCCGGTCACGGACGGGTCGTTGACGGCCGCCGTGTACTCCGGGTCGGAGGCCGCGCCACGGTAGGCGGCGGCCACCTTCTCGCCGACCGCGCCGAAGAACATCGACAGGAAGACGGCGATGCCCGCCGTACCGCCGATCTGACGGAAGAAGGTGAACGAACCCATGCCCGCACCCATGTACTGCGGCGCGACACCCGTCTGGATCGCGATCAGCATGACCTGCCAGCACAGGCCGATGCCGAAGCCCATCACACCGGCGGCAATGCCGGTCTGCCACAGCGAGGTGTCGGCGGTCAGCAGGCCGAACCAGAACGTCGCGACGACCATCAGGACCAGGCCGGTGAGCAGCACCGCCTTGTAGCGGCCCGATTTCGTGACGTACGGGCCGGCGATCCGGCCCGCGGCGACGATGCCCAGCGTCTGCGGCAGCATCATCAGACCCGCCTGGGTGGGCGACAGGCCCTTGACCATCTGCAGGTACAGCGGCAGGACGGAGAGCGCACCGAACACGGCCGCTCCGACGAGGACGTTCACACCGTTGTAGACGGAGAAGAGCGGGTTGCGGAACATCGGCGTCGGCAGCAGCGCCGCGTCGGCCGCCCGCTTCTGCGCCAGCAGGAAGAGGACCAGGCCGACCGCTCCGAGCCCGAACAGGACGAGCGTTCCGGCGTCGGTCCAGCCCCACGCGGGGCCCTGCTCGACGGCGAAGAGCAGCGGCAACAAGCAGGCGATCAGTGCGAGCAGCCCCGCGATGTCGAACTTGTGCTGCGCGCGGCCCGGCTGGACGCGCACCAGCGCGGCGATGATCAGCGCCGCGGCCACACCGATCGGCACGTTGATGAAGAAGGCCCACCGCCAGCCGGACGCGCCGAGGAAGCTGTCGAGTCCGGCGAAGAAGCCGCCCGCGACCGGGCCGACGACCGCCGAGACACCGAAGACCGCGCCGAACCAGGCCTGGTAACGGCTGCGCTCGGCGAGCGGCACCAGGTCGGTGAGGATCGCGAAGGCCAGGCTCATCAGGCCGCCGGCGCCGATGCCCTGGACACCGCGGAAGACCGCGAGCGTGGTCATGGACTGGGCGAGGCCGCACAGCACGGAGCCGAGGACGAAGATGCCGACGGCGGTGCAGTAGACCGGGCGGCGACCGTAGATGTCGGAGAGCTTGCCGTACAGCGCCGTCGTGATCACCGAGGTGATCATGTACGAGGTGTTCGCCCAGGCCTGCTCCGAGAGGCCGTTGAGGTCGTCGGCGATGGTACGCAGGGCCGCGGAGATGATCGTCTGGTCGAGGGCGGCCATGAACAGGCCGAGCAGCAGCCCCGTCATGATCAGCCGGATTCTGCGCCTGTCGACCGCGTCGGCACCGGAATCGGGCGTGGCGGAGCCCGGCTTCGCTGTGTCTGTCATCGGGAGTTTCTTCCTTCGGAATCGGAAGGGACGTCGGGAATCGGGGTCGGGCCGCTGCGTCCGGACCAGGATGAAACCTCTAGTGCACTGGAGGTCAAGCGGGATTGTGCGAGGCCCCGCTCGCGCCCGGCTCAAGAGCCCCTCGCGCACCCGCCTCCCCCCGCGTACCGCCGCCCTCCCGCCCTCACCTCGCGCACCACGCGCACCCGCGCACCCGCGCACCCGCGCACCCGCGCACCGCCGCCTACCGCCACCTCCTCTCACTCCCCTCACTCCCCTCACTCCCCTTACGCCGCTTCCAGCAGGGCTCCAGGGCCGCTCGACCCCCGCTCCCTAGCGTCCGCGGCCATGAGATTCCTTTTTGTGTCCGGAGGAAGCGCGGGGGCGGTCTTCCCCATCACCCCGCTGGCGTTGGCGGCGCGCAACGCCGGCCACGAGGTGATCGTCGGGGCCACGGAGAACGTGATGCCGCTGGTCGCCGCGACAGGTCTGCCCGGCGCCCCGATCACGTCCCGCACGATGTTCGACTTCATGCAGCGCGACCGGCACGGCAATCCGCTGGAGATCCCCAAGGATCCTCACGAGCGGAACCTGTTCAACGGCCGCGGCATGGCCCGCCTCGCCCTCGGCAGCATGGAGGGTCTCGTTCCGCTGGTCGAGCGCTGGCAGCCGGACGTCCTGGTCGCCGGGGCGCTCTCGTACGCCGCACCCCTGGTGGCCCACCGCTTCGGCCTGCCCTGGGTGCGCCACGCGCTCAACATGGGCGAGCCGTCCATCATCGACCTGTCCGCCGCGGCCGAACTGGCGCCGGAACTGGAGGAGATGGGCCTGTCCGGGATCCCCGACCCGGACATGTACGTGGAGATCTGCCCGCCGGGCGCCCGGCGTCCCGACGCGGGGCCCGCCCAGTTCATGCGGTACGTGCCGTTCAACACGCAGCGGGCCCTGGAGCCCTGGATGTACGCGAAGGGCGACCGACCGCGCGTGCTGGTCTCGGCGGGCAGCCGGGTCACCGCCGACTACGAGGCCGACGCCCTCTCCGCCCTGGTGGAGAAGGTCGCCGGACTCGACGTGGAGCTGCTCATCGCGGCGCCGCAGGAGATGGCGGACGCCCTGGGCGACCTGCCGGACAACGTACGGGCCGGCTGGCTTCCGCTCGACGTCGTCCTGCGCACCTGCGACCTGCTGGTCCACCGGGCCGGCGGCAACACGATGCTGCACGCGATCGTGTGCGGCGTCCCGCAGCTGGTGATCCCCGCCATGCCGAAGCAGGTCGGGATGTCCGCCCGGCTGGCGGAGTACGGTGCCGCGATCATGCTGACGGCCGGTCAGGACGACTCTCCGGAGAACGTGGCCAAGGCGTGCCGGGAGCTGCTCGAGGACCCGGCGTACAAGGCCAGGACCGACGAGCTGAGCAGGGAGATCGCGGGTCTGCCCGCGCCCCACGACGTGACGGTGGCGATCACCGAAATGGTGCGGGCCCGGGCGAGGGTGTGAATCCGTCACATCGAATTGGTGAGGCGAACACTGGTCCGCGATCATCGGGTGTTCACACAATCCAGCCAAGGCGCTGCGTCACGGCACCTTCAGCCGTATCCGTATCTCTTGGAACGCTCCTGGAAGGAACCCCCATGAACCACGTCCTCGCCGAGAACCCCTCCTGGGCCGCCGTCCTCACCCCGGACACGGCGCAGGCCTCGGCCACGCTGACGATCGAGGACCTGGACACGGTCCCCTCCGACTCGGTGGCGCTGTTCACCCTCTGCGTCCTGGCCCCCGAGCCGGCCGAGGCCGTCGCTGCCTGACACGACGGTGGGCGAACAGGGGGGACCGGTGGCCGGGGGCGGCGGACCGCGGATCGGCTGGCGCAGCCATCTGCGGAGTCTCGTCGTGACGGGCGAGGCGGTGTATCTGGTCTCCGGCCGGGGCGTCCGCGCCGTGCGCGGTGCCCCGGCCGAGGCGCTGGCCCCCCTGCTCGACGGCACGCGCACCCCCGACGAGGTACTGCGCGAGGCCGCCGCCCCCGCCCCGGCGCCCGACGCCTCCTCCCCGTACGTCCCTTCCGCGGACGTCCCTTCCCCGTACGTCCCTTCCCCGTACGCCCCTTCCGCGGGTGCCCCGTCCGCGCACGCCCCCTCCCCGGCGCCCCCTTCACCTGAGCCCCCCACCCCGGAGGCGCTGCGCCGGGCGCTCGCCGAACTCTGGTCAGCGGGCCTGCTGCGCGCCTACCCGGCGCCACGCCCGGCTCCGGCTCCGGCTCCAACCTCGGCCCCGGCCCCGGCCCCGGTACAGACGCCCCACACCGCCACCCCCACCCCCCACGACCCTTCCGCCGAGGCCTTCTGGGACCTGGCCGGGACCGCCCCGCCCACCGGGGCGGCCGTACGGCTCCTCGTCCTCAACGGCCCGGTCTCGCGCGAGGAGGCGCGGGCCGCCTGCGCCGCTTCCGGACTCGACGTCGCGCCGCCCGACGCGGAGGCGGAGGACGCCGACGTCACCCTGGTGCTCTGCGCCGACTACCTGGACCCCCGCCTCGCCGAGGTCGACGCACGGCAGCGCGCCGCCGGCCGCCCCTGGCTCCTCGCCGGCCCCGGCGGTCCCGAGGCCTGGACCGGCCCCGTCCTGCGCCCCGGCGACGGTCCCTGCTGGCACTGCCTCGCCGAGCGGCTCCGCCTCCAGCGCGGCTCCGAGGCGCCCCTGCACCGCGCGCTGGGCAGTACGGATCCGGTCGCCCGGCCCGAGGCCTCACTCGCCGCGAACCGTGCGGCCGGCCTGCACACCGCCGTTCTGGAGACCGCCAAGTGGCTGGCCGGCGTGCCCGGTCCGACCCGCGACGCCATCCACACCCTCGACGCCCTCACTCTCGACTCCGCCCGGCACCCGGTGACCCGCCGCCCCCAGTGCCCTTCCTGCGGCGACCCGGACCTGGTCGCCGCACAGATCCGCGCCCCGTTCGTACCCGAGCCCCGCCCCAAGGCGGCGGACGGCGGCAACGGCCACCGCGCCCTGTCGCCCCGCGGGATGCTGGAGCGCTACGGCCATCTGGTGGGCCCGGTCACCGGCGTCGTACGCGAGGTGCGCCGCGACCCGCGCAGCCCCGCCTTCACCCACAGCTACCTCTCCGGTCACAACCTGGCGATGCGCGCGCCGACCCTGGCCGGGCACAGCGCCGGGCTGCGCGCCCTCAGCGGCGGCAAGGGCCTCACCTCCGAGGAGGCGAGGGTCAGCGCCCTGTGCGAGGCCGTCGAGCGCTACAGCGGCTCCCGGCACGGCGACGAGCCCGTCGTCCACGACAGCTTCCGGGCGCTCGGCCCCGCCGCCGTCCACCCGGACACGGTCCGGCTCTACGACCCCCGGCAGCTGCGAGACCGGAAGACCTGGAACGCCTCGGGCTCCCCCTTCCAGTACGTCGGCCGTCCCTTCGACGAGGAAGCCCCCCTCGACTGGACCCCGGTGTGGTCCCTGAGCGAGGGTGTCCAGCGGCTGCTGCCCACCTCGCTCCTCTACTTCGACGCCGACCCCGCGGCCCCGCTGCGCGCCGACTCCAACGGCAACGCCGCCGGTTCCAGTCGCGAAGACGCCTTCGTCCAGGGCTTCCTGGAACTGGTCGAGCGCGACGCGGTCGCGCTGTGGTGGTACAACCGCACCCTCGCACCGGCCTTCGACCTGGACGCCTTCGCCGCCTCCGGCGACACCTGGATCGAGCCACTGCGCGCGGGCTACCGCTCCCTCGGCCGCGAGGTCTGGGCGCTGGATCTGACCTCCGACTTCGGCATCCCGGTGGTGGCCGCCCTGTCCCGGCGCACCGACGGGCCGCCGGAGGACGTGCTGTTCGGCTTCGGCGCCCACCTCGACCCGCGGATCGCGGTGCGCCGCGCGCTCACCGAGATGGGGCAGCTGCTGCCGGCGGTCGTCGACGCCCGCCCGGACGGCTCCGGTTACACCGTGGACGACCCGCAGGCCCTCTCCTGGTGGCGCACCGCCACCGTCACCGGCCAGCCCCACCTGCTGCCCGACCCGGAGCACGCCCCGAGCCACCCGGGCAGCTGGACGTACACGCCGCGCGCGGATCTCTCCGAGGACGTGGCGGCGCTCACCGCGCTCGCCCGCGCGCGGGGTCTGGAGGTGCTCGTCCTGGACCAGACCCGACCGGACATCGGCCTTCCGGTCGTGAAGGTGATCGTGCCCGGCATGCGCCAGTTCTGGCCACGTTTCGCGCCGGGCCGTCTCTTCGACGTGCCGGTCGCGCTCGGCCGACTCACCGAGCCCACTCCGTACGAACGCCTCAACCCCCTGCCGCTGTTCGTCTGACCGCCGCCCACCGGCCGACGACACACCCCGCACCCCCGGGCGACGAACCCCCACCCGACCGGCCGGCACCGCCCCGCCGCCCACCGGCCGTCACCATCCCGCCACCCACCGGACGCCCGCCGGGAACCCGCCCCGCGTCAGGCGCCGTTCATCAAGGTCGATGCCGACCGGAAGCCGTGCGGAAGCCGACCGAAAGCGACCGGAAGCCGACAGGACATCCCGCTGGCTCGGCCCGGCATTGATACCTTCCGGTATGTTTTTACCCTCCACAGAGAAGTCGTCACGCCTGATGAACTCACGTGAACAGCAGTTCGACGAGCTGGACAGCACTGCCGTGAACCTCTCTCACGAGGACTCCGACGTGCCGGCCCCGCGACTGGCGCACACCGTCCTGCTGGCCGCGATGGCCGGCTATTCCCTGGTCACAGCGGTGAACATCCTGGGAGCCGGGCTGTCCCCCGCCGAGAGCTGCGTCGGATTCACCGCCCTCCTCGTGGTGTTCGGCCTCCAGGTCGCACACTCCCGGCCACAGGCCCGCCAGTGCCCGTACTGGCGCCGCGTGACCACTCTGACCCTGCAGGCCGTCTTCTGTTTCGTACCGCTCGCGCTGTTTCACATGGCGTGGGGAGCGATGGGCGGCTTCCTGGCCGGTTCCGTACTCCTTCTGCTCCCCGGCCGGGCGGCCTGGCCGCTCTACGGAACGATCGGCCTCTCCCTGTTCGCCTACTCGGCGGCCGCCGGCCACTCCCTGCTCGACAGCGTGTACACGATGGAGGCCACGCTCGTCACCGGACTCGTGGTCTTCGGACTGAGCAGCCTGACCGGTCTGGTGACCCGGCTGCACGCACACCGCGCCGACCTGGCCCGGCTGGCGGTCGCCGGCGAGCGGCTCCGCTTCTCCCGGGACCTGCACGACCTGCTCGGCTACAACCTGTCCGCGATCACCCTCAAGACCGAGCTGGTCCGCCGACTGGTGCCGAACATGCCCGACCGGGCCAAGGACGAGACCGACTCGATCCTCGCCCTCTCCCGCCAGTCACTGGCCGACGTGCGCAAGGTCGCCACCGGATACCGCGACATGTCACTGCGCGCGGAGGCGGACGCCACCCGCTCGATGCTGGAGGCGGCGGGCATAGAGGTGGAGTCGGCCATCGACATAGGGCCGCTGCCCTCCCAGGTCGACACGGTGCTCGCCACCGTGCTCCGCGAGGGAGTGACCAACGCACTGCGGCACAGCCGCGTCCACCACTGCACCATCCGGTGCTGGGAGAAGGACGGCGTGGTCACACTCAGCCTCGGCAACGACGGCGTGGACCCCGAGGGCGCGGACCGCGCGACGACGGCGGACGACCCGGGCGGCAGCGGCCTGGGCAACCTCACCCACCGGCTGACTCGTGTCGGCGGCAGTCTCACCACCGAACTGAGCGATAACGGATGGTTCCGGATGACCGCCCGGGCCCCGGTGCACCCGCACGTCTGCGCCGCGGCCCGGTGATCCCGACCGGACCCCCGCCGCCCCCGCCGCCCGTGCTGCCCGCGCCGCCCGAGCCGCCCGCGTCCAAATAAGTCGCGCCTGTACACGCTGCATACGTATAACCGGAGGAAGCACTCAGAAATCGAAAAAGTGTACTGTGAAGATGGTCAAGATGCGGGGGGATTCACCACAGTGATACGCATATTGCTGGCTGAGGACATGGAGATGGTCCGGGGGGCGCTCGTGGCGCTGCTGGGCCTGGAGGACGACCTCGAAGTGGTCGCGGAGGTCGAGCGCGGAGACGAGATCCTTCCCGAGGCCCTGAAGGTCCGGCCCGACGTGGCGATCATCGACATCGGCCTTCCCGGCATCGACGGCATCAAGGCGGCCGCCCTCCTCGCCGAGGAACTCCCGGGCTGCCGCACCCTCATCCTGACGAGCCTGAGCCGCCCCGGTGTGCTGCGCCGGGCGCTGGACGCCAAGGTGGCGGGCTTCCTGCCGAAGGACGCCTCGCCCCAGGACCTCGCTGAGGCGGTACGCCGGATCGCGGCGGGCCACCGGGCCATCGACCCCCAACTGGCTCTGGCCGCCTGGGACAGCGCCGAAAGCCCGCTCACCGAACGGGAGATGGAGGTGCTCCGTCTCACCGCCGAGGGCGACGAGGCGCCGGAGATCGCCGCCCGGCTGCACCTCTCCACCGGGACCGTGCGGAACTATCTGACCTCGGTCGTCACCAAGCTCAACGCCCGCAACCGGGTCGACGCGGTACGTATCGCGCACGAGTCCGGCTGGCTGGTCTGACGGACCCGCCGACCAACCGCCGACCAACCGCCGACCGAACTGCCGACCAAACCATCGGCCGAACCGCCAGCCAACCGCCGACCGAATCTCCGACAGAGCCCGGGCCGAGCCCCGGGGCCGGAACGCCCCCGAGCTCGCCCCGAGCTCGCCTGAGCCCGTCCCGGGCGCCTCAGCCTCCGGCCCGCAGCAGCTCGAGCCCGGCGTGCCGGGGTTCCAGCTCCGGCTCACCGGAGAGCACCGCCCGGTGCAACCGCTGCAGACGGTGCGAGGGCTCCACCCCGAGCTCCTCGATGAGCGTCCTGCGCAGCTCCTGGAACACCTCCAGCGCCCGCCAGACACCGCCCGACCGGTACAGCGCGGTCATCAGCTGGGCGGCCAGGTTCTCGTTCATCGGGTGCCGGGCGACCAGCATCCGCAGCTCGGCCAGGAGCGAGGCGTGCCGCCCGAGCAGCAGATCCGCCTCGATGCGCTGCTCGAGAACCCGGGTGCGCTGCTCCTCCATGCCGAGGACCTCCACCCCCAGGACCCGGCCGACCGGTACGTCCACCAGCGCCGTCCCGCGCCAAAGCCCGAGCGCCCGCTCCAGCATCGCGGACGCCGCCCGCGCGTCGCCGGCCTCCAGCGCGACCGAGCCACGGGCCGCAAGCGACTGGAACTCGCGCAGATCGCTGTCCTCCGGGCGGACGGCGAGCCGGTAGCCGCCGAAGCAGGTGGTGAGCACGGCCTTGGCGTCCCCGCCCAGGTCAGGGGCGGCGCCAGGCCGTCCGGCGCGCAGCGCCGCGGTCACCTTCCGGCGCAGATGGAGGATGTACGTCTGCAGTGTGGTCGCCGCACTCTTGGGGATCGCGTCACCCCAGATCTCCTCCATCAGCGTCGGCACGGTCACCACTCGTTCCGCTCTGATGGCCAGCAGCGCGAGCAATTGGCGCGGCTTTCCCGCACTGGGCACGATCGACTGTCCGTTCAGACGGACGGCGAGCGGTCCGAGAATCCCAACATCCATGACACTCCCCCAAAGCGATTCGGCGTGAAGGACTGACCCGCGGTGTCGGTACCGACGATTGCACGCCTGTTCCAAGCCACCCAGTGCCACGTTCATGGAGTGGAAGGTGAGCAGCTCACTCGAGCGGAACCCGAGGTTCGACCAAGGGACGACCGAGCGCCGGCCCAGGGACAGCCCAGGGACAGCCGAGGCAGCCGAGGGCTAAATGCCACGGAACCACCAAAAAGCCCCTCCACCTGCGTCGCAGCAGGTGAAGGGGCTGATCCGGTGGAGCCTAGGGGAGTCGAACCCCTGACATCTGCCATGCAAAGACAGCGCTCTACCAACTGAGCTAAGGCCCCGGAACGAGAACAGAGTACCGGGTCACCCCCTCCATCCCGCAAAAGGATTGGGACTCCCGGTCCGCGACCACGCTCCGTAAGATGCTGACCGAGGTTCGCAGTGGCGAACCGCAGGGATGGGGAGAAGTAATGGATGCAGCGCAGCAGGAAGCCACGGCAAGAGCCAGGGAGCTTCAGCGCAGTTGGTACGGAGAGCCGCTGGGGGCGCTCTTCCGCCGGCTGATCGACGATCTCGGGCTGAATCAGGCCAGGCTCGCGGCCGTGCTCGGACTGTCGGCACCCATGCTTTCCCAGCTGATGAGCGGCCAGCGGGCCAAGATCGGCAACCCGGCGGTCGTCCAGCGTGTCCAGGCCCTCCAGGAGCTCGCGAGCCAGGTCGCCGACGGCAGCGTCAGTGCGGCCGAGGCCACGGACCGGATGGACGAGATCAAGAAGTCCCAGGGTGGCTCCGTGCTGACCGGCACCAGTCAGACGACCAACAGCTCGGGCGCGCCGACCGTGCGCCGGGTGGTCCGCGAGATCCAGTCGCTGCTCCGCTCGGTCGCGGCGGCCGGTGACATCATCGACGCGGCGGACTCGCTCGCCCCGGCCCACCCGGAGCTGGCAGAGTTCCTCCGGGTGTACGGCGCCGGGCGCACCGGGGACGCGGTCGCCCACTACGAGTCGCACCAGAACTGACGCAGAGCAGCAGCAGGGCACGACGGGGAGCGGGCGCAGCGTAATGGGTGAGATCTTCGCGGGTCGGTACGAGCTGATCGACCCGATCGGCCGCGGCGGGGTCGGAGCGGTCTGGCGCGCCTGGGACCACCGCCGCCGCCGCTATGTGGCGGCCAAGGTGCTCCAGCAGAGCGACGCCCACACGCTGCTCCGCTTCGTCCGGGAGCAGGCGCTCAGGATCGACCACCCCCATGTCCTCGCCCCGGCCAGCTGGGCCGCCGACGACGACAAGGTGCTGTTCACCATGGATCTGGTGGCCGGCGGTTCCCTGGCGCACGTCATCGGCGACTACGGCCCGCTGCCGCCGCGCTTCGTCTGCACGCTGCTCGATCAGCTGCTCTCCGGTCTGGCCGCGGTGCACGCGGAGGGGGTCGTGCACCGCGACATCAAGCCGGCGAACATCCTGCTCGACGTCACCGGAACCGGGCGGCCGCATCTGCGGCTGTCCGATTTCGGCATCTCCATGCGCAAGGGCGAACCCCGCCTGACCGAGACCAACTACGTGGTGGGGACGCCCGGTTACTTCGCGCCCGAGCAGATGATGGGCGCGGAACCCGACTTCCCGGCCGACCTCTTCGCGGTCGGCCTGGTCGCGCTCTATCTGCTCCAGGGCCAGAAGCCGGACTCCCGCGCCCTGATCGAGCACTTCATGGCGCACGGGACTCCGGGAGCCCCCCAGGACATCCCCGAGCCGCTGTGGCAGGTCATCGCCGGTCTGCTGCAGCCCGACCCGCAGGCCCGTTTCAGAACGGCGACCGGCGTGCGCAAGGCCCTCACCTCGGCGGTCGAGATGCTTCCCGAGGCCGGCCCGAACGAGGAGCCGGTCGAGGTCTTCGACCAGATCGGCCCCCTGCCCGCCGGCTTCGGCCCCAACGGCCCCGAGACCCCGTCCCAGACGACTCCCGCGCCCGCGCCCGCCCCCACGCCCCTGCCGAGCGCCTCCGAGACGGGCAGCTTCCACCTGCCCCCGCCTCCCCAGCAGCAGCCGGCCCAGCAGCCGCAACAGCCGGCCCAGCCGGTCCAGCCGGTCCAGCCGGTCCAGCCGGTCCACGAGCAGCCCACCCTTCCGCCACAGCCGGTCAGCGCCCACGCCGCCCCCTCCCTCGCCTACGCCCCCACGGCCGCGGTGCCGTACGAGCAAGCCTCTACTCATCCATACACCGCTCACGCCCCGCAGGTTCCCGCCCCGGCCTCCCCGGCGGTGCGGCGTCCCGCAACGCGGCCGGGACCGCCCCCGAAGGTGGCGGTCCCGGTCCTGTTCGTCGCGCTGATCTGTTTCGCGGTCGGCATCTGGGCCCTCACCCAGACCTGACGGCCCTCGCCGGTCCGGCTACCAGGCCGTCGGCGGCCCGAACTGCGGCGGCCCGTCCGACCGCCCGTCCTGCCGCCCGTCCTGTGATGCCCCTGCCACGCGCCGCCGTGCCACGACCGTCCACACACCGAGCACGAGGATCAGCACGGTCCCGGCACCGATCCCGGCCGCCGCGACCAGCCGCATGCCGTCGCTCTTCCCCGCCTCGGCCCCGCTCTGACCGCTGGCCGCCGCGTCCCGATCGTCCTCGGTGACCGTGAACGGCCCGGCATCCCCGTCGTACGCGGGCCCCGCCTTCGCCGTACCGGTGACGTTCACCCGCAGCGTCAGCGGCACCGGCTTGTCCCCGTACGCCTTGGCGATCTCGGGGCTGAGCGTGGCCGACAGGTAGTACCAGCCCGCGAAGCGCAGGGCGTTCGTGTTGCTGTCGGAGGAGTAGCGGTTCTGGAAGGCGACGGGCCGGTGCGCGTCCAGCGCGAGCGTCGCCGGGTCACCGTCGTAGCTGACGGTGTCCTCGTCGACGTGTCCCCGGGCCGGGTTGTCGAGGGAGAGCACGAGCGCATTGCCGACGTACGTGTCGCCGGCGGCGCTCGATCCCAGCTCCGCGCTGGCGAAGATCTGCTGACCCCAGTCCACCGGCACCCGGTAGAAGAGGGTCTGCCCGGGCTTGATGTCGTCGCGCCACTCGCCCTGCCGCAGCGAGGTGGCGTCGTGGAAGCCGGCCCCGCCCTGCCGCTTCTGCGGACCGCCACCGGGCGGCTGGGGCGAGGAGGAGGGCCAGTTGTCGGGCAGCTCGGTGGGTCCGGTCTGCTTCACGCCCGGCTCGGCGAGGTGGCGGATCTCCAACGCCCAGTCGTCGGGCGTGGAGACGGCCTTGGAGGTCCGCTCGACCAGCACGTAGTAGGCGCCCGCCTGCTGACAGGTGGAGCTGTCGGGCTTGATCGTGCGGTGGGCGTACGCGGCGATGGGGCGGGTGAATCCGGCGGAACCGAAGAGCGCGTCCTGGTAGTCGCACTGCGTGCCGGAGCCGTCCTGCAGGCTCACCTTGATGCCGTCGCCGTACTCGGCCTTGCCGCCCGGTTTCGGCACGGCGACCACCGAGACGTAGGCGTTCTGCTTCGCGTCGAGATCGACCCGGTAGTAGAGCTTGCCGTCCTTCTTGATGGCGTCGCGGTAGGTCCGGCCTGCCTTCAACTGCTCGGCGTCCAGGCTGGAGGCGGCGCCCTTGACCTGCTCGGCCGCTTCGTCGAACGTGTACGGGCTCTCGCCGGCCGCCCAGGCCTGGCCCGGCAGCGCCGCGGCCAGGCACACCGCGGCGGCCAGCGCCCGGGTCGCCCGGACGATCCCGGCCATCCGGACCGCGCCGGTCGCCCGGACCGCGCCGGTCGCCCGGACCGCGCCGGTCGTCCGGATCCTCCCCCGCCGCGTCCTCACGCGCTGCGTCCTCAGGCGCTGCGTCTTCACGCGCTTCTCCTCGTCGTCTCCGTCGCCGCCCTGCCGCGTACCCGCAGCAGCACGATCACCGCTGCCGCGATCAGGACGACCGCGCCACCCGCCACCCCGGCGGCCACAGTGCCGCTCCATCCTGCCCCGCCCGTCCCGCTGCTGTCTGCGCGCCCGGTCGATTCGCCCTGCTTGTCCAACTTCCCGTCCAAGGCGGCCGCGTTGTGCTCCGGTCCGGCCAGCGCCTCACCCAGGACCGCCACCCGCAGCACCACGGCGATCTGCGGGTTCTCGGCGATCTCCGCGGCCTCGGCACCGAGCGTGACGGCGAGGTAGAAGCCGCCCGGCGCATGCACCGGGACGACGTTGGGGTTGCTCTCGTACCGGTTGGTCCAGGCGATCGGCACCGTACCCATCTTCAGTGCCGTGGGGCGGCCGTTGTAGCTGGTCCGCGAGGAGAACTCGCCCGTGCCACCGCCGACCGGGTGCCGGGCGGGCGTGTACACCTGGGTGGCTCCGTACGAGGTCACCGACGACGCCCCGTCGACCGTGGGCTCGTTGGCGAACTCGACGTCGTAGCGCAACTGCTGTCCCCAGCCGACCGGGACGCGGTACCAGAGGGTCTGCGCCGGCAGCAGCCGGTCGCGCCACACGCCCTCCCCGATCTCCCGCGCGTCGTTGAAGCCGGTCCCGCCCCGCACGTCCTTCGGATCGCCGGTGGGCAGGACGGCGTCCTTGCCGCCCGCGCCGTACTCCGGCTCCGACTGCGCCGGGGTGGTGCCGGCCGGCAGCGGCTTCTCCACGCCGAGGACGAGTTCCAGCGGCCAGCGGGACGCGTCCGACTCCGGCTTGCTCGTCCGCTCCACCACGAACCAGTACCGGTCCGCCTCGTCACAGGTGGACCATCGCTTCTCGGTGGGCACGCGCGCGATGGTGGAGGTCAACGGCGCGGCGCCCTCGTCCTGGTGGAAGATCTGGCTGTCGGTCGTGCAGGTGCCCTCGCTGCCCGTGCCCGAGGCGTGGACGAGGCTCGTGGTCAGCTTGTCGACGGTGTCCACCGTCGACCCGGGCTGCGGCACCGCGGTCGCCGCGAAGTTCACCGTGGACCGGTCGTCGAGATCGGCCGCGTAGTACCGCTTCTCACCGGGCCCGATCGTGTCCAGGTACTGCCCGGGTACGAGGCCGGGCGCCCGGTCGCTCGTCGCGGTGCCCTCGACGCGCTCGCCCCGCAGCCGGTAGCCGTCCGCCGAGAGCTGCGAGGCCCGTTGGAGCTGCCGGGCCAGCGCGTCGGCGTCGGGCGCGTCGTAGTAACGGCCGTTGCCCGCCTCGGCGATGCACTCCAGCTGCTGCCGCGCCGCTCCCTTCACCTGGAAGCCGACCGTGTCGATCCGCAGCCCGATCCCGTCCTTGGCGAGTTCGGCGGCCACCTCACAGGGCTCGGGAGTGCCGCAGGAGTCCTCACCGTCGGAGATCAGCAGGATCGTGCGCGTCCCGATCGCCCCGCCGACGGGCTCGGAAAGGTCGTGGGCGGCCTTCTGGAGCGACAGCCCGATGGGAGTGTCGCCGGTGGGCCGCAGGCCCGCCACGGCGGCCTTGAGGCCCGCCCGGTCCAGCGGCTCGACGGGCTTGACGAGCCGGGTGTCGGTGCAGCCACGGGGACGGTCGGCCCCGTAGACCCGCAGCCCGGTGGGGTGCCGGTCGGGCAGACCGTCCACGACGGTGCCCACGGCGGCGCGGGCCGCTTCCATCCTCGTACGCCCCGAGCCGTCGTCGTCGGCCATGGAGCCGGACGAGTCGAGCACCATCACCAGGCTGCTGCCGCCGGACATCTCCGGCTCGTCCACGGCGGGCCCGGCGGCGCCCGCTGCCTGCGCCGGCGTGCACAGCAGGCCGCACAACGCTCCCGCCACCCACGCTCCCGCCACCCGCGCCCCGGCCACTCGACCCGGCGCCGTTCGCCCCGGCGCCGTTCGCCCCGTCGCCGTTCGTCGTGCTCTCACCCGGCTGTCCCCCTTGACCGCGATCACTCAACTTTGCTCTAGCAACGTAGTGATTTGCGGTGGTGAACTCAAGGAGAGGCGTGTCACGGTCCTGAAACAGCGGGCACAAGCTGCCGTGAACAGGGTGAAGCCCCGGCCGCTCACGAGCGGCCGGGGCTTCATCCACACACAGTCTGCGTCTCAGACACCCGAACCTGCGGGCACGGAGTCGGTCGCCTCCGTCCACAGATCCTGCTCGGCGCGATCCGCCTGGATCTGGCGGTACACGAGGAGCCCGCCGATGGCGGCCAGTGCGACCAGGAGAAGCTTCTTCACCGCGCGACCTCGTCTTTCGTTGACGTAGGAGACTTCTGACGCCCACTCTACACACCGACCGATACCGATCGGTGACCTGCTCCGGGGTAAAAGCGATCGGCCCGGACGGAGAATCCGTCCGGGCCGATCGTCGCTGTGGGGCTAACAGGATTTGAACCTGTGGCCTCATCCTTATCAGGGATGCGCTCTAACCAACTGAGCTATAGCCCCGCCGCGCTCTGCGGTGTATCTCCCGCGCGCTGACTCCTGAAGATTAGCGCACGTGGGGGCCAGTCCCAAAATCGGTTCCCTCCGGCCCCCACACCGCTCATTCGTCCTCGGCGAGCGTCAGCTCCACACCGCCCACGAAACCGGCGGACAGGTTGTAGATGAACGCGCCCAGCGTCGCCAGCGCGGTCATCAGGACCACGTCGATGACCGCGATGACCGACGTGAACATGAGCACGCGCGGCAGCGAGAGGAACGACTGCAGATCGAAGCCGTTGGACTCGTTCGAGCCCGTGGCCTCGCTGATCGTGCCGCCGACGGTCGAGAAGACGCCCATGGCGTCCATGACCATCCACAGCACCGACGCGGCCACCACCGTGCAGATGCCCAGCGCGATGGAGAGCAGGAAGCTCACCTTCATCACCGACCACGGGTCGGCCTTGGCCACCCGCAGTCGTGCCTTGCGCGTCCGGGGCGTGGTGCGTGCCCCCGTCCGCGGCCGGCGTACCGCGCCGGCGCTCTGGCCGCCCGGGTTCGGGCCCATGTTCTGACCGCCCGCGCCGGCGGCCGGCGCCTGAGCGCCGTACGCCTGCGGAGGGTGGTACGGCCCGCCCGGCTGCTGCCCACCGGCTCGCTCGCCCGGCAGTGGCCCGTTGTACCCCTCGTACGAGGGCTTGGGCCCCCGAGTGTCCGTCACCGCAACCCCCTGGGAGTCCGTGGCCGAGCCACGGGCGCCGTCAGCTCCAGCACCAGCAGAAGCTCCGGCAGCCGCCGATCCGGCGCCCGTGGCTCCACTCACGCTCTACTCCTCGTGCTCCCCGGCCGAGGGCTCGTTGCCCTCGGCTGCCTCGACCGCGGTTGCGGCCTCGATGCCTTCGACGATCTCTGCCTCGGTATCGACCGCGTCGACCTCTTCGGCCTCGCTGCCCGCCTCGGCGTTCCGTGCGATACCGACGACGGCATCGCGCTTGCCCAGGTTGATCAGCTGGACGCCCATGGTGTCACGGCCGGTCTCCCTGACTTCGTTGACTCGCGTACGGATCACACCACCGGACAGCGTGATGGCGAGGATCTCGTCCGTCTCCTCGACCACCAGCGCGCCCACGAGCGAGCCGCGGTCCTCCACGATCTTGGCGGCCTTGATACCGAGGCCACCGCGACCCTGGACGCGGTACTCGTCGACGTTGGTCCGCTTCGCGTACCCACCGTCGGTGGCGGTGAAGACGAACGTACCCGGCCTGACGACATTCATCGAGAGCAGCTCGTCGCCCTCGCGGAAACTCATCCCCTTGACGCCGGACGTCGCTCGTCCCATCGGACGCAGTGCGTCGTCCGTCGCGGTGAACCGGATCGACTGCGCCTTCTTGCTGATGAGCAGCAGATCGTCGTCCGCCGACACCAGCTCGGCGCCGATCAGCTCGTCGTCGCTCCCGTCCTCCGTCTCCCGGAGGTTGATCGCGATGACACCGCCCGAACGCGGCGAGTCGTAGTCCTTCAGCGCGGTCTTCTTCACCAGACCGCCCTTGGTGGCGAGCACCAGGTAGGGCGCGGCCTCGTAGTCGCGGATCGCCAGGATCTCGGCGATCTGCTCGTCCGGCTGGAAGGCCAGCAGGTTGGCCACGTGCTGGCCGCGTGCGTCCCGGCCGGCGTCCGGCAGCTCGTACGCCTTGGCCCGGTAGACCCGTCCCTTGTTGGTGAAGAAGAGGAGCCAGTGGTGGGTCGTGGACACGAAGAAGTGGTCGACGATGTCGTCCTGCTTCAGCTTCGTGCCGCGCACACCCTTGCCGCCGCGCTTCTGCGAGCGGTAGTCCTCGGTCTTCGTACGCTTCACATAGCCGCCACGCGTGATGGTGACGACGATGTCCTCCTCGGCGATCAGGTCCTCGATGGACATGTCACCGTCGAAGGGCACCAGCTTGGAGCGGCGGTCGTCGCCGAACTTCTCGACGATCAGCGCCAGCTCCTCGCTGACGATGGTGCGCTGACGCTCCTCGGAGGCGAGGATCGCGTTGTACTCGTTGATCTTCGCCTGCAGCTCGTCGTGCTCGGCGACGATCTTCTGGCGCTCCAGCGCGGCGAGCCGGCGCAGCTGCATCTCGAGGATGGCGTTGGCCTGGATCTCGTCGATCTCCAGCAGGCCCATCAGGCCCTCGCGCGCGATCTCGACGGTCTGGCTGCGCCGGATGAGGGCGATGACCTCGTCGATCGCGTCCAGCGCCTTGAGCAGACCGCGCAGGATGTGCGCGCGCTCCTCCGCCTTGCGCAGGCGGAAGCGGGTACGCCGGACGATGACCTCGATCTGGTGCGTCACCCAGTGGCGGATGAAGGCGTCCAGCGAGAGCGTGCGCGGCACACCGTCGACGAGCGCCAGCATGTTCGCGCCGAAGTTCGTCTGCAGGTCGGTGTGCTTGTACAGGTTGTTGAGGACGACCTTGGCGACGGCGTCGCGCTTGAGCACGATGACGAGCCGCTGACCGGTACGGGACGAGGTCTCGTCGCGGACGTCGGCGATGCCGCCGATCTTGCCGTCCTTGACCAGGTCGGCGATCTTCTGCGCGAGGTTGTCCGGGTTGGTCTGGTAGGGAAGCTCCGTGACCACCAGGCACTGGCGGTTCTGGATCTCCTCGACCTCGACGACCGCACGCATCGTGATCGAGCCACGGCCGGTGCGGTACGCCTCCTCGATGCCCTTGCGGCCCACGACCAGCGCGCCGGTCGGGAAGTCCGGGCCCTTGATCCGCTCGATGAGCGCGTCGAGCAGCTCCTCGTGGGTGGCCTCGGGGTGCTCCAGCGCCCACTGGGCACCGGCCGCCACCTCGCGCAGGTTGTGCGGCGGGATGTTGGTCGCCATACCGACCGCGATACCGGCGCTGCCGTTGACCAGCAGGTTCGGGAAGCGGGCCGGGAGAACCGTCGGCTCCTGGTTGCGGCCGTCGTAGTTGTCCTGGAAGTCGACGGTCTCCTCGTCGATGTCCCGGAGCATCTCCATCGACTGCGGCATCATCTTGCACTCGGTGTACCGCATGGCGGCGGCCGGGTCGTTGCCCGGGGAACCGAAGTTGCCGTTGGAGTCCACCAGCGGCATCCGCATCGACCACGGCTGGGCCAGGCGGACCAGCGCGTCGTAGATGGAGGAGTCGCCGTGCGGGTGGTACGTACCCATGACGTCACCGACGACGCGGGCGCACTTGTAGAAGCCCTTCTCGGGCCGGTAGCCGCCGTCGTACATCGCGTACAGCACACGCCGGTGGACGGGCTTCAGACCGTCCCGTACGTCGGGCAGCGCGCGGGACACGATGACGGACATCGCGTAGTCGAGGTACGAGCGCTGCATCTCGGTCTCGAGCCCGACGGGCTCGATCCGCAGAATCGGCTCTTCCTCTGTGGCTTCGGTGGTCGGGGTGTTCTCGTCGGCCATTGCTGGTCGTCAGTCCTTTCGTACGGTCAGCTGAGACCGACTCAGATGTCGAGGAAGCGAACGTCCTTGGCGTTGCGCTGGATGAAGGAGCGCCGGGCCTCGACGTCCTCGCCCATCAGCACCGAGAACAGGTCGTCCGCCTGGGCCGCGTCGTCCAGGGTCACCTGGCCGAGGACACGGTGGTCCACGTCCATGGTGGTGATGCGCAGCTCCTCGGCGTTCATCTCGCCCAGACCCTTGAAGCGCTGGATCGAGTCCTCGCGGATCCGCTTGCCGTTCTGCTTGCCCAGCTCGACGAGCGCGTCGCGCTCACGGTCCGAGTACGCGTACTCGAAGTCGTCCCGGCCCCACTTGATCTTGTAGAGCGGCGGGCGGGAGAGGTAGACGTGACCGGCCTCGACCAGCGGACGCATGAAGCGGAAGAGGAAGGTCAGCAGCAGGGTGTTGATGTGCTGGCCGTCGACGTCGGCGTCCGCCATCAGAATGATCTTGTGATAGCGGAGCTTCTCGATGTCGAAGTCCTCGTGGACTCCGGTGCCGAAGGCCGAGATCAGCGCCTGGACCTCGGTGTTCTGCAGGATCTTGTCGATCCGCGCCTTCTCGACGTTCAGGATCTTGCCGCGGATCGGCAGGATGGCCTGGTACATCGGGTTGCGGCCGGACTTGGCCGAGCCGCCGGCGGAGTCACCCTCGACGATGAAGATCTCGCACATGGCGGGGTCGTTCGACTGGCAGTCGGACAGCTTGCCCGGCAGCGAGGCGCTCTCCAGGAGGCCCTTGCGACGGGTCAGGTCGCGTGCCTTGCGGGCCGCCACGCGCGCGGTGGCCGCCTGGATCGACTTACGGATGATGTCCGTGGCCTCGGTCGGGTTCCGGTCGAACCAGTCGTTGAGGTGCTCGTGCACGACCTTCTGCACGAAGGTCTTGGCCTCCGTGTTGCCCAGCTTGGTCTTGGTCTGGCCCTCGAACTGCGGCTCGCCCAGCTTGACCGAGATGATCGCGGTCAGACCCTCGCGGATGTCCTCACCGGTGAGGTTGTCGTCCTTCTCGCGCAGCAGCTTCTTCTCGCGCGCGTACCGGTTGACCAGGCCCGTGAGAGCGGCGCGGAAGCCCTCTTCGTGCGTACCGCCCTCGTGGGTGTGGATCGTGTTGGCGAAGGAGTAGACACCCTCGGTGTACTGCGAGTTCCACTGCATCGCGATCTCGACCGAGAGCATGCGCTCCTTGTCCTCGGCCTCGACGTCGATGACGGTGGGGTGAATCAGCTCGCCCTTGCGGGAGTTGAGGTACTTCACGAAGTCGACGATGCCGCCCTCGTAGTGGTACTTCACCGTCCTTGCCGGCTGCTCCTCCGCCGCCTCGGCGTCGGGGTCGTCGGCGCCGACCGTGGCCTTCGCGGACTCGCGCTCGTCGGTGAGCGTGATCGTCAGGCCCTTGTTGAGGAAGGCCATCTCCTGGAAGCGGCGCGAGAGCGTCTCGAAGGAGTACTCGGTCGTCTCGAAGATGTCCGGGTCGGACCAGAACGTGACCGAGGTGCCGGTCTCGTCGGTCTCCTCGTGCTGCGCGAGGGGCGCGGTGGGGACGCCCATCTTGTAGTCCTGCGTCCAGCGGTAGCCGTCGGTCTTGACCTCCACCGAGACCTTG
Source organism: Streptomyces sp. ISL-36 (assembly GCF_018614205.1). Lineage (GTDB taxonomy): Bacteria > Actinomycetota > Actinomycetes > Streptomycetales > Streptomycetaceae > Streptomyces. Next base: position 29,659 of record NZ_JAGGOS010000011.1, on the reverse strand, counting down.
GTGGAGAGGGCGTTGACGACGGAGACGCCGACGCCGTGCAGACCGCCGGAGACCGCGTAGCCGCCGCCGCCGAACTTGCCGCCCGCGTGGAGGACCGTCAGCACGACCTCGACGGCCGGCTTGCCCTCGGACGGGACGATGCCGACGGGGATGCCGCGGCCGTTGTCGACCACGCGGACGCCGCCGTCGGCCAGGATCGTCACATGGATGGTGTCCGCGTGACCGGCCAGGGCTTCGTCGACCGAGTTGTCGACGACCTCCTGCACCATGTGGTGCAGACCACGCTCACCGGTCGAGCCGATGTACATGCCGGGTCGCTTGCGGACCGCGTCCAGACCCTCGAGGACGGTGATCGCGGTGGCGTCGTACGACGCAGCGTTGGCGGACGGAGTGTTCTCGTTGGGGTTGCCGGAATCGGCCACGAAGCGCCCTTTCTGGCACAGCACAGGCCGTTCTCCGGGCATACGGGAGCGGCTGCGTCGTTCGACTTGTTCCGCGCGGTGGCGGGATTGTCTACCAGTCTACCGGTAGCGCTGACACGAATGGGGGTTTGCCGGTACCTGAGTCCGCATGTGCCGCCCTGGGCGGGCGCGAGACGACTCCCCATATCCGGGGAGGGGCTCCAGAGGGCTCTGACGGCCACCCAGCGCTTCGAGGTGTGACCCCTTGTGGCAATCCCTCCCAGGATGGTTGTGGGCAATCGTTCCGCAGGGCGGAACGGGTGGGCACAACCCACGGACGCGCCGCCCGCGCCAGGGCCCGCACCCCGGGCGCCCCGGGCCGCTCACGCCGTACGCCCCCGGTACACCGGCCCCGCGCAAGGCCCCGCGCAAGCCCGGTGCCCCACCGCCTGGCCCCAGTCACCCGGCCGGTCACCTGGCGGTCACCCGGCCCGGCCACGTGGCCCCGGTCCGCCCGGCGCCCTAGCCGTACGTGTCGCCGGGCCCCACCGACCCCGGCGCCCTGAGCGGCCCGTACCCCCGCCGCGGCCCGGCCGAAGGCCCCAGCACCTTGATGATCCGCACGGTCCCCTGCCCCAGGTCCTCGTTCAGCCGCGCCACCAGCCTCGGCGCGAGCAGCCGCAGCTGCGTCGCCCACGCCGTGGAGTCGCACTGCACGGTGAGCACCCGCGCCTCCGGGTCCTCCTCGTACTTCAGCGGCACGCAGTGCTTCGCCAGGTCCTCGCCCACGATCTGCGGCCAGCGCCCCATGACCCCGCCCACCGCGGCCGGCGTCTCCCAGCCGCGCTCGGTGATGAGCCGGTTGATCGCGGCGCCCAGCGCCAGCGGGTCACGGCCGTCCGCCCCCGACCCGGACCGCAGGCCACCGCCCCGCCGGGCCTGCTTCTTCTGCTGGGCGGCGGCGCCCCGCGCCTTCGCCTGCTCCTTGGCGGCGCGCAGCGCGACCCGCGCCAGGTCGACGCCGGACGGCTCGGGCGGAGCCTTCGGGCTCGGGGTCTCGTTCTCGCTCACAGCCTCACAGCCTCACAAACCCTCACAGCTTCTCCACCGAACCCCCGGCGACCCCGTACCGAACCCCCGCAAGCACCCCCGGCACGTCGTCGACCACCGCGGCGGTCACCAGCACCTGCTCGCCGGGAGCCACCAGCTCCGCCAGCCGCTCCCGGCGACGGGCGTCCAGCTCGGCGAAGACGTCGTCGAGGACCAGCACCGGCTCGTTCCCCTCCGCCCGCAGCAGGTCGTAGGCGGCCAGCCGCAGCGCCAGCGCGAACGACCAGGACTCCCCGTGGCTCGCGTACCCCTTCGCCGGCAGGTCGCCGAGCTTGAGCAGCAGCTCGTCCCGGTGCGGCCCGACCAGCGTGACGCCCCGTTCGATCTCCTGCTTGCGTACGTCCGCCAGCGCGGCGATCAGCTGCTCGTACAGCTCCTCCCGCGTGTGCCCGGGACCCGGCGCCGAGGGCCGGTACTCCAGCAGAATCGGTCCGCCGCCCGGCGCCAGCTGCTCGTACGCCTTGTCGGCCAGCGGCTGCAGCACACCGATCAGATCCAGCCGCTGGGCGAGAAGCTCGGCGCCCGTCCGTGCCAGGTGCTGGTCCCACACGTCGAGCGTCGACAGGTCCATGCCCCGGCCGCCGTGCCGGCGCGCCATCGCGGCGGACTTCAGAAGCGTGTTGCGCTGCTTCAGCACCCGCTCGTAGTCGGAGCGCACGCCCGCCATGCGCGGCGCGCGCGCCGTGATCAGTTCGTCGAGGAAGCGCCGGCGCTCCCCGGGATCGCCCTTCACCAGGGACAGATCCTCAGGCGCGAACAGCACGGTCCGTACGATTCCCAGCACGTCACGTGGTCTGACCTGCGAGGACCTATTGATACGGGCCCGGTTCGCGCGTCCCGGATTGAGCTCCAGCTCGATCAGCTGGGAGCGTTCGCCCTGGGTGACGGCGGCGCGGATGATCGCCCGGTCCGCCCCCATCCGTACGAGCGGCGCGTCCGAGGCGACGCGATGACTGCCGAGGGTGGCGAGGTAGCCGACGGCCTCGACGAGGTTCGTCTTGCCCTGGCCGTTCGCGCCCACGAAAGCCGTGACGCCCGGGTCGAGCGGGACCTCGACCCGGGCGTAGGAGCGGAAGTCGGCCAGCGACAGATGCGTGACATGCATGGTGTGCGCCGACCTTCCCCCGGCTGCTGTGCACCGGAGTGCACAGCCTGTGGATTACTTCTTGGACTCGACCGCGTGGCCACCGAACTGGTTGCGCAGCGCGGCGATCATCTTCATCTGCGGGGAGTCGTCCTGACGGGACGCGAACCGCGCGAACAGCGACGCGGTGATCGCGGGCAGCGGCACGGCGTTGTCGATCGCGGCCTCCACGGTCCACCGGCCCTCGCCGGAGTCCTGCGCGAAGCCGCGGAGCCTCTCCAGGTGCTCGTCCTCGTCCAGGGCGTTGACCGCCAGGTCGAGCAGCCAGGAACGGATGACGGTGCCCTCCTGCCAGGAGCGGAAGACCTCGCGCACGTCGGTGACGGAGTCGACCTTCTCCAGGAGCTCCCAGCCCTCGGCGTACGCCTGCATCATCGCGTACTCGATGCCGTTGTGGACCATCTTCGCGAAGTGGCCGGCGCCGACCTTGCCCGCGTGGACGGAGCCGAACTCGCCCTCGGGCTTGAGGGCGTCGAAGATCGGCTGGACCTTCGCCACGTTCTCGGCGTCGCCGCCGTACATCAGCGCGTAGCCGTTCTCCAGGCCCCACACACCGCCGGAGACGCCGCAGTCGACGAACCCGATGCCCTTGGCGGCGAGCTCCTCGGCGTGCTTCTCGTCGTCGGTCCAGCGGGAGTTCCCGCCGTCCACGACGATGTCACCAGGGGAGAGCAGTTCGGCCAGCTCGTCGACGGTGGACTGGGTCGCGGCACCGGCCGGGACCATGACCCACACGACGCGCGGACCCTTGAGCTTGCCCACAAGCTCTTCCAGGCTGTGGACATCGGCGAGGTCCGGGTTGCGGTCGTATCCGATGACGGTGTGGCCTGCGCGGCGGATGCGCTCACGCATGTTGCCGCCCATCTTGCCGAGACCGACGAGACCGAGCTCCATCAGAGATTCCTTAAGCGTCGTGTGCGGTTCGTACCCGCGTCCGAGCCTACGCCCGGACGCGGGTGCACACCTGTGGGGTCAGCCGCTCAGTCGACGACCGTCCCGCCGGGGTCAGCCGCTGAGGCGCACCGGCATGATCAGGTACTTGTACGCCTCGTCCGCCTCCGCGTCCACGGCCGGCTTGCCGCTCAGCAGCGCCGGCTTGGTGGAGGTGGTGAAGGAGAGCTGGGCGACCGGGGAGTCGATCGCGCTCAGACCGTCGAGCAGGAAGGTCGGGTTGAAGGCGATCGAGATGTCGTCGCCCTCCAGCTGCGCGTCCACACGCTCCACAGCCTGTGCATCGTCGCTGGAGCCGGCCTCCAGGATCAGCACGCCCTGCTCGAAGCTGAGCCGGACCGGGGTGTTGCGCTCGGCGACCAGGGCCACACGCTTGACGGCCTCGACGAAGGGGCCGGTCTCGATCACCGCGACCGAGTTGAACTCGGTGGGGAAGAGCGTCCGGTACTTCGGCAGGTCGCCTTCGAGCAGCCGGGTGGTGGTGCGGCGGCCCGCGCCCTCGAAACCGATCAGGCCCTCGCCCTTGCCGGAGCCCGAGAGCGCCAGGGTGACGGTGTCGCCGCTGGTCAGCGCCTTGGCGGTGTCCAGGAGGGTCTTCGCGGGCACCAGGGCGACGGCGGAGGCGTCCGGGGACTCCGGCTTCCACAGGAACTCGCGGACCGCGAAGCGGTAGCGGTCGGTGGAGGCCAGGGTGACCGTGTCGCCCTCGATCTCGATGCGCACACCGGTGAGCACGGGCAGCGTGTCGTCACGGCCCGCGGCGATGGCGACCTGGGCGGCGGCGGAGGCGAAGATCTCGCCGGGCACGGTGCCGGTCGCGGTCGGCATCTCCGGCAGGGCCGGGTACTCCTCCACAGGCAGGGTGTGGAGGGTGAAGCGGGAGGAGCCGCAGACCACGGTCGCCCGTACACCGTCTGTGGAAATCTCCACCGGCCGGTTGGGGAGGGCGCGGCAGATGTCGGCGAGCAGGCGGCCGGAGACCAGGACCGTGCCGTCCTCCTCGACCTCCGCCTCGACGGAGACGCGGGCGGAGACCTCGTAGTCGAAGCTCGAGAAGCTCAGCGCGCCGTCCTCGGCCTTCAGCAGAAGGCCCGCGAGTACGGGCGCCGGCGGACGGGCCGGAAGGCTGCGGGCCACCCAGGCCACCGCCTCCGCGAGTACATCGCGCTCCACCCGGATCTTCACCGGAACCGCCTCCTGCTGTTGCTGGCTCTTCGTCGACTGCGGGAACCAGTCTGACGTACGCCGCCGACACTCGGTGCGGCTCGGGGTCAAGTCGCGACAAGAGGCTGCCGAGGCTCCGGCGCCGAGTTGTGCACAGGCCCCACTTCGAAGCGGATTCCGGGCTAACTCTATGTGGGAGTAGTAGTAGGGCCTGTGGAAACGGTGGATAACGTCGTATGCGCAGGTCAGCGCAGGTTTTTTGTCCACTGCCCCTGTGGGTGGAGCCCGTGGACAACCGGGGCGTTCTGTGGACGCCCAAAAGTTCTGCACACCCGGTACACAGGCCACGGGGAGTTCTCCCCAGCGATGTCCCCAGCTTTACCCACGTTCCCCACAGCCCAATCGTCTCCCTTGGTGTGACCGCTTTCACTCGACGCGGTGAGCGGGGGTGTCTCGTTGCCGAACAGTGGACAGCGGTGTGGAGAAGCTGTGGGCAACCGAGCGCCGCCTGTGGGTTGGCGGTGGACAACGGTGACGAGCCCCTGTGGACGAAATTTTCGTCCACAGGCTGTGGATCAAGGTTGCCAACAAATCCACACCCCTCTGAGCTGGGGTGATGACCCCCTGGCCGGTCGGCCTGTGGAAGCGATCCGGATAACTCGGCAGTCCCCACCCTGTGGACGGAAGATCATCCCTCAATCTGTGGAGAACCCGCCACCCGTCCTTCGTATTCGAACACCGCGACCGCGCACAGGCGTGTGGAAAGGGGCCGGCGACGCGGCGGAGTACGACGAAGGGCGCCCCGGGAGGTGTCCCGGAGCGCCCTACGGAGGGTGCGGAGCGGCTCTCTCAGCCGTTCTTGATGCGGTTGGTGAGCTCGGTGACCTGGTTGTAGATGGAGCGCCGCTCGGCCATCAGCGCGCGGATCTTGCGGTCCGCGTGCATCACGGTCGTATGGTCGCGGCCGCCGAACTGCGCCCCGATCTTCGGCAGCGACAGGTCCGTGAGCTCCCGGCACAGGTACATGGCGATCTGGCGGGCGGTCACCAGCACTCGGCTGCGTGAGGATCCGCAGAGGTCCTCCACCGTCAGCCCGAAGTAGTCGGCCGTGGCCGCCATGATCGCGCTCGCGGTGATCTCCGGCGCCGCGTCCTCGCCGCCCGGGATCAGGTCCTTGAGCACGATCTCGGTGAGCCCCAGGTCCACCGGCTGCCGGTTGAGGCTCGCGAAGGCGGTGACGCGGATCAGCGCGCCCTCCAGCTCACGGATGTTCCGCGAGATGCGGGAGGCGATGAACTCCAGCACCTCCGGCGGGGCGTTGAGCTGCTCCTGGACGGCCTTCTTGCGGAGGATCGCGATCCGCGTCTCCAGCTCCGGCGGCTGCACATCGGTGGTCAGGCCCCACTCGAAGCGGTTGCGCAGCCGGTCCTCCAGAGTCATCAGCTGCTTGGGCGGCCGGTCCGAGGAGAGCACGATCTGCTTGTTCGCGTTGTGCAGCGTGTTGAAGGTGTGGAAGAACTCCTCCTGCGTCGACTCCTTGCTCGCGAGGAACTGGATGTCGTCGACCAGAAGGATGTCCACATCGCGGTAGCGCTTACGGAAGGTGTCACCCTTGCCGTCGCGGATCGAGTTGATGAACTCGTTGGTGAACTCCTCCGAGCTCACGTACCGCACCCGGGTGCCGGGGTAGAGGCTGCGCGCGTAGTGCCCGATGGCGTGCAGCAGGTGCGTCTTGCCGAGGCCCGACTCCCCGTAGATGAAGAGCGGGTTGTACGCCTTCGCGGGCGCCTCGGCCACCGCGACGGCGGCCGCGTGCGCGAATCGGTTCGAGGATCCGATGACGAAGGTGTCGAAGAGGTACTTCGGGTTGAGGCGTGCGTGCTGCTCGCCCGGGGCGCCGGACGTGCCCTGTCCGGAGGACGAGCCGGGACGGCCCACTCCGGGGCCGCCGCCCACGGGGCCCGGTACGGGCCCGCCCGGACGCTGCCCCTGGCCCGCTCCGCGACCCTGCGGGTCGGGCAGCTCGGCCCGCTCCTGCCGCTGCGGCTGGTCGTAGGCCGGCGGGCGCTCGTCGTACCGCGGCTGCTGGGACTGCTGCTGCCGGGGACCCGCGTACGGGTCGCGCTCCTGGTAGCCGCCGAGCCGCGGCTGCTGCCAGGAGAGGTCCTCCTGGGTGCGCGGCCAGGAGCCCGGGTCGGGGCGCTGCTGCTGGTAGTCCGGGTAGGCGGGGCGTGCGGTGGGCAGCCCGTCGTCGGCCATCGGCCGGTGGCCGTAGCCGTCGTACTTCTCGTAGGACTCCGCCGGCGGGCGCTCGTCGTAGCGCGGCTGCTGCTGGACCGGCGGGGCGGGCGGGCTCGGCTCGCCCACGGAGTCGTCGACGGTGATCGCGATCCGGATCGGGCGGCCGCACTCGCGGCTCAGGGTCTCGCTGATCAGCGGCGCCAAGCGCCCCTCGAGGACCCGCTTGCCCCACTCGTTGGGAACGGCGAGGAGCGCGGTGTCGGCCACCAGTGCGAGAGGCTGGCAGCGCTCGATCCACTGCTTGTCCTTGGGCTCGATGCCCTGCTGGCCTTCTCCGAGGAGCTGCTCCAGCACGCGTGGCCACACTGCGGCAAGATCGGCAGGTACGTCAGCCACAGGGCACGCTTCCTCGCAGGTCCCACGAATGTGTGGTTCTCGGGACGGTAGGTCGAAGTCCGTGAGGACAGGTAAGGACAGAACGGAAAAAGAAGTCGGGAGTCCAGCCACGGTAGTCGCGGCGGCTGACCTCGTTCAAGTTGTTGTCCACAGCCTGTGCACAATGGGACCCCGGTGATCGGCCGGTTTGACCGGATGGCGTAGCCGCGCGTACCGTAACCAGGTCGAGTTGTCGATGGCTGCTGCCGCCTGCCTCCGATGGGCAAAGATCACGGTCTGTGATCGTGAAGCGGTGCACTCGGGCGTATTGCGAGCTACTCGTGGGCGCACGGTGACAGCCAGGCGATGTCCCGCCATCAACGAATCATTTCTGGAGCCCCCGAGTGAGCAAGCGCACCTTCCAGCCGAACAACCGTCGTCGCGCCAAGACCCACGGCTTCCGCCTGCGGATGCGCACGCGTGCCGGTCGCGCCATCCTGGCGAACCGTCGTGCCAAGGGTCGCGCGAGCCTGTCCGCCTGATCCGCTTAAACAGGTCATGACGTGCTGCCTACCGAGAATCGGCTGAGGCGGCGCGAGGACTTCGCAACCGCGGTACGCCGAGGTCGCCGGGCCGGTCGCCCGCTCCTCGTCGTCCATCTGAGCAGCGGTGCAACGGACCCGCACGCGCCTGGGGAGAGCGCTCCCCCGACGCGTGCGGGTTTCGTCGTGAGCAAGGCCGTGGGCGGTGCGGTCGTACGCAACCAGGTCAAGCGACGCCTGCGCCATCTCGTCCGCGAACGGCTCTCCGAGCTGCCCCCCGGTAGCCTGGTGGTCGTACGGGCGTTGCCCGGAGCCGGCGACGCCGATCACGCACAGCTGGCCCGAGACCTGGACGCCGCGCTTCAGCGGCTCCTGGGAGGGGGCACGCGATGAAGTACCCGCTGCTGGCTCTCATCAAGCTGTACCAGTGGACGATCAGCCCGCTCCTCGGGCCCGTCTGCCGGTACTACCCGTCGTGTTCCCACTACGGATTCACGGCCATCGACCGGCATGGCGCGATCAAGGGCACAGCCCTGACCGCCTGGCGCATCCTGCGGTGCAATCCGTGGTCGCCCGGCGGCGTGGACCACGTGCCTGCGCGCAAGCGCCCCCGTTGGCACGAAATGCTGCGGAACGCGCTGCGCGGCGACAAGGGCGGGTCCACCGCCGAGACGAGCCCGGCCGCAGAGACCTCGCCCAATGCTCAAGGAGCCTGATTAGTGGACACGATTGCCAGTTTTTTCAGCTTCATCACCTGGCCCGTTTCCTGGGTCATCGTCCAGTTCCACAAGCTGTACGGGGCGATCTTCGGCCCTGACACGGGCTGGGCCTGGGGCCTGTCGATCGTGTCCCTGGTGGTGCTGATCCGGATCTGTCTGATCCCGCTGTTCGTCAAGCAGATCAAGTCGACCCGGAACATGCAGGCGCTCCAGCCGAAGATGAAGGCGATCCAGGAGCGCTTCAAGAGCGACAAGCAGCGTCAGTCCGAAGAGATGATGAAGCTGTACAAGGAGACGGGTACCAACCCGCTCTCCTCGTGCCTGCCCATCCTGGCGCAGTCCCCGTTCTTCTTCGCCCTGTACCACGTGCTCTCCAACATCGCCCAGGGCGACGAGATCGGCGTCATCAACCAGTCGCTGCTCGAGAGCGCGCGACAGGCGCACATCTTCGGCGCCCCGCTGGCCGCGACCTTCACCGACAGCGCTCAGGAAGTCGCCGCTCTCGACGCCTCGCTGGTCTCGGTCCGCATCGTCACCGCGATCATGATCGTCATGATGTCGGCCTCGCAGTTCTTCACCCAGCGCCAGCTGATGATGAAGAACGTCGACCTCTCGGTGAAGACCCCGTACATGCAGCAGCAGAAGATGCTCATGTACATCTTCCCGTTGATCTTCGCGGTCATGGGTATCAACTTCCCCGTCGGTGTCCTCGTCTACTGGCTGACCACGAACGTGTGGACCATGGGCCAGCAGATGTACGTGATCAACCAGAACCCGACCCCGGGCAGCAAGGCGCAGGACTCCTACCTCCAGCGCCTGCTGAAGAGCGTCACGCAGCACGGTGAGGTCCGCGGCCGTCGCCGCAAGAACATCGTCAAGGTGATCGTCGCCAAGGGCAGCGACCGCAACGAGAACGAGCGCCGCTTCTTCGCGGGCCTGGCCAAGGCCGGGTTCGCGGCTCAGGCCGACGGCACGGTGATCAAGAGCGACACCGTCACCGTCGAGGCCGAGGGTGGCGCCGCCGCCAAGCGTCAGCAGCCCAAGCGCCAGACGAAGGCCAAGCGCCAGGCCGCCGCGGGCCAGTCCACGGCGAAGAGCGCCGAGGACGGCGTCGACTCCACCGACTCCGGCGAGCCCACCACGTCGCTGGAGAAGAAGCCGCAGGACGCGGCTCAGGACACGGCCAAGGACTCGGCGCAGGGCGACAAGCCCGCACGGCCGAGCCGGGCCAACTCCGGAGCCTCCCGTCAGGCCAAGTCCGGTCAGCGCAAGGGCCAGCAGCGCCCCAAGCACCCGTCGTCCAAGAAGTAGAAGGAGTCGATCCGTGACGGAAGGCACCACCTCCGCCGCCGCCGAGGGTGGCGACACCCTGACCCGCCTCGAGCAGGAGGGTGAGATTGCGGCCGACTACCTCGAAGGTCTGCTCGACATCGCCGACCTCGATGGCGACATCGACATGGACGTCGAGGCGGACCGGGCCGCGGTCTCGATCATCAGTGACTCGAGCAGCCGTGACCTTCAGAAGCTCGTGGGTCGCGACGGCGAGGTGCTGGAGGCGCTCCAGGAGCTGACCCGTCTGGCTGTGCACCGGGAGACCCGTGACCGCAGTCGGCTCATGCTCGACATCGCCGGGTTCCGCGCCAAGAAGCGTGAGGAGCTCGCCGAGATCGGCGCCAAGGCCGCGTCCGAGGTGAAGTCCACCGGTGAGCCGGTCAAGCTGGACCCGATGACGCCGTTCGAGCGCAAGGTCGTGCACGACGCGGTCGCGGCCGCGGGTCTGCGCAGCGAGTCCGAGGGCGAGGAGCCGCAGCGCTTCGTCGTCGTTCTCCCTGCCTGAGCAATTTCGCAGTGTCGGCCCCGTCTGCTCGCAGGCGGGGCCGATCTTGTCAGCCTGATACTCAGCCACCACAGTGCGCTCGCACCTATGCGTGCGGTGCGGAAGGACGGTTCCCGTGACGGAGGCAGCGGAGCTCCCCCCTGCGCCCGAACAGGCGCGGACGGTATTCGGTGAGTATTTCCCGGAGGCTGTCCGGTACGCGGAGCTCCTCGCGGACGCGGGCGTCAAGCGTGGCCTGATCGGCCCGCGTGAGGTGCCCCGGCTGTGGGAGCGGCACCTGTTGAACTGTGCGGTGCTCTCCGAGGTGGTCCCCGAGGGCGTCACCGTGTGCGATGTCGGCTCGGGCGCCGGCCTGCCCGGTATCCCGCTGGCCCTGGTGCGGCCCGACCTGAAGATCACGCTCCTGGAACCGCTGCTCCGCCGTACGAACTTCCTTCAGGAGGTCGTGGAGCTGCTCGGGCTCGACCATGTGACCGTGGTCCGAGGCCGTGCCGAGGAGGTGCTCGGGACGCTCCCGCCTGTCCACGTGGTGACGGCGCGTGCCGTGGCCCCGCTGGACCGGCTGGCCGGCTGGGGTGTCCCGCTGCTGCGTCCGTACGGAGAGATGCTGGCCCTCAAGGGCGACACCGCCGAGGAGGAGATCGACGGCGCCCGTGCCGCGCTCTCCAAGCTCGGTGTGGTGGAAACCACGGTGCTTCAGGTCGGCGAAGGCATCGTGGACCCGTTGGCGACCGTCGTACGGGTGGAGGTCGGCGAGAGCCCCGGTGGTGTGAGGTTCGCCGCCAAGCGAGCCAAGGCCGCCCGCCCCAGCAGGACCCGCCGTCGTCGCTGAGGCGTCAACGCGGCGCAACTGATCCGTACAAGCTGCCATACGTACGTATTGCGGAGTGTCGAGCGGTCCTGGGTCGACGGCGAGTGCATCGTGTTTCACGTGAAACGTCGCTCACTGCTGCAGGGGATCATCAGCCGCGGCCGCGCGGCTGCCACGCCCCGGGACCGCAAACCGCCCGTGAAGCCCCCCACGAGGGTGACGGGGTTGTCCACCGAGGTGGATTCGTCCACAGAACCACGGACCTCGCTGGTTCACGACCCCGAAAGCATGGCAGGCTCTGTGCATCGCGAGCCTGAAGCCGAGGAGAGTGAATCCTTGCGGTCCGACGCCAACATCGCGGGACCGATGACCGATCCGGTCCCCGGTCCCCGAACCGAATCGGTGGGGGAGGATGTTTCACGTGAAACACCGCCCCCCATGGACGACACCCCCATTGGTCGTGCAGCCCAGCTGGCAGTAGAGGCGCTGGGGCGTGCCGGCGAGGGTCTTCCTCGGCCCACCCAGACACGCATCATGGTCGTCGCCAACCAGAAGGGTGGAGTGGGGAAGACCACCACGACGGTCAACCTTGCCGCTTCTCTGGCGCTGCATGGCGCCAGGGTCCTGGTCATCGACCTCGACCCGCAGGGCAATGCCTCGACCGCCCTGGGGATCGACCACCACGCCGAAGTCCCCTCGATCTATGACGTTCTGGTGGAGAGCAAGCCGCTCTCCGACGTGGTCCAGCCCGTACAGGACGTCGAAGGTCTCTTCTGCGCCCCGGCCACCATCGATCTCGCCGGTGCGGAGATCGAGCTGGTGTCGCTGGTGGCGCGGGAGAGCCGACTGCAGCGTGCGATCCAGGCGTACGAGCAGCCGCTGGACTACATCCTGATCGACTGCCCGCCGTCGCTGGGCCTGCTGACGGTCAACGCCCTGGTGGCTGGGGCCGAGGTGCTGATCCCGATCCAGTGCGAGTACTACGCGCTGGAGGGCCTGGGGCAGCTCCTGCGGAACGTCGAGCTGGTGCGCGGACACCTCAACCCCACGCTGCATGTCTCGACGATCCTGCTCACCATGTACGACGGCCGGACGAGGCTCGCCTCTCAGGTGGCCGACGAGGTGCGCACCCACTTCGGCAAGGAGGTGCTGCGGACGAGCATCCCGCGATCCGTGCGCATCTCGGAGGCGCCGAGCTACGGGCAGACCGTCCTCACCTACGACCCGGGCTCCAGTGGTTCACTGTCGTACCTCGAAGCGGCTCGCGAGATCGCGCTGCGCGGCGTGGGCATCCACTACGACCCGCAGCACGCCCGAGTGGGCCACCAGAACAGCCAGCAGAACATGTCGGAGGGGATCCAGTGAGCGAGCGACGTAGGGGATTGGGGCGTGGGCTCGGTGCGCTGATCCCGGCTGCTCCCCAGGAGCGACAGCTGCCGGCTGTCGGTATGGGGGCGGGCTCCGCCTCTCCGGGAGCCATCCCGGGAGTCTCGTCGGATCGCGGGGTGGCCGCCGCCAAGGTGGCGACTCTTCCGCAGAGCCCGCAATCTCCCGATTCCGTGGTGCCGGTGGTCGAGACCGAGCCGATCGCGGAGCCCGAGTCCCCTGCGGGGGCCCACTTCGCCGAGCTGCCGTTGGACTTCATCACGCCCAACCCGCGGCAGCCGCGTGAGGTCTTCGACGAGGACGCGCTGGCGGAGCTGATCACCTCTATCAAGGAGGTCGGCCTGCTCCAGCCCGTCGTCGTACGGCAGCTGGGCACCGAGCGCTACGAGCTCATCATGGGTGAGCGCCGGTGGAGGGCCTGCCGTGAGGCCGGCCTGGAGCGCATTCCCGCCATCGTCCGCGCCACGGACGACGAGAAGCTTCTGCTGGACGCCCTGCTGGAGAACCTCCACCGGGCCCAGCTGAACCCGCTGGAAGAAGCCGCGGCCTACGACCAGCTGCTCAAGGACTTCAACTGCACCCACGACCAGCTGGCCGACCGCATCGGGCGCTCGCGCCCGCAGGTCTCCAACACGCTGCGTCTGCTGCGGCTCTCCCCGCCGGTCCAGCGGCGGGTCGCCGCCGGAGTCCTCTCGGCCGGTCATGCCCGAGCTCTGCTCTCCGTGGACGACCCGGAGACGCAGGACAAGCTGGCGTACCGGATCGTGGCCGAGGGGCTCTCGGTGCGTGCGGTCGAGGAGATCGTGACGCTGATGGGCTCGGAGCCCACGTCCACGACCAAGCCGAAGGGCCCGAGGGCGGGAGGGCGGGTGTCGCCGGCGCTGACGGACCTCGCCTCGCGGCTCTCGGACCGTTTCGAGACGCGGGTGAAGGTCGACCTGGGACAGAAGAAGGGCAAGATCGTCGTCGAGTTCGCCTCGATGGAGGATCTGGACCGGATTCTCTCGACCTTGGCTCCCGGCGAGGGACGGGTCATGGACCAGAGCAACTCCGAGCAGAGCGAGGCGGACCGCGAGGGCTGATCCCCCTTCGCGTCGCCCAGGGCGGGCCGTGCTCCGGTGAAAACTGGAACACCGTCCGCCCTTTGCCTGCGCGCGGTATCGCCCTGATCGCCCCATGGATACGATTCTGGGAGGGCGTATCCGTGCTGCGATGGCCAATGGGAAGCGAGGAACAGCCGTGGGGCGTCGGCTCGTACCGCTCACTCTGGACAACCTTCCGGACCTCCCCAAGCGGTGTCGCTCGTGCGTCTTCTGGGAGCTCGACCCCGTCAGCGGTGAGGCTGCGGTGAAAGCGGGCCGACCGGAGCTGGAGAAGGAAGCGTGGATCTCCGCCGTGCTGTTGGAGTGGGGTTCCTGCGGTCGCGTCGTCTATGTGGACGAGGTTCCCGTGGGCTTCGTCCTCTACGCGCCCCCGGCGTATGTGCCACGGTCCACGGCGTTTCCCACGAGCCCGGTCTCCGCGGACGCGGTGCAGTTGATGACGGCCTGGATCATGCCGGGCTATCAGGGCCAGGGGCTTGGCCGGACGATGGTGCAGACCGTGGCCAAGGATCTTCTGCGGCGGGGGTTCAGGGCGATCGAGGCCTTCGGCGATGCGCGGTGGAAGGAACCTGCCTGTGTGTTGCCGGCGGACCATCTTCTGGCGGTGGGCTTCAAGACCGTACGGCCCCATCCCGCGCATCCGCGACTGAGGTTGGAGCTCAGGACGACGCTCTCCTGGAAGGAGGACGTCGAGCTCGCCCTGGACCGGCTCCTGGGAGCCGTCCAGAAGGAACCGGCGTTGCGGCCCCTGTAAGCCACATGGTTAGCCGCACGCGCTGTGAGTGCGACAACGGCCCGCCCCCGAAGGGACGGGCCGTTCATGTTTCACGTGAAACAGAGGCGTCAGGCCTTGGTGGCCTCGTCGGAGACGAAGCCCGCGAGGTCGCGGAGGATCGCGGCCTTCGGCTTGGCACCGACGATGGTCTTCACGACCTCGCCGTTCTGGTAGACGTTCAGCGTCGGGATCGACATGACGCCGTACTTGGCAGCCGTGGCCGGATTCTCGTCGATGTTGAGCTTCACGATCTCGATCTCACCGTGCTCGGCGGCGATGGCCTCCAGCGACGGGGCGATCTGACGGCACGGTCCGCACCAGGCGGCCCAGAAGTCCACCAGGACGGGCTTGTCGCTCTTGAGGACCTCGTCCTCGAAGGAAGCGTCGGTCACGTTCTTCAGGGCGCCGGCCACGGCGACCTCCTTAACTTCGCGGGGTGTGGAGTGGGGAAAGCCTGTGGGTCAGACCGCGGGGGTCTTCTCCGGCTCGGCGAGCTTGTCGCTGTCGGCGAGCGCGGCCAGGAAGCGCTCGGCGTCGAGCGCGGAGGAGCAGCCCGTGCCGGCGGCGGTGATCGCCTGGCGGTAGGTGTGGTCGACGACGTCACCGGCTCCGAAGACGCCGGAGAGGTTCGTCCGCGTCGACGGGGCGTCGACCTTGAGGTAACCCTCCTCGTCCAGCTCCAGCTGGCCCTTGAAGAGCTCCGTCCGCGGGTCGTGACCGACAGCGATGAAGAGACCGGTCACCGGCAGCTCGCTGGTCTCGCCGGTCTTGGTGTTCCGCAGCGTCAGACCGGAGAGCTTCTGGTCACCGTGGATCTCGGCGACCTCGCTGTCCCAGGCGAACTTGATCTTCGGGTCGGCGAAGGCGCGCTCCTGCATCGCCTTGGAGGCGCGCAGGGTGTCACGGCGGTGGACGATGGTGACGGACTTGGCGAAGCGGGAGAGGAACGTGGCCTCCTCCATCGCCGTGTCGCCGCCGCCGACGACGGCGATGTCCTGGTCCTTGAAGAAGAACCCGTCGCAGGTGGCGCACCAGGAGACACCGCGGCCGGAGAGGGCGTCCTCGTTCGGAAGACCGAGCTTGCGGTGCTGGGAGCCGGTCGTGACGATGACGGCCTTCGCGCGGTGCACGGTGCCGGCGGTGTCCGTGACGGTCTTGATGTCGCCCGTGAGGTCCACGGCGACCACGTCGTCCGGGACCAGCTCGGCACCGAAGCGCTCGGCCTGGGCGCGCATGTTGTCCATCAGGTCCGGGCCCATGATGCCGTCACGGAAGCCGGGGAAGTTCTCCACGTCGGTCGTGTTCATCAGGGCGCCACCAGCGGTGACAGCTCCTTCGAAGACCAGCGGCTTCAGCGACGCACGCGCCGTGTAGAGCGCAGCGGTGTAACCCGCGGGCCCGGAGCCGATGATGATCACGTTACGGACGTCGCTCACGGGTTTCTTCCTCGTCTCTGCAGACTGCCTACTGCCTACGGGGCGATCGGGTCGGTGACTCTCACCCCACCCAACGGATCCTACGGGGCTTGCATTCCCGAGTCCGCCGCGCGGCACGGCGTCGAGGTCAGGACCGAGGGTAGGACTGCGTGAGCATTACCTCAGCCTTGCCCTTCCCGCCCTTGTCCACGCAGGACGCGTCCAGTACATAGGCCTGCACCCGCGAGCCGTCGGCGGGGTGGGGGAGGACGAGGAGATAGGCCGCCGTTCCCTGGTACTCCCCCTTCTGGAAGGCGAGCACCGCGTCGGTGCGGCCCGTGCCCGCCGAGACGCAGCTCGGCGGCGACTCGGCCGTCCCACGCTTAGGGGTGTCACCACCCTCGGCGGACATCGACTCGGGGCTCGTCCCCTTGGACGACCTGAAGGTGTCCCCCTGATGCAGGAGCTCGCGGACCCGGGCTTCGACCGGCATCCCGTCGAAGTGGCTCGGCGAGGCCGAGCGGGCGGCCGTGTCGGTCTTCGTGTCGCCGGAGTCGCCGCCGAGGGTCTGTACGCCCCCCTGGGCGAAGAAGAGGCTCATGCCCAGAGCTGCGGCTCCGAAGACCGCGCCGAGCGCTGCGACCCGGCGGCGGCGGGCACGGCGAGGCCGGCCAGGGCCGGTGGCGGCGCGAGGGCTTCCGGCGGGGCGATCCACTGCGGGGGAGGGCGATGGAGAGAGGGACGGCTCGGCGCGGGCGCTCGTCGTTTCACGTGAAACATGGGCGCCGACATCCGGTGTGGTGGCGTTGAGCAGCGCTTCGGCAGCCAGGGCGGCGTCGATACGGCCGGCGATCTCGGCGGGCATCCGAGGCGGGCCGGGGAGCGTCCCCAGCAGCCCGCGGATCTCCTCCAGGGAGGTGCGTACATCGGCACAGAGGGAGCAGCCCTCGATGTGCTGACGCACGGCCGCGGTACGGGACGGTGAGAGCAGCCCCTCGGTGAGGTCGGAGATCTCCGAGACGTCCGGGTGCTGTGTCGTGTCGGCCATGCCGGTCGTGGAACTCACGCGCGCCCACCTCCGCCCTTCACAGCAGCCGGGCCATTCGGTCCGGTATTCGATGACCCCGACACCGGTGGGACGGATGTCCCCGGCGTCCGGTTCCTTCCCCGGTCAGGGCCTTCGTTACCCACTGTGTCGGCGCGCAGATGAGTGAGCATCGGAAGGAGCCTCGCCCGGCCCCGCGCGCAGCGGCTCTTCACGGTTCCGGTGGGCACATCGAGGATCCGGGCGGCTTCCGCCACCGGGTAGCCCTGCATGTCGACGAGGACGAGCGCCGCACGCTGTTCCTTGGGGAGGGTGGCGAGGGCGGCCAGCAGCTCACGGTGGAGGTCCTGCCGCTCGGCGGGAGCCTCGGCCGACTCCGCGGGCTCGAGGAGCTGCTCGAAGCGTTCGGTGTCGTCGAGCGGCGAGGTCTTGCGGGAAGCCGTCTTGCGGGCCCGGTCGAGACAGGCGTTGACCGTGATGCGGTGGAGCCAGGTCGTGACGGCCGACTGGCCGCGGAAGGTGTGCGCGGCACGGAAGGCCGAGACGAGGGCGTCCTGGACGGCGTCAGCGGCCTCCTCGCGGTCCCCCAGCGTCCGCAGCGCCACCGCCCACAGTCGATCGCGGTGGCGCCGTACGAGCTCACCGAAGGCGTGGGGATCGCCGGCGACATGCCTCGCCAGCAGTTCCTGGTCGCTGATGTCGTCGCCTTTGACGTCGTCCAACGGTGAGCCCCCTCCCCTGGTGTCGTCAGCTGGTGATCTTGATGTCCGAGATCTTGCCGCGGTAGCCGCCCGCGCTGCTAGGCAGCTCGGTCAGCCAGACGAGAACGTAGCGCGTCTTCACCGGCTTGACCGGGGCGAGCGGAACATGTGTTCCGGACCCCGCGGCCAGGGTGGTGAAGTCGCCGGGCGACGAGGGCTGGGTCGAGGCGCCCTCGGGCGCCGTCCGCAGCTGGACCGAGGTGGAGCCTTCGAACGTGACCTCCACCTTGCCCACCTGCTGGACCGTGCCGAGGTCCAGGACGATGCCCACGCCTTCCTTCAGCCTGCCGAAGTTCGGATAGCCGTAGTAGTTGGAGGTCTGCCACGACGTGGAGGGGTCGCCGTCGTAGGCGTTCCCTATCTCCGAGGGTGTTTCCGCACCGTCGCCGAGCGGGTCGAAGTCGTCCGCCCCGACGATCACGACCGGCTTGCCCGAGGACGGTTCCTTCTTGTCCTCGGTGTCCTGCGGCTGCGTGTTCTGCGGAGTCTCGGTCCCCTTGTTCTGGTCGAGCAGCCGGTCCGCCACCTGCCAGCTGCCAAGTCCGAGCGCCGCGATGAGCAGCGCCGAGACGGCCCACTTCAGGACCTTGCCGGTGCGGCTCTCCAGCGGCGCCGGAGGCGGTGCCGGCGACTGGAGGACCGTGACGCCCGGCCGCTGCTGCGGCCGACCGTAGGTGCCCTGCTGATACGTGGTGCGCTGGTACTCGGGCGGGGCCGGGAACTCCGGCTCCGGCGGGCGGATGCGGGGCATCGCCGCCACGGCCTTGGCGAGCTCGTCCGGGGTGGTGCAGGGCGGCTCCTGGCGCGAGGCGGTCGCCCCGTCGTTCACGAGGGCACGCATGGCGATCTCGGACAGACCGCGATGGACCCCCGCCCTCACCTGGTCGGGAGGGAGCAGCCCCACGCCCTTGGGAAGTCCGGAGAGCCCGTATGCATCGCTGTCGTAGGGCCAGCGCTGGGTCAGCGCCGCGTACAGCAGGGCGCCGATCGCCTCGGTGTCGGTCCGCTGCGGGCGCTCGGCGCTGATGCCGCGCAGAGCAGCGTTCACGGCGAGGCCGCGGATCCGGTACTGGCCGGTGGAGCTGCGCAGCACGGCGCTCGGCGTCAGTCGCAGGTGGGCGAGGCCTTCGCGATGAGCGGCGGCCATGGCCTGGGAGACCTGGCTGACGAGCTGGTAGGCGTCGTGCGGCTCCAGCGGGCCCGCTGCGAGCAGCGCGGTCAGCTCGGTGGAGTCGGGAAGCCACTCGTGCACCACGTACACGAGGTCGTTCTCCTCGACCGCGTCGAGGACCTGGACGAAGCGGGGGTCGCCGAGCAGCGCCGAGGAACGGGCTGCGGCGAGAACCGAACGGGCCCGGGGGTGGTCGGCCGGCAGGAGATGAACGCCGACCGCGCGACGCAGCTTCTCGTCGACGGCACGCCAACTGCTGAAACCGTCCAGACGAGTGACGCACTCCTCGAGTCGGTAGCGCCTGGCCAGTTTGTGCCCGCTGTGCAGTTCGGGTGTCTCGATGGAGGGCTGTTCGCCGTTCTGCCGGTCGCCGGCCTTGTTGTCTGCGTCCTCGGCGGACTTCTCCGCCGTGTCCTGCGCTTTCGCCACCCCGTCGGTCGCGGCCTTGTCCGCCTTGGCGGTCAGCGGGTCGTCACCGCTGTTGTCGGCCACGTCGACGGCAGCCGTGCTACGTTCCGCCACCGTCGTTCCTGCCTCCCCATCCGTTGCGCCACATCCAACAGCCATGCCAATTGTGCCCACAGTCGGCCGCTATGCACGACACGCGGCCACCGACGATGGTTGTGCGGGGAGCGGCTTCCTACCGTCCCAGGCGTCCACGGACCATACCCACCATGGAGTTCAGCTCCTCGATCCGCATGCGCTTGGCCGCCACGAAGAACACGCCGAGAAGGACGATTCCGCCCACCAGCAGGGCCACGAGGGAGCCGAGAGCGCCTTCACCGAGGGTCTTGAGGAGTCCGAATCCCACCGCGCCGGCGACGATCGCGGCGGGCAGCGAGGCCAGGCAGAGGCGGGCGTAGGTCCGCATGACATGGGCGCCGTCCAGGTCGCCGCCCAGCCGGTTGCGCAGGCGGCGCCAGGCGACGCCGACACCGACCACGTACGCCAGTCCGTACGAGCCGGCCATGCCGACGACGGCCCATCGGGCGGGCAGTACGAAGTAACAGGCGGCCGAGGCAGCCGCGTTGACAGCGGCGACGATGACTGTGTTGTAGAAGGGCGTCCGGGTGTCCTCGTAGGCGTAGAAGCCACGCAGGACGACGTACTGGACCGAGTACGGGATCAGGCCCAGGCCGAAGGCCATCAGGATGAAGCCCATGCCCTGGGCCGCCTGGATGCCGCTGGAGGCGTAGAGCAGGGTGCACATCGGGACGCCGAGTGCCAGGAACGCGAAGGCGACCGGGACGATCGCGACGGCCGAGTTCCGCAGGCCGTGCGAGATGTCGTCGCGGACGGCGCCGGGGTCGTTGTCGTGGGCCGCGCGGGAGATGCGGGGCAGCAGCGCCGCCATGACCGAGACGGTGATGATGGCCTGCGGCATGCCCCAGATCAGCTGGGCGTTGGAGTACGCGAGGAAACCGGCACCGTCCTTGCCGGACTCCTCACCGGCCGCCGTGGCGAGCTGGGTCACGACCAGCACGCCCGCCTGGTTGGCCAGGACGAACAGCACGGTCCACTTGGCGAGTTTGACCGTCTTGCCGAGCCCGTGGCCCTTCCAGTCGAACCGGGGGCGGAAGCGGAAGCCCGTCTCACGGAGGTAGGGAATCATCGCCAGCGCCTGGACGACCAGGCCGAGCAGGGTGCCGATGCCGAGGAGCCGGATGCCCTCGTCCGGGATGGTCTGCACACCCATGTGGGACTCGGCGGAGGTGCCGTAGACCCAGATGAACAGGCCGAACGTGACGATCATGACGATGTTGTTGAGGACCGGGGTCCACATCATCGCGCCGAACTTGCCCCGGGCGTTGAGGATCTGACCCATCACCACATGCACACCCATGAAGAAGATGGTGGGCAGGCAGTAGCGGGCGAAGGTGACGGCGACGCTGTTGGCCGCGGCGTCGTCGGCGATGGTGTTCGACATCAGCCGGATCAGCAACGGGGCCGCGAAGACGGCGATGGCCACGATCGCGCCGAGGGCCACCATGACCAGGGTCAGCAATCGGTTGGCGTACGCCTCGCCGCCGTCCTCGTCGTTCTTCATCGAGCGGACCAGCTGCGGCACGAAGACCGAGTTGAGCCCGCCGCCCACCGTGAGGATGTAGATCATCGTCGGGAGGGTGTACGCGACGGTGAAGGTGTCGCCGAGGAGTGCGGCGCCGAGCGCGCCGGTGATGAAGAGGCTGCGGACGAAGCCGGTGAGCCGGGAGACCAGGGTGCCGGCCGCCATCACCGCGCTCGACTTCAGCAGCCCGGAGGCGCGGCCTGATTTCTTCGGGGCGGGTGTGGGCATCGGATCGGGCTCCGGAGCGGGCGAGGGCACCTGGCCCGGGGTCTGCTGGTCCCGGTACAGGTGGGCGAAGGCGTCCGGCTCCGGCTGCTCGTCGCCGGCCCGGGTCACCAGGTCGTCGACTCCGGTGAACTGGACCGTGCGCGCGTCGTCGCCGTAGGGCAGGTGGCGGGAGGGCCCGTCCGGCTCCGGCGCGGGCGTCTGCGCCCAGACCCGCGGGTCCGGCGCGTGCTGGGGCGCCGCGGGCTGCTGGTAGAGCGGCGGTGGCTCCTGGTAGGTGCCCGGAGGGGGCGGGGGGTGCGCGGCGCGGTCGTAGAGCGCCTCGCCCACCGGATCCTGCGCGGACAGATCCTGTGCCCGAAAGGGATCGTGCGTGTAGGCATCCTGGACATAGGGGTCCTGGGCGTACTGATCCGGGGCGTACTGATCCTGCGCGTACTGGTTCTGGGCGTACGGGTCCGAGGTGGGTTGCTGCGGCGGTGGAACCGGCGCCTGGCCGGGTCCCGGGGTCGCCGCGGGCGTTCCGGACGGCTCGGTGCCGCCCACGCCCTGGCCGCGGTCACCGTCGTACGGCGCGTTCATGGTTACCCCACCTCATCGTCCGGCGGCCGACCGGCCACGACATCGCTCAACGGTCCACTTTCTCACCCGGGCCCGACGGGTCGCCGCTTTCGTGACCGGTGTCCGGTGTCGGGTCACTCGGCTGCTCGGGATCCTCGTCCTCCGCGGCCTCGTCATCGGCGTCCTCGGCCGCTTCGGCCTCGGCGTCCTCCTCGGCCTCGGCCTCGGCGTTTCTGGCGGCCGCACGCTTGCGCTGGGTGTACATCCGCGCGCCCGCGAGGACGAGCAGCAGCACACCGCCCGCGAGGACCAGCATCACGGTCGGGGTGATCTCGGAGACCTTCACGGTGAAGGCCATCGGCTGCCCGTACGGTGTGCCGTCCTCGGTGAAGAGCTGGGCCGTCATCGGCACCGGTCCGTTGGCGTTGGCCGAGGCGGTGAACTTCACGGACTGGCTGTGCCCGGCGCTGATCCGGACCGGCAGCTCGGCGACGGCATCGCCGCCGTTGAGCTTCAGTCGCGTCTTGTTTCCGGAGGTCAGCCGCAGCACCAGGTGATCCACACCCTGCAGCAGCTTGTTCTGCACGGTGACCGGGATGGTCGCGCTGCGGCCGGAGAGCATGAGGTCCGACTTCTCGATCAGGCGGACCTCTTCGGTGAGGCCCCGGAGATAGTCGAGCACCTCGATCCGGTACAGCGAGGCGGAGGGGGCCTGACCGCGCCAGGACGTGGACATCTCACGGCTGATCGCGTTTCCGAACGGAGTCACCACACGGTCCGGCTGGGACAGGATGACCTTGAAGTCGTCGAGCTCCTCGCGGGTGTCCTTCATGTCACGGAAGGCCTGGACCGGTAGCTCCTGCTTGCGCAGCGCCTGCGGATAGCGGGAGGCGCCGGGCACCGCGGTGGCCGCGTCCGGGTCGGGCTTCACCGCGGCGGCCGCGATCAGGTCGAGCGGCTGCGTCCAGCGCTGCGCCGACAGGTCGCGCAGCGCGGTCGCCATGGTCTGTGCCTGGGCCGTCGTGGGCATCCGCTGCGGTGCCACGACGATGCTGCGCTGCTGTTCCGGCTGTTCCAGAGTGACGGCGAGCGACTGGGCGAGGAACTCCTGGACGGCGACGGTCGAGTTCCCGGTGCGGACCATGTCGCCCTCGAAGGCCGTCGACAGGTACGCGTCGCTGACGACGGCGGTGGTGCCACCGCCGACGGGACGCGCTGCCGTGGGCGTGTACGGGAGGTCGTCACGGAAGCTGTCGCTGCGGGCGATCACCTTGTGCGCGCCCGCCGAGGTCGCGACATCCATGATCGACGGATCGACGGCACCGTCGACGGGCCAGGAGAAGTCGGTGGACGGCTGCACGTGGAGGATGGTCTCCACGGTGGTCGCGGCCAGTTCCGTCGCGGGCTGGAGGTGGCTCAGCGATCCGGGGACATCCTTGCCCCGGTGCGCGAGCGAGGCGATGTCCGGGTCGGCGAACGGCAGGGCGACGACCTTGCGCCCCACGACCGCCTTCTCCAGTGAGTCCAGCCACCGCTTGGCGACGGCCTGGTTCTTCCCCGGCACGGTCTCCGTTCCGCTCTTGACCTGGTAGCTCCTGGTCATGGCATCGACCGTGGCCAGCAGGTCCGGATCGATCACCCAGGTGACGGGGAGCTCCCGGCCGAGCGTGACCATGTGGTCAAGGCGCCCGCCGGGTGCGAGCTCGCCGGCCAGCTCGTCGTTCTCGAAGACCGGCGTCTGCTGGTCGTCCGTGCCGGTCTGCGCGGAGACATGGGCCGAGGAGATCAGCGGCCAGAGGTAGGTGAGCTGGGTCTTCTTCTCCGTGGCCTCGGGCTGGTAGGGCAGGAAGGTCCGCTCGATCCCGAGGACGCGCTCCCCGGGCTGAGCGGTGGTCTGTCCCGACAGGGAGACGCCCAGCTGGTAGACACCCGCATCGTCGAGCCCGAGCTTGGAGACAGGCAGGGAGAGGGTGAATTCCTTGCTGAGCCCGGCGGCCAGTCGCGGGATCTTGACCGCGAAGGTGCCGCCGAGCGGCGCCGGGTCGCTGCCCGCCCGGAAGCCGGTACGCCCCGAGACCTGCTCGATCTGGCTCCGGCTGGTCATCCTGGGGCCGACCCTGACGTCCACCCTGGCATCGGTGACGGTCTGCTTGCCCTGGTTCGTGACGGTCCCGGAGACGGTCAGGGTGTCGCCCTCAAGGGGAGCGCTCGGCGTGAGCGTGTCGAGAGACACATCGACGGTTCTTGATCCGGTGGGTGCCTCCGCGGCGGATGCCACGGTGGCCACCGGCATCTGCAGGAGTCCGGCCAGCAGGGGCGCCCCGGCGAGAAGAGACGCCGTGCGCCGCAGCCAGCGGCGGGCAGGTGAGGGAACGGTCCCCTGGATGTCTGCCGCCTCGGCCACGCGTTCGCCCGTCCTCGTCGTATCAGTGGTGTCGGTGGTTCCCGGTTGCTGTGTCCACGCATGGTAACGAGGCACGCTGTGGCCAAGTGCCGGGGACTGCTCCAGCTGATCGGAGCGGGCCGGCCGGGCTGCCGGAAATCGAGGACGCTGCCGGGAGCCGGGGCACGTACCCTTTTCTGTTGTGCCGAACGCCAACGAAGACACCCCGACTGCACTGAGCCAGGTGCAACGCCGCGCGGTCAGCGAGCTGCTGCGTGTGTCCCCTGTCGCCGACGACCTTGCCGTCCGATTCCAGGAGGCAGGGTTCAGCCTCGCGCTGGTCGGCGGCTCGGTACGGGATGCGTTGCTCGGTCGGCTCGGCAACGACCTCGACTTCACGACCGATGCCCGACCCGAGGACGTACTCAAGATCGTCCGCCCCTGGGCCGACGCCGTCTGGGAGGTCGGGATCGCCTTCGGTACGGTCGGCTGCCAGAAGAGCGGCTACCAGATCGAGGTGACGACCTACCGGTCCGAGGCGTACGACCGCACCTCGCGCAAGCCCGAGGTCTCCTACGGCGACTCCATCGAGGAGGACCTCGTCCGGCGAGACTTCTCCGTCAACGCCATGGCGGTAGCGCTCCCCGAGAAGGACTTCATCGACCCGCACGGAGGTCTCGACGACCTCGCCGCCCGCGTCCTGCGCACCCCCGGAACTCCGGAGGAGTCCTTCTCCGACGACCCGCTGCGCATGATGCGTGCCGCGCGCTTCGCCGCACAGCTCGACTTCGAGGTGGCCCCCGAGGTCGTCACGGCGATGACGGAGATGGCCGGCCGTCTGGAGATCGTCTCCGCCGAGCGGATCCGTGACGAGCTCAACAAGCTTCTGATCTCCGCCCACCCCCGCGAGGGTCTCGGCCTGCTCGTCGACACCGGACTGGCCGCGCATGTGCTGCCCGAGCTGCCGGCGCTGCGACTCGAGAGCGACGAGCACCACCGGCACAAGGATGTCTACGAGCACTCCCTCACCGTGCTGGACCAGGCGATCGACCTCGAGGAGGACGGACCGGACCTGGTGCTCCGGCTGGCGGCCCTCCTGCACGACATCGGAAAGCCGCGCACCCGCCGCTTCGAGAAGGACGGCCGGGTCTCCTTCCACCACCACGAGGTGGTCGGCGCGAAGATGACCAAAAAGCGCATGACGGCACTGAAGTACTCGAACGAGATGATCAAGGATGTCTCGCGCCTGGTGGAGCTGCACCTCCGCTTCCACGGATACGGGACCGGCGAGTGGACCGACTCGGCGGTGCGCCGCTATGTCCGCGACGCCGGCCCCCTGCTCTCGCGGCTGCACAAGCTGACCCGGTCGGACTGCACGACGCGGAACAAGCGCAAGGCCGGTGCGCTCTCGCGCGCCTATGACGGGCTGGAGGAGCGGATCGCGCAGCTCCAGGAGCAGGAGGAGCTGGACGCGATCCGCCCGGACCTGGACGGCAACCAGATCCAGGAGATCCTCGGCATCCGGCCCGGTCCCGCTGTGGGGCAGGCATACAAGTTCCTGCTCGAGCTGCGACTGGAGAACGGGCCGATGGAGCAGGAAGCGGCCGTCGCAGCGCTCAAGGAGTGGTGGGCGGCTCAGAACTGAGGGGAGGCGTCGATGTTTCACGTGAAACATCGACGCAGCCATACCGCCAGGGGTGATGTTTCACGTGAAACATCACCCCTTCTGCCGTGAACGGGCCAGCGCGAACGAGACCACGGCGTAGAGAACCGCGACCATCACGACGAGCGGGACGGACCGGCCGTCCGGTGGCAGCATCAGTGCCGCCACCCCGGCCGCACCGACGAAGGCGACGTTGAAGAGCACGTCGTAGAGCGAGAACACCCGACCGCGGTAGGCGTCGTCCACCGACGTCTGGACCACCGTGTCCGTCGCGATCTTGGACCCCTGGGTGATGGCCCCCAGGAGGAAGGCGGCGACCAGAAGAGGGGCCTGGGCGAAGGGCAGCCCCAGCGCGGGCACCAGAACAGCGGCGGTTGCCGCGCACACGGCCATCCAGCCGAGGGCGCCGAATCGACCGATCGTCCAGGGCGAGATCACGGCGGCCGTGAAGAAGCCGGCCCCCGAGATCCCGACGGCCAGCCCCAGCAGCGCCAGCCCTTCCGACTCCGTGGAGCTCCACGTGTAGCGGCAGAGCATCAGTACGGTCACCGTCAGGGCTCCGTAGCAGAAGCGCATCAGGCTCATCGCGGCCAGTGCGCGGGCGGCCGCCCGGCGCTCGGCCAGATGGCGCACGCCTCCCACGAGGCCGCGGGCCGTCGAGGCCAGCGCGGCGCCCAGTCGCGGCTGGACCATGTCGGCATCCGGGCCGAGGAGCTCACGGGACATCCGCAAGGAGGCGAGGGCGGAGCAGAGATAGAGGAGAGCGCTGAGTACGACCACCGCGGCGTCGGAGTCGGCGGAGAGCAGCCGCACCCCGAAGGCCAACCCGCCGCCGCAGGTGGCTGCCAGGGTGCCCGCGGTCGGCGACAGGGAGTTGGCGACGACCAGTCGCTCGGCGTCGACGACCCGGGGCAGTGAGGCGGACAGACCGGCGAGGACGAAACGATTGACGGCCGTGACGGAGAGAGCCGAGACGTAGAACAGCCAGTCCGGAACGGAGGCCAGCATCAGCGCCGCGGTGCCGCAGGCGAGGAGAGCCCGCAGCAGGTTCCCGTAGAAGAAGACCTGGCGTCGTCGCCAGCGGTCCAGGAGAACGCCGGCGAAGGGGCCGACGAGCGAGTACGGGAGCAGCAGCACCGCCATGGCGGACGCGATGGCGGCGGGGGAGGTCTCCTTCTCGGGAGAGAAGACGACGTACGTGGCCAGCGCCACCTGGTAGGCCCCGTCGGCGCCCTGGGAGAGCAGGCGGACGGCGAGCAGGCGGCGGAAGTTCGTCAGGCGCAGGAGTACGCGCAGATCACGTACGACGGACATGGCAGCAAGACTCACATACGAAGAGGGCCCCCGGGCAACAGCCGGGGGCCCTCGTTCGACAAGCGGGATCGGCGCTTTAGCGCTCGACCTCACCCTTGATGAACTTCTCGACGTTGGCGAACGCCTCGTCGTCGAAGTACTGCACCGGCGGGGACTTCATGAAGTACGAGGACGCGGAGAGGATCGGGCCGCCGATGCCACGGTCCTTGGCGATCTTCGCGGCGCGCAGGGCGTCGATGATGACACCAGCCGAGTTCGGGGAGTCCCAGACCTCGAGCTTGTACTCCAGGTTCAGCGGAACGTCACCGAAGGCGCGACCCTCGAGGCGGACGTACGCCCACTTGCGGTCGTCGAGCCACGCCACGTAGTCCGACGGGCCGATGTGGACGTTCTTCTCGCCCATGTCGCGGTCGGGGATCTGCGAGGTGACGGCCTGGGTCTTCGAGATCTTCTTCGACTCGAGGCGGTCGCGCTCCAGCATGTTCTTGAAGTCCATGTTGCCGCCGACATTGAGCTGCATGGTGCGCTCAAGACGGACACCGCGGTCCTCGAACAGCTTCGCCATCACGCGGTGCGTGATGGTGGCGCCGACCTGGGACTTGATGTCGTCACCGACGATCGGGACACCGGCCTCGGTGAACTTGTCCGCCCACTCCTTGGTGCCGGCGATGAAGACCGGGAGCGCGTTGACGAACGCGACCTTGGCGTCGATGGCGCACTGGGCGTAGAACTTCGCCGCGTCCTCGGAGCCCACGGGCAGGTAGCAGACGAGCACGTCGACCTGCTTGTCCTTGAGGACCTGGACGACGTCGACCGGAGTCTCGGCGGACTCCTCGATGGTCATGCGGTAGTACTTGCCGAGCCCGTCGAGGGTGTGGCCACGCTGCACCGTGACGCCCTTGCTCGGGACGTCGCAGATCTTGATGGTGTTGTTCTCGCTGGCGCCGATCGCGTCGGAGAGATCGAGGCCGACCTTCTTCGCATCGACGTCGAAGGCGGCGACGAACTCGACGTCACCGACGTGGTAGTCGCCGAACTGGACGTGCATCAGGCCGGGCACCTTGGACGCCGGGTCGGCGTCCTTGTAGTACTCGACGCCCTGCACCAGCGAGGCGGCGCAGTTGCCCACGCCGACGATGGCTACGCGAACCGAACCCATTTCCGGTTGCTCCCTGTGTGATCGTGGAAGCCCTGCGAGGTGCAGGGTTTCACTTGGCGGTGTCGTCGGACGGATCCGGCCGGGTACTGCCCCCGTGCCGGGGCAGGCCGCCCGTTTCTCCAGAATCGTTGTCCTGCTGAGCGGTGCCCTCGGGGGCGTCGGGACCGGATCGCTGATCCCGTCCCGCCCGCTCGCTCTCGATGAGCTCGTTCAGCCAGCGCACTTCGCGCTCCACGGACTCCATTCCGTGGCGCTGCAGCTCAAGCGTGTAGTCGTCGAGGCGCTCGCGCGTACGGGCCAGAGAGGCGCGCATCTTCTCCAGACGCTCCTCCAGCCGACTGCGGCGGCCTTCCAGTACGCGCATCCGCACCTCACGTTCGGTCTGGCCGAAGAAGGCGAAGCGGGCCGCGAAGTGTTCGTCCTCCCAGGCATCCGGACCGGTGTGGGAGAGGAGCTCCTCGAAGTGCTCCTTACCTTCCGCCGTCAACCGATAGACGATCTTGGCGCGGCGTCCTGCGAGTGAAGCGGCGAGAGCGTCCTCGGGGGCGCTGCCCGGCTCTTCGATCAACCAGCCGCTCGCGACCAGCGTCTTGAGGCAGGGGTAGAGGGTCCCGTAGCTGAAGGCCCGGAAGATCCCCAGCGAAGTGTTGAGCCGCTTCCGCAGCTCGTACCCGTGCATCGGGGCTTCGCGGAGCAGGCCGAGGACGGCGAATTCAAGGATTCCGGAGCGCCTGCTCATCCGTCGCCTCCTCCACCCTCGGGGTCCTTATGCCGTACTGATGTATCGACTCGATACATCCTGACGATAGAACGGCCGCCCTGCTGCGACAAGTGGGACTGCAGTGACCGGCGTCACATCGTCAATTCATAGCGATCGACTTGCCTGATTTGGGGTGAACTTCGTCCCTACGTGGGTTTTGGCCGTGCGTAGTCTGGGCGCCATGCAGACCACCGGGAACCGAGCGACGCCACAGAGCGTCAGTGCTGCGGGTGACCGGCTGCGGTACGGAGAGGCCTCCCATGGGGCTCGTCCGTACGCATTTCGGGGGGACCGGAACTCAACTGCCGCTTCCAGGCGTACACGCCTGCCCGAGGAGTAGTCGTTCGATGAGCGAGCACCGTCGCAAGATGCCGCAGTCGCAGCCGCCGAGTGGCGGCCGCGCGGCGGCCAGGCGCGCCGCCCAGCAGCCCATGGGCCGCAGGTCGGCCGAGGCCCGGGATGTCAGTACGGGGTCCACTTCCTCCGGTTACGGAGAGGAGCGACCCTACGGCGGTCGGGCCGAGGCCCGGCGTGCCGCGCAGCGCGGAGGGGGCCGCCGACGCGCCCCCGACGGC
>NZ_JAGGOS010000118.1 GCF_018614205.1 Streptomyces sp. ISL-36 | reverse complement strand
ACGCCCCCGCCGCCGGTCCGCCCGCCCGCTACGCCGCCGCCGCCGGTCGGCCCGACCGCTACGCCGCCGCCTCCACGGCGGCCGTGCTCCGGTCCGCCCGGATGCCGAGATCGGTCAGGAGCGCCTGGGCGGCGCGGCGGCCGGAGAGCAGCGCGCCCCCGACCATGCCCGTGTCGCGGTGGTCGCCGCAGACGTAGAGCCCCGCGAGCAGCCGCACCGGACGGCGCCCGTCGTGCGGCGGCGGCATCGCCGGGACGGCGTCCGGGGTGTGGTGGAAGGCGAGGAGCTCCCACTCGTCCGTCGAGGTGCCGTACAGAGTCGCCAGATGCTTCCGGACCCGGCGCTCGGGATCGTCGGGCGGGGTGCCCAGCACGGTCGAGGTGACCAGGACCCGGCCCGCGGGTGCGCGGGTGGGGTCGACGCTGCTCATGACCGCCGTGTGCGCGACCGGCCCGCCCGGATCCGACTCCAGGAGCAGCACCGGGTCCGGGGTGGGCGCGGCAGGGGCCGTGTGGTGCAGCACGGTGACGGTGTGGAAGGCGGGCGTACGCAGCCCGGGCAGGAGCTCGGCGGCGGTGCGGGCGCCGGTCGCCAGGACCACCGAGCGACAGCGGAACTCGCCGTGGCCGGCGGTCGCGACCTTGTCGACCGAGATTTCGGTGACCCGCACGCCGGTACGGACCGTGCCGGGCGGCAGCGCCGCCGCGAGCCGCTCCGGCAGGGTCGCCGACCCTCCCTCCGGCACGCTCAGCCGGCCCCGGGCGAAGGCGCGCAGCGCCAGGTCGGCGCAGCGGCTGGAGGTGGTCAGATCGGGATCGGCGAGCAGCGCCGCGAGCAGCGGACGCAGATGACCCTGGACGGTGCGGGCCGGCAGCCGGGCGGTCAGCGCCTCGCGGGCGGTCCGCTCCGGTCGGGTCAGCAGCCGTTGCACGGGTGTGGCGGCGAGCCGGGCCAGGGTCGTGGCGAGGCGGACCTGATCGAGCGAGGCGGCCGGATTCCGGGGGGCGCTCGCAAGGGCGCGCGCCATCGTGAAAGCGCCCCCCACGCCCCGGGCGGCGTGGGAGGACCCCCACCTTCCGCCGCTCGCCTCTCCCGTCCTGACGTACCGTCCGTCGCTGTGCACCAGCGCTCCCGGTGCGAACGGCCGCAGGACGACGCCGTCCAGGCCCGGCGTGCGGCGCAGTTCGGCGGCGGAGGTGGTGAGCAGCGGGCCCACCCGGTCGAGCCGGAAGCCGTCCACGTCGTCGGTGACCATCCGGCCGCCGACCCGTGGCCCGGCCTCGAGGACGGTGACCGTGACCCCGGCGCTGGTCAGCCGGTGGGCGGCCGCGAGCCCCGCGATCCCGGCTCCGACGACGACGACGTCCGTATGGCGTGCGGTACTGAGCACGTGCCCCTCCCCAGGTCGGCGCGGTGGTGGGGGGCCTATGCCCCCAACCGGCCCCCGGAATGCTCCAGTTCGCATTCAGGGCCTGCCAGCCTAGGCAGCACTCCCACGCGTGCCAGCCGCGCGCGGCGGGGGTGCGCGCAGCACGGGGTCGCACACCGCGCGTTCGGCTTGCCGGCCCCTCCTCGGCCCCGGGGCGTCAGGCGGCCGCGCGGATCGACTCGTCGATGGTCGGGAAGGCGAACGTGAACCCGGACTCCACCAGGCGTCCCGGCAGCACCCGCTGACTGCCGAGCACATCCTGGGCGAAGTCCCCCAGAGCCAGTCTGAGCGCCGGCGCCGGGACCGTGAGGAGCGTCGGGCGGCGCAGCACGCGCCCCATCGCCGCCGTCACCTCCCGGTTCGTGACCGGCTCGGGCGCCGTCAGGTTCACCGGCCCCGACAGGGAGTCGGTGTCGATCAGATGCCGCAGTGCGGCCACCTCGTCGTGGAGCGAGATGAAGCTCCAGTACTGGCGGCCGTCGCCGATCCGGCCGCCGACCCCGGCGCGGAAGAGCGGGAAGAGGCGCCCCCATGCGCCGCCCTCGCCAGCCACTACCAGCCCGGTCCGCGCGTAGGCGACCCGGATGCCGGCCTCCTCGGCGGGCGCCGCCGCGGCCTCCCACTCCACGCACACCGAGGGCAGGAAGCCCTCGCCGGCCGGGGCGCTCTCGTCCACCGCGCGGCTGCCGGTGTCGCCGTAGTAGCCCAGGGCGGTTCCGCACACCAGGACCTTCGGCGGCTCGGCGAGCGAGGCGAGGGCCTGGGAGATCGCCGTCGTGCCGAGCACGCGGCTGTCGCGGATCTCCTTCTTGTACGCCTCGCTCCAGCGGCGCTCCCCGACGCCGGCGCCCGCCAGGTGCACGACCGCGTCCACGCCGACGAGCCCGGCGGCATCGACGTACAGCCGCGCGGGATCCCACTCCACCTCGTCCGCCGTCCGGGCGGGCCGCCGCACCAGGCGAGAGACGTGGTGGCCGTCGGCGCGCAGGGAGCGCACCAGGGCGGAGCCGATGAGACCGGAGGCGCCGGTGACCGCGATACGGGAGCGTTGCATGGGCCCATCCTGCCCTTCCGGCGACGGCCGTGGCACAGTGGCGGGCATGATCACGCCGGAGATGCGGATACGCCGGGCCCTGCCCACCGACGAGAACGCCCTCGGGGAGCTCGACCGCTCCACCTGGTCGCCGCTGCACGCCGTGCTGCCCGCGCCGGAGCCGCCGTACGACCCGTTCTTCGACGCCCGGCACCGGCCCGAGGACTACCTGGTCGCCGAGTCCGCCGACGGCGTCGTCCTCGGCTATCTGCGGCTCGTGCCGCCCACTCCGCTCGCCTGCAACGCGCACGTCCGCCAGATCCAGGGCCTCGCCGTCGCCGAGAGCGCCCGCGGCCGCGGGGTGGGCCGCGCGCTGCTGCGCGCCGCCCTGGCGGAGACCCTGCGCCAGGGTGGCAACCGGATCACCCTGCGCGTCCTCGGCCACAACGCGCCGGCCCGCGCGCTCTACGCGTCCGAGGGGTTCGCCGTCGAGGGAGTCCTGCCCGGCGAGTTCTTCCTGAACGGGGCGTACGTCGACGACATCCTCATGGGGCGCTCCGTCACTCCCTGAGGCCCGGCCCCAACAGTCGCATCCCGCCCATCAGCTCCCGCAGGCAGCGCACCGCGAGCTCGGCGGGCGCCCCCTCGCCGCGTACCGGCGCGTCCGTCTCCGCCCACGCCTCCAAGGCCACCCTGATCGCGTCCGTGGCCGCGGCGGCCGCCAGCCGTACCTCCAGCGGGTCGGCTCCCGGGCCCGCGAGCTCGGCCACCACGGCCAGCAGCTTCTCCTCGGACTCCTGGTTGACCCGGTACCAGACCGCCCGCAGCGCGGGATCCTCGGCGGCGGCCCGCAGGAGGCCACGGGTCCACCGCAGCCCCTCGGCCGCCTCCTCGTCGCGGGCCGTGAGCGCCTCGGCGACGGACCGTTCCAGGGCGGCGGGAACGGTCGAGCCGGGCTCGGCCGCCGCGAGCGACTCCCGCCAGCGGTCCGCGCCGCCCGCCAGCAGCGGGGCGACGGCGTCCTGCTTGGAGCGGAAGTAGCGGTAGAAGGTGCGCAGGGCGACCCCGGCCCGCAGGGCGATGTCCTCGGCCGTGGTGCCGTCGGGGCCGTGCTCGGTGAAGAGCTCGGCGGCGGCCCGCGCGATGTCGAGCTGCGTGGCCGCTTTACGGCGCTCCGTCAGGGAGGGGGGCTTGGTGCTCACCGTACGAAGAGTACGCCTGCCCCTGACATCCCTGCACGAAGTGCCGCTATGGCAAAACGTGCCACCAAGGCGTACGGTGGCCGGTGCATCGAGGGGCTCGACTGCGACGCCACACCGAGAGGTCGGACAGGACATGAACCGCTACGAAGGACGCCGCGCACTGGTCACCGGCGGCGGCTCCGGCATCGGCCAGGCCACCGTGCTGCGCATGCTCGCCGAGGGCGGCGGCGTCGTCGCCGCCGACATCAGCGAGGCCGGGCTCGAGGACACCCTCGCCAAGGCCGGCGCGGACGCCGGCCGCCTGACCACCCTCGTCATGGACATCGGCGACGAGACGTCGGTCCGCGCAGGCGTGGCCGCCGCCGTGGAGGCGCTGGGCGGCCTGGACGTCCTGGTCAACGCGGCCGGCATCCTGCGCTCCTCGCACACCCACGAGACCACCCTCGACTCCTTCGAGCAGGTCGTCCGGATCAATCTGACCGGCACCTTCCTGGTGATCCGCGAGGCGATACCCGCCCTCCTGGAGGGCAACGGCCCGGCCGTCGTCAACTTCTCCTCCACCTCGGCGATGTTTGCCCACCCGTACATGGCCGCCTACGCGGCCAGCAAGGGCGGCATCCAGTCCATGACCCACGCGCTCGCCGCCGAGTACGCGAGGCGGGGCATCCGCTTCACCGCCGTCCAGCCCGGATCCATCTCCTCCGGCATGACCGACGGCACGGGCGCGAGCAGGCAGAGCATGGGCCCCGGCCTGCCCGAGGACGCCGACATGTCGCTCTTCATGAAGCTCGCCCCCGCGCTCGGCCAGGGCTTCGCCGGACCGGAGACCGTCGCGGGTGTCGTCGCGATGCTCGCGAGCGAGGACGGAGCGTTCATCACCGGTACCGAGGTCCGCATCGACGGCGGGACGCACTTCTGATGCCGTCCCTCGCCGCACGCGTCTTCGGCGGCCGCACCGCCGTCATCACCGGCGCCTCCTCCGGCATCGGCGCCGGCCTCGCCCGGCACGCCGCCGGCCTGGGCATGAACCTCGTCCTCGCCGACATCGCCGCCGAACGCCTCGCCGCCTTCGCCGACGAACTGCGCGCGACCGGGGCCGTGGTCGAGGCCGTCGTCACCGACGTCGCCGACCCGGCGTCCGTGGACGCCCTCGCCGACCACGCCCACACCCGCTTCGGCGCCGTCGACCTCCTGGTCAACAACGCCGGGATCATGGCCATGGGCTACTCCTGGGAGATCCCCGCCGAGCGCTGGGACGCGATGCTCCGGGTCAACATCGGCGGCTACGCCAACGGCATCCGCGCCTTCGTCCCGCGCATGCTGGAGCGCGGCGAGAAGGCCTGGGTGGTGAACGTGTCCTCGATCGGCGGCCTGCTGCCCAGCCCGCTGATGGCCCCGTACAGCGCCACCAAGTTCGGCGCGCTCGCGCTGACCGAGTCGCTCCACCACGAGCTGCGGATGAAGGGCGCCCCGATCCAGGTCTCCGTGGTGACACCCGGCGCCGTCAGGAGCGAGATCTTCCGGGCGGCCCGGCCCGGCGAGGAGGCCCCGCCCGAGGTCGTCGGCTTCGCGGACCGGCTGCAGGCGCTCAGCGACGAGCACGGGCTGACGCCGCAGGAGCACGCGGAGCGGGTCTTCACCATGGTCGCGGAGGGGAAGTACTGGGTGATCCCGCAGCCCGAAACCCTCCGGGAGGCGCTCCCGGCGCGCACGGAGATGATCCTCGACCAGGTCGACCCGCCGCTTCAACCGGGCTGACGGACCGGTACGGACCCGGGGCCCGGTGGGTCAGGTCCCGAACCGTTCCCACAGCCTCGGGAAGCGCGCCGCGAGCACCTCGTCGTCCTCCAGGTCGAACGCGACGCCCTCCGGCTCCGCCGGCTGCGGCGGGATCCCGAGATCCGGCGTCTCGGCGCCGGTGAGCTGCTCGTACGCCTCGTCCGCCGCGAAACCGAGCTCCTCGCCGTCTCCGTCGATCTCCTCGTCGAAGTCGTCGAGGATCTCGGCGAGCGAGTCGGGATCGTGCACCGCGCCCTCGAAGACCTCCCGGCCCTGCCCGATCAGCCAGCAGCGGAAGTAGTCGAAGACGTCGTCGCTCGCCCCGTCGAGCAGCACCGCCGCCGCGCCCCACACGTCCCAGTGGTACGCGCGGTTGTAGCGGGCCTCGAAATGACGGGCGAAGTCGACCACCGAGTCGGGGTCGAGCTGCAGCAGCCGCTCGACGAGCAGGTCGGCGTGTTCCTCGGGGTCGCCCTCGGCGGCCTCGCGGGTGGAGTCGATGATCTCCCAGAACTCCGTCTCGTCCATCACGGGATCAAGCATCGACCTTGCGGGAGGGCGACGCACCCCGAACCCGCCGAATTCAAACCGGACAGAGGATGTCGTACTTTCCTGTCACCGTCGTTCCATGACGACTCGAACGAAGCCGCTCGACGGCAGGATCGCACTGGTCGCGGGCGCCACCCGGGGCGCGGGCCGGGCGATCGCCGTCCAGCTCGGCACGGCCGGCGCCACCGTCTACGTGACCGGGCGCACCACCCGTACGCAGGTCAGCGAGGTCGGCCGGCCGACGGAGACCATCGAGGAGACCGCCGAGCTGGTGACGGCCGCCGGCGGCGAGGGCATCGCCGTGCCCACCGACCACCTTCAGGTCGCGCAGGTCCAGGCCCTGGTCGACCGGATCGACCGGGAGCACGGCCGACTCGACATCCTGGTCAACGACGTCTGGGGCGGCGAACACCTGATCAAGTTCGGTACGAAGATCTGGGAGCACGACCTCGACGAAGGTCTGCGCATGCTCGAACTCGGGGTGAAGACGCATCTGATCACCTCCCGTCTCGCGCTGCCGCTCCTGGTAAGGAACCCGGGCGGGCTGGTCGTCGAGGTGACGGACGGCACGGCCGAGTACAACACCCGCTACCGCGAGAACATCTTCTTCGACCTCACGAAGAACGCCCCGATCCGGATGGCGTTCGCCCTCGGCCACGACCTCGAGGACGTCGGCGGCACGGCGGTCTCGATCACCCCCGGCTGGCTGCGCTCCGAGGAGATGCTGGACACCTTCGGCGTGGGCGAGGAGAACTGGCGCGACGCCATCGCCAAGATCCCCGACTTCGCGGTCGCCGAGTCGCCGGTCTACGTGGCCCGCGCGGTCGCCGCTCTCGCCGCCGACCCCGACCGGGCACGCTGGAACCGGCAGTCCCTGTCCAGCGGGCAGCTCGCCAAGGAGTACGGCTTCACCGACGCCGACGGCTCGCAACCGGACGCCTGGGGCTACATCGTCGCCAAGGAGCGGGGCGAGAACCCGTCCGCGGAGGACTACCGGTGAACCCGCGCACGGGTGACCCGGCGGGTGCCGGGCACCGGTGAACCCGTCCGCGGAGGACTACCGGTGAACCCGCGCGTGGGTGACCGGGCGGGTGCCGGGCCACCGGTGAACTCGTCCGCGGAGGACTACCGGTGAACCCGCGCGTGGGTGACCGGGCGGGTGCCGGGCCACCGGTGAACTCGTCCGCGGAGGACTACCGGTGAACCCGCTCGTGGCGGCCTACCGGTAGAGCTCCGCCATGCCACGGGCGGCCTCCGCGAAACGGGCGCGGAGCGTGTCCGGAGCGAGCACCTCGACCTCCGGGCCCAGCGCGAGCAGCTGCGTGAAGGCGACCTCCTCGTTCTCCACGAGGAGCGTCGCCGTCACCCGGCCCCGTTCGTCGCCCGTCCCCGAGGCGAGCGCCTCCTCGGCCGCCGCGCGGTCCGTCGCGTACGGCAGCGCGCGCGCCCCGGCGGCCGAGAGCCGGATCACGACCTCCGTCCGCAGCAGGGAGCGCGCGAACTCGGCCGACCGCTCCGCCCAGAAGGCCGGCAGGTCGAACCCCTCGTCCCGTACGAAGCGTTCCCCACTGAGCTCGACCGCGGTGAAACGGTCCACCCGGTACGTACGGAACGACTCGCCGGCCCGCGCGCAGACGTACCAGACCCCCGCCTTCAGGACGAGGCCGTACGGCGCGAGCTCGCGCTCCACCTCGCGCTCCCCGCGCCGGTAGCGGGCGGAGACCAGCCGGTCGTCCCAGACCGCGTCCGCGAGCGTGGACAGCAGCTGGGGGGTCTCCGGCTCCTGGTACCAGCCCGGGGCGTCCAGATGGAAGCGCTGCGCCGCCGACTCGGGGGCGTCGCGCAGCGAGGGCACCAGCGCCGCCGACACCTTGAGCCGCGCCGCCGAGGCCGCGTCCGCGAGCCCCATGTCCCGCAGCGCGCCCGGCAGCCCGGACAGGAACAGGGCCTCCGCCTCACCGCGGTGCAGGCCCGTCAGCCGGGTGCGGTAGCCGCCGACCAGCCGGTAGCCGCCGGCCCGCCCCCGGTCCGCATAGACCGGAACCCCCGCCTCCGAGAGGGCGAGGGCATCGCGGGTGATGGTCCGTTCCGACACCTCCAGCTCCGTGGCCAGTTCGGCCGCCGTCATCGACGGACGGGACTGGAGCAGAAGGACCATCTTGATGAGGCGGGCGGCACGCATGGGTTCATGATGCGCGCACCGCCAGGGGCGCGGGGAACCGCGGGGCCGGTCCCTCCGGCGCCGCCCGCGCGGGGGTACCGCGAAGGGGCGCGGTGGCCGTGGCCGCCGCACCCCTTCGCCGCACGAAGCGCCCGGGCCTACAGCCCGTACCGCTCGCGCGCCTCCTTCACGGACGTCGCGCGTACCTCGCCGCGGCGGGCGAGCTGGGCCAGGGACGCGACCACGATCGACTGCGCGTCGACACCGAAGTGGCGGCGGGCCGCGTCGCGGGTGTCCGAGAGACCGAAGCCGTCGGCGCCCAGCGACGAGTAGTCCTGCTCGACCCACTGCGCGATCTGGTCCGGGACCTGGCGCATGTAGTCCGACACCGCGAGGACCGGGGACTCGACACCCTCCAGCGCCTTGCGGAGGTACGGCACCCGCTCCTCGCCGCGCAGCAGCGCCGCGTCGGCCTCCAGCGCGTCGCGCCGCAGCTCGGTCCAGGAGGTCGCGGACCACACGTCGGCGCCCACGCCCCACTCCTCGGCGAGGAGCTTCTGGGCCTGCAGGGCCCAGTGGATCGCCGTGCCGGAGGAGAGCAGCTGGATGCGCGGGGCGTTCGCGGGCAGCTCCAGGCCGGCGGACTCCGCCGTGTTGAAGCGGTAGAGGCCCTTGATGATGCCCTCGTCGACGCCGGACGGCTTGGCCGGCTGCGGCATCGGC
Source organism: Streptomyces sp. ISL-36 (assembly GCF_018614205.1). Lineage (GTDB taxonomy): Bacteria > Actinomycetota > Actinomycetes > Streptomycetales > Streptomycetaceae > Streptomyces. The sequence goes on along the minus strand of NZ_JAGGOS010000118.1, from coordinate 4,165 downwards.
TCGTTGTAGACGGTGAGGTAGTAGAAGACGTTCTGGTCCTCGCCCTCGGCGGCCTCGCCGTACATCCGGCGCAGACCCTCCTTGACGATGGCCGCGACCTCGTAGGCGAACGCCGGGTCGTAGGTCAGCGCCGCCGGGTTGGTCGCCGCGATCATCGGCGAGTGGCCGTCCGCGTGCTGCAGACCCTCACCGGTCAGCGTCGTACGGCCCGCGGTCGCGCCGACGAGGAAGCCGCGGCCGAGCTGGTCGCCGAGCTGCCACATCTGGTCGGCGGTGCGCTGCCAGCCGAACATCGAGTAGAAGATGTAGAACGGGATCATCGCCTCGCCGTGCGTCGCGTACGACGAGGAAGCGGCGATGAAGTCGGCCATCGAACCGGCCTCGGTGATCCCCTCGTTGAGGATCTGGCCGTTGACGGCCTCCTTGTAGTACATCAGCTGGTCGCGGTCGACCGGCTCGTACGTCTGGCCCTTGGGCGAGTAGATGCCGAGCGACGGGAACAGCGACTCCATACCGAAGGTACGGGCCTCGTCCGGGACGATCGGGACCCAGCGCTTGCCGGTCTCCTTGTCGCGGACCAGGTCCTTCACCAGCCGGACGAACGCCATCGTGGTCGCCACCGACTGCGAGCCGGAACCCTTGTCGAAGGCGGCGAAGGTCTTCTCGGCCGGGGCCGGCAGCGGGGCGAGCGCGTGGGTGCGGCGGGCCGGAGCCGGGCCGCCGAGCGCCGCGCGGCGCTCCTGGAGGTAGCGGACCTCGGGGGAGTCGGCGCCGGGGTGGCCGTAGGGCACCACACCGTCGACGAACTGCGCGTCCGAGATCGGCAGCTCCAGCAGGTCGCGCATGTTCTTGAACTCGTCCACCGAGAGCTTCTTCATCTGGTGGTTCGCGTTCTTGGAGGCGAAGCCCTCGCCGAGGGTGAAGCCCTTCACGGTCTGCGCGAGGATGACCGTCGGCGCGCCCTTGAACTCCAGGGCGGCCTTGTACGCGGCGTACACCTTGCGCGGCTCGTGGCCACCGCGCGAGAGGTGGAAGCACTCCAGGATCTTGTCGTCGCTCAGCAGCTGCGCCATCGCGACCAGCGCCGGGTCGGAGCCGAAGAAGTCCTGGCGGATGTAGGCGGCGTCGCGGGTCTGGTACGTCTGGACCTGCGCGTCCGGGACCTCGCGGAGGCGGCGGACGAGCGCGCCGGTGGTGTCGAGCGCGAACAGCTCGTCCCAGGCGCCGCCCCAGAGCGACTTCACGACGTTCCAGCCGGCGCCGCGGAACTGGGCCTCCAGCTCCTGCACGATCTTGAAGTTGGCGCGGACGGGACCGTCGAGGCGCTGCAGGTTGCAGTTGATGACGAAGGTCAGGTTGTCCAGACCCTCGCGGGCGGCGAGCGCCAGTGCCGCGGTCGACTCGGGCTCGTCCATCTCGCCGTCACCGAGGAACGCCCACACGTGGGACGCGGAGACGTCCTTGATGGAGCGGTTGGTGAGGTAGCGGTTGAAGCGCGCCTGGTAGATGGCGGAGAGCGGGCCCAGACCCATGGAGACGGTCGGGAACTCCCACAGCCAGGGCAGCCGGCGCGGGTGCGGGTAGGACGGGAGGCCGTTGCCGCCCGACTCCTGCCGGAAGTTGTCGAGGTGGGCCTCGGTGAGACGGCCGTCGAGGAAGGCGCGGGCGTAGATGCCGGGGGAGGCGTGGCCCTGGATGTAGAGCTGGTCGCCGGACCCGTCGGCCTCCTTGCCCTTGAAGAAGTGGTTGAAGCCGGTCTCGTAGAGCCAGGCCGCGGAGGCGAAGGTGGCGATGTGGCCGCCGACGCCGTGCTTGGCGCCGCGGCTCACCATGGCGGCCGCGTTCCAGCGGTTCCAGGCGGTGATCTTCCGCTCCAGCTCCTCGTCGCCGTCGATGACGGGCTCCGCGGAGGTGGGGATGGTGTTGACGTAGTCCGTCTCCAGCAGCTTCGGCAGGGCGAGGCCCGCGCCCTCGGCGTGCTGGAGGGTGCGGCGCATCAGGTAGGCGGCCCGATGAGGGCCGGCGGCCTTGGTGACGGCGTCGAGGGAGGCCGCCCACTCGGCGGTCTCCTCGGTGTCACGGTCCGGGAGCTGGTCGAGCTCGCTCGGAATCTTGCCTACGGGATCGGTCATGATCGCCGCCTTCCGGACAGGATGGGGGTGGAGAAGGGGTGCCGTGTCTGGCAGGACAGGGCGAGGGCCGGGGTGCGGCCCGCCGAAGACTGTAAGCCGACGATCGATGATCGATCAAAGGGTTGAGGGAGAAAACCTCTTCGAATCGAGAAAGTCGGCACAGGGTGCCGTGAAAGCGGGCACCGGGTGCCTTGTTTTCGCAGGTGAGGTGCCGTTTGAGACGGTGGTCGCACGAATGAGCGGACCGCCGGGGCGGTCCGCTCATGGGTGTGGGGAGGGGGGATCAGGCTCTCGGCGCGCAGCCCAGGACGTGCGCCTTGACCAGGGAGCCGATGTTCGGATCCCCGCGCCGGAAGGCCTCCACGAGCTCCTGGTGCTCCTCCGCGTAGGACTTCTGGACCGTGCCCAGCCAGCGGATCGACAGCGCCGTGAAGACCTCGATGCCCAGGCCCTCCCAGGTGTGCAGCAGCACACTGTTCCCGGCCGCCTTCACCAGCTCCCGGTGGAAGGCCACCGTGTGGCGCACCTGGGCTGTCCCGTCGGCCGTCCGGTCCGCCTCGTACAGGGCCGTCACATGCGGCTCCAGGGTCGAGCAGTCGGCCGCGAGACGGCTCGCCGCCAGCTCGGCCGCGATCTGCTCCAGACCGGCCCGGACGGGGTAGCTCTCCTCCAGGTCTGCGGCGGTGAGGTTCCGTACCCGTACGCCCTTGTTCGGCGACGACTCGATCAGCCGCAGCGACTCCAGCTCGCGCAGCGCCTCGCGCACCGGCGTCTGGCTGACCTCCAGCTCGGTGGCGATCCGGCGCTCGACGATCCGCTCGCCCGGCTTCCAACGGCCGCTGACGATGCCCTCCACGATGTGCTCGCGGATCTGTTCGCGCAGCGAGTGGACGACGGGCACGCTCATGAAGCCGCTCCTTAGGGACGCGTTGACACTCAAGACAATACGGCGGCGCCCCTGCCTGGGAATACTCCCAGGCAGGGGCGCCGCTGGTGAGGCTTGTTACAGCTCGGTAGCTTGCCTTACAGGCCGAGCTCCACCTCGAACTCGCCGGCCTCCAGGATCGCCTTGACGGCCGTCAGGTAACGGGCGGCGTCCGCGCCGTCCACCAGACGGTGGTCGTAGGAGAGCGCGACGTACGTCATGTCGCGGATCGCGATCGTCTCACCCAGGTCCGGGTGGTTGACCACGATCGGACGGCGGACCGTGGCACCGATGCCCAGGATGGCGACCTGGTTCGGCGGCACGATGATCGTGTCGAAGAGCGCACCGCGCGAGCCGGTGTTGGAGATCGTGAAGGTCGCACCGGCGAGGTCGTCCGGCGTGATCTTGCTGGCGCGGACGGCGCCCGCGAGCTCCGCGGTCTTCTTGGCGATACCGGCGATGTTCAGGTCGCCCGCACCCTTGATGACCGGGGTCATCAGACCCTTCTCGGAGTCAACGGCGATGCCGATGTTCTCCGAGTCGAAGTACGTGATGGTGCCCTCGTCCTCGTTGATCCGGGCGTTGATGACCGGGTGGGCCTTCAGCGCCTGGGCCGCCGCCTTCACGAAGAACGGCATCGGGGACAGCTTGACGCCCTCACGGGCCGCGAAGGAGTCCTTCGCGGCGGCGCGCAGCTTCATCAGCTTGGTGATGTCGACCTCGACGACCGAGGTCAGCTGGGCCTGGCCGTGCAGCGCCTTCATCATGTTGTCGCCGATGACCTTGCGCATGCGGGTCATCTTGACGGTCTGACCGCGCAGCGGGGAGACCTCGAGAGCCGGGGCCTTCGCGGCGGCGGCCGGGGCAGCGGCGGCGGGGGCCGGGGCGGCCTTCTTGGCCTCGGCGGCCGCGAGGACGTCCTGCTTGCGGATACGGCCGCCGACGCCGGTGCCCTTGACGGACGCCAGGTCGATGCCGTTCTCGGAGGCGAGCTTACGGACCAGCGGGGTCACGTAGGCACCGTCGTCCGCCGGCTGTGCGGCGGCGGGCGCGGCCGGGGTGACCGGGGCCGGAGCGACCGGAGCCGGAGCGGCCGGAGCCGGGGCGG
>NZ_JAGGOS010000117.1 GCF_018614205.1 Streptomyces sp. ISL-36 | reverse complement strand
GCCGTCGCTCGGCCGGGCCCACTTTCCCGGCGCCCGCCCCGGCGACCACGTCGAGCTGCGCGTCGGCGCCGACGGCCGAGCGCGCCTGACCGCCCCCGGTTCGGCCCCGGTGACGGTGCCGACGGACCCGTACCGGCACGGCGACCGCTGGCGTGGCCCGCACCTGCTGACCACGCTGGCCACCGGCGCGCCCCTGCTGCTCGACGCCCTGGACCCGCCGTCCTTCCCGAGCGCGTCGGGGCGCCCCGACGACCTCGACACGGACGAGGTACGCCCCTGGGCGTCCGGGGCGCGAGGCGCCAGCGGGATGCTGCGCGCCGACCATCCGGAGGTCTACGCGGAACTCTCCGCCGGCCCCCGGCTCCTCGTGCCGTTGAACGGCCCCGGCCGCGGCAACGTCAGCGGCAGCAGCGCCGAGACCTTCGGCTGCATGGCGATGTCGCTGCCGCAGGGCGCGGACGTGTTCGCGGCGACGATGGCGCACGAGATGCAGCACAACAAGTTCGCGGCCCTGCTCCACCTCTTCGACCTGTTCGAAGCGGGCGGCGAGGAACTGTTCTACGCCCCCTGGCGCCCGGACCCACGCCCCCTCCTCGGCCTGTTCCACGGGGCGTACGCGCACCTGGGGGTGGCCCGGTTCTGGGGGCGTCGCAGCGAGACGGAGCCGGACCCCGCCCTGCGCGCCGCCGCCCAGACCCGCTTCGCCCGCTGGCGCTCGGCGACCCGCGAGGCGACCGTCGTCCTCCTGGACTCCGGCCGCCTCACACCCCTCGGCCACCGCTTCGCCGAGCGGATGCTGACATCCCTCGACGCCCTGTGCCGCGTCCCGCTCCCGCGAACGGCCGTGCGCCACGCGGAAACAGCGGCCCGGGCCCACCGGTCGGCCTGGAACGACGCCAGGGGAAGCGCGTCGGCGCTGCCCGTCTGAGGAGACGGGCCGGGATCACGCCAGGTCCAGCTCGGCCCGCACGGTCTTCCCGACCGGTACGCGCTCGAGCACGGCCCAACGGGTGGCGACCGCCTCGACGAGGAGGAGACCGCGGCCCGTCTCGGCAAAGGGCAGAACGGGCGCCAGGCGCGGGCGGCCCTCGCTGCGGGTGTCGGTGACGTCGACGCGGAGGAGAAGGCCGGGGGCGTACGAGAGCGAGAGCTCGAAGTCCCGGCCGGGCACGCGCCCGTGGGTGACGGCGTTGGCGGCCAGCTCGGCGACGAGGAGGGCGGCCGTGTCGGAGAGGGCGGTGCCGTGCGGGATGTCCCAACGGTCGAGCTGGAGCAGAGCGAGCCGCCGGGCCAGGCGGGCGCCGCGCGGGGTCGAGCTGAAGCGCTGGGTGAAGACGTGGGTGAACACACGTACGGTGACGGGTTCTTCGCGGGTCTGAGGGGTGGTCATGGGGCCAATGTGGCGACGACCGGGGCCGGTTACCAGGTCAGGAACTCGTACGCTGGGTGAGCGTACGAGTGCGGAGGGTGGACAGTAGCCGTTACGGGCCGTGACCATTTCCGGTGGAGGTGCACGTGATGACGGACGGCAATGCGGAACCCGAGATCTCGGACAGCCTGAAGACCTTCGGAGAGGTCGTCAAGACCTTCCGGAAGCGGGCGAGACTCACGCAGGAGGAGTTCGCCCGGCGGGTGCGGTATTTCAGTGCAGACGGTGGCTTCCATCGAGCAGGGCCGGCGTTTTCCGTCGGCCGAGTTCGTGGAGCGGGCGGAGGAGGTACTGGACGCCTTCGGCGTGATCAGGGCGGCGGCGAAGCACGTGGCGAGGCAGCCGGGACTGGCGAGTTGGTTCCAGAAGTGGGCCAAGCTGGAGGTGGAGGCGCTGTGCCTCTCCACGTACGAGAACCGGCTGATCCCGGGTCTGCTCCAGATCGAGCCGTACGCGCGGACGTTGTTCGAGGAGCAATTGCCGCCCATGGGCGACGACCAGATCGAGGAGCAACTTGTCGCCCGCCGGGAGCGGCAGGAACTGCTGACCTGCCGGCCCAACACTGCCTACAGCTTCATCATCGAGGAGCATGTGCTGCGGAAGCCGACTGGCGGACCCGAGACCCACCGAGCGCAGATCGAGCACATCCTGCACATGTCTCAGCGGCGCAACATCGAGATCCAGGTGATGTCGCAGAGTCGGGGGCACCACGCGGGGTTCGACGGGCCCATGCAATTACTGGAGACGCCGGACAACCGCTGGTTCGGGTACGGAGAGGGGCAGCGCTCCGGACTGCTCTTCGCCGACGCGAAAGAGGTCGGCATCCTCAAGATGCGGTATGCCAGGATGCGCTCACAGGCTCTTACCCTGGAAGACTCCCAGAGCCTGTTGCGGGAGATGCGAGGAGCGACATGAGCACCACAGACCTGGCCTGGTTCAAGAGCAGCTACAGCAGCGGCGGCGACTGCGTCGAAGTGGCCCTCTCCTGGCACAAGTCCAGCTACAGCAGCAGCGGTGACGGCGACTGCGTCGAGGTCGCCACCTGCCCCACCACCGTCCACGTCCGGGACTCCAAGAACCCCGAGGGCCCCCAACTCGCCCTCCCGCCCACCGCCTGGGCAGACTTCGTCGCCTACACGACGCACGCCTGACCTGCCCCCCGCTCCCGCCGTTCGTCACGGCGGGAGCGGCAGGCGGACGGTCAGCGCCTACCCCACCACGACTTGCCCTGGGCGCTGCGGATGTCTGTCACCTCGGCCAGGCCGCCGCCGGCGTTCTGCGGCGCGCTGTGGGGCTGCACCCGCTTCAGCTGGGCCCGCCACGGGCCGTCCGCCATCTCCATGTGAACGATGAGCGGGCCCTCCGGCAGCGGAACGGTCTCCCGCCGCTTGCCGATCTCGTTGACGACATTGTCGTCCGTGGGCAGGCTCGCGTGGTCGTCGTGCCCCGCCAGCTCGTAGAGGTTGACGATGAGGTTGTCGTCGCCTTTGTAGTGGATCGCCAGGTCGGCGACTCCCCCGGTGTGCAGCAGGACGTCGGGGCCGCGGCTTTCCACCTGTTCCTCCGTCAGGACCGTCGCCGTGGCGAGCGGCAGCACCTGGAGCTGCCAGGGGCCGTCCGCCTTCAACTGCAGACGCAGGCGGCCACTTCCGGGGACGACGGTGAGCACCCGGCCCCGGAAGTCGTCCTCGGTGCTGTTGACGAGGGTGTCGCCCTCCTTGTTGAAGCGGGTGAGGGGCCACAGGCCGGTGTAGCCGTCGCCCCGGACGGAGAGATCGACGATGACCGGCCCCGGCGGGAGCCCGTCCACGGTGATGACGTCGTTGTCCCGGCCGGTCTGCGTGTACGGCTCGAAGACGGGGCCGAACATCCAGGGCACGTTCGCCTGCCCCACGCTCGGCTCCGGCGTGGGCGAGGGAACCGCCACCGGAGGCGCGGGCGCCGGGGCGGGCGGCGGGGCGAACCCCGGCGCCGGGACCGCCGGCGGCGCCTGGAACGGGACCGGGCCGGGGGACGGGGGCGGTGCCTGGAAAGTGACGGGGGGCGGAACCGGAGCCGGTGCCTGGAAGGGGACGGGGGCCGGAACCGGGGTCGGGGCCGGGGCGTCCTCGGCCACGTCCACACCGTGGTCCGTCGCCAGGCCGGCGAGCCCGTTGACGTAACCCTGGCCCACCGCGCGGAACTTCCAGCCCCCCGCCCGCCGGTACAGCTCCGCCAGTACCATCGCCGTCTCCCCGCCGGCGTCGGTGACGTCGTACCGCGCGACCGACGTGCCGTCCGGCGCGAAGGCTTCCACGGACAGCCCGTGCACGTCCCGCATCGCGCCGCTCTCCGTCGATCCGACCACGAGGACGCGGGCGATGTCCGCCTCGATCGCGGTGAGGCCGGCCTCCAGCCACACCGTGCCGCCCTCGGTGCCGAGCAGCCGTACGGCGCCGGACGGATGGACCGGCGCGCCGTGGAACACGATGTCGCCGTCCCCCCGGACGCGGCCGTGCTCCGTCAGCAGCAGCGCCGTGGCATCCACCCCGTTCCGCACGGCGATCCGCAACGGCACCGTCGGAACGAAGGCGTTGCCTCCCTTGATCATTTTCCCTCCCCGGAATCGATCGCTCATCGATCTTCCGGCCGTCGGGGCCATGAGGCAAGCCACGGCATCCGGCTCCGGCTGACCGCGCACACTCGGTCCACACCGAGATCAGCGGTGGGGAGTTCCACGGCCCTGTGCACACGGGCAGCGGCAGCCAACCGGAGGGGGTCGCGATCTGCGGCTCAACGCCACTTCGTTGGCGCAGGCCGGCCGGCCGCTACCGCGACTCGGGCGTCAGGCGCAGCGAGATCGAGTTGATGCAGTACCGCTGGTCCGTCGGGGTCGGGTAGCCCTCGCCCTCGAAGACATGGCCGAGGTGCGAGCCGCAGCGCGCGCAGCGGACCTCGGTGCGGACCATGCCGTGGGACCGGTCCTCGATCAGTTCGACGGCCTCGGAGTCCTTGGGGTCGTAGAAGGACGGCCAGCCGCAGTGCGACTCGAACTTCTCCGTCGAGGTGAAGAGCTCCGCGCCGCACGCCCGGCAGGAGTAGACGCCCTTGGTCGTGGTGTCGGTGTACTCACCCCGGAAGGCCGGCTCCGTGCCCGCCTGGCGCAGCACCTGGTACTCCGCCGGGGTCAGCTCCGCGCGCCACTGCTCGTCCGGCTTCTCGACGTCGTACGACATCGGCTCACTCCCTCTACTTCGACAGGTGGGCGAGGATCTGCGGGCCGAGGTCCGTGACGTCGCCCGCGCCCATCGTGAGAACGAGATCGCCGGGCTTGGCCATTCCCGCGATCACGTCCGGGACGGCTCCCTTGTCGTGGACGGCCGTCACGTCGGCGCCGGCCGCGCGGGCCGCCGTGATGATCAGGTCGCTCGTGATGCCGGGGATCGGGTCCTCGCGGGCCGGGTAGATGTCGAGGACGACCGAGGCGTCGGCGAGGGCCAGGGCGTCGCCCATCTCCTTGCCCAGCTCCTGGGTACGGGAGAAGAGGTGCGGCTGGAACACGACCAGCAGGCGCGAGCCTGCCCCGTGGCCTTCGGCATGGGAGGTGCCCGCAGCGGCGCCGCGCATGGCCTCCAGGTCGGCGGTCATCTCGGTGGGGTGGTGGGCGTACGAGTCGATGACCTGGACGCCCGCGGCCTCGCCCTTGAGCTGGAGGCGGCGGCCGACGCCGGTGTACGCGGTGAGGGCCTGGGCCAGTGCCGCCGGGTCGATGCCCACGCGGGCGCCGGCGGCGAGGGCCGCGGCGGCGTTGTGGGCGTAGTGGCGGCCGGGGACCGAGACGGTGAAGGTGTGCTCGACGCCGTCGAGGACGACCGTGACCGCGCTGGTCATGCCGTGCGGGGTGATCGAGCGGATCCACGCGTCGGAGCCCTCGGTCTCGCCGACGGTGATCACGGTGAGGTCGGCGCGGCCGGCGACTCGGGCGGCGAGCTCGCGGGCGCCGGAGTGCTCGCCGACGACGAGGGTGCCACCGGGGCGGATCTTGGCGACGAAGGCCTGGAAGGACTCGTAGATCTCGTCCATCGACGCGTAGTTCGCGTGGTGGTCCAGCTCGACGTTGAGGACGATCGCGACCTCGGGGTCGTACTTCTGGAAGCTGCGGTCGCTTTCGTCCGCCTCGGCGACGAAGACCTGGCCCTCGCCGTGATGGGCGTTGGTGCCGGGGCCCGCGAGGTCTCCGCCGATGGCGTACGAGGGGTCGAGGCCGAGCTCGGTGAGCGCGACGGCCAGCATGGAGGTGGTCGTGGTCTTGCCGTGCGTACCGGCGACCGCGATCGCGCGCAGCCCGTCCATGAGGGAGGCGAGCGCGTCGGAGCGGTGGACGACCGGGATGGAGAGCTCCGCGGCGCGGGCCAGCTCCGGGTTGTCGGCGCGGATGGCGCTGGAGACGACCACGGCGGTGGCGTCGTCGGCCAGGTGGTGGGCGGCGTGTCCGATGTGCACGGTGGCGCCGAGCGCGCGCAGGGCCTGCGCGGTCGCGGAGTCCTTCGCGTCGCTTCCGGCCACCTTCGCCCCGCGCTGGGCGAGGATCTTCGCGATGCCAGACATCCCGGCACCGCCGATGCCGATGAAGTGCGGCCGTTCCATGGCGGCAGGGACAGCGGCGGCAGGGATGGCGGGTGCCATGCGAGGTTCTCCCCGGGTGCGTCGTGTACGTCGTGTACGTCGGTGCTGCGTGGACGCCGGTGCGTCGTGTGCGTCGTACCGGAGGCCCCGGCACTGGACGCCCCCAGCCTAGTAGCTCGCGTGGGCCGCCCCGGGCGCCGTGCCCCGGGCGGCCCACGCCGCCGTGCTACTCGATGCTGTGCGCGAAGAGCTTCAGGACCGGTACGCCCACCTTGTGGCGCGCCCGCGACGCCCAGTCGCGGTGGAAGAACTCCTCCACATAGTGCGGAGCCGTCAGCACGATCACCTCGTCGGCGTCCGACTCCTCGACCACGGCCTTCATCTTGTTCAGGGGGTGGTCCTCGACCACCTGTCCGACCGCTTCGCAGCCGGCATCGCGCAGGGCCTGGAGCGAGTGCTCCAGGGCCTGCTCCGCGGGGATCCGCGCCGCCTTCCCCTCCGGTTCCTCGCCCTCGCGGGCGGCTTCCTTGAGTTCGCCCATGGCGACGTCGTCGATGGCACGCAGCAGTACATCGGCCTGGTCACCACGCGGCTGCATCAGCACGATGAAGGACACGCCCTCGTCGCCGTGCAGGGTGGTGACGAATTCCACGTCGACGGACGTCAGGGGCTTCTCGATCATCAAAACGCTTGTGAACACCTCAGGAGCCCTTCTGCGGAAACCATCCTTCCCCGTGCCCGGACGGGGACTGCAGGGTAAGTGTGCCCAGCGGAAGCTAAGCGGAACGGCAAATTCCGCCTCGTGTCAGATCCGACCGTAGCGGGTGAAAAGGAACCCGGCCTCCTCCAGCACCGACGTCACGGAGAACCGCTTCGGGACGGCCACCGAGGGGCCTCCCGCGATCCGCTGGGCGGTGCCCGCCGTCATCGTGGGCGAGACCGTCAGACACAGCTCGTCGAGCACTCCGGCGGCCACGAACTGACCGAGCAGCCGGGGGCCGCCCTCGGTCAGCTGCCGCCGCATGCCCCGCTGCGCGAGCGCCGCCACGGCCCGGGCCGGGTCCACCCCGGGCCCGTCGCCCGCGATCACCACCTCGGCGCCCGCCTTCTCGGCCGCCATCACCCGCTCGGCGGACGCCGCGGCTCCGGTCAGGATCAGGGTGGGGACCAGCGGACTCGTGAACAGGGGCAGTGAGAAGTCCAGCTGCAGCGAGGCGCTCACCACGGCGATCGCCGGCGCGGGACCCTGCCCGGCGGCCTCCCGCCGCGCGGCGAAGGCCTCGCGGGCGCGGGCGGGGCGGTACCCCTCCAGACGTACCGTCTCGGCGCCGACGACGACCACGTCGGCCAAGCCGCGAAGCGTGCCGAAGATCCGCATGTCGGTGTCGGAGGAGAGCGGCTGGGAGCGGCCGTCGTGCTGTCCGGCGCCGTCGAGGGAGGAGACCATGTTGGCCCGCAGCCAGACCCCGCCCGGAGGCAGGGCCGGGTACGCGTAGGCGTCGGCCAGCTCGTCGAGGGACCACTCGCGGTCCCCGGCGGTGGGGTCGTCGGCTGTCATGTCCGTCACAGGGAGCAGGCGTCGCATCCTCGCAGTCTGACACGGCGCTTACAGTGGGGAACTGTGTCGACCCGTGCCTCCCACGCCCCTCGCGCCTCGCGCGCCATAACCGAAGCGGACTCCGTCGGAGCCGCCCCGGTGTCCCTCTGCGCCCGGGAGCCGCATGTCCCCGCGGACCGGCTCGTCGCGGAGATGGTGCCGCCACCACGCTTCGACTCCGTACGTTTCGACACGTACATACCGGACCCGAACCAGCCGAGCCAGATCGACGCCGTCAAGATCCTCGGCGGCTTCGCCGAGGGGCTGGGCGGCGCCCACGCCACCGGCTCCGGCAAGCGCCGCTGGTTCGCCCGGAAGCCGGCCGCGCCCACCGGCCCGCGCGGTGTCTACCTGGACGGCGGCTACGGCGTCGGCAAGACCCACCTGCTCGCCTCCCTCTGGCACGCCACGCCCGCCGAGCCGGCCCTCAAGGCCTTCGGTACCTTCGTGGAGCTGACCAACCTCGTCGGCGCGCTCGGCTTCCAGCAGACCGTGAAGACCCTCAGCGGGCACCGGCTGCTCTGCATCGACGAATTCGAGCTGGACGACCCGGGCGACACCGTCCTCGTCTCCTCCCTGCTCAGCAGGCTCGTCGAGGAGGGTGTCGCGCTGGCCGCCACCTCCAACACGCTGCCGGGCAAGCTCGGCGAGGGCCGCTTCGCCGCCGCCGACTTCCTGCGGGAGATCCAGGGGCTGTCCGCCCACTTCCGCCCGCTGCGGATCGACGGCGAGGACTACCGCCACCGGGGACTGCCCGAAGCGCCCGCCCCGTTCTCCGACGAACAGGTGACGAAGGCCGCGTACGCGACCCCGGGCGCCTCCCTCGACGACTTCCCGCACCTGCTCGACCACCTGGCCAGGGTCCACCCCAGCCGGTACGGCGCGCTCACCGACGGACTGACCGCGGTCTGCCTCACCGACGTGCGCCCGGTCCCGGACCAGTCGACCGCGCTGCGGCTCGTCGTCCTCGCCGACCGTCTGTACGACCGGGAGGTCCCGGTGCTGGCCTCCGGCCTCCCCTTCGACCGGCTGTTCAGTGAAGAGATGCTGAAGGGCGGGTACCGGAAGAAGTACTTCCGGGCGATCTCCCGGCTCACCGCGCTGGCTCGCGACGCAAAGGGTCTGGTCGAGCAGTAGGTTGGGGCCATACCCGATCGAAAGGGATTCACCATGGCCGCCACGCGTCACGCCCACACCGTCTGGGAGGGTGACCTCCTCAAGGGCAACGGCGAGGTCACCCTCGACTCCTCCGGCATCGGCACCTACCCGGTGTCCTGGCCCGCGCGCACCGAGGAGCCGAACGGCAGGACCAGCCCCGAAGAGCTGATCGCCGCCGCGCACTCCTCCTGCTTCTCGATGGCGTTCTCCAACATCCTGGCCAAGGCCGGCAACCCGCCGACCCGCCTGGAGACCAAGGCCGCCGTCACCTTCGTGCCCGGCGAGGGCATCACGGGCAGCCACATCACCGTCCGCGGCGAGGTCCCCGGCCTGGACGCGGACGAGTTCCAGGCGCTCGCCGAGGACGCCAAGAAGAACTGCCCGGTGAGCCAGGCGCTCACAGGCACGACGATCACGCTCACCGCCGAACTGGCCTGACTGTTCGTCATATAAGACCGTTGTGGCCCGCATGGTTCACGTGTCACCACATCGCGTGATACACATGCGGGCCACACGTCATACGTGACACGTCCACGTCACGTATTTCGGTCACACCCCTGTCCGCCAACAGGAAGTGGGCTGTTGCCTCATGTCCGCAACACGACGTCAGATCCTCTCCCGCACCGGCGCGTCCGTCGCCGGGATCGCCTTCGCGGGCGCCTTCTCCGAACTCTTCGCCGGTAGTGCCGCCGCGAGCGGCGGCGCCGGTTACGGACCGCTCGTCGCCGACCCCGCCGGGCTCCTCGACCTCCCCGCGGGCTTCCGCTACAAGGTCCTCTCCCGCCAGGGCGACCCGCTCCGCTCCGGCGAGGGCCTGGTCCCCAGCAACCACGACGGCATGGGCGCCTTCGCCGGGCGCCGCGGCCGGGTGCACCTGGTCCGCAACCACGAGAACCGGGTCACCGGCAAGATCGGCGTGCCGACCGTCGAGGGACTGACGTACGACCCCGCCGCCAAGGGCGGCTGTACGGCGCTCGAACTCGACGGCCGCAACAACGTCCTCGGCGAGCGCGTCGCCATCGCGGGCACCGCCGTCAACTGCGCGGGCGGACCGACCCCCTGGGGCACCTGGCTCACGTGCGAGGAGACCGAGGACAGGGCCGGCACCAACGGCTACACCAAGGACCACGGCTTCATCTTCGAGGTGGACGGCGCCGACCCGCACCGCACCGGGGCGGTACCGCTCACCGCCATGGGGCGCTTCCAGCACGAGGCCATCGCCATCGACCCGCACAGCGGGATCGTGTACGAGACGGAGGACGCCTTCGAGAAGCCCTTCGGGCTCTTCTACCGCTTCCTCCCCCACAAGCCGCTGGGCGGACACGGTTCGCTGCGCGCGGGCGGCGCCCTGGAGGCCATGCGGGTGCCGGGCGTGCCCGACCTCTCCGTGATCCAGGAGACCGGCGCGAGCTTCGACGGCGTCGAGTGGGTGCCCGTACCGGACCCGCAGGCGGCCGAGACCCCCATCAGGCTTCAGGACTTCGGGCCGAAGGGCATCACGCACGCGCAGAAGCTGGAGGGCTGCTACTGGGGCGGCCGCGCGGTCTACTTCGTCTCCAGCTTCGCCCGCGCCAAGGACGGCTCCGCCGGCACCCACTTCGGCCAGGTCTGGAAGTACGAGCCGCACCGCCGCCGGCTCACGCTCGTCGTCGTCTTCGGCCCGAGCACCGACATCCAGCTGCCGGGCGAGTCGCCGGACAACATCTGCCTCGCGCCCAGCGGCGGCCTGATGGTCTGCGAGGACGGCGACGGCGCGCAGCACGTCTACGGACTCAGCCGGAAGGGCGAGGTGTACGCGGTGGCGCGGGGCGCGCAGAACATCGGCACGCCCGACGCCCCCGAATGGGGCGAGTTCGCCGGCGTCACGTTCTCGCCCGACGGGCAGACCATGTACGTCAACTGCTACACGCCGGGGACCACGTTCGCGGTGACCGGCCCGTGGTGCTGACGTAGGCCCGTAACGGATCGGCAACCCGCCGAAAACGATCTCTTGCGTCAATGCAGGTCCGCCGCACGCACGTACGCCCTCGGAGGACCCGCGCGCATGACCAGCATCCATCCTGTCGACCGACGTCCCGCGTTCGGACGGCTCGCGGCCCTCGGGGCGCAGCACGTCCTCATCATGTACACCGGCTGCGTCACCGTTCCGCTGGTCTTCGGTGGTGCGGCCGGTCTGGATCCGGCGACGATCGCACTGCTCATCAACGCCGACCTGCTGGTGGCCGGTCTGGTGACGCTCGTCCAGAGCCTCGGCGTGGGGAGGATCCTCGGTGTCCGCCTGCCGATCGTCACGGGCGCGACCTTCGCGGGCGTGACCCCGATGATCCTCGTCGAGCAGGAGTACGGCCTGCAGGCGGTGTACGGCTCCATGCTCGCCGCCGGGCTCTTCGGTCTGCTGGTGGCGGTGCCGTTCGCGCGCCTGGTGCGGTTCTTCCCGCCGCTGGTGAGCGGCACGGTCATCACGGTCGTCGGTCTTTCGCTGATCGGGGTGGCGGCCGGGCTGATCACGGGCAACGACCCGGAGGCGGCCGACCACGCGTCCGGCGAGCGCCTGGCGCTGGCGGCCGGGGTCCTGGTCTTCCTCGTGCTGTTCGCCCGCTTCACCCGCGGGTTCCTCGGTCAGATCGGGATCCTCCTGGCGTTGGTGCTCGGCACGCTGGCCGCCGTACCGATGGGGCTGACGGACTTCTCGGGGGTGTCCGGGACCGACTGGCTGGGCCTGGCCGCGCCGTTCCACTTCGGGGCGCCGCAGTTCCCGCCGACCGCCGTCATCGCGATGTGCGTGGTGATGCTGGTGATCTTCACCGAGTCGACTGCCTCGATGCTCGCCGTCGGCGAGGCCACCGGCCGACCGGTCACCGACAAGGACCTGGCCCGGGGCCTGGCCGCCGACGGCGTCTCGGGCGTCCTCGGCGGTGCGATGAACTCCTTCATGGACACGGTCTTCACCCAGAACGTGGGCCTGATCGGCATCACGAAGGTCGCCAGCCGGTACGTCACCGCCGTCGCGGGCGGCATCCTCGTCGCGCTCGGCCTGGTCCCCCGCCTGGGCGCCCTGGTCGCCGCCCTGCCGGGGCCGGTGGTGGGAGCCGCGGGCCTGGTCCTGTTCGCCACGGTCACGATGGTCGGCGTCAACACGCTGCGGCGGGTCGATCTGGACCGGGGCCACAACCTGACGATCGCGGCGATCGCGCTCGGCGTGGGACTGCTCCCGGAGGTCGCGGACGGAATCTACGACGGCTTCCCTGCCTGGTCGCGGATCATCCTGGGCAGCGGCATCACCAGCGCGGCGCTCGCGGCCTTCCTGCTGAACCTGCTCTTCCACCACACGGGCCGGGCGCCCTCGGTCGCGGACCCGGAGGTTCCGTCGCAGGATCGAAAGGAGGTCCGGGACGGACGGGAAGGGGCGCGCGGTGACCAAGAAGGACAAGGCCAGGGGCAGGGACAAGGACGAGGACAAGGACCGGACCAAGGACCGGACCAAGGACCGGAGCACGGACCGGAGCACGGGCGAGGACGGCACATCGAGCACCAGGACGAGGAAGCCGGTTCCGGAGCCGCCCGCGGCCCTGCGTGACCTGCTGCGCGTGCCCGTCGGCGAGCCCGTCGACCTCTCCTCGTACAGCACCTCCCGCATCCCGGCCGGCCCCGCCGACAAGGCGGCCGGGATCGAGGCCATGAGCGGGCTGGCCCCGCGCCTCGCCGAGCTGCAGGAGCGGCTGTACGCGGCGAGCACGGCCGGCGACCGCCGCCGGCTGCTGCTGATCCTCCAGGGCATGGACACCAGCGGCAAGGGCGGCACCGTCAAGCATGTGATCGGCCTCTTCAACCCCGCCGGCTGCCGGGTCCGTGCCTTCAAGGCACCGACGGCGCAGGAGCGGAGCCACCCCTTCCTCTGGCGGATCAACCGGGCGCTGCCGGTGCCGGGCGAGATCGGCATCTTCGACCGCTCGCACTACGAGGACGTGCTCGTCGCCCGGGTCAGGGAACTGGTCCCGCACCGCGACCTCGGCCGGCGCTACGGCCAGATCAACCGCTTCGAGGAGTCCCTCGCGGACGACGGCGTGACGATCGTCAAGGTCTTCCTGCACCTCTCGTACGAGGAGCAGCGGGACCGTCTCCTGGAGCGGCTCGACAACCCGGAGAAGCACTGGAAGTTCGACCCGGGCGACATCGAGGAGCGGAAGCTGTGGCCCGCGTACCAGCAGGCGTACGAGATCGCCCTCGAACGCTGCTCGGCCGACGAGGCGCCCTGGTACGTGGTCCCGGCGGACCGCAAGTGGTACCGCAACTGGGCGATCAGCACGCTCCTTCTGGAGCATCTTCAGGCGCTGGATCCGCAGTACCCGGAGGGTGACTTCGACGTGGCGGAGTGCCGCAAGCGGCTACTGGCGGGCTGAGCCGTGCCGTCTCCTGATGTGGTGCCTGAGGCCGTCGGAGATGTACGGCCGCCCGGTCACGGTCTCTCCGTGGAGGCCCTCCAGACCGGAGCGCGACGCCACCTCCCGCAGGAGCTGGTCGAGGAGCCCGGATTCGGCGCCCCCGCCCCGGTGCAGGCGGTCCGCGAAGCGTCCCGTCAGCCTGGCGTCGCCGGACGCGGCGACGAAGGCGAACAGCGTGTCGAGGGCCGCGGCGTCCAGCCCTGCGAGGCCCGCGTGGAATTGCCGGTCCTCTTCGTCCGGTCGCGGCAGCACACCGGCGGACGTCAGGTACATGAGAACGCGTCGGGCTGGGCCGGCCAGTCCTGCGTCCAGGAGTCCGAGGACCACGAGGAAGGGGAAGGGCTCGTCCGTCCTCAGGCGCCTGGCCACCGCACGGGCGGTGGCGGAGAGCGGTGCGATGGGGCGCGCACCGGCGACTGCGCTTCCGATCAGACGGGCCGCCTCGGCCGCCGTGGCGGCATGGCTCACCGCCAGCGCGAGCACGCGGTCACCGACGTCGAACAGCGGAGCGTCCGGTTCGTTCATTCCCTGGTAGAAGACCGCCGCGTTGCGTTCGGTCACGCGTGAGGCGACGACGGTGACCCACGTCTCCAGGAAGGGACTCCTCGCCATTCCCCCTTCGCGCTGGGCGATGTGGAACCGACTCGCCTCCGGCGCGAACGTCAGCAGGTCCTCCACCGGACGGAGCCGGCCCACATCACTGATGAGCGCCTCGGGCGTCCCCGAGCCGGGGCTGTGCTCCTTGAGCCAGTGCAGCAGTTCGACGACCTCGTCCAGCGGCCTGGACCACGCCGCCTCCGTCAGGTCCCTGGCCGCCTCCGGGAAGCTCTCGTCCTCCCACATGCGCGTCAGCTGGCCCTTGAACGCCTCCAGCGGCAGCTCCCCCGTCGCCGTGGCCGGCCGGGTCCGGGACAGCTCCTCCTCCAGGCGCAGGACGTGCTCCCGCAGGTCCTCGCTGTGCCGTTCCGCGTCCGCGCGGAGGCGTTCCGCGTCCTGGAGGTCCTTCTTCAGCTGTTCGATCTCCCGCAGGAGTCCCTGCTGCGAGGATCCCCAGTCCAGGCGCAGCCGGGTGAGGTCGTCAGCGGCGTGGCGTACCTCGGACTCCTTCTTCTCCAGCAGGGCGTGCAGCGCCTCGATGTTGCGGTGGGCGCGGTCGGTCTCGCGGCGCGAGCGGGCCAGCTCTCCTCGGAGGTTCTCCAGTTCGAACTCGGCCGGGTTGCAGACGCGCAGCGCTTCCAGACGCTGGTTGCGGATCGCCTCCTTCGCCTCCAGCTGGAGCGGGGCGCCGAGGTGGTCCTCGACCTCGGCGATCAGCCTGTCGAGGAACTCCTGGGGAGCGAGCCGCTGACCGCCGAGGTAGCGGGAGACGGCGGACTTGTCGAGGTGCACCCGGTGCGCGTACTGGTTCTGGCTGATGCCCAGCCTGTTGAACAGGCTCCTCAACACGTTGCCGAGCGCCGCAACTTCGGGCACCTCGCCACGCTCGATCTGCGACGACTTCCCCTGTGCGCGGGCCACTTCCGTCATGGCGCTCCCCCCGGTGACATTGACGCCGCGTCGGCAACAGGTTGCGGCTGTCGCAACGTACCTGATCCGGCCCAGGGTGAAGTCGCCCGTTCACCTCACCCACCGAGCCCGGAAGGCCTCTCTCTGATCATGCGTACTCTCCGCTGGGCGCAGCGCGCCCTCATCGTCCTGGTGGCGACCCTGCCGCTGCTCGTCGTGACGCTGGCGTTCGTGCCGGCGCTGCTCGTTCTCCCGTTCCGTCGCGACCGTGCCCCGCACGCCCAGGCGATGGTGCGTCAGCTCACCGCGTGGACTCGCGCCCTGCTGCTGTCGAGTCGGGAGCGTTAAGCGGAACGATCGGATAACTTCCGATCGTGACCATTTCTGTACGAAAGATGGCGGCGCTTGCTCTGATGGGCGCCGTCCTCGTCGGCTGCGGCGGGGGTGCGGCCGACATCGCCGCCCCCGAACGCCATACGAGCCCGAGCGCCGGCCCGGGCACCCCGACCATCAGCCGCACGCCCGCCGCGGACCCCAGCGCCGGCGCCGCGCCAGGGCCGGCGACCGTGCGCAAGGCTCCGCCCACCATGGCGCCGGGTCCCGGGGGCCTGACCCCGGTCTACATGCGCCGTGCGCAGGGTCGGCAGGGTCCGCAGGGCGCCGAGAAGGTCGTCGCGCTCACCTTCGACGCCGACATGACGGCGGACCAGGGCCCCCGGGCCGCGGGCGGGGAGCGCTTCGACAATCCGCAGCTGATCGAGACGCTGCGGCGGCTCAAGGTCGACTCGACGGTCTTCATGACGGGCCGCTGGGCCGAGGAGTATCCCGACCAGGCCCGGTCCATCGGCACCGATCCCCGCTTCGAGATCGCCAACCACTCCTACAGCCACTACGCCTTCGCCTCCCCCTGCTACGGGCTGCCGACGGTGGAGAAGGCGGACATGGCCGCCGACGTACGGCGGGCCTTCGACGCGTTCCGCAAGGCCGGGGCGCGCAATGTCGTGCCGTACTTCCGGTTCCCCGGCGGCTGTTACGACGACGAGGCGCTGCGCGCACTGGCGCCCGCGAAGGTGACGGCGGTGCAGTGGGACGTCGTCAGCGGCGACGCCTTCGCGAAGGACGGCGAGGCCGTCGCCCAGCAGGTCATCGACGGTGTGAAGCCCGGCTCACTCGTGGTCATGCACTGCACCCGCAGCGCCGCCCCCGTGACCGAGCAGGCGATCCGCCGCATCGTGCCCGAGCTACGGGCGAAGGGGTACCGCTTCGTGAAGGTGTCGGAGCTGATGACCGGCCCCAGCTCTGACGGTTGAGCGAATCGGCCGTGCCCGCCTACCAGTAGCACTGGGGGTCGGTGGCACCGGCGGTCGGTGGCGCCGGTGGTCGGTGGCGCCGGTGGTCGGTGACCGGCTACCCCGAGCAGGCCGTGCGCTGCGCCTCCTGCCATTCGCAGACCGGGCAGAGCGTGATGCCCTTGGTCGACTCGGGGTACTCGGTCGGCTTCTGGCACAGGACGCAGGCCGCGAAGGGGCCCTCGGCGGGACCCTGCTCGGCGGGCTCGACGGGATCCGGCCGGACGGTCACGGGCTCGCAGTACGAGGTGTCCTCGGTCATGTCTTCGAGCGTACTCACTCACGCCAGGCCGTGGCCCGGCACGCCAGGGCCACGGCCGCCGTCGTCAGCGCCAGAGCCCCCGCAGAGGCGGTCCACGGGTACGGGACTACGCCCGTGTGCGCGCCGCTGACCAGGCCCGATACGGCGGAGGCGGCCGGGGAACCGGTCGTCACCAGGGCGAGGAGCGAGCCGAGGAGGAGGGCCGTGAGGGACCAGCCGCGGCCCCTGATCAGCGGCCGGCTGGTCAGGGCCCCGACCGCCGTGCCCGTGAGCACGCACACGGTCGCGGCCAGGACGCCTCCCGCGGCCGCCGGGAGCGGGGCGACCTCGCGGTGGCCGGTCGTCGCGGTGACGGCGAGGACGGTGGCGA
>NZ_JAGGOS010000116.1 GCF_018614205.1 Streptomyces sp. ISL-36 | reverse complement strand
CCCTTGCCCCGGCCCGCAAGCCGCCGCCCCCGGCCCCTTGCCCCGGCCCGGAAGCCGCCGCCCCCGGCCCCGGTCCGCAGGCCCTACCCCCGCGCCCGTACCGCTGCGTACACTCCGGTGACTCCACAGCCCTGCGAGGTCGACAGATGCCGGAGCGGACCCCGACGTCCGAGCAACCACCGCCGCGCCGGCCCCGGCGCGAGACCGTCACGCGCGCTTCCGCGCTCCGCGACAGCTCCACCGGACTGCCGCCGGCGCCGCGGGCGGGACAGCGGCGGCCCGGCCATCCCCCCGCGCGCTCCGAGATCAGCGAGCAGACCACCCTCGGTCACACCTACGTCCGCTCCCTCATGCGGAGCCAACTGCGGGCCGCCCTGACCGCCCTCGGCGCGCTCGCCCTGCTCGTCGGCCCCCTGCCCCTGGTCCTCGCGCTGCCCGCGCCCGAGGCCGTCGTCTGGGCGGCGCTGGGCGTCGGCGTGTACCCCGTCATCTGGGCCATCGCCCGCTGGTACGTGCGCCGCGCCGAACGCAACGAGAGCGACTTCACCGGCCTCGTCGACGGCCGCTGACCGCGGGGGACCGGACGTGAACCACACCTACGCGGTGGCCGCCGTCACCGCCGTCGTCCTGGCCACCGTGCTCATCGGCGCCCTCGGCCTGCGCATATCCCGGACCACCTCCGACTTCTACGTCGCCTCCCGCACCGTGCGCCCCGGCCTCAACGCCGCCGCCATCAGCGGCGAATACCTCTCCGCCGCCTCCTTCCTCGGCATCGCGGGACTCGTCCTCGTCCAGGGCCCGGACATGCTCTGGTACCCCGTCGGCTACACCGCCGGCTACCTGGTCCTCCTCGTCCTGGTCGCCGCCCCGCTGCGCCGCTCGGGCGCGTACACCCTCTCCGACTTCGCCGAGGCCCGGCTCGAATCACCGCCCGCCCGCCGGCTCGCCAGCCTCTTCGTCGTCGGCATCGGCTGGCTCTACCTCCTCCCCCAGCTCCAGGGCGCGGGGCTCACCCTGGAGATCCTCACCGGAGCCCCCGACTGGGTCGGCGGACTGCTCGTCGCCGTCGTCGTCACCGGCATCGTCGCCGCGGGCGGCATGCGCAGCATCACCTTCGTCCAGGCCTTCCAGTACTGGCTGAAGCTCACCGCCCTGCTCGTGCCCGCCCTCTTCCTCGTCGCCGCCTGGTCCGGCGACGACGCGCCCCGCGTCCGCTTCGACGCCCCCGCCGTCTTCCGCGAGCACACCGTCGTCCGCGTCGCCGACACCGTAAGGATCGAGGTCGAGACCCCGCTCACGCTCACCGTCACCGGCCGGGTCGACACCGCCTCGTACGAGGCGCGGACCCTCACCCTCGCCCCGGGCACGCACCGCGTCGAGGGCGGCACGGAACTCGCCTTCCCCGAAGGGGCACACGTCCCCGAGCGAAGCCAGCTGGGAGTGGCCTCGGCCGGGGGCTGGGGGAAGGCCTCCACCGGCGCGGATCCCCTCGGCTGGTCCCAGCCGCTGGCCGGTGACCGCGACGGCCACCAGCTGTACGCGACGTACGGCCTGATCCTCGCCACCTTCCTCGGCACCATGGGGCTGCCCCATGTCGCCGTGCGCTTCTACACCAGTCCGCACGGCCGCGCCGCCCGCCGCACCACCCTCGTCGTCCTCGGGCTGGTCGGCGCCTTCTACCTGCTGCCCCCGGTGTACGGCGCGCTCGGCCGGATCTACGCCCCGGAACTGGCCCTCACCGGAGCCGCCGACGCCGCCGTGCTCGTCCTGCCGGACCGGATGCTCGGCGGCGTCCTCGGCGATCTGCTGGGCGCGCTGCTCGCGGGCGGGGCCTTCGCCGCCTTCCTCTCCACCGCCTCCGGACTGACGATGTCGGTCGCCGGGGTGCTCACCCAGGACGTGCTCCCCTCGCGCGGGGTACGCCACTTCCGGCTGGCGACCCTGCTCTCCACCGCCGTCCCGCTGACCGCGGGGATCGTCGCCTCCAAGGTCCCGGTCGCGGACGCCGTCGGTCTCGCCTTCGCCGTCTCCGCCTCTTCTTTCTGTCCGCTGCTCGTCCTCGGCATCTGGTGGCGGCGCCTCACCCCGCCCGGCGCCATGGCCGGTCTGCTCCTCGGCGGCGGCTGCGCGCTCACGGCGGTGATGGCGACCCGGGCCGGGCTGCCGGCCGAGGGCTGGCCGCACACCCTGATGGCCTGGCCGGCGGTCTGGTCGGTGCCCCTCGGCTTCCTCACCATGATCCTGGTCTCGCTGGCCACCCCCCGGCACATCCCGGCCGAAACCCCCGCGCTGCTGGCCCGGCTGCACCTGCCGGAGGAGCTCAGCGGCCGGCCCCGCCCCCAGCGGGAAGGAGCCGACCGATGACCGGAATCGCGCTCGCGGCCGCGGTCGCGGTGGGTGCCGTGCTGCTGGTGACGGGCTTCGTCCTGGGGCGGCTCGCCGCCCGCCGCGGGGCCGAGGCCGCCGACCTCGACCTCGGCACCCCCGTCGAGCGGGCCACGTTCCACACGCTGCACACCGCGTCGCTCGCCGCCCCGCCGCTGCGCGCCGGTCTCACCGAGGAGACCGCCCGCAAAGCCGCCCGCCGGCTGCGCCCGCTGCTCGGGACCGAGGCGCTCTGCCTCACCGACAGCTCCGCCGTCCTCGCCTGGGACGGGCCCGGCGAGGGACACCACCGCGACCACGTCATGGAGCAGGTCGCCGAGATCCTCGACTCCGGCCGCAGCCAGTCCGCGCCCAGCGGCTGCGCCGATGTCGACTGCCCGCTGCGCTGGGCGGTGATCGCCCCACTCACCGGCGAGGACGGCGTCCTCGGCGCGCTGGTGGCCTACGGATCGCGGGAGTCGGCGGTGCTGGTGCGGGCCGCGACCGAAGTCGCCCGCTGGGTGTCCGTACAGCTGGAACTGGCCGAGCTGGACCGCTCGCGGACCCGGATCGTCGAGGCGGAGATCCGTGCCCTGCGCGCCCAGATATCGCCGCACTTCATCTTCAACTCCCTCGCCGCCATCGCCTCGTTCGTCCGCACCGACCCCGAACAGGCCCGGGAACTCCTCCTGGAGTTCGCCGACTTCACCCGCTACTCCTTCCGCCGGCACGGCGAGTTCGCCCAGCTCGCCGACGAACTGCGATCGATCGAGCAGTACTTGGCGCTCGCGGGAGCCCGCTTCGGCGACCGTCTCAAGGTCACTCTGCAGATCGCGCCCGAGGTGCTGCCGGTGACCCTCCCGTTCCTCTGCCTCCAGCCGCTGGTGGAGAACGCCGTGAAACACGGACTGGAGGACAGCGTGAACGTCTGCCGGGTCACGATCGCGGCCCGCGACGCGGGGGCGGAGGCGGTGGTCACCATCGAGGACGACGGTGTGGGCATGGACCCGGCCGTGCTGCGCGCGATCCTTCTGGGGGAGCGCCCCACCGGCTCCGGCATCGGCCTGTCCAACGTCGACGAACGGCTGCGCCAGGTGTACGGGGCGGAGCACGGACTGGTCATCGAGACCGGGGTCGGCGCGGGGATGAAGGTGACGGTACGGATCCCGAAGTACCGGGCCGGGGTGCACCCGACGACGCCGTGAGACGGAGCCCGAGCCGGGCCCGGTCGGTGGACCGGCGCCTGCACCCGGTCGGTGGACCGGCGCCTGCACCCGGTCGGTGGGCCGGCGCCCGCGCCCGGTCGGTGGGACGGCGCCCGCGCCCGGCCTCTCCGCTCGACGCACCCCGCGCGCCACCGGCCGGGAGCCGGCGGAGGGCGACGGCGTCGCGCACGGCCTGGACGGCGGACGGGGCCCGGAGCTGTCCCATCTCCAGGCCGTGGTCGACAGCGTGGCGCCGGTGCCCACCCGCCTCTCCGCACTGCGCTGGTCCTCCGTCTTCCGGATCAGCCACCGCATCGTCGACCGGTACGCCGACGGGCGCGTCTTCGTCACGGGCGACGCCGCCCACATCCACCCGCCGACGGGCGCCCAGGGCATGAACACCGGCATCCAGGACGCGGAGCCGTCAGTACAGGTGCAGGGCCAGATGGCCGAGGGGGAGGCCCAACTTCCACGCCGGGAGCCACACCTGTGCCGACTCGTCGACCGGGAGGCCCGTCGTGGCCGACGGGAGCCCGCCGAGGTCGGCGGCCCGGACCTGCGTCGCACGCAGCTGCCGCCACGTCTCGTGGGCCATGGCCAGGTCGGGGCTCTCCTCGCCCGCGTGGACCCGCGCGGCGAGCCGCTCGCGGACCCAGCGCGGCCAGGGGCGGTCGTAGGCGGTGCGTGCCATCCACTCGTCGAGCCGGCCCGTGGTGCGCGTGCCGGACGAGGCGTCCGCACCCTCGCAGAGATGGATGGTGAGCGCCAGCGTCTGTCTGCCGGCCCGGTACTCGAGGGAGCCGGGCGGGACCAGACAGCTCGCGCGCAGCAGATCGTCCGCGGTGAACTCGGCACACAGCCAGGCCATCGGGACGGCGAGACCGCCTCCGCTGGTGCCGTTCGTACTTTCGGGCAGCAACGCTCCCACCTTCTCCCGGACGTGTCGGTCGTCGACCCCGACCACGAGCCTCCACCGAGAAGGACGGGCGTGGGTCGCTCTTTACTCAACTCGCCGGTGTGGTTTCGGATACGTTCCCCCGCCCACATCGGTACAGGTGGGGGAGGAGGGAGCGGTGGGAGAACCGGGAGGCGTGGGGCTCAGCCCAGCAGTGCGTACACCGCCGTCGCGTGGGCGGCCGTCTCCTCCGTGCCCTCGGCCGTCATCGTGATGTCCGCGAAGGCCATCCGCTTCCCCGCCTTGGTGAGCCGCGCCCGGACCAGGACGTCCGTGCCGAGCACGGCACGCTGGAAGCTGATCGACTGCTGGACCGTCGTCATCGGCACGAATCCGCCGCGGGCCGCCGCGACGGCGATCACCGTGGCCGTGTCGGCGGCGGCCATCAGCGCCTGACCGCAGAGCCCGCCGCCCTCGCGGGCGAGCCGCTGCGACCAGGGAAGGCGCAGGACCGCCTCCGGCCCGCCGGCCCCGTCGAGGGAGACCACCGAGAGCCCCAGGTCGAGCACCCAGGGGGCGAAGTTGTCGGCGAGTACCTTTTCCGCGGCGGCGAGAGTCAGCGTCACGCGGTCATTGTGGGGCCGCCGCCCGTGGCCGGGCAACGCCCCTGCGCCCCGGCCGGTAGTCCGGCAGGCAGCGCCCGAGCTGCCGCAGCGCGTAGTGGGAGCGGGACTTGACGGTGCCGGCCGGTATGCCGAGATCGGCGGCGGCCTCGTTGACGGTCAGGCCGTGGAAGTAGAGCCGGACCAGGACCGCGCGGTGTTCGGGGCTCAGCTCCCGCACGGCCGCGCGCACATCGAGCGCCGCGACCGCGGACTCCGTGGCGTCGGCCGGGTCGGCGGTGGCGGCGAGCGCCCCGTCGCCGATCTCGGTGGGGCGCGCGAGCCGGGAGCGGCGGGCGTCGATGGCCAGGCGCCGGGCCACCGTGAAGAGCCAGGGCCGCATCGACGCGTAGGGCCCGTCGAACGCCTCCGGGTGGAGCCAGGCCCGTACGAGAGTCTCCTGGACCAGGTCCTCCGCGCGCTGCTGGTCGCCGTAGGTCAGACCGAGCAGGAAGCCGAGCAGCGCCGGGCCGTGGTCACGCTGCAGCTCCGCCAGTGCCCGTTCGTCGGTCGTCGCCGTCGCGGTCGCCATGCTCCACACCTCTCCTACCGGCTCGTCGTCCCACGGGCGTATACGAACGCATACGGGCGGCGAGGGACAGGGAACGCGCAGGTGTGTGCGACGAGCGGTCGCACCGAGCGGCGAATGGTGCGCCGAACGGTCAGGCGGAGGCACTGCATCCGTTTCGGCAGGGTTTGACACCCTGTACGGCTTTGTCTCTTGACTGCGGCTTATATCCGGTCGTGAATTCTCTGGACAGATGTTCATCCGATGAATCACGCGGAGCCGGCTGATGATCCAGCGCACGAGACAGGGGGCGGTGGCCCTCGGCGCCGCCCTGCTCATGGCGGCGACCGGCTGTGCCGGCGGAGCCGACGCCCCCGAGGCCCCACCCCGGAAGGCTCCGACCCGACCCGCCGCCCCGTCGGCGGTCGGCGCCCGCCCCGCCGCCCCGACCGGCTTCACCCTCGTCGCCTCGGGCGACGTCCTGCCGCACGACTCGATCATCCGCCGGGCCGCCGAGGACGCGGGTGGCAACGGATTCGACTTCCGCCCCATGCTCTCCGGGGTCAAGAGCGTCGTCTCCGCCGCCGACCTGGCGATCTGTCACATGGAGACCGTCTACGGACAGGAGGGCGGACCCTACACGGGGTACCCCGCCTTCAAGTCGCCTCCCGAGGTGGCCATCGCGCTCAAGGAGACGGGGTACGACTCCTGCTCCACCGCGTCCAACCACACCCTGGACGACGGTGCGGCCGGGCTTGGCCGTACCCTCGACGCGCTCGACAGGGCGGGCGTCCGCCATGCCGGATCGGCCCGCAGCGCCGAGGAGGCCGCCGGGCCCACCCTGCTGAAGGCGGGCGACGCGACCGTCGCCCAGCTCGCCTACACGTACGACACCAACGGTCGTCCGCTGCCGGAAGGGCAACCGTGGGCGGTCAACCTCCTGGACGAACAGAAGATCATCGCCGACGCCCGGGCCGCCCGGCAGGCCGGCGCGGAAGTCGTCGTGGTCAGCGTCCACTGGGGCACGGAGTGGCAGACCGCCCCCGACGACCGCCAGCTCACCCTCGGCAGGTCCCTCACCGCCTCGCACACCGACGGCCGGCCCGACATCGACCTGATCCTCGGCACCCACGCGCATGTCCCGCAGGCCTACGAGAAGGTCAACGGCACCTGGATCATCTACGGCATGGGCGACCAGATCGCCGGAGACATGATCAACCACGCGGGCGCCTTCGACCCCCGCGGCAACCAGGGCACCCTGGGCCGTTTCACCTTCGCCCCGCCCCGGACTCCGGGCGGGCGCTGGGAGGTCACCACGGCCCAGTTCCTCCCGCAGTGGTTCGACACCGGCCGTGGCCGGGTCGTCAACCTCAACGCCGCCATCAAGGCGGGCGAACCGCTCACCGCCGTGCGCGACACCATCCGTGACGTCGTCCTGGAGCGGGGCGCCGCCGCAGACGGCCTGGTGATGGGGGAGTAGGGCCGCGACGACACGAGCGCGCGCCGCGCCGGAACGGGGTGCCCGCGACGGCCGGTCACGGCACGACCGTGACCGGCCAGCGGCCCGCCTTGACCAGACGGACGGCGACCGAGCCGACGAACCGGTGGCCCGCCGACTCCGACGCGCCCACCACGACCGCGTCCGCCTTCAGCTCGTCCGCCGCCGAGACCAGACCGGCGTACGCGTCGCCCCGGAAGGTGTGGAACTCCCACCGGACCTGCCAGATCTCCCGGACCCGCTCGGTCGACTCGCGGATCTCTGCCACCAGACCCCGGGCGATCTCGTCCGTGGTCCCGGCGATCGGCGCGCCCAGCGCCGCACCCGCCGGGATCACCGGCTGGACGTACACCAGGGCCAGCAGGGCGTTCTGCCGGCGGGCGAGCCCCGCCGCGTAGGCCGCCGCGCGCAGGGAGGAATCGGAGCCGTCGACCCCGGCCACGATCACCTTGGGGCCGTCCGTGCCGCGCTCGAACTGATGGGGCTCTTGCCTTGTCACCCTTCGAGGCTATCGGCTCATCGGGTGTTTTCGGACAGGTGGCCGGTGTGGGTGAGGGGCGGGGGCCTTCGGCCGTGCGAGCCATTGGTCATGAAAAAGGATCAGATGCCCACGGGGCGCCGGGCGGTGCTGCGCATCGCCGCCGCCCTGGGGGTCACAGCCACGGTCGGAGTCTTCGCGGCGGACCGCTTCGGTACGACCGAGAGCGCCGCTCCCGGTCACGGGGCGGGGCGCGCGCCGGCCCCCACCCACAGCCCGGGCGGCGGCCCGGCGGCGGGCCCCCAGAGCGGCGCCCGGCTCAGGCCCTCCGCGTACCGTCTCCAGCCCATGACCGCCTACGCGCCCCCGGCCTTCCGCAAGGCGGTCCCACCGGTCCGGCAGCGGCCGTTCCTGAGGATGTCCGGGGTCGGCCGCTCGATGGTGCTCACCTTCGACGACGGGCCCGACCCCCGGTACACCCCGGAGATCCTCGCCACGCTCCGGCGCCACGGCTGCCGGGCGATGTTCTTCGTCTGCGGCGAGATGGTGGCCGAGAACCAGGATCTGGTCCGCGAGATGGCGGCCGACGGACACGTCGTGGGCAACCACTCCTGGTCCCATCCCCTCATCCCCAAGCTGCGCCCCTCGCGGATCCGGGACGAACTCGGCTCCACCAGCGACATCGTCGAGCGGATCCTGGGAACGGCGCCCCTCTGGTACCGGGCCCCGTTCGGGGCCTGGAACCGGCACTCCTTCGAGATCGGCGCCGAACTGGGCATGGAGCCACTCGCCTGGACCGTGGACACCCTCGACTGGACGGAACCGGGCACGGACAGCATCGTGCGCCGGGTCCTGGACGGCGCGGCCCCGGGTGTCGTGGTCCTCTCGCACGACGCGGGCGGCAACCGCTCCCAGAGCGTGGCCGCGCTGAAGCGCTATCTGCCCGAGCTGCTCGACGCGGGCTACAGCATCACCGTGCCCCGGCGCTGATCCCGGACGGCGAGACCCCCGGCGCGCGGCGCGCCGGGGGCCCTCCTCGTGCGCGGATCCTCAGCGCGAGCCGACCATACGGGCGTAGACCACCACGTTGCCGTCGTAGCCCCGCCCCCGGGAGTAGCCGCCGCCGCAGGTGATGACCCGCAGTTCGGGCTCCCCGGTGTCGCCGTAGACCTGGACGCCGGGGAAGTTGTTCTTGGAGTAGACCTCGACGCCGTAGATCTCGAAGACCGCGACCCGGCCGTCGAACCGCTCCACCTCGATGTGCTGGCCCTTGCCCAGCGAACCGAGGCCGTAGAAGACCGCCGGCCCCGTCTGGTTGTCGACATGGCCCACGATGATGGCGGTGCCGCGTTGCCCCGGCGCGATGCCGTTCTGGTACCAGCCGGCCAGGTTGGGGTCCTCCGGGGGCGGTGCCGCGATCCAGCCGTTGGCGTCCAGGCCCACGTCCATGATCGGGGCCGCGACCCTGATGGACGGGATCTTCACCCGCGAGGCGGGGGCGAACGGCAGCGGCTGCAGGCCGGGGGTGACGACGGGCGGAACCCCGATGGGCCGCGTGTCGGGAGCCGCGGCGGCCGCGGGCTGCGGCGGGCCGAGCTCGACGTCGACTCCATTGCGCATCATCGCCAGGCCGGACAGCATGACGAGAGCCAGGACGCCCCACGGTTGGCGTCTTCTCGGCTCGAAGACGCTGAAGTCCTTGGAGCTCATGGTTCTCCCTTCGTGGCGTCGTCAGAACGGTAAGGGTGGCGGGCCGGACCGGCGATCAGTGAAGGGCGAACGGGTGGCGCGCCCGTCCCGGCCCGTGCGACGGCCGTCCGGTACGTGCCGGGAGCTCAGTGGTACCTCAGGGCGGGCCGGGTGACGAGAACGATGACCCATACGAGTAATCATCGGATAAGCGTCCTGACAGTCTGTGACCTGCGGCTCCGTCAGATACGGCAGCCCTTTGCCCGGCGTGTCGCCTCACCGGGGTGGACGAGTGCCGAGATGCGATGACTGTCCGCAGTGGTGATGGTTCGTCATGGAAGGCGTACTCGTCGAATCTCCCGGGGCACCGCTTTGGGGCGTCTTCCAATGGAGGTTCAACCATGCGTGCTGCACGCACTCTGGCGGTGGCCGCCACCGCGTTCGCGGCGGTCGGGCTCGCTGCCCCTCTCGCCGCTGCCACGAACGGTCCCAGCAGTGTCACGGTCGGCTCGTCCGTGGTCCAGCGGGGAGGCGACGATTCCAACAGCGTCACCGTCACCCCCTTCGCGGTCCACCAGGGATCGACCCTCACGATCACCGTCAGGGGCTGCTCCGGCGGCACGGTCTCGTCCGCCGCTTTCCCGACGACCACCCTCTCCGCGAACTCCAACAACGTCTCCAGCGCCGTCGTCCGCATCCACAACAACGCCACGCTCGGCCAGCACACCCTGACCGTCCACTGCAACAACAGCAACCGGGTTCTCACCCAGCAGTTCCGGGTGCTGGCCGGTCAGGGCTCGCAGGGTGGTATCGGCGGTTCGCTCGCGCCCAGCTCCACGGAGATGGCCGTCGGCGGTTCGCTCGTCGCCGCGGCCGCACTCGGCGGCGGTCTCTTCATCGCCCGCCGCCGCCGTATCGGCGCCGCCGTCTGACCGGCGGGACCTCCCGGCCGTCCACGCCCGTCGCCCCCGAATCCTGGCCGACCAGGACTCGGGGGCGACGGGCGTTGGTCGGGGGGTGCGGGTGGCGGGAATCGGTGGGGGATACGGGTGGGGGAGCCGGCGCCGGGGGAGGCGCCGTCTCCGCCGTCAGTGACGACGGCCTCGGTCGAGGGTCGAGCGGCGTCGCACCACGAAGACGATTCCCGTGGTCGCGGCGAGGACGAGTCCGGTACCGGCCGCCAGTGTCCACGGTTCGATCCCGCCGACGGAGCCGCCCAGGCCGCCCTGTACACCCCGCGGGGTGGGGAGGACGGTGGAGCTGACGGTCGGGCTCGCGGTGGTGCCGCTGATGGTCAGGTTGACGGTGTCCGTGATGCCGCCGGTGCAGTTGAAAGTGACCGTGTAGACGGCACCCCGTCTGGCGTCGAAGTCCACCAGGGCGGTGGCCGAGGAGCCCGGGGCGATGGTCACGGTGTCGAAGATGCCCGCCGACGCGGTCGCCGTACTGCGGCAGCCGGGAGCGCTGAGCGTCACCCGGCCACCAGGGGCCACCAGCGAGGGAGAGACGACGAAGTCGCCCGGCGCCTTGGCTCGGAGTGCCTTGGCGGCGGGTGCGGGGGCGCCGTCCGCCGCACTGGCGACAGGAGCGGCCAGGGCGAGGGCGGCCGCCCCCAGCAGGGCAGTGGACGCGGCACGTATCGCGCGCATGGTGAATCCTCCGGGTCCCCGAGGAGCAGCTGCGGAAGGGTTTTCCGCAAAGGTCATGACATGCACCTCGATGCCCGAAACGCTAGGAGCCCTCTATCACAGCCGCGATCCCAGGCGCGCGAATGGGGCACCGATGTCCCCCGAGTGGCCCACGCGCGCGCCGCGCAACGCCCGTCGAAGGGCCCGTCGAAGGGCCCGTCCTCACCCCGTGATCTGCGGGAACAGATCGGTGAACGGTGTGGCCGTCGCCGCGATCCCGCGCCCGAACGGCGCGTCGAAGTCCCAGATCAGGAAGAGCAGGAAGGCGATGAGCGCGCTGAACAGGCCCGCGAGCAGCAGTTCCCGACCGGTACGCCGGATCTGCAGGGTGAAGATCAGTCCGACGGTCACCAGCGCTCCGATGACGAGGCCGAACCACACCACGCCGGGCATCGTCGCCCCCGCGCTCTGACCCCGGGCGCCCCGGGCGTCGTCGACCGCCGCCACCTGGTCGACCAGCGGCTGGTAGGCCTGTCCCTCGTGGTCGTCGGCCGGCCGGTAGTCGGTCACCCCGCGGCGCACCTGTTCGAGGAGGCGGGTGCCCTCCTCGCTGAGCTCGCCCCGCTCGGACATGTGGCGCCACTCGTCGTCCACCACGTACGCCACGTACGCGTCGACGTCGGCGCGGATGCGGGCACGGACGTCGGCCGGATACACCTCGACCCGCGCCGAGATCTCGTGCAGCGCCTGGGCCTCCTGACGCACGGTCTCCTGGGCGGCGCTGCGGGCCTCCCAGACGCCGGCGATGGCGAGGCCGAGGACGATCGCGTACACCACGCCGATCATCATCGTCATGTACTCCATGACGTCGGGGGTCTCGCTCGGATCGTCGTCGTCGGGGATTCTCCGGTGGTTGATGACGACGATGGTGAGGACGACGGCGCACGCGGCGGCCATCGCGATGGACAGTACGAGCCATTCCGACATGGTTCTCCTCCGGCGGGGTCAGCGGGAGCGGGGGCGCAGAAGCGCGGTGGCGAGCACCGCGGGGGCGGTGACCAGCAGCGTCATGGACACGAGCGAGGGACCGCCCTCGGGCTCGGGCCGCGCGGCCCGGCGGTAGGCGGGCAGAGCGACGGGGGTGGCGGCCGGCGGCCGCGGCCGCAGGGAGGGCGCGGGGGACGGCGTGGTGTGGTTCGGCCT
>NZ_JAGGOS010000115.1 GCF_018614205.1 Streptomyces sp. ISL-36 | reverse complement strand
GGTGTGCACCACGCGGCGACGATGCTGGCGCACCCCGGCCCGGGCGGTCCTCCGGCACCGCCGGTGCCGCCGCCGTCCGCGCCGGGCACCCCGCCCGGTGCGCACACCCCGCCGCCGGCGTACGGTTACCCGCAGCAGCCGGCCGGTCAGCCGACGGTCGGCCCCGGCTACCAGGCCGTGCTGCGCTACCGCGCGCCCGACGGTTCCGAGGCCCAGATCATCCGGCGGTCCGCGCCCGGCACCCCGCACCCCGAGTGGCAGATGCTGCACGAGCTGCGCGCCATGAACGTGCCGCCGCAGCAGGTGCTGGAACTGCACACGGAGCTGGAGTCCTGTGAGCTGCCCGGTGGCTACTGCGCCCGGATGATCCGGGAGACCTGGCCGCAGGCGCGGATCACCAACATCGCGCCGTACGGCAAGGACCACGCGGGCCGTCAGCAGGGGATGCGGCAACTCCTCACGCACCAGGGTGAGTTGCACCAGGTCGCCGACGGTCCGGCGCGCCCTGCGCCGGTGCGGGCGCCGCTGCCGCAGGTGCAGCCGGCACCGCCGATCCCCCCGGAGGGGATCGCGCAGGAGCTGGCCGGCGCCTTCGGCCCCGGCATCTGCCGGTTCGACCAGCGGGCCGTGTCGCGGCAGGGCGTTCCGGAGGTGGTCGCGCTCACCCTCGTGTGGGCGGGTCTGCCGGCCGACTTCGGGCCGTTCTTCTGGGCGCAGCCGGCCCATCCGGTCGTTCCGACGCTCGCCGAGCTCGCGGCGCAGCGGCAGATCCAGCCGGCCTCGGACGCGGGCTCGTACCTGGTGATCGGCTCGGACTTCGGGCGGGCGATCTGCGTCCAGTACGGGACCGCGCACATCGTCGCCGTACCGGTCGAGGCCGGTCCGGGCGGTCAGCCGGTGCCGCCGCAGTTCGTGAACAGCGGTCTGCCGGAGTTCACGCGCTCCATGGCGCTGCTGGGGCGGATGTGGCGGCTGCGGTTCGGGCTCAACCCCGAGCAGGCGGGACGCTGGACGGTCGACTTCCAGGCCCAGCTCGCGATGCTGGACCCGGCGGCGCTCTCGTCGCCGGAGAACTGGTGGTCGGTGCTGCTCGAGCAGATGTGGGACGGACTGCTCTAGACCGCTGTAGTCCATATGTGACCAAAGGCGCCCGATGTGGAGGACACGTCGGGCGCCTTTTGTCCTGTCTGATGCCGCATCCTTGACGTTTGAGGCAAGACGGAAGGGGCGTCAGGATGAGTTTCGCTGTCGGACGGAGCCGCGGGTACCGCCCGGAGCAGGTCGACCGCTACTTGGCCGCGCTCTTCCGGGAGAGGGACGCCGCCGGTCTGCAGGCCGCGCGGCTGACCGTCCTGGCGGAGGAGATGGAGGCGGAGGCCGCCCGGCTGCGGGAGGCGGTCGCCGAGCTGGCGCCGCAGCGGTACGAGTCCCTGGGCGACCGGGCGCGGAGGATCCTCGAACTCGCCGAGGCGGAGGACGAGTCCCTCGTACGCGCCGCGGAGGCGGAGGCGCAGGCCCTCGTGGACGCGGCGGAGCGGGCGGCATCGGAGGCCGCCGAGGCGGCCCGGGCGTACGCCGAACGGCTCAGGGCGGAGGCGGAGTCGACCGCCCGCACGACCCTGGAGGCGGCCACCGCGCAGGCCGACTCGGCGCTGGCCGCCGCCGGCCAGGAGGCGGAGGAGCGGCTGGCCGCGGCGCGGGAGGAGTTCGAGGAGACGGCCCGGAAGGCGGCCGCGCTCCTGGAGTCCCAGCGCGAGGAGCAGGCATCCGAACGGGCGGAGGCCGAACGAGCGGCGGCGGCCCGGGAGGCGGAGCTGGAGTCCCGGCACGAGGAGCTGATCGCCGACGCCCAGGCCCGCCTGGCGGAGACCCGTCGCGCGCTCGCGGAGACGGAGGAACAGGCCCGCCACGGCCAGGAGGACGCCGAGGCCCGGGCCGCGGAGCTCCTGGCCGAGGCGCGGGTGCAGCAGGAGCGGATCGAACGGGAGACGGAACGCGTACTGCGGGAGCACCAGGAGGCCCGCGACGAGATCCTCGCCCACATGAGCCATATCCGCACGGCCCTGGCGACCCTGACGGGCCGTACGACACCGGAGCCGGACACGGAGACGGAGCCGGAGGCGGACACGGAGGCGGAACCTGAGACGGAACCGGAGACGGACACCGACACGGAACCAGACCCGGCGCCGGAACCAGACCCGGCGCCGGAACCTGACCCGGCGCCGGAACCAGACCCGGCGCCGGAACCAGACCCGGAGCCGGAACCAGACCCGGAGCCTGAACCGAAGTCCGAGAAGGACGAAGCCCAGGAGGGTTAGCAGACAGCCCCTCCAGGCCGCCGCCCCCGCCCGTCGCCCCTACGCCCCCTCCGCGTCCCCCCGCTCCTCCTCCTTCAGGACCGGGAAGCGTCGCGGGGCGACCGTCAGCAGGACGAGCAGGGCCAGTGCCGCCGCCCCCGCCGCGCCGAGGAAGACGTAGTCGACGGCCGCGTCGACCGCTCGCCGCAGGCCGTCGTCGGCGTGGTCCAGGGCGTACGCCAGCGAGTCCAGATGGGCGCTGCCGCCGAGGTGGGCGGCGAGGACGCCGTTGGCGACGGCGCCGAAGAGAGCCGCGCCGACGCTCTGGCCGACCTGGCGGCAGAAGAGGACGGACGCGGTCGTCGTGCCGCGCTCCTGGTACGGGACGGTCGACTGGACTCCCACGATGAGCGGGAGCTGGAAGAAGCCGAGCGCACCGCCGAGCAGCAGCATGAGGAGCGCCGGCTGCCAGGGCTCGCCGGGGAAGGGCAGCAGGGGGAAGGCGAGCAGGACGAGGAGTGCGAGGACGATGCCGACGGTGGCGGTGAGGCGGAAGCCGATGCGGTTGTAGACCCGGTTGGAGAGGGCCGCTGTGACCGGCCAGCTCAGGGTCATCGCGGAGAGGACGAAGCCGGCGGCGATCGGGCCGAGCCCGAGGACGGCCTGGGCGTAGGTGGGCAGGAAGACCGTCGGGGCGACCATCAGCAGGCCGAGCGCGCCGAGCGCCAGGTTGACCGCGGCGATCGTGCGGCGGCGCCAGATCCAGCCGGGGATGATCGGCTCGGCGGCCCGGCGCTCGATGAGGACGGTCAGTCCGCCGAGGGCGAGCGCGCCGCCGAACAGGCCCAGG
This sequence comes from Streptomyces sp. ISL-36, assembly GCF_018614205.1. Lineage (GTDB taxonomy): Bacteria > Actinomycetota > Actinomycetes > Streptomycetales > Streptomycetaceae > Streptomyces. The sequence goes on along the minus strand of NZ_JAGGOS010000115.1, from coordinate 10,757 downwards.
GAGGGCGCGGACAGCCAGGGCCAGGCGACCCCGCCCTGGACGAGCGCCGTGAGCAGCAGGGCCCCGGTCGCGAAGACGGCCACCGCGCCGGCCCAGTCGACGGACGGCCGGGCCGGTGCCCTGTCCGCCGGCGCCTGGGGGCGTTGCGGCTCCACCAGGAACCGTCCGACCAGCCACAGGGCCACCAGGCCCACCGGCAGGTTGATCAGGAAGATCCAGCGCCAGTCCGCGTAGCCCGCGAGGAGGCCGCCCGCCGCGGGGCCGGCGACCGAGGCCGTGGCCCAGACCGAGGAGAGCTTCGCCTGGATCTTCGGGCGTTCCTTCAGCGGGTACAGGTCCGCCGCGATCGTCTGGATCGTGCCTTGCAGCGCGCCGCCGCCCAGGCCCTGGACGATCCGGAAGGCGATCAGCGAGGCCATGTTCCAGGCCGCCGCGCACAACAGGGAGCCGATGAGGAAGAGGACGATGCCGGCGATCAGGACCGGTTTGCGGCCGAAGGTGTCGCAGAGCTTCCCGTACACCGGCAGGGTCACGGTCACGGCGAGCAGATAGCCGGAGAAGAGCCAGGAGAAGACGGCGAGCCCGCCGAGATCGCCGACGATCTGCGGGACGGCCGTCGACACGATCGTGCCGTCCAGCGCGGCGAGCGCCATCCCCAGCATCAGCGCCGCGACGACCGGGCCGCGCCCGCGCGGGGCGGCGGCGGGCGTCGCGGCCTGCTCCGTCGTGGTCTCGGACACCCGTCGTCCCTCTCTTCCGCGGCCGGTGCGTCGTACATCTAAATTCGTCGCCACAGCCTCTCACTCGACCCGCGGGTGGAGAACCCCTAAGGGGTCCTCCCCCATAGAGGGCAGGGGCCGTTCGTCCCGGCGGAGGACGAGAGGAGCGCCCCTCCGTCCTTAACTTGGTCCTACGGAAAACCTCAGGGCGAAGAGTGCGGCAGGCACCCATGACCCGCCGCCCCGCCTCCCCAAGACTTTGAAGCGCGACCACGCGTACGCACACACCACCGACATAGGAGACATACCGTGACTTCGGCTGTGACCATCCCCCTGAACGGGGACACTGGAGGGCGTACGGCCGTCGCCGCGCGGGCGCGGCAGGTCGTCAAGGCGTACGGAGGCGGCGAGACCCGGGTCGTCGCGCTCGACCGGGTCGACGTGGACATCGCCCGCGGGCAGTTCACCGCGATCATGGGGCCCTCGGGCTCCGGCAAGTCGACCCTGATGCACTGCCTCGCCGGTCTCGACACCGTCACCAGCGGCCAGATCTTCCTCGACGAGACCGAGATCACCGGCCTGAAGGACAAGAAGCTCACCCAGCTGCGCCGGGACCGGATCGGCTTCATCTTCCAGGCGTTCAACCTGCTGCCGACACTGAACGCGCTCGAGAACATCACGCTCCCGATGGACATCGCGGGCCGCAGGGCGGACCGGCAGTGGCTCGACCGGGTCGTGTCGACCGTCGGCCTCGCCGACCGCCTGGGGCACCGGCCCTCCCAGCTCTCCGGCGGTCAGCAGCAGCGTGTCGCCGTGGCCCGGGCGCTCGCCGCCCGGCCCGAGATCATCTTCGGTGACGAGCCGACCGGAAACCTCGACTCCCGTGCCGGCGCCGAGGTGTTGGGCTTCCTGCGGCAGTCCGTGGACGAGCTCGGCCAGACCATCGTGATGGTCACCCACGACCCCGTCGCCGCCTCCTACGCCGACCGCGTCCTCTACCTCGCGGACGGACGGATCGTCGACGAGATGCTCCGGCCCACCGCCGAAGCCGTCCTCGACCGCATGCTCCTCTTCTCCGCCGGACACGCCCAGAGCTCCGACCTCGACGGCGCGGAGCGGACGTCATGACCGTCCTCAAGACCTCGCTGCGCAACTTCTTCGCCCACAAGGGCCGCATGGCGCTCTCCGCCGTCGCCGTCCTGCTGTCCGTGGCGTTCGTCAGCGGCACGCTGGTGTTCACGGACACCATGAACACGACCTTCGACAAGCTCTTCGCCTCGACCGCCTCCGATGTGACCCTGAGCCCCAAGGGCGCGGCGGTCGACGACGAGACGCCGCAGACCGGCCGCCCCGAGACGCTGCCGGCCTCGCTCGTGGAGCGGGTGCGCGGCGCCGAGGGCGTCAAGGACGCCCAGGGCTCGGTCATCTCGCTGAGCGTGACCGTCGTCGACTCCCGTGACAGGAACGTCGGCCCCACCAGTGGTGCGCCGACGATCGCCGTCAGCTGGTCGAAGTACGAACTGCGTTCGGTGGACCTCGTCTCCGGTCACGAACCGCGCGGCCCCACCGAGGTGATGGTTGACGGCGACACCGCCGAGAAGCACGGGCTGAAGCTCGGCGACGAACTGCGCACCATCGCCGTCACCGGTGACTTCACGGCCCGGATCTCCGGCATCGTCGACTTCAAGGTCACCAACCCCGGCGCCACCGTCGTCTACTTCGACACCGCCACCGCGCAGCGTGAACTCCTCGGAAAGGAAGGCCTGTTCACGCAGATCACGGCCGACGCCGCGCCGGGCGTCAGCGACGAGACGCTGAAGGCGAACATCGCCGCCGCGATCGGCGGCGGCGGGTACACGCTCCACACCGCCGCCGAGGTCGCGGACGCGGGCCGCGAGGACGTCGCGGGCTTCCTCGACGTCATGAAGTACGCGATGCTCGGCTTCGCCGGGATCGCCTTCCTCGTCGGCATCTTCCTCATCGTCAACACCTTCTCCATGCTGGTCGCCCAGCGCACCCGCGAGATCGGCCTCATGCGGGCCATCGGATCGAGCCGCAGGCAGGTCAACCGCTCCGTGCTCGTCGAGGCGCTGTTCCTCGGCGTCGTCGGCTCGATCGCCGGCGTGGCGGCCGGCGTCGGACTCGCGATCGGACTGATGGAGCTCATGTCCTCCATGGGGATGGAGCTGTCCACCGACGACTTGACCGTCCGCTGGACGACGCCCACCATCGGCCTCCTCCTCGGCGTCGTCGTCACCGTCCTCGCCGCGTACATCCCGGCCCGCCGGGCCGGGAAGATCTCCCCGATGGCCGCGCTGCGCGACGCCGGGACCCCGGCCGACGGCAGGGCGGGGCTCGTACGGGGCGGGCTCGGGCTGCTCCTCACCGTGGGCGGCGTCGCCGCCCTGTGGACCGCGACCCAGGCCGAGAAGGCCTCCGCCGGCTCCCTCTGGCTCGGCCTCGGCGTCGTCCTCTCCCTCATCGGCTTCATCGTCGTCGGACCGCTTCTTGCCGGCGGGGTCGTCAGGGTCCTGGGCGCCGTCGTGCTGCGCGTCTTCGGCCCGGTCGGGCGGATGGCCGAGCGGAACGCGCTGCGCAACCCGCGCCGTACGGGAGCCACCGGCGCCGCCCTGATGATCGGGCTCGCGCTGGTCGCCTGCCTGTCGGTCGTGGGCTCGTCCATGGTCGCCTCGGCCACCGAGGAGCTGGACCGCTCGGTCGGCGCGGACTTCATCGTCCAGTCCACCAACGGGCAGCCGATCATGCCGCAGGCGCAGGCGGCCCTGGAGAAGACACCGGGCCTGACCCACGTCACCGAGTACAAGTGGGTCGAGGCCACGATCACCGACCCGAACGGCAAGGCCGTGAAGAAGGGCCTGGTCGCCGCCGACCCGACGTACGCCAAGGACCTGCGCCGGGACACCACCGCGGGCACGCTCACGAAGGCGTACGACACGAACGCGATGTCCGTCGGCAGCGACTACGCCACCGAGCACGGCGTGAAGGTCGGCGACGTGCTGACCGTCGCCTTCAAGGGCGGCGAGAGCGCGAAGCTGAAGGTCGCGGCGATCACGTCGGACGAGAACAACGTCGACAAGGGCGTCATGTACACCGGCATCACGACCGCCGAGCGGTACCTGCCCGCCGACAGGGTTCCCCGGAGCATGATCGTCTTCGCCACGGCCGAGGACGGCAAGGAGACCGAGGCGTACGCGGCCCTCAAGGACTCGCTCGCCGCCTACCCGCAGTACAAGGTGCAGAACCAGGCCGACTACAAGCAGGACCTGAAGGACCAGGTCGGCCAGCTGCTCAACATCGTGTACGGGCTGCTCGCCCTCGCGATCATCGTCGCCGTGCTCGGTGTGGTGAACACGCTCGCGCTGTCGGTGGTCGAGCGGACCCGGGAGATCGGCCTGATGCGGGCGATCGGCCTCTCGCGCCGCCAGCTGCGCCGCATGATCCGCCTGGAGTCGGTGGTGATCGCCCTCTTCGGCGCCCTGCTCGGGCTCGGCCTGGGCATGGGCTGGGGCACGGCTGCGCAGAAGCTGCTCGCCCTGGAGGGCCTCGGGATCCTGGAGATCCCGTGGCCGACGATCGTGACGGTCTTCGTCGGATCGGCGTTCGTGGGGCTGTTCGCGGCCCTGGTGCCGGCGTTCCGGGCCGGGCGGATGAACGTCCTGAACGCGATCGCGACCGACTAGCGGAGACGGGGTACGGCCCCGGCCCCGGTCGACATCGCACCGATGTCGACCGGGGCCGTACCCGTACCCCGTCCCACACCGTCCCACCCGCCCCACTCCTCCCACCCGCCTCGGCGGTGGCGCGGCCTCGGCCCGGCCCCGGCGCAGCGAGTTTCGGGCGCGGGTGTCGGTAGCACGTCGTAGGCTGGAGATCCCCCGGCCCGTGAGACGTGTCGGGCTGTTCGCGTTGCCTGTTTTGCCCGATGAACCCACGGGATGGAAGTCCATGAGTCTGCACGGTCTGCTTGACGTCGTCGTCAAGGACGCGGCCCTCTCCGAAGCGGTGAAGGCCGCGGCCGACGGCAACCGCATGCACGTGGACCTGGTCGGCCCGCCGGCCGCGCGTCCCTTCGCGGTGGCCGCGCTGGCCCGGGAGGCGGGCCGTACGGTGCTCGCCGTCACCGCGACCGGCAGGGAGGCCGAGGACCTGGCCGCCGCCCTGCGCAGCCTCCTCGACCCCGACACGGTCGTCGACTACCCCTCCTGGGAGACGCTGCCGCACGAGCGGCTCTCGCCCCGCTCCGACACCGTCGGCCGGCGCCTCGCCGTGCTGCGCCGCCTCGCCCACCCCTCGCCGGACGACCCGGCCGCAGGACCGGTGCGCGTGGTCGTCGCTCCCGTACGGTCCGTGCTCCAGCCGCAGGTCAAGGGGCTCGGCGACCTGGAGCCGGTGGCTCTGCGGACCGGGCAGACGGCCGACCTGAACGAGATCGTCGAGGGACTCGCGGCCGCCGCCTACTCCCGGGTGGAGCTGGTCGAGAAGCGCGGCGAATTCGCCGTGCGCGGCGGCATCCTGGACGTCTTCCCGCCGACCGAGGAGCACCCGCTCCGGATCGAGTTCTGGGGCGACGACGTCGAGGAGATCCGTTACTTCAAGGTCGCCGACCAGCGCTCCCTGGAAGTGGCCGAGCACGGCCTGTGGGCGCCGCCCTGCCGCGAGCTGCTGCTCACCGACTCCGTACGGCAGAAGGCGGCGGCCCTCGCCGAACAGCACCCGGAGCTGGGCGAGCTGCTCGGCAAGATCGCCGAGGGGATCGCCGTCGAGGGCATGGAGTCCCTCGCCCCGGTCCTCGTCGACGACATGGAGCTGCTGCTCGACGTGCTGCCCGAGGGCTCGATGGCCGTGGTGTGCGACCCCGAGCGGGTCCGGACCCGGGCCGCCGACCTGGTGGCGACCTCCCAGGAGTTCCTGCAGGCCTCCTGGGCGGCGACCGCGGGCGGCGGCGAGGCTCCGATCGACGTGGACGCGGCCTCCCTGTGGGGGATCGCGGACGTACGGGACCGGGCGCGCGAGCTCGGCATGATGTGGTGGTCGGTGTCCCCGTTCGCAGCGGACGACGCCGACCTCACGGCGACATTTGCCGCCGACGCGGCGGGGGACACGGTCAAGCTCGGCATGCACGCCCCGGAGATGTACCGCGGCGACACCGCCCGCGCGCTCGCCGACACCAAGGGCTGGCTGGCGGACGGCTGGCGCACGGTGTACGTCACGGAGGCGCACGGACCGGCGGCCCGTACGGTCGAGGTCCTCGGCGGCGAGGGCATCGCGGCCCGGCTGGACTCGGACCTGGCCGAGATCTCGCCGGCGCTCGTCCATGTGGCCTGCGGTTCGATCGACTACGGATTCGTCGACCCGGCCCTCAAGCTCGCCGTCCTCACCGAGACCGACCTGTCCGGCCAGAAGGCGGCCGGCAAGGACGGCCAGCGGATGCCGGCCAAGCGCCGCAAGACGATCGACCCGCTGACCCTGGAGGTCGGCGACTACATCGTGCACGAACAGCACGGCGTCGGCCGGTACATCGAGATGGTCCAGCGCACCGTGCAGGGCGCCACCCGCGAGTACCTCCTCGTGGAGTACGCGCCGGCCAAGCGCGGCCAGCCCGGCGACCGGCTCTACATCCCCACCGACCAGCTGGAGCAGGTCACCAAGTACGTCGGCGGTGAGGCGCCGACCCTGCACCGGCTCGGCGGCGCGGACTGGACCAAGACGAAGGCGCGGGCGAAGAAGGCGGTCAAGGAGATCGCCGCCGACCTGATCAAGCTCTACAGCGCCCGGATGGCGGCCCCCGGTCACGCCTTCGGCCCGGACACCCCCTGGCAGCGCGAGCTGGAGGACGCCTTCCCGTACGTGGAGACGCCCGACCAGCTGTCCACCATCGCCGAGGTGAAGGAGGACATGGAGAAGACGGTCCCCATGGACCGCCTGATCTGCGGCGACGTCGGTTACGGCAAGACGGAGATCGCGGTGCGCGCCGCGTTCAAGGCGGTGCAGGACGGCAAGCAGGTGGCGGTCCTTGTCCCGACGACGCTGCTCGTACAGCAGCACTTCGGCACCTTCTCGGAGCGGTACTCGCAGTTCCCCGTCGTCACGCGGGCCCTCAGCCGTTTCCAGACGGACACGGAGTCCAAGGCGACCCTGGAGGGACTGAAGGACGGCTCGGTCGACATCGTCATCGGCACCCACCGGCTGTTCTCGTCCGAGACGAAGTTCAAGGACCTGGGTCTGGTCATCGTCGACGAGGAGCAGCGCTTCGGCGTCGAGCACAAGGAGCAGCTGAAGAAGCTGCGGGCCAACGTCGACGTCCTGACGATGTCGGCGACCCCCATCCCCCGTACGCTCGAGATGGCGGTGACGGGCATCCGGGAGATGTCGACGATCACCACCCCGCCGGAGGAGCGGCATCCGGTCCTCACCTTCGTCGGCCCGTACGAGGAGAAGCAGATCGGCGCGGCCGTCCGCCGCGAACTGCTGCGCGAGGGCCAGGTCTTCTACATCCACAACCGGGTCGAGTCGATCGACCGGGCGGCGGCCCGGCTGCGGGAGATCGTCCCGGAGGCGCGGATCGCCACCGCCCACGGCCAGATGGGCGAGAGCGCCCTGGAGCAGGTCGTGGTCGACTTCTGGGAGAAGAAGTTCGACGTGCTGGTCTCCACGACGATCGTCGAGTCCGGCATCGACATCTCCAACGCCAACACCTTGATCGTCGAGCGCGGCGACAACTTCGGGTTGTCGCAGCTGCACCAGCTGCGCGGCCGGGTCGGCCGTGGCCGTGAGCGGGGTTACGCGTACTTCCTGTACCCGCCGGAGAAGCCGCTGACCGAGACCGCGCACGAGCGGCTCGCGACGATCGCCCAGCACACCGAGATGGGCGCGGGCATGTACGTGGCGATGAAGGACCTGGAGATCCGCGGCGCGGGCAATCTGCTCGGCGGAGAGCAGTCCGGTCACATCGCGGGCGTCGGCTTCGACCTGTACGTACGGATGGTGGGCGAGGCGGTCGCGGACTACCGGGCGCAGATGGAGGGCGGAGCCGAGGAGGAGGCGCCCCTGGAGGTCAAGATCGAGCTCCCGGTCGACGCCCATGTGCCGCACGAGTACGCGCCGGGCGAGCGGCTGCGCCTGCAGGCGTACCGCGCCATCGCCTCGGCGAACTCGGCGGAGGACATCAAGGCGGTACGGGAGGAGCTCACCGACCGTTACGGCAAGCTGCCGGAGCCGGTGGAGAACCTGCTGCTGGTGGCGGGGCTGCGGATGCTGGCGCGGGCGTGCGGTGTCGGCGAGATCGTGCTGCAGGGTCCGAACATCCGCTTCGCGCCGGTGGAGTTGCGCGAGTCCCAGGAGCTGCGGCTCAAGCGGCTCTACCCGCGCACGGTCATCAAGCCGGCGGTCCACCAGATCCTGGTGCCCCGGCCGACGAGCGGGAAGATCGGCGGGAAGCCGGTGGTGGGCCGTGAACTGCTCGCATGGACGGGCGAGTTCCTGACCACGATCCTCGGGTCGTAGGCGGTCCGTAGGCGGGCCCCGTCCGCAGGCGGTTCCGGGCCCGTCCGTAGGCATGGGGCGTACGGGGTCGGCCGTGTCCGGGCGGGGCACGGCCGACCTGTCGTCAGAACGCGTCGAGGTCCAGGGCCTCGGCCATCACGCGGTAGCCGACGTCACCGGGGTGCAGGTGGTCGCCCGAGTCGTAGGCGGGGAGCATGCGGTCCGGGTCCGCAGGGTCCGCGACGGCGCGGTCGAAGTCGACCACGGCGTCGTACGCGCCGGAGGTGCGGACCCAGTCGTTGAAGGCGTCCCGCTTGGCCTCGTTCTCCGGGCTGTCGTAGAAGGAGCCCTTGATCGGGGTGAGGGTCGCGCCGATCACCTTCAGGCCCTCGGCGCGGGCCTGGCGGATCAGCGTGCGGTGGCCCTCGATGAGCTGTTCCACCGACACTTCGGGGGTGGGGTCGCCCGGGGTGCCCGGCCTGCTGGCCCCGATGTCGTTGATGCCTTCGAGGATCACGACCGTGCCGACGTTCGGCTCGCTGAGGGCGTCCAGCTTGAAGCGGTGGATGCCCTTCTCGCCGGCCCACGTGGTGTCGTGGGTGACCTGGTTGCCACCGATGCCGTGGTTGAGGACGCTGCGCGGCTTCCCGGCGGCGGCGAAGCGCTCGGCCAGTTCGTCGGGGTAGCGGTTGTTCGCGTTCGAACCGGAGCCGACGCCGTCGGTGATGGAGTCGCCGAAGGCGACGATGCCGTCCCGGCGGGCGGGCGCGCCGCCGCTCACCTCGACGCCGGAGAGGTAGTACCAGGAGTCGCTGGTCTCCTTGAACGCCGTCCCGTCGCGGTCGGAGCGGTGGTCGCCGTCCGCGCGGTAGCTGGTGGCGGAGGAGAAGGTGTGGAAGGTGGCGGGACCGGTGGGCGCGGCCAGGTAGAGCGTCACGGTCACCGACTCCAGGGCGCCGACCGTGAACGGTACGCCGTCGCTGTACGCGGTGGCGCCGGCCGGGATCGTCACGGACCGGTTCTTGCCGAAGGACAGGTGGCGGACCGAACCGGCCTTCACCGAGGCGCCCTTGTCCGTGCGGGCCACGGTCGCGCCGGTGACGACGAGCGGCGTGGTGCCGTAGCGGTTGGAGAGTTCGATACGGGCCTTGGTGCCGCCGGTGGAGACCCGCACGACCTGGCGGACCGTGTGGTTCGAGAAGCCCTGCTGCGACCAGTTGGGGCCGAAGGGGGCGGCCGGGGCCTGCGGCGAGGTGGCCCAGGCGCCGCGCCACGCCTTGTCCTGCCCGGCCTCGGCCGCCCCGGAGCCGGTCAGCGGCAGTGTGGTCAGGACGGCCGCGCTCAAGACGGCGACGGCCGTGCGTCGTACGGAGTTCGTGAAGATCATGTCCCGCCCCTTGTTCCCGTTCGCGTTCCGGTCTGCGTGCGATCCCTTCCGCACGTGACCAAGAGGAGAGCGACTCCGGTTATTCCCCGGGGGGTTGGGGGGCGTCGTTCGCGAACAGCACTCCGGCGAGGGTGCGGAAGACGTCCTCGGGGTCCCGGTCGCCGACCGGCCCCGCGAGGTTGTGGCTGAGCAGCAGTGTCGCGAAGCCGTGCGCCAGCGACCAGGCCGCGACGCCCGCGAGGCGCGGGTCGGGGCCCCGGCCGCCGCCGGGCAGTTCCGCGACGCCCGCCCGGAGCCGGTCGCCGGCCCGCTCCTTGGCGGCGAGGAGCTGCGGGTCGTCGGAGCGGAGCAGGTCCGGCTGGAACATGACCTGGAAGTGCGCCGGGTGGTCGGTGGCGAAGCGTACGTACCGCACTCCCGCGTCCTTGAGGTCCGTCGCCTCGGCCAGCGCCGCCGCCAGCAGGTCGAACCCCTCGGTGGCGACGGCGGTCAGAAGGCCGGCGCGGTCCTTGAAGTGGTGGGCCGGGGCAGCGTGCGAGACGCCCGCGCGGCGGGCCAGGTCGCGCAGGCTCAGGGCGGACGGGCCCTCGTCGGCGATGACGTCGAGGGCGGCGCTCAGAACGGCCTGCCGCAGGTCGCCGTGGTGGTAGGTGCTCCGGCTGGTCATGACAGCAGCCTACGCCGAATCTAGGCATTGACAAGTTGAGTGGAAGGGAGGAATCTAGTCGGTGACAAGATGAGGTGGAGGAGGAAGCCATGACCGTGGACACCGCCCTGAGTGTGGAGCCCGGCCGCGTACGGCAGATGTGGCATCTGCTCGAACCGCTGCACGCGCTGCTCTACTACGCCCCCGAGTCCTTCGAGGAGGCCGCCGCCCTCGGCCACGACGTCGAGGAGCGCTGGCCGAGCTACTTCGCCTGGCGCGCCGCCCCCCTCGGCCCGGCGGGGGCGGAGCGGGTGACCTCCGCGTTCTACAGCTTCAGCCCGGCGATGGTCGCCCGGTACGTACCCGAGATCTGGCGCACGGCCGCGCCCGCCGATGTGCTCGACGCCCGGCTGCGGGCCGTGGACCGGGCCTACCGCGCGGTCCTCGGCGCCGAGGTCGTCGAGGGCGCCGAGCTGGCCGAGGCCGCCGGCCTCGCCCGGCG
>NZ_JAGGOS010000114.1 GCF_018614205.1 Streptomyces sp. ISL-36 | reverse complement strand
GGGGTGGGCGGTGGCGGGGCGGGCTTCGCCGGGGGCGGCGGATCCGCGTGGACGGGGGGCGGTTCGGGCGTCGGGGCGGGCGGCGGCACCGGCTTCGGCGTCGTCGGCTCCGGTTCCGGTTCCGGGGTCGGGGTCGGGGTGGGGGACGGCGGCGGGGGAGGGGTCGGCGTGGGCGAGCACGCGCCAGGTCCGGTCACCGCGACCGAGGTGGAGCCGCCCGGCCCGGTCGTGGCATAGGCGCAGGCATCGGCGGCGGCGGGCGCGGGAGCGGCGAGAAGCCACAGCAGCGCGGCGACCGCCAGTGGCCGCGCGAGAAGCGATCCGTACAGAGACACGCCGATGAGCATGATCACAATTTCGGCGCCCCGCGCGGGGAATGGCACGTATTCGCCGGATGGAGGGGTTCTCGGGAAGCGCCGGATTGACGTTCCTGCGGAATTTGTTCGGCGCTCGTTGAGCACGATGCGCCCGCGCCCCGTACCCAATGCCGGGAGCGGCGTTCAGCGCCACTCCAACCAGCCACAGAGCAAGGGGAGTTGACATGAAGACCTGGCGGAACGCGGCACTCGCGCTCACGGCCGCGGTCGTGCTCGCGCTGACGACGGCGTGTGGTCAGGAGAAGGGCGAGGCGTCGTTGGGCGGCCAGCCGGCGGGCGCGGCGAACCCGGCCGGCGCCCCCGCGGAGAACGGCTACGGCGCAGGCGGATACGCCTCCGGGGGGTACGGATCCGGCAGCGGCGACGCCGTCGCCGAGCCCGCCGGCCAGCTCGTGGCCTCGGACACCAAGGCGCTCGGCAAGGTGGTCACCGACAGCAAGGGTTTCACCCTCTACCGCTTCGACAAGGACTCCGCCGACCCGCCGCGGGCCACCTGCGAGGACGAGTGCGCCACGGTGTGGCCCGTGGTGAGCTCGTCGGGTGCCAAGCCGCCGGCCGGTGTCGACCCCGCGCTGCTCGGCGAGGTGATCCGCGCCGACGGCAGCAGGCAGCTCACCCTCGACGGCTGGCCGATGTACCGGTACGCCAAGGACACCAAGCCGGGAGACGTCAACGGCCAGGGGGTCGGCGGCACCTGGTTCGCCGCCGCCCCCGACGGGAAGAAGGCGGCCCCGGCCACGGGCGCCGGCACGGACGAGGGGGAGGAGGCGGGCGGTGACGGTCAGACGGGCGGTGGCGAGGATTCCGCTTCCGACGCCGCCGGTCTTTCGGTGCGCAAGGACCCCAAGCTCGGTGACATCGTGGTCGATTCGCGCGGAATGACGGTTTACCGATTCAAGAAGGATTCCGCCTGGCCCATGAAGACGGCCTGCGTCGGGGCTTGTCTGGAGAAGTGGCCGGTTGTCGCCCCTGTCGACAAGAACGACACCGAGGGCATCACCACGAAGGGCTTCGTCACCTTCAACCGTCCCGACGGCATCAAACAGCAGACCATCGACTGCTGGCCGCTCTACACCTTCGCCGGCGACGAGGCGCCCGGAGACGTCAACGGCCAGGGTGTGGGCGGCACCTGGTACGCCGTCTCCCCCCAGGGAAAGCTGGTCGGAGCGCCCAAGTAATCCCCCCGCCGCGCTCCCGGCCGGCCGGCCCGCCGTCACCTCCTCGTGTGACGGCGGGCCGGCGCACGTCCATATGCACGTGAATTTGCACGAGCTGAAGGCGCGATCTCGGCGTTCGAAGCGCACGTGCCAATGGCGTGTGACCAAGAACGGACCGCGAATTTCCGTTTCTACTCGCTCTCTCGGCGGGCGATCAGTAGCCTCGGCTCGAACACCGGCCGCGAACACATGGCCGCATCCCCGTGGCGACTTGTTGGAGACATTGATGGAGCGTCCCGCCTGGGCTCCGCCGGGTATCGATATTTCGGTGCCGAGCGTGTCCCGTATGTACGACTTCTATCTGGGCGGCTCGCACAATTTCGAGGTGGACCGGGAAGCGGCCCGCAAGGCCATGGAGTTCATGCCGGGGCTGCCCAAGATCATGCAGGCGAACCGTGCCTTCATGCGCCGCGCCGTGCGTTTCGCCGTGGACAACGGCGTCACGCAGTTCCTCGACGTCGGCTCCGGCATACCGACCTTCGGGAACGTCCACGAAGTCGCCCAAGCCGCCTCCCCGGAGGCCCGCGTGGTGTACGTCGACCACGACCCGGTGGCCGTGGCGCACAGCCGGGCCGTCCTGGACGGCAACGACCGTGCCGCCGTCGTCGCGGCCGACCTGCGCAAGCCGCAGCAGATCCTGAGCAGCCCCGAGGTGAGCACGCTCCTCGACCTCGACAGACCGGTGGCGCTGCTGCTCGTCGCGGTGCTGCACTTCCTGGAGGACGAGGACGAGCCCCGGGCGGCCGTCGCCGAACTCGTCGAGGCACTCGCGCCCGGCAGCCTGGTCATCCTGACCCACGCCTCCTACGAAGGCATCCCGCTGACGGAGGAACAGGCGAGCGGCACCGTCGAGGTCTACCGGAACATCCGCAACCCCCTCGTCATGCGCTCCCACGCCGAGATCGCCGACTTCTTCGACGGCTGCGAACTGGTCGAGCCCGGCCTGGTGTCCATGCCCCGCTGGCGCCCGGAGGTCCCCGCCGACGAGGAGGATCCGTTCGCCTTCTCAGGCTTCGCAGGGGTGGGGCGCAAGGCGTGATGGTGCCGTCGCAACTGTCCGGCTCAGGCGCGGAACCGGACGGCCTCGAGGACAGACTCAGGCGGTTCGCGACCATCTGGAGCCGGGCGATCTTCCCGGTGACCGCCACCTCGCTGACCCGAGCGGAGTTCGAGCAGCATCTGCTCCCGCTCGCCCGCGAGTTGCGCGCCGCGCTGCACGACCGGCCGTTCGACACGGCCTCCGCGCACCGCACCGGCGCCGCGCTGGTGGCCGCGCACTGCACGGACCCGGACGCCCTCAGCCGTACCCTCGGCGTCGTCGACTCGTACCTCGTGCTGTACTGCGGCAACGAGGAGGAGCACTCCGCCGAGGAGCTGCGGGCCCGGTGCTCCCGGCTGCAGCACGCCATGGCCGCCGGCTTCACCCAGGCCCTGCGCGAGCGGACCCTCGCCGAACAGGAGTCCATAGCCCGCTCCGCGTTCGCCGCCCGCAGCGCAGCCGAGCTCGCCCTGCACGCCACCGAGACCCGCTTCCGCGCGGTCTTCGAGGGGGCGGCGATCGGCATCGGCATCGCCGACCTCGACGGCAACATCCTGGAGGTCAACGAGACCCTGACCCGGATGTTCGGCGGCCTGGAGCACCACGTCCGCAGCCGCAACGTCCGGGACTGGGCGCATCCCGAGGACGCCCCGCACGTGTGGAAGCTCTACGGTGAGCTGGTGCGCGGCGAGCGCGAGCACTACCGCGTCGAGAAGCCGTACTACCGAGGCGACGGCACGGTCCTGTGGACCAACCTCACCGTCTCGCTGCTGCGCGACGCCAAGGGCCTCCCCCAGTACCAGCTGGCGCTGATGGAGGACACCACGGAGCGACGGCTGCTCAATCTGCGGCTGCGCTACGAGGCGACCCACGACGCGCTCACCGGGCTGCCGAACCGGACGCTGTTCTTCGAACGGCTGGAGAAGGCCCTCTCCCGGGCCGAGGACGCCCGGTTCGGGCTCTGCTATCTCGACCTCGACGGTTTCAAGGCCATCAACGACAGCCTCGGCCACGCCGCCGGCGACCGGCTGCTCGTGGAGGTCGCCGACCGGCTGCAGAGCTGCGCCACCGCCCCGGGCGAGATGGTCGCCCGGCTCGGCGGGGACGAGTTCGTCGCCCTCACCACCGGCGCCGGCACCGAGCGGAACGTGGTCGACCTGGCGAACCGTATCCTCGCCGCCCTCTCCGTGCCCGTCCGGATCGACGGCCGCGAACTGCCGGTACGGGGCAGCATCGGCGTCGTCGAGGGCCCGACGGGGGAACGCACCCCCGCCGAGGTGCTGCGCAGCGCCGACATCACGATGTACCGGGCCAAGTCGGCGGGCGGCAACCGCTTCGAGTTCGCCGACGCGGAGGCCGACGCGCGCGCCATCACCCGGCACGGCCTGACCACCGCGCTGCCGGCCGCCCTGGAGCGCGGTGAGTTCTTCATCGAGTACCAGCCGCTGGTGCATCTCGGGGACGGCACCGTGCACGGCGCGGAGGCGCTCGTACGGTGGTGCCATCCGCAGCACGGGGTGCTCGGGCCCGACCGGTTCATCCCGCTCGCGGAGAACACCGGCCTGATCGTGCCGCTGGGCCGCTGGGTGCTGCAGGAGGCCGTCCGCCAGGCCCGGTTCTGGCAGACACGCCACTCCGACGGCGGCCCGCTGCGCATCAACGTCAACCTCTCCCCGACCCAGCTGCACCACCCGCGCCTGGTGGCCGACACGGTCGACGTCCTGGAACGCTCGGGGCTCGAACCGGGCGCGCTCTGCCTGGAGGTGACCGAGTCGGCGCTGATCGGCGCGGACGACGACCTGCTCAAGCCGCTGCGGCAGCTCGCCGAGATGGGCGTGGACATAGCACTCGACGACTTCGGCACGGGCTACTCGAACCTCGCCAATCTGCGCCGTCTGCCGGTGAGCGTGTTGAAGCTGGACCGGTCCTTCACCCAGGGCATGCAGCAGCACCCGGCGGACCCGGTCGACCTCAAGATCGTCGAGGGCATCGTCTCGCTGGCGCACAGTCTGGAACTGGCGGTGACGGTGGAGGGCGTGGAGACGGGCGCCCAGGCGCAGCAGCTGCGGGAACTGGGCTGCGACACGGCCCAGGGCTGGTACTACGCGAGGCCGGGCGCCCCGGACCGGATCCACTCCCTGCTCCTGGCGGACGCGGTGTAGGAACCCCGGGCGGTCAGGACGCGGCCGGTGGGGTGGGCCGGGTACGCAGCAACAAACCCTGGAGTTCGCGGGCCGCGCGCGGCGGGGCCACGTCGCTGCGGTGGGCCAGGGCGATCGTGCGCCGCAGGCCCGGGCGGGCCAGGGCCGTGACCCGCAGGTCGCGGCCCGCCCGGGCGGCCACCATGGCCGGAACCACCGCGACCCCCAGCCCCGCCCGTACGAAGCCGAGGACGGCGTCCATCTCGCCGCCCTCCACCGTGAACGAGGGCTCGAAGCCCTCCGCCCGGCACGCGGCGACCGTCAGTTCCCGCAGGTCGTAGCCGTGCCGGAACATCACGAGCGGCTGGTCGCGCAGATCCGCGATCCGCACCGGTCGCGCGGGCGCCGGGGCCGCCGCGCTCGACACCACCACCAGGTCCTCCCGCAGCAGCTCCACCGTCGTCAGCGCCGGCGACGGAGTCGGCAGCGGCAGCACCACCAGCGCGAGATCGAGCGCCCCGCGCGCCAGCTCCCGTACGAGGTCGTGCGAGCCGCTCTCCTCGATCTGCAGCCGGATGCCCGGATGCAGGTCGTGGAAGGCGCGCAGCACATCCGGCAGCAGGCCCGTGCACAGACTCGGCGTCGCGCCCAGCCGCACCCGTCCTCGCCTCAGCTGTACCAGCTCCTGCACCTCCTGCCGGGCCGTGTCCGTGTCGGCGAGGATCCGCCGGGCGAGCGGCAGCAGCGCCTCGCCCGCGTCGGTGAGCGCGATGTTGCCCCGCGCCCGGCTGAACAGCTCCGCCCCCAGCTCCTGCTCCAGCGCGCGGATCTGCTGGGAGAGCGAGGGCTGCGACACATGGACCTGCTCCGCGGCCCGGGTGAAGTGACGGGTCTCGGCCACCGCGACGAAGTAGAGAAGCTGCTGGAACTGCATAGGCTCAGCCTATCGAGATGAGCCGGACCATGTCTTGGACCTCTCGGGCCCCTCGCCCCTAGCGTCGAGGGCATGGCTCTGGCAACGAAGACGACGACGGACCGGGGGACCGGCCGACCACCGTCCCCGACGCGCTCGCGCACCTTCTGGGGATCGACCCTCGGCAAGAAGACGGTCATGGCCGTCAGCGGCCTGCTCATGCTGGGCTATCTCGTCGCCCATGTCATGGGCAACCTCAAGGTCTTCTTCGGCCCAGAGGAGTTCAACGCCTACGGCCACTGGCTGCGCACCATGGGCGCCCCCGTCCTGCACCACTCCTGGGCGCTCTGGCTCGTCCGGATCGTGCTGCTCGCCGCCGTCGTCGCCCACGCCGTCTCCGCCTACCAGCTCAGCCGGCGCGACATCAAGGCCCGCCCCACCGCCTACGCCCACTGGCGCAAGCGCTCCTCCTACGCCACCCGCACCATGCGCTGGGGCGGTGTCGTCGTCGCCCTCTTCCTCGTCTGGCACATTCTCGACCTGACCACCGGGACCGCGCACCCCGGCGGCTTCCAGGAGGGACACCCGTACCAGAACGTCGTGGACACCTTCTCCACCTGGTACGGCAACCTCGTCTACATCGCCGCCATGCTCGCCGTCGGCCTGCATGTGCGTCACGGCTTCTGGAGCGCCGCCCAGACCCTCGGCGTCGGCAACGCCCGACGGGAGCGGCTCCTCAAGGCCCTCGCCAACGGGCTCGCGCTCGCCCTGACCGTGGGCTTCGTCTCCGTACCCGTCGCCGTCATGACCGGAGTGGTGAGCTGACATGAGCTACCTCGACTACGAGACCGGCGCGCCGGTCGTCGATCACAAGGCCCCCGCCGGCCCCGTCGCCGAGCGCTGGGACACCCGCCGCTTCCAGGCCAAGCTGGTCAACCCGGCCAACCGCCGCAAGCACACCGTCATCGTCGTGGGCACCGGCCTCGCCGGCGGCTCGGCCGGCGCCACCCTCGCCGAACAGGGCTACCACGTCGTCCAGTTCTGCTACCAGGACTCCCCGCGCCGCGCCCACTCCATCGCCGCGCAGGGCGGCATCAACGCCGCCAAGAACTACCGCAACGACGGCGACTCCGTGCACCGCCTCTTCTACGACACCGTCAAGGGCGGCGACTTCCGTGCCCGCGAGTCCAACGTCCACCGCCTCGCCCAGATCTCGGTCGAGATCATCGACCAGTGCGTCGCCCAGGGCGTGCCCTTCGCCCGCGAGTACGGCGGACTGCTCGACACCCGCTCCTTCGGCGGCGTCCAGGTCTCCCGCACCTTCTACGCCCGGGGCCAGACGGGCCAGCAGCTCCTCCTCGGCGCGTACCAGGCGCTGTCCCGCCAGATCGCCGCGGGCAACGTCGAACTCCACGCCCGGACCGAGATGCTGGACCTGATCGTCGTCGACGGACGGGCCCGCGGCATCGTCGCCCGCGACCTGATCACCGGTGCGATCTCCACCCACTACGCCGACGCCGTCGTCCTGGCGAGCGGCGGCTACGGCAACGTCTTCTACCTGTCGACCAACGCCATGAACTCCAACGCCACCGCCGTCTGGCGGGCCCACCGGCGCGGAGCGTACTTCGCCAACCCCTGCTTCACCCAGATCCACCCCACCTGCATCCCCCGCACCGGCGACCACCAGTCCAAGCTCACGCTGATGAGCGAGTCGCTGCGCAACGACGGACGCATCTGGGTACCGAAGGCGAAGGGCGACACCCGGCCCGCGGCCGACATCCCCGAGGACGAGCGCGACTACTACCTGGAGCGGATCTACCCCTCCTTCGGCAACCTCGTCCCGCGTGACATCGCCTCCCGCGCCGCCAAGAACGTCTGCGACGAGGGCCGGGGCGTCGGCCCCGGCGGACAGGGCGTCTACCTCGACTTCGCCGACGCCATCCGGCGCATGGGACGCCAGGCGGTGGAGGAGAGGTACGGCAACCTCTTCGACATGTACGAGCGGATCACCGCCGAGAACCCGTACGAGGTGCCGATGCGGATCTACCCCGCCGTGCACTACACGATGGGCGGCCTCTGGGTCGACTACGACCTCCAGACCACCGTTCCCGGCCTCTTCGCCATCGGCGAGGCCAACTTCTCCGACCACGGAGCCAACCGCCTCGGCGCCTCCGCGCTGATGCAGGGCCTCGCCGACGGCTACTTCGTCCTGCCGTCCACGATCAACGACTACCTGGCCCGCCACCCGTCGAGCGAGCCTCTCGACGACGACCACCCCGTGGTCCGCGAGGTGCTCGCCGAGACCGAGGACCGGCTCCATCTGCTCCTCGCGGTGGACGGCGACAGGACGCCCGACTCCTTCCACCGCGAACTGGGCGAGCTGATGTGGGAGTTCTGCGGCATGGCCCGCACCGAGGAGGGTCTGCGCAAGGCGCTCGACCGCATCCCCCAGATCCGCGAGGAGTTCTGGCGCCGCATCAAGGTCCCCGGCACCGGCGAAGAGCTCAACCACTCGCTGGAGAAGGCCAACCGGATCGTCGACTACCTGGAGCTCGCCGAGCTGATGTGCCTCGACGCGCTGCACCGGGCCGAGTCCTGCGGCGGCCACTTCCGCGAGGAGTCCCAGACCCCGGACGGCGAGGCGGCCCGGCGCGACGAGGAGTTCTCGTACGTGGCGGCCTGGGAGTTCCGGGGGACCGGGGGCCGCCCCACGGGAACGCACGACAGCGGCACCGGCACCGCCCCCGTCCTGCACAAGGAAGACCTCGTCTTCGAGTACGTCCACCCCACCCAGCGGAGCTACGCATGAAGCTCATCCTGCGCGTCTGGCGCCAGAAGAACGCCGACGCCGAAGGCGCCATGTCCACGTACGAGGTGGACGGCATCTCCTCCGACATGTCCTTCCTGGAGATGCTCGACACCCTCAACGAGAAACTCATCCTCCGGGGCGAGGACCCGGTCGCCTTCGACCACGACTGCCGCGAGGGCATCTGCGGCGCCTGCAGCCTGGTCATCAACGGCGACGCCCACGGCCCCGAGCGGACCACGACCTGCCAGCTCCACATGCGGTCCTTCCGCGACGGCGACACGATCGACGTCGAACCCTGGCGGGCCGCCGCCTTCCCCGTCGTCAAGGACCTCGTCGTCGACCGCTCCGCCTTCGACCGCATCATCCAGGCGGGCGGCTACATCAGCGTACCCACCGGCGCGGCCCCCGAGGCCCATGCGACCCCGGTCCCGAAGGCCGACGCCGACTTCGCCTTCGAGCACGCCGAGTGCATCGGCTGCGGCGCGTGTGTGGCGGCCTGCCCCAACGGGTCGGCGATGCTCTTCACCTCGGCCAAGATCAACCATCTCAACGTGCTGCCGCAGGGCGCCCCCGAGCGGGAGACCCGCGTCCTCGACATGGTGGGCCAGATGGACGCCGAGGGCTTCGGCGGCTGCACGCTGACGGGTGAGTGCGCGACAGCGTGCCCGAAGGGCATCCCGCTGCCGTCGATCGCGGCGATGAACAAGGAGTGGCTGCGCGCGCAGCGCAAGGCCTCCCGGAGGTAGCCCCGGGTCCGGGGGCGCGGGGCCCCCGCCTGGGAGCGTGTGGCCCCGGGCGCCCGGCTTTCGGGTTTCCGGTCAGCCGCCGACCGCGCGCAGGGTGCCCGGACGGCGGCCGACGAGCCGGTCCAGGGCGAGGGAGGTCCCCTCGTCGGCGGGCAGATGGACCAGCATGTTCTGCCCGTCCGTCTCCGCCAGTTCGAGCACCTCGTACGCCAGACGCAGTTCACCGACTTCGGGATGCACCAGGCGCTCCACGCCCGAACGCGCCCGCAGCAGACCCGCGGCGGCGAGCCGGTCGGAGAACGCCGAACCGGCCGTCACCGTCAACTCCCGCGCCAGCTCGGCCACACGCGGGTCGGAGCCGGTGAGGCCGAAGTACAGGGCGGCCACCTGCTGGTCGGCGACCCGGTCCCAGTCCGGATACACCGCGCGGGCCCGCGGGTCGGTGAAGAGGTAGCGGAGCAGACTCGGCGGATCACCCTCCAGCAGACCCAGCGGTCCGGCGAGCAGTGCGTACCCCTCCGTGTGCGCGACGATCTCACCCAGCATGTTCACCACCGCGGCCGGCGTCGGGCCGAGCCGGTCGAGCAGGGCGCGCACCGGGGGCCGCACCTCGCGGGCCGGGGTCGGCACCATCGAGCACATGTGCTGCTGACCTCCGGACTTGACGAGGCGCCGCAGATGGACCCGGGCGTCCAGCGGGAGGCGCAGCGCGTCGCTGAGCGCGCCCAGCACCTGCGGCGAGGGGTTGCGGTCCCGGCCCTGTTCCAGGCGGGCCAGGTACTCGACGCTGACTCCGGCGAGCATCGCCAGCTCCGCCCGTCGCAGGCCCGGCGTGCGCCGCCGCGGCCCCGTCGGCAGACCGGCCTCGGCGGGGGTCAGAGCCTCGCGGCGGGCGCGCAGGAAGGCTCCCAGTTCGTTGTCGCTCACGTCCCGATCGTACGAGCAGCGGGTGCGCGGAGGGTGGCCCTGTCACTACCAGCCTTGGCCCGGCCTTCCTCACGGCGCCGCGAGGAAGCAGCGTGGAGCCATGACCACCGAATCGCAGAACACCTCGACCGCACTTCCGCTGACCTCCGGGCGCTGGACCTTCGACCCGCACCACTCCTCCGTCGGCTTCACCGTCCGCCACCTCGGAATCTCCAAGGTGCGAGGCCGCTTCAACGACCTGGCGGCCGAGCTCGTCGTCGGCGAGACCCTGGAGGACTCCTCGATCACCGCGACCGTCGCCCTCGCCTCGATCGACACCGGCAACGCGGACCGCGACGCGCATGTGCGCGCCGCCGACCTCCTCGACGTGGAGAAGCGGCCCACGATGAGCTTCCGGTCGACCCGGATCAGCGGGGCGGGCGAGGAGTGGAGCATGGCGGGCGAGCTCACCATCGGCGAGATCACCCGCCCGATCACCTTCGACGTCGAGTTCGGCGGAGTCGTGGACGTGCCCGTGGACGGCAGCCGGCACGCCGGATTCGACGCGACCGGCGAGTTCCGTCGCAGCGACTTCGGCCTCGACTTCGCCCCCGGCTTCCTCGGCGACGTGATCAAGGTCGACCTGGAGGTCCAGTTCGTCGAGCCCAAGTAGCGGGAAGCGAAGCCGGGTTCAGCTGCCGAGCCGGGCCGCCAGATACGGCGCGGTCCGGCTCCGGGCGGCCCGCGCCACCTCGGCGGGGGGCCCGGCCG
The DNA here is from genome assembly GCF_018614205.1 of Streptomyces sp. ISL-36. Lineage (GTDB taxonomy): Bacteria > Actinomycetota > Actinomycetes > Streptomycetales > Streptomycetaceae > Streptomyces. The sequence continues at coordinate 48,121 of NZ_JAGGOS010000114.1, read as the reverse complement.
CCACGATCCGGCCGCCCTCGTCGCCGCCTCCCGGCCCCAGGTCGATCACCCAGTCCGCCGTGGCGACCACGTCCATGTCGTGCTCCACGACGATCACCGAGTGGCCGGCGTCGACCAGGCCGTGCAGCTGGCGCATCAGGACCTCGACGTCGGCCGGGTGCAGGCCGGTCGTCGGCTCGTCCAGTACGTAGAGGGTGCGGGTGCGGCCGCGGCGCGGGCGCTGCAGCTCGGCGGCGAGTTTGATGCGTTGCGCCTCACCGCCGGAGAGCTCGGTCGCGGGCTGGCCGAGCCGCAGATATCCGAGGCCGACGTCCAGCAGCGTACGGAGACTGCGCGCGGCAGCCGGGGTGTCGGCGAAGAACTCGGCCGCCGACTCGACCGTCAGGTCGAGGACTTCGGCGATGGTGAGCCCCCGCAACCGGACCTCCAGCGTCTCCGGGTGGTAGCGGGCGCCGTGGCAGTCGGGGCAGGGGGCGTACGTGCTCGGCAGGAAGAGCAGCTCGACCGAGACGAAGCCCTCGCCCTGGCAGGTCTCGCACCGGCCGCCGGGCACGTTGAAGGAGAACCGTCCCGCCTTGTAGCCACGCGCCCGGGCCTCCTCGGTCGCGGTGAAGAGTCTGCGCACCACGTCGAAGAGGCCGGTGTATGTGGCGAGGTTGGAGCGGGGTGTCCGCCCGATCGGCTTCTGATCGACCGTCACCAGCCGTCTCACGCCTTCCGTCTCCTCGGACAGCTCACCGACCAGCGTGGACTTCCCCGACCCCGAGACACCGGTCACCGCCGTCAGGACCCCGACCGGGAAGGCCGCCTCCAGCCCCTCCAGGTTGTGCCGGGTGACCGGCCCGGTCCGCAGCCAGCCGGCGGGCTCGCGCACCGTCCGCCCGGCCGCGGCGGGGGAGCGGTCGAAGAGGAAGCGGCGGGTCGCCGACTCCTCGACCGTCGCGAGCTCGTGCGGCGGACCGCTGTGCAGGACCCGGCCGCCGTGCACCCCGGCCCGGGGGCCGACGTCCACCAGCCAGTCGGCGTGCCGTACGACATCGAGGTGGTGCTCCACCACGAACACGGAGTTCCCGGCCGCCTTGAGCCGGTCAAGGACCGCAAGGAGCGCCTCGGTGTCGGCCGGATGCAGACCCGCGGACGGCTCGTCGAGGACGTACACCACACCGAAGAGGCCCGAGCGCAACTGGGTGGCCAGGCGCAGCCGTTGCAGCTCACCGCTGGAGAGGGACGGGGTCGTGCGGTCCAGGCTCAGATAGCCCAGGCCCAGCTCCGTCACCGTCCCGATCCGGTTGACCAGGTCCTCCGTCAGGACCCGGGCGGTCTCGGAGCCGGCCGACTCCGCCAGGAGCGGTGCGAGCGCGGACAGCGGCAGGGCGGCAAGCTCGGCGATCGTACGGCCCGCGAAGGTCACCGCGAGCGCCTCCGGACGCAGCCGGCCGCCGCCGCACACTGGACAGGGGGTGCTGGTCAGAAAGCGCTCCGCCTTCGCGCGCAGGGTCGCGCTCCTGGAGTCGGAGAAGGTGTGCATCACATAGCGCCGCGCGCTCATGTACGTACCCTGGTAAGGGCGTTGGATCCGCCCCGCCTCCCGCACCGGATGGACGGTGACGACCGGCTGCTCGTCGGTGAAGAGGATCCACTCCCGGTCCTCGGCCGGCAGTTCCCGCCACGGCCGGTCCACGTCGTGGCCGAGCGCGTCCAGCACGTCGCGGAGGTTCTTGCCCTGCCAGGCACCGGGCCAGGCCGCGATCGCCCCCTCCCTGATCGACAGCTTCGGATCGGGCACGAGCAGTTCCTCGCTCGTGCCGTGGACCCGGCCGAGACCGTGGCACTCGGGGCAGGCGCCGGCGGCCGTGTTCGGCGAGAAGGCGTCGGAGTCGAGCCGCTCCGCCCCCGCCGGGTACGCGCCCGCGCGCGAGAACAGCATGCGCAGCGAGTTGGAGAGCGTGGTGACCGTACCGACGGAGGAGCGGGCGTTCGGGGACGAGCGCCGCTGTTCGAGGGAGACGGCGGGCGGCAGACCGGTGATCTCCCCGACCTTCGGCGCGCCCACCTGGTGGATCAGCCGCCGGGCGTACGGGGCGACCGACTCGAAGTAGCGCCGCTGGGCCTCCGCGTAGATCGTCCCGAAGGCGAGCGAGGACTTGCCGGAGCCGGACACCCCGCTGAAGACGGTGATCGCGTCGCGCGGGATGTCGACGTCGACCCCGCTCAGATTGTGTTCGCGGGCGCCGCGGACACGGACGTACGGATCGTGCGGGGAGTGCTCGGGCATCCCCCGATACTAGGTCGTGTCCGGAAAGTCCTGCCTGGCACCGCCTAGGCCGGGCCCTGGACGTGGGTGCCGGTCAGGCCCGCGACGCGGGCGAGCCGGCGGTACGAGTCGAGCAGCGCCGCCCGGTCGTACGTACTGGTCGTCACCAGCACCTCCTGCGCCCCGCTCTCCTTCACCACCGCCTCCAGCGCCTCACCGACCTGCTCCTCGGTGCCGTACACATGTCCGCGGAGCCCCGACTCGAAGAAGCCGCGCTGCTTCTGCGTCATCGTCTGTTCCTCGACGCGCTCGGCGGGCATCAGCGGCGGGAACACGCCCCGCGTGCGCGAGTACGCGAGCGACCACGCCTCAGGGACCAGAAGGCGCCGGGCGGCCTCCTCGCTCCCGGCCACGGCGACCGTGCCCGCCACGACGACGTACGGCTCCCCGGCCCAGACGGAGGGACGGAACGCGGACCGGTAGGCGTCGATCGCGCTCAGCATCCGCTCGCGCCCCCGCAGATCACCGATGACGAGCGGCAGCCCCGCCGCGGCGGCGATCGAGGCGCCCTCGCCGGTGGCGAGGACGTACGGCGGGACCCGCAGGCCCTCGGCCGGCCGGGCGTGGACCTGCGGGTGGGCGGTCTGCGTGCCCGTGAACCAGCCGAGCAGCTCGGTCAGCTGCTCCCCGAACCTCTCCGCGTCGTCCTTGTCCCGGCCCAGCGCCCGGCGGATGCCGTCGGTGAAGCCGACCGAGCGGCCCAGCCCCATGTCGATCCGGCCCGGAAACAGCGACTCCAGGACACCGAACTGCTCGGCGACGATCATCGGCTGGTGGTTGGGGAGCATCACCCCTCCGGTGCCGACCCGGATGGCGGAGGTGGCACCGGCGACGGCGGCGGCCAGGACGGTCGGCGCCGAGCCGGCCACGCCGGGCACGCTGTGGTGCTCCGAGACCCAGAAACGGTGGTAGCCGAGCGCCTCCACCTCCTGCGCGAGCCGCACGGTGTCGCGCAGCGCCTGGGAGCCCGCCTCACCCTCCCGGGTGCGGGAGCGGTCGAGGACGGAGAAGCGGATGCCGTCGGAAGAAAGGGTCACGCCGGGTTCAACGTCACGGCGCCCGGAGGATTCCCTACGCTGGTCCCGTGACGCGAAACAGCAGGCCCGTGGCCGTCTTCGACCTTGACAACACGCTCTCCGGCACCGCCCACCGCCAGCACTTCCTGGAGCGACACCCACGCGACTGGGACGGCTTCTTCGCCGCCGCGCCCGACGACCCGCCGCTCGCCCAGGGGATCGCGCTGTGCCAGGAGGCGGCACGGGAGTGCGAGATCGTCTACCTGACCGGGCGGCCGGAGCGGTGCCGCGAGGACACCGTCGCGTGGCTCGCCGCGCAGGAACTGCCGGAGGGACCCATCCACATGCGGCGCAACGCCGACCGGCGCCCGGCCCGCGTCACCAAGCTGGAGATCCTGCGCCGGCTCGGCGGCGGCCGAGAGGTCCGGATGCTGGTCGACGACGACGAGCTCGTCTGCGACGCGGCCGAGAAGGCCGGCTTCCGGGTCGTCCGCGCCCGCTGGGCGACCGCGTCCGAGGAGCTGAAGGTCGCCCAGGAGAAGGAGGGCCGGACCTGACCGCTCGCGCTCGCGCTCGCGCTTGCGCGCCGCCCGGCGCCCGCCGCCCGGACGGGGCCGTGCACACCGGCGGGCCGTCAGCCGCCGTGCGCCGGCCGGAACCCGACCGTCAGTCACGCTCCTCCGGGCCGAGGCGACCGTCAGCCCCCGTCGCCGGGCCGAAGCCGACCGTCAGTCACGCTCCTCCGGGCCGAAGCCGACCGTCACTCGCCCTCCTCCAGGCGGAAGCCGACCTTCAGGCCGACCTGGTAGTGCTCGATCGCCCCGTCGACGATGTGGCCGCGGACCTGCGTCACCTCGAACCAGTCCAGGGCCCGCAGCGTCTGCGCCGCACGCTCGATGCCGTTGCGAATGGCCTGGTCGACGCCGTCCGTGGAGGTGCCGACGATCTCGGTGACGCGGTAGGTGTGGTTCGACATGGGGTCCGAACTCCTCTCGGTGGGGTCGTTCCACCGTGCCCCACCACGCCCCGGACCGCGACACGTCGGCACCTGAACCGATTCGTCCAGGACTTGACCACCTCGTTGGTCCAGACCAGAATCCAGGCCACATACCCGCGCGAACGCGCCGTTCGCTCCCCCCACGTCGGGTCAGCTCCCCATGCCGTACGCCAGTCATGGAACGCAGAAGGTGACCTACGTGAAGAACCGCCCCTTCGTCTGGCCCGTGGCCGCTGTGACCGCCCTCGCGCTCGCGGGCTGCGGCCTCCTCCCCGGTGACTCCGACCGGAACCGCACGGTCAGTGTCTGGCTGATGCGCGACAGCGTCAGCGAGGACTTCCTCCAGCGCTTCACCGAGGCCTACGAGGCCGAGCACCAGGGCATCGAACTGGAGTTCACCTTCCAGGAGTGGACCGGCATCGGGAAGAAGGTCACCGAGGCGATCAAAGGACCCGGCGGGCCCGACGTCATCGAGGTCGGCAACACGCAGGTCGCCCAGTACGCGGACACCGACAAGCTCTACGACCTGACGCTGGAGTCCGTACGCGACCTCGGCAGCCAGGAGTGGCTGCCCGGCCTCGCCGAACCCGGCCGCATCGGCGGATCGCAGTACGGCATCCCGTGGTACGCCGCCAACCGCGTCGTGATCTACCACAAGGACCTCTTCAAGGAGGCCGGTGTCACCGAGCCGCCCGCCACCCGGGCCCAGTGGCTGGACGACACGGAGAAGCTCAACCGCAACGGCTCCCAGGGCATCTACCTCGCGGGACAGGACTGGTACACGCTGGCCGGCTTCATCTGGGACGAGGGCGGCGAGCTCGCCGACGACAAGGGCGGCGACTGGACCGGCGCGCTGGCCAGTCCGGCGGCGCTGCGCGGCATGGCGTTCTACAAGGACCTGCAGTCACTCGGTTCGGGACCCAAGGACGCCGACGAGCAGACGCCGCCCCAGGCCGAGGTCTTCGCCCGGGGCGATGTCGCCCAGATCATCGCCACCCCCAGCGCCGTCGCCGCCATCACCAAGGCGAACCCGGGACTCAAGGACAAGCTCGGTTTCTTCCCGATACCGGGGAAGAGGGCCGGGCAGCCCTGTGCGGTGTTCACCGGCGGTTCGGATCTGATCGTCCCGGAGAACGCGCCCGAGCGGACGGCGGCCATCGACGTGGTCAAGGCCCTGGCCGGCGAGAAGTGGCAGTCCGAACTGGCCCGTGCCATGAACTACGTCCCCAACAAGACCACGCTCGCCTCCGTCGTCGAGGGGCAGGAGGCCACCGCCGTCATGGCCGTGGGCGCGGCACGGGGCAGGGCGACCCCCAACTCGCCGCAGTGGGCCGATGTGGAGGCGGCCAACCCGATCAAGCCGTACATGACGGCGGTCCTGCAGGGCGAGGACCCGAAGACGGCGGCCGAGGCGGCGTCGCGGCAGATCACGGAGGCGCTCGCCGAGTAGTCCGCCGAGCGGCTCGCCCCGTGGTGCGCCGAGAAGCCCGCGAACAGCATTCAGCGCATCCACACCCGCGATCCGCCGAACGGTCATGTCGAATCCAGTCGGTCACGGAAGAAGTAAGGAGCCGGACCACCGCTCACGCGGTCCGGCCCTCACCGTCCCCCTCTCGTGCACCGGAGGAGCCCGACATGCCCGCACCGTTGCCCGCAGTCGCCGTCGCACCCGCTGTCCCCGTCCCCGCCGGCCTTCCGGTTCAGGCCGGGGTGCCAGGCGGGGTTCCCGCGGTCGCCCCCGTCGCCCCGGTCGCCCCCCTCGCCCCGGCCGCACCGGCCGTCGATCCGCAGCCCCGCTACGTCGTCGGCCTCGCCCGTGACCAGGACGACGTCCGCGCCGCCCAGCGGCTGCGCCACCAGGTCTTCGCGGGCGAGATGGGCGCCCGTCTCGACGGCCCCGAGCCCGGCCTGGACATCGACGCCTTCGACGCGTACTGCGACCACCTGCTGGTACGCGAGGAGGCCACCGGCGAAGTCGTCGGCACCTACCGGGTGCTGCCGCCCGAGCGCGCCCGGATCGCCGGACGTCTCTACTCCGAGAGCGAGTTCGACCTCGGCCGGCTCGACCCCCTCCGCGACGACCTCGTCGAGGTCGGCCGCTCCTGCGTCCACCCCGCCCACCGCAACGGCGCCGTCATCGCCCTCATCTGGGCCGGACTCGCCCGCTACATGACCACCACCGGCCACAACTGGCTGGCCGGCTGCTGCTCGATACCGCTCGCCGACGGCGGCACGCTCGCCGCCGCCACCTGGGACACCGTCAGGACCAAGCACCTCGCCCCCGAGGAGTACTGGGTCACCCCGCACAGGCTCTGGACCCCCAGCGGCACCTCCCGCCCCGCGGCTCGCACCGAGCTCCCCCCGCTGCTGCGCGGTTACCTGCGGCTCGGCGCCCGGGTCTGCGGAGCGCCCGCCCACGACGTGGACTTCGGGGTCGCCGACCTCTACGTCCTGCTCTCGCTGCGCGACATCGACCCCCGCTACCTGCGCCACTTCCTCTCCCTCGCGCCGGCGCGGTGAACACGGCATCGGCCCCGTCGCCGTCCGTCTCGCCGTGGCTGCCCACGGCGCCCTGCACCCCGGGCCGGTGCGCCGCACACCCCGGCCCCGGCTGCGCCACCGTCCGCACCCTCCTCGCCGTCTCCCGGCTGGCCGCCGGCGTCGGCCTCGTCCTCGCCGGGGTGGTGTGCGCACCCCTGACGGCGCCGCTGCCGACCGCCGTCAGGCACGCCCTCGTACGGCACTGGTGCCGGGCCGTGGTCCGGGCCTTCGGCGTCCGTGTGAGGATCACGGACGCCGACGCCCCGGCCCGCGGCCCCCTCCTGATCGTGGCCAACCACATCTCGTGGCTCGACATCCCGCTCCTCGCCGCCGTGCTGCCCGGCCGGATGCTCGCCAAGCGCGAAGTACGGACCTGGCCCGTCCTGGGAGCCCTCGCGGCCCTGGGCGGCACCCTCTTCATCGACCGCGACCGGCTGCGGGCCCTGCCCGGCACCGTCCGTACGATGACCCGCACCCTCGCCGGCGGCGGCCGTCTGATCGTCTTCCCCGAGGGCTCCACCTGGTGCGGCCGGGCCGGCGGCGCGTTCCGCCCGGCCGCCTTCCAGGCCGCCCTCGACTCCTCCGTCGCCGTGCAGCCCGTACGACTGGAGTACCGGCCCGGCGGACCCGCCGCCTTCGTGGGCGACGACCCGCTCGGCGCCTCCCTGTGGCGGATCGCGACGGCCGGCGGACTGACCGCCGAGGTCCGGATACTGGATCCGATCTCCACCGGCCGGTATCCGGACCGCCGCTCCCTCGCCCTGGCGGCTCAGCGCGCCGTCGCCAGCGACAGCGCGAAGCGCCCTTCCTCGTCCGTCCACCAGTGGGTCAGCTCAAGACCCGCCGTCGCCAGCTCGTCCCGCACGCCCGCCTGACGGAACTTCGCCGACACCTCCGTCCGTACCTCCTCGCCCGCCTCGAAGGGAACCACCAGATCCAGCTCCGGGATCTTCACGGTGAGCGCGTGACGGGCCCGCAGCCGCATCTCGATCCACTCCCGCTCCCGGTCCCACAGCGCCACATGGTCGAAGTCCTCGGGACGTACGTCCGCGCCCAGCTCACGCGCGATCACCGCCAGCACGTTCTTGTTGAACTCGGCCGTCACCCCGGCGTCGTCGTCGTACGCGGCGACCAGCGTCGCCTCGTCCTTCACCAGGTCCGTGCCGAGCAGCAGCGCGTCACCCGGCGCCAGCATCGCCCGTACCGAGCGCAGGAACACCCGGCGCTCACCGGGCAGCAGATTGCCGATGGTGCCGCCCAGGAACGCCACCAGACGCGGCCCCGGCGTGCCGGGCAGCGCGAGCCCCCGGGTGAAGTCGGCGACCAGCGCGTGGATGTGGAGCGAGGGCCGCTCCGCGAGGAGCGACTCGGCCGCCCCGGTCAGCGCCGTCTCGCTCACGTCCACCGGCACATAGCTGTCGAGGACCGGCAACAGGGCGTCGATCAGGAACCGGGTCTTCTCCGAGGAGCCGGACCCCAGCTCCACGAGGGTGCGGGCCCCGACGGCCGCGGCGATGTCGGGTGCCCGGTCGATCAGGATCTCCCGTTCGGCGCGCGTCGGGTAGTACTCGGGGAGCCGGGTGATCTCCTCGAACAGTTCACTGCCGCGCGCGTCGTAGAACCACTTCGGCGGCAGCTCCTTGGGCGTACGGGTCAGACCGTGGACCACATCGGCGCGCAGATCGGCGTCGGTGGCGTCCTCGGGCAGGGTGCGGGTCAGCTGGAAGGGGCTCACGCAGAGGGCTCCTTGAGCGGGGTCAGGGTGACGTCGGAGCGGGTGGCGGACAGCAGAGTGCGGTCCGGCACCTCGCGCCAGAGCGGATCGTCGTCGTACGGCTCGGAGGCCACGACCGTGCGCGGAGCGCCGCTGAGGTCGGGTCCCGTCAGGTACCAGAGGCTGTTCCCCCACGCCGTCGCGGTGATCGTCGAGCCGTCGGTGAGGAGCAGGTTCAGCCGGGAGGCGGGGGCCGCACCGGCGGCCTCCCGCACGGTGTCGGTGAGCGCCCGTCCGGGTGTGTCCCCGGCCCGCAGCCGGTGCAGCACCAGCGCCCACACCAGGGCCGAGTCCGTCCTTGCCTCCAGCCGCAGCCATTCCTCGGCCGGCAGCACCGAGGCCAGGGTGGCCATCGAGTCCGGCCAGCCGCCGACGGCGCCGTTGTGGCTGAAGAGCCACGGCCCGGCGGACAACGGGGCCGCCGCGGCCTCCCCGTCGGCACCGGGCAGCGTGGCGCCGCGGACGGCGGCGAGCAGGGCGCGGGTGCGCACCACCCGCGCCAGATCGGTCAGCGAGGGGTCGGCCCAGATCGGGACGGCCCGGCGGTAGCGCGCCGGGACCGGGTCGCCCTCGGCGTACCAGCCCACCCCGAACCCGTCCGCGTTGACCACGCCGCTGACCTGCGTGCGAGGCTCCCACGCCTGCCGCAGCAGCGCGTGCTCCGGCCGGAGCACCAACTCCCCGACGGTCACCGGTTCGCCGATGTAGGCCACATGCCGGCACATCAGACCGGCTCCGCGTTCCGCGCGGTCCGGAAACCGGAGAAGATCTGGCGGCGCACCGGCAGGTCCCAGTTGCGGAACGTGCCGCGGCAGGCCACCGCGTCCACGGCGAACGACCCGCCGCGCAGCACCTTGTGGGCCGGACCGAAGAAGACCTCCGAGTACTCCTTGTACGGGAAGGCCGTGAACCCGGGGTACGGCAGGAAGTCGCTGGACGTCCACTCCCACACGTCCCCGATCAACTGCCGTACGCCGAGCGGCGAGGCGCCCTGCGGATAGCTTCCGGCCGGGGCCGGCCGCAGATGCCGCTGGCCGAGGTTGGCGTGGGCGGGTGCGGGATCCGCGTCGCCCCACGGATAGCGGCGGGAGCGCCCGGTCGCGGGATCGTGGCGGGCGGCCTTCTCCCACTCGGCCTCCGTGGGGAGCCTGCGTCCGGCCCAGCGGGCGTAGGCGTCCGCCTCGTACCAGCTCACATGCACGACGGGCTCGTCCTCGGGCACCGGTTCCGTCACCCCGAACCGGCGGCGCAGCCACTGGCCGCCCGAGCGGTGCCAGAACAGCGGCGCGCCGATCCCGTGCTGCCGGATCTGCGCCCAGCCCTCCGCCTGCCACCAACGCTCGTCCGTGTAGCCGCCGTCCGCGACGAAGGCCATGTAGGCGCCGTTGGTGACGGGCACGGTGTCGATGAAGAACGCGGGGACGACCCGTGTGTGCGCCGGGCGCTCGTTGTCCAGCGCCCAGGCCTCGTCGGAGGTTCCCATGACGAACGGGCCGCCGGGGACGAGGACTTCGCCGGGGAGAGGGCCGGTCGGCGTCGTCGGGGGCGGGGGAGCGGTCAGCGCGGCCGGGCCCTTGCGGAGCTGATGGGTGATCAGCATGGTCTCGTCGTGCTGCTGTTCGTGCTGGGCGATCATGCCGAACACGAAGGCGGCCTCGACGAGCGGGCGGCCCTCCAGCGGCGTCCGCTCCAGCACGTCGAGCACCCGGCCCCGTACGTCGGACGCGTAGGCGCGGGCCTCGGCCGGCGGCAGCAGCGGCAGGGTCGGGCGGGCGGCGCGGGGATGCTCGAAGGCGTCGTAGATCGAGTCGATCTCCGGGCGCAGGGCGTCACGGCCGGCGACGGCCCGCCACAGCCACTGCTCCTCCTGGTTGCCGATGTGCGCCAGGTCCCACACCAGCGGAGACATCAACGGTGAGTGTTGGGCGGTGAGTTCGTCGTCCTCGACGCAGGAGGTGAGCAGGGCGGTCCGCTCGCGCGCGGTGGTGAGCGCGGCCAGCGCCCGCTGCCGCAGGGTCGTGGGATCGGTCACGGTCATGACGCCACCTCCTGGAGTTCGTCCGCCGGGCAGCCGCCGGGGATCACATACCGCTCGTGGAAGGCGGCCACCGCCCCGAGGACGGCGTCGCTCGCCCCGATCCGGGGCAGCGCCTCCAGGGCGGCCGGGAACGCCACCAGGGCGGCGGCGTGCAGATCGGGGTCCGTGAGCGCGTCGCGGGCCGCGGACCGCCAGAGCGGATTGCGGGGCGGCGCCTGCGAACCGGACCGTTCGGCAAGGGGTTTCACGGCCCGGTACACGCGCTCGGCGGCCTCCTGGTCCTCGAAGAGCGCGGTGGTCACGGCCACCGGCACGATCCAGCCGTCGGCTCCCGGTTGTGCGTCGATCATCCTCAGCTCCAGATGCCCGCGCGGCCGCACCGGCGGGAACAGGGTCGTCAGGTGGTAGCGCAGATCGTCCTCATGGGCGGGCCGGGGCCGCCGGGTGCGCAGCCACTTCCGGAACGTCAGCCCCTCCGGTACGACCCACGGCGCCTCGTCGCCGCGTACGCACATCACCGGTGCGTCGAGCACGTGCGCCGCCCAGGCGGCACGCGGCTCGCGGTCCGCCGCCGGTGCGAGCGCCCGTGCCGGGTCGAGATCGGTCCACAGCGCCTGCCGGGTCGAACGCCAGCCGGTGCGACGGCCGCCGTGGACGGGGGAGTTGGCGAACGCGGCCACCAGGACCGCGCCCAGCAGATGGGCCAGCTGCCAGCGCCGGTGGTAGCCGAGCGGACCCGGCTCCTCGTGCCCGGCGTCCAGACAGATCTGTACCGAGGCCGAGTCGCGCATCATGGCCCGGCCGGCGGGTCCCGTCCGGTCGAGCGAGGCCTCCATCGCGTCGTACCGGGGCTCGTGCAACACCCGTTCGCGCGGTGCCTGCCAGGGGTCGACCCCGTAACCGCTCAGGAGGAGGCCGATCCGGCCGAGGGCGTCCCGTACGGCGCGGAGATCGGCCGCGACGGTGTCGACGCATTCCATCAGGGAAGCGGCGGGCGGCGAGCTGAGCTCAAGCTGCCCGCCGGGTTCGAAGGTCAGGGCCGAGGCCAGCGGCAGGGCACGTACGGTGTCGACGGCCGAGGCCAGCCGGTGCGGCGGGACGGGAAGCCGCGGGTCACGCAGCTCGTGGACGAGCCATTCCACCTCCACCCCGACCGTGCGGGGCGGGCCCGTCTTGAAGCAGATACATCGCAGCAGGTCCTCGGCCTCGTCCTCGGTGAGGGGTGGGCCGCTCGGCGGTATGCCGCTCGACGACATCGGGTTCCTCCAGTTCTGGAAGGCGCTGCTACCACCTAAAGCCACCTCCGACGGCCGTGCAAGACCGCCCCTCGGGCCCCACGGTGAATATCCCGTTGCCCCGGGGCGACGAAGTCGATCAAGCTGGCGGGCATGAGCGCACGACTGCGGGCCATCGCGAAGCAGACCGAGGAGATCGTCGAGGCGGGCCGCTACCGCGTGCCCGGCGGCCGGACGGTGTCCATCGAGGCGGAGCTGACCGCGGCGCTGGAGGGAACCAGGCTCCACGGCCCCGAACCCGTCCCCGTGACCCCGGACACCGACCGCACCACCGCCGTCGAGGTCACCGACGAGAGCAGCCTCGTCGCCGCCCGCAGGCTCCTGCGGGCCGACCCGAACCCGGTCGCGGCCCTGAACTTCGCCTCCGCACGCAACCCCGGCGGCGGCTATCTCAACGGCGCCCAGGCCCAGGAAGAGGCCCTCTGCCGGGCCTCCGCCCTCTACACCACCCTGCTGCGCGTCCCCGAGTACTACGCCCACCACCGGGCCGAGAGAGACCCCTTCTACACGGACCGGGTGATCCTCTCCCCGGCCGTGCCGGTCTTCCGCGACGACCGGGGCGAGCTCCTGGACGAGCCGTTCACGGTCGGTTTCCTCACCTCGCCCGCCCCCAACGCGGGCGTCGTCCGCCGACAGACCCCGCAGCTCGCCGGCCGGATCCCCGCGGCGCTCGCCGCCCGCGCCGAACGGGTCCTGGAGACGGCCGTGGCGGGCGGCTACCGGCGGCTCGTCCTCGGGGCCTGGGGCTGTGGCGTCTTCCAGAACGACCCGGCCGAGGTCGCGACCGCCTTCCGGGCCCTGCTCACGGACGGGGGCCGGTTCGCCGGCCACTTCGACGAGATCGTCTTCGCGCGGCGGGCCGGACCACGCTGGGCGCGTTCCAGAAGGTCCTCGCCGGGGCCTGACCGGCGGAGCACTGGATGGACCAGTCCACGGAGCGTGGAGCGGGCCGGTCCACGAGGCTCGGGCCATGGCCCTCGCGACACCCTCCCGCACCGCCGCACTCCTGACCGTCCTTCTCACGCTCCTCCTCGGAGCCGCCCACCCCGCCGCCCCGCACGAGGACCCTCCGCTCCGGCGCACCGTCTCCGCCTGGCTGCCCTACTGGGACCAGGAGGCCGCCTACCTGAACGCCCTGCGCCACGCCGACCAGCTGCATACCGTCAGCCCGTTCTGGTACGAGACGAAGGCCGCCGACCGGATCGCCCCGCACCCCGGCGCGGGCGAGCGGCTCGTCATCGACGGCCTGCACCGCGCCGGCATCGACGTCGTACCCACCGTCATGGAGACCCTCCGCCCAGGGGCCCTGGCTGCGATCGTCACCGACCCGGCCCGGCGCGCCGCCCATGCGGACGCCCTCCTCGCCACCGCCGTCAGCCGCGACTACGACGGGCTCGACCTGGACTACGAATCGCACGCGACCACCGGCAACGCCGAGTACGCCGCCGTACGGGACGGATACGCGGCCCTCGTCACCGACGTCTGCGCCCGCCTGCACGCCCTCGCCAAGACCTGCGTCGTCACCGTCATGCCGAAGACCGCGACCACCGGCCGCATCTGGGACTACGCCACCTTCGGCAAGGTCGCCGACCGGGTGCGGATCATGGGATACAACCTGCACTGGGCGGGCGGCACCCCCGGACCGCTCTCCACTCCCCGGTGGTACGACGAGGTGCTGCGGACCGCCACCGCGCTGATCCCGCCCGAGCGGATCGAGCTCGGCCTGCCCGCCTACGGCTGGGACTGGCCCGCCGCCGGCACCGCCACCGACGCCGGCGCGACCGCCCACGTGACCTGGAAGGAGGCCGAGGCGCTGCGCCGCGCGCACCGGGTCCCGTACCGGCTCGACCCCGCCTCCAGCACCCCCCGCTTCACCTACACGGCGGGTGCTCACACCCGCGAGGTCTGGTACCAGGACGCCCGCGGCGTCGCGGGCCACCTTCCGGTTCTGCGCCGCCACGGCATCACCCGCACCGCCCTGTGGGCGCTGAACTTCGAGGACCCGGCGATCTGGCCGGTCCTCGCCCAGGGGGCGCCCCGGGCCTGACACGCGATGCCCGACCGCCCCGGCATGCGGCGTCCCGCGCCTGACATGCGGCTTTCGTGCCCGCGTGCGAGGCTGAAGACGGCCCAGCGTCCGATCCCGCACAGGAGGCACGATCGTGGGCAAGAAACAGACCCGGGTGAACCGCGGCGCCCGCTCCGGCGGCCACGAGCAGAAGACCACGGTGACGGCGAAGGAACAGGCGGGCACGTCGGCCGTGGGCGAGACCCCCCGCCCTCTCGTGCAGCAGGTCGCGCACAAGAAGGAACGCAGGTTCGGCCACAACTGACCTCCCGCGCCCGTGACCGGGGCCCGACACCGTGACGGCGCCGGGCCCGGCCTCGCGCGTACGGCCCGCTACTCCCGGCCGTCGCCGACCTCGATCGCCTCCGTCCGGGGAGCGGGCGGAGCGGAGCCGTTCACCGAAGGCGTCCCGCCCAGCGGGCCGGCCGCCCCCGGATTCATCGTCGACAGCAGCTGACGGGCCAGACCGAGCCCCGTCCCTCCCATGGTCATCGCCTTGGCGAACATCTCCGCCATGCCGTCGGCACCGTTGAGCAGAACCATCTGGTCCACATTGCCGAAGGCGGACGCGCCCGCCTCCACGATCTCCGGCCACTTCTCGGCCAGTTGCTGGGCGACCACGGCCTCCTGGTTCTCGGCGAGCGCCGCCGCACGGGCCTTGATCGCCTCCGCCTCCGCGAGACCCTTGGCCCTGGTCGCCTCGGCGATCGCGAGCCCCTTCGCCTGCTGGGCCGCCGCCTCCGCCTCACCGGTCAACCGGGTCGCCGTGGCCTGGGCGGCGCTCGCCAGCTCGGTCTCCTTGGCGTCCGCCTGCGCCGCCGAGATCCGGGCGTCGCGCTCGGCGTCGGCGCGGGTCCGGGTCTCGTACGCCTTGGCGTCCGCGGGCTTGCGGACCTCCGCCTGGAGCTGCTGCTCCTTGCGGTACGCCTCCAGTTCGGCGACCCGCGTCTCCTGGACGACGACCTCCTGGCGCGCCCCCGCCTCGGCCAGCGGACCTGCCTGCCGGGCCTTCGCGGAGGCCTGGTCCCGCTCGGCCTGGTAGCCGGCCTGCAGGATCTCGCTGTCCCGGGTCGCCTCCGACATGCGGGCCGCCGCCTGCTGCTCGGCCTCGGTGGCGCGCCGGTTGGCCTCCGCCTGCGCGATGCGGGCGTCGCGCTGGACGGCCGCGGCGTGCGGTGCCGCCAGGTTCTTGATGTACCCCGTCGGGTCCTCGATCTCGTGGATCTGCAGCGAGTCGACGATCAGACCGAGCTTCTCCATCTCGGTGCCACAGGCCGAACGGGCCTGCCCGGTCAGCTTCTCCCGGTCCCGGATCATGTCCTCGACCGTCAACCCGCCGACGATGGCGCGCAGATGACCGGCGAAGACGATGTGCACCCGCTCCGACATCAGCTTCTGCTGGTCCAGGAAGCGACGGGCCGCATTGGCGATCGACACGAAGTCGTCACCCACCTTGAAGATCACCACACCGCGGACCTTCAGCGGGATGCCCTGGTGGGTGACGCACTCGACCTGCAGCTGGGTCTCGTTCAGATCGAGCGACAGCTTCCGGACGGCCTGGACGCCCGGCACCACGAGGGTGCCGCGCCCGGTGACGATCCGGAAGCCCATGCCCTCGCCGAGCCCCTCCATCTTGTGGTGGGAGCCGGAGATGATCAGTGCTTCATTGGGTTCCGCGACGCGCCACATCAGTTTGAACAGTGCGATGAGTACGACGACGGCGCCGATCGCGCCGCCCGCCAGGATGCCGATGCCCATGGGCAGCCCCCTTCACCGGAGCCGGTGCGGATCCGGTGAAGGGAGTGTGCGCCCCCGGGCGGCGGACGCTCAATGGGTCGGTCAGCCGTCGTACGCGGCTGTGACATAGACGGTGCGTGGAGGGAGATGTTCCACGACCATCACGACCGTTCCGGGTTCGATCCGGTCCTTGCCGGCGGCGGGATAGGCGAGGAAGTGCTCGGCCCCGCCCCGGATCCGGACGATCACCTCACCGACGAGACCGGGCCCGACGGTGCCGGTGACCCGGCCGAGCAATCCCACCATCGAGACGTCGTCCATGAACAGAAGGTACGTCAGATCCAGCCCTCCAGCGCGGCCATGAACCCGTCGAAATCGTCCCGGTGGATGGTGTGCCCCGCGCCGACGACCGTACGGAGTTCGAAACCGCGCTCCTGGAGCATCCGGGCCTTCGCCGGGGAGACCAGCATGCTCGGATCGGCGAGGGTGATCAGCGAGGGGACCAGCGGCTTGTCCGGCCACATCTCCCGGCCGGCGAACTCCACCAGAGCGTGGGCCGTCCGCTCGTCCCAGAGCCGGACCGTCTCCATCTCGATGTCCAGATCCTCCTCCGCCCAGCGGGGGTTGAACTTCCGGATGTGCTCGCGGGTGAGGAGCTTGGCCTGGGTGAACAGCTCGGGGCGGTAGCCGTCCTCCCCGGCCGGCAGGTACCAGGCCGGGTCGGAGTAGACGACCCGGCGCGGCCCGAGCCGCTCCACCGCGGCCGCAAGGGTCAGCGCGCCGAGGGAGTGCCCGACGGCCAACTCCGCTCCGGCGGGCAGGGTTTCGACGAGGTCGTCGGCGTACTCCCGGGGGGTGTACCCCTCGGGGCCCTCGGCACGGCCGCTGGCTCCGTGGCCCCTCAGGTCCACGGCCATCACCCGGTAGCCGCGCTCGGCCAGGGCCGGTCCGACCAGCCGCCAGGTGCGGTGGTCTCCCATGATCCCGTGGATCAGCAGGGCGATCCGGTCGCCGGATCCCCATGTGGTGGTGTGCAGCCGCACGGTGAAGCCTTTCGATGAGGGGCGCTGGAGGGAGGCCCGTGGACCGTCCCGGGACGGCCGCAACCACAGGATGTACCTTCGCTCAGCGCACGGTACGGATCGGGCGCACGGCGAGCGCCCCGAGGACCGACAGTACGGCCGCGATCACGAACAGGGCGGTGTATCCGCCACTCGCCGAGACGATGAACGAGGCGACGAACGGGGCGACGATCTGCGGTCCGGCGTTGGCGACGTTGAGCACCCCCATGTCGCGGGCCGCGTCCTCGGCCTTCGGCAGGACCATGGTGACCAGTGCGGTGTCCACCGCCATGTAGCAGCCGAAGCCCAGGCCGTTGACGACGGAGAAGATGAGCATCGCTGCCCAGCTGGTCGAGACGGCCGGGATGACCAGGGCGACGGCGGCGAGCACGGCGGAGGCGCCGACGAAGAGCTTGCGGCGGTCGTAGCGGTCGGAGAGCCAGCCGCCGAGCACGGTCGAGACCACCATCGCGACCGCGTTGAGAGGCATCAGGATCGCCACCGCCTCCTCGGCCGCGAGGCCGGCCGGCAGCTCCGTATGGTCCTTGAGGATGTAGAGCTGGAAGCCGGCGACCGCGAAGTAGCCGAGGACCAGCAGCGCGCGGCCGATGAACGCCCAGCGGAAGTCGTGGTCCTTGAGCGCGCTGCCGAAGGCGGCGATCTGCGCCTTGACCGGCAGCGGAGTCCTGGCGGGCATCCGTTCCTCAGGGGCGCAGGCGGTGAAGAGCACGGCGGCGGCCGCGACGATCGCGCCGAAGACGAGGTAGCCGGTGCGGTAGTTCTCCGAGAACGCCGCTCCCACCAGGGCGCCGATGACGGAGCCGATGGGCAGGCCGAGCCCGACGGCCGCCGAGGCCTTGCCGCGCGAGGCGGTCGGCACCCGGTCGGGCACGACCGAGGTGAGGGCGGCCTGGTAGATGTTCATGACGGCCTGGCCCAGACACCAGGCGATCATGACCAGCAGGAGCGTGTGGACGCTGCCGAGCAGGAACATGACGGGTATCGCCAGCAGGCCGCCCGCGAGGATCCACGGGTTGCGGCGCCCCGAGCGGTCCGAGAGGGCGCCCGCCACCGGGTTGAAGACGGTGGCGAAGATGGCCGAGACACCGGACACCAGACCGAAGTTGGCCACCTTGTGCGCGGGATCGATGTCCTCGATCTGGAGCGCGAGGAGCATGCCCGGGACGCCGACGTACAGCGCGTACATCGCCGTGTTGCCGGTGAGCAGCAAGGGCAGCAGCCCGCGGGTCGGACGGGTCTCGGAAGGGGAGCCGGCGTCTGTGGTGTCGGTGCCGGCCTCGGAGGAGGAAAGGGCCACATTGCCCTCCTGGGAAGATCGCCCGATGCAGGGGCGAGGAGCGGAAGGGGAGGGGGGAGACTCGGAGAACTGGCGAACTGACACGTGTCAGTGACACGCTTCAGCACTGTGTAGCACTCGAATCAGGCCATCCGCCAGACCCGGGGCGGGATCGGTCTGGAAAGATGCCGGAGCGATGAGGAAGCCAACCGAACAGTCCGCCGAACGTCCCGTCCCGACCAGCGCCGATGTCGCGCGGCTCGCGGGCGTGTCCCGGGCCACCGTGTCGTACGTGCTCAACAACACCGCGGCCGTGCGGATCAGCGAGCCGACCCGTCGACGCGTCCGGGAGGCGGCCGAGGAGCTCGGGTACGTCCCGCACGCCGCCGCCCGCAGCCTGCGCGCGGGCCACAGCCGGATGGTCCTCCTGCCCACCGCGCACGTCCCGATCGGTCCGCTGTACAGCCAGTTCCTCAACGAACTCCAGTGGGCCCTGCGCGCGCTCGACTACACCGTGGTGCAGTACGGGAGCCTCGGCCTGGAGGCGGACGAGGCGGCCCGCGCCTGGGCCGAGCTGCGCCCGGTCGCGGTGGTCTCCCTGGGGCAGGTCCAGCTGACCCCGCAGGGGGTGGAGATCCTCAAGCGCTCGGGGGCGAAGGCCGTGATCACCCTCGGGTCGCAGCGGGTGGAGGGTGCGCACGCCCTGGTCATGGACCAGGGGCGGGTGGGCCGGGTCGCCGTCGAGCACCTGGTCGAGCGCGGCCGTCGCAGGATCGGCGTGGTGGTCCCCGAGGAGCCGGGCCTGGAGATGTTCGCCGGGCCCCGGCTGGAGGGGGCACGTCAGGCGGTGGCGGGGACCGACGCCACGGTCGTACCCCTGCCTCTGCGGTACGAGGAGGAGTCGGCGAACGAGCTGGCCGGAGGCTGGCGGGAACGGGGTCTCGACGCCGTCTTCGCGTACAACGACGAGTACGCCATGCTGCTGATGCGGGCCTTGCAGGACGCCGGGATCTCCGTCCCCGAGGAGACGGCGGTCGTCGGCTCGGACGATCTGCTGCTCGGGCGGCTGTTGCGGCCCCGGCTGAGCACGGTCCGGATCGACATGGTGATCGGCCGGCACCTGGCCGAGCTCGTCGACAGCGTGGTGCGCGACCCGCAGTCCGCCCCGGAGGCGCGCGATCTACTGGCCTCGCGCGTCGTCCGGCGGGAGTCCAGCTGAGCGCTTAGCGTCGAGACATGAGCAGAGTTCCGCAGCGTTTCGAGATCATGCTGGTGCCCGAGCACGTCGAGGACCGTGGCGGCGCCTCCGTGGAGGACACAGCGGTACGTTCCGCGGTGGTGGAGGCCACGGGCCGGCAGGGCGTGTCGGGCTATCCGCGCTACGAGGGGCACGGCATCGTCGCCGAGATCGACCCTGAGACCCGCACCGTCGAGGCGCTGCTCGTCGACGGCCGCGAACTGAACTACGGACTGACGGCGCTGATCCGTCGTCCGGCCGACGGCTGAGCGGACCGGGCCCCCGCCCCTCGCTCTCGGCCCCTCTTCCCACCGCCCCCGCTCCCCGCTCCCCGGAGCGTTGACAGGACGCCTGGTCGGGCGGAGACTCGGGCGCGCACGTCACTGAAGGAAAATTCACCAGGCGAACGTCTTCGATCGCAGGTCCTGTGGGAGAGAACCGATGAGCATCCGCGACGTCTACATCGTCGACGCCGTCCGCACGCCGATCGGCAAGTTCGGGGGCGCCCTCTCCTCCGCGCGTCCCGACGACCTCGCCGCCCACGTGGTCAAGGCGCTCGTGGACCGCACGCCCGCCCTGGACCCCGCCCGGATCGACGACGTCTACCTCGGTGACGCCAACGGCGCGGGCGAGGACAACCGTGACGTGGCCCGGATGGCCGTCCTCCTCGCGGGGCTCCCCACCTCCGTCCCCGGTGTCACCGTCAACCGTCTGTGCGGCTCCGGGCTCGAGGCCGTGATCCAGGCCGCCCGGGCCGTCGCGCTCGGCGACGCCTCCGTCGCGATCGCCGGCGGCGTCGAGTCGATGTCCCGCGCCCCCTGGGTCCTGCAGAAGCCCGAGCGCGCCTTCCCCGCCGGTCATCAGCAGCTGCACTCCACGACGCTGGGCTGGCGGATGACCAACCCGCGGATGCCCGCCGAGTGGACGGTCGCGCTCGGCGAGGGCGCGGAGCTCGTCGCCGACAAGCACGGGGTCACGCGTGAGCAGCAGGACGCCTTCGCGCTGGCCAGCCACCAGAAGGCGGCCGAGGCGTGGGCGAAGGGACTCTACGACGGTGAGGTCGTGCCGTACGGCGGCGTGGACCTCGCCCGCGACGAGTGCATCCGCGACACCACCTCGATGGAGGCGCTCGCCCGCCTGAAGCCGTCCTTCCGTCCCGACGGGGGGACGGTCACCGCGGGCAACGCCTCGCCGCTGAACGACGGCGCCGCCGCCCTGCTCCTGGTCGACGAGGAGGGGCTGCGGGAGACCGGGCGCGAACCGCTCGCCCGGATCCGCGCCTCCGCCGTCACCGGCATCGAGCCCCAGCTCTTCGGGCTCGGCCCGGTCGAGGCGGTGCGCCGCGCGCTGGAGAAGGCGGGCCGGTCCTTCGCCGATCTGAGGACCTTCGAGCTGAACGAGGCCTTCGCCGCCCAGGCTCTCGGCTGCCTCGCCGAGTGGCCGGAACTCGACCCCGAGATCGTCAACCCCCGTGGCGGCGCCATCGCCATCGGCCACCCGCTCGGGGCCTCCGGAGCGCGGCTCGCCGGCTCGGTGGCGCACCAGCTCGCCGCGGCGGGCTCGGGCACCGGCCTCGCGGCGCTCTGCATCGGCGTCGGCCAGGGCATCGCGCTCGTCCTGGAGCGCTGACGCCGCGGGGGCGGTACGGGTGATTCCCGTACCGCCCCCGCGGTGCTGCTCACCGGCGTGTCACCGCCGGCTCACTTCTGCTTCGCGTCCTCGATGGACTTGCGCACCTCGTCCATGTCCAGCTTGCGCGCCTGCCCGATCACGTCCTCGAGCGCCGCCTCCGGCAGCGCTCCCGGCTGGGCGAAAACGGCCACGTTGTCGCGGACGATCATCAGCGTCGGGATCGAGCGGATCTCGAACGCCGCGGCAAGCTCCTGCTGTGCCTCGGTGTCCACCTTCGCGAAGACCAGGTCCTCGTGGCGCTCCGACGCCGCTTCGAAGACCGGCGCGAACTGCCGGCACGGACCGCACCAGGAAGCCCAGAAGTCGATCAGAACGAAGTCGTTGTCGCTCACGATCTGGTCGAAGTTTTCCTTGGTGAGCTCAACAGTGCTCATGCTTCCTGCCTCTCCGGGGCCCGGGTCTGCGGTCGTCCTCACGGTCCGCTGGGGACCTGCCCGGCACAACGGCGTATCGAGCCGCGCTATTCCGGTACCGCTCGCACCGGGCGCGGCCTGCCGCCAGACTGGGGCCCATGACGCGAGCGGTGGAGCACGAGTACGACGTGGTGGTCCTGGGAGCGGGGCCGGTCGGTGAGAACGTGGTGGACCGGGCCCGGGCGGCCGGACTGAGCGTGGCGGTGGTGGAGAGCGAACTGGTCGGCGGCGAGTGCTCGTACTGGGCGTGCATGCCCAGCAAGGCGCTGCTCCGCCCGGCCATCGCCCGCTCCGACGCCGGCAAGGTGCCGGGCCTTCGCCAGTTGGTCCAGGGGCCGCTGGACGCGGCAGCGGTGCTCGCCCACCGCGACTACTACGTCTCGAACTGGAAGGACGACGGCGCCGTCGGCTGGCTCGACTCGACCGGCGCCCACCTCTACCGGGGCCACGGCCGCCTGCGCGGCGCCCGCAAGGTGGCGGTCGACGGCCCCGAGGGCGAGCGGCACCTCCTCACCGCCCGCCACGCCGTCGCCGTCTGCACCGGAACCCGCGCGGCCCTTCCCGAACTGCCCGGGCTGACCGGTGCCCGGCCGTGGACCAGCCGTGAGGCCACCAGCGCCCACCGCGTCCCGGGCCGCCTCGTCGTGGTGGGCGGGGGAGTGGTCGCCGCGGAGATGGCGACCGCCTGGCAGGCGCTCGGCTCACGCGTCACGGTCCTGGTACGGGGCAAGGGGCTGCTGCCCCGGATGGAACCCTTCGTGGGTGAGCACGTCGCCGACGCGCTCACCGAGCGCGGCGCGGACGTCCGTACCGGCGCCTCGGTCACCGCGGTGGTACGGGACGGGGGGACCGGACCGGTCACCGTGGTCCTGGACGGCGGAGACCATGTCGAGGGCGACGAGGTCCTGTTCGCCACCGGCCGGGTCCCCCGCACCGAGGACATCGGCCTGGAGACGGTCGGCCTGGAGCCGGGCTCCTGGCTTCCCGTCGACGACAGCCTCAGGGTCACCGGCAGCGACTGGCTCTACGCCGTCGGAGACGTCAACCACCGCGCCCTGATGACCCATCAGGGCAAGTACCAGGCGCGGATCGCCGGGGCAGCGATCGCGGCCCGCGCGACCGGCGTCTCCCCTCTGGAGACCGACCGCTGGGGCGCGCACGCGGCGACCGCCGACCACGCCGCCGTGCCCCAGGTCGTCTTCACCGACCCGGAGGCCGGCTCGGTCGGCCTCTCCCTGGCCGAGGCCGAGCAGGCCGGCCACCGCGCCCGCGCCGTCGACCTCGACCTCGCGGCCGTGGCGGGCGCCGGTCTGTACGCCCATGGCTACCGCGGTCACGCCCGCATGGTCGTCGATCTGGACCGCGAGACCGTCCTCGGCGTCACGCTCGTCGGCCCGGGCATCGGCGAACTCCTCCACTCGGCGACGATCGCCGTCGCAGGAGAGGTGCCGATCGAACGCCTCTGGCACGCCGTCCCGGCGTATCCCACGCTGAGCGAGGCCTGGTTGAGGCTCCTGGAGGCGTACAGGGACGGCCGGGGCGACCGGGACGGCCGAGGCGACCGGGACGGCCGGGGCGATCGGGACGGTACGGGCACGTCATGAGCGCCGGTGCCCCGCGGTTGAGCAACGACTACGACGGGCCGTGCGCCGTCTGCGGGGCCGTGGTGGCGGCCGGGACCGGGGTGCTCCGGCACGGTCCGACGGGCGGCTGGGAGGTCTTCCACCCTGAGCACGACCGGGAACCGGCCCCGCCGGCCCGCCAGGACCTGCCGGGCTGGCACCGCCGCCGCCTCATGGCACTGGACATCACGACCACCGGCAACCGGGCGGCGGTGGACCGCGTGCTCACGGCCGCCGTCCGGGTCAGCGACGGCACGAGCCGCGACTGGCTCCTGGATCCTGGCTCCGATCCACTTTCCGTGGCGCCCGGCAAAGGACACGACATCACCATCGAGCGGGCGCGGGCGGAGGGCGTGCCCGCCCCGCGTGCCCTGGCCGAACTCGCCACCGTGCTCGTCGACCACCTGGCCGCCAAGGAGCTCCTGGTCGTCTGGTTCGCCCCGCACGTACTGACCCTCCTCCACGCCGAATTCCTGCGCCACGGAGTGACCCCGCCGGCCGACCGTCTCCCGGGCGGCCTGGCCCCCGTCTGCGACCCGCTCGTCCTGGACCGCCACGCCGACCGCTACCGCCCCGGCCGTCGCTCCCTCGAAGCCGTCACCGCGTGGTACGGCGTCCCGCACGACCGCCCCGGCGACGCGGCCTCCGACGCCGAGGCCACGCTCCGCCTCGCCCAGGTGATCGGCGCTTCCTACCCTGCGCTGGCCCGCCTGTCCCGGCCCGTGCTCCACGCCGAACAGATCCTCTGGAACGCGGACCAGTCCCGCCACCACCGAGACCCCCTGGACTGGCCGTTCACCCCGATCGCGCCCCGACCCTGGCAGGATCCGCCGGGCGACGGCTGAACTCCCCCTCGTCGGGGCGGGAAGCAATGCCGACCGTGCCCGTTCCCAGGCCGCCTCACGCCCGCGGAACCAGCAACCCCGCCGCCGCACGGGCCGTCTCCAGTGCGGGGCGGGCGTCGCGCCCGGACTCCTGGCCGAGCACCACGCGCGTGCTCAACCCGTCGAGCATCGCGAGGAGTTCGGAGGCCCGGGCGGTCACCTCGGCCGCGTCCATCGGTGCGAAACGGGCCTGCGCCACCCCCTTGGCGAGCAGCGCCTCCAGGTCGTCCTGCCAGCCGCGGTCCAGATCGCGCTGGGCCTCGCGCAGGGAGTCGTTCGCCGGGGTGCGGGCCCAGAGCTCGATCCACAGCATCCAGCGTGGGTCACGGGGGCCGCGCGGAAGGTAGAGCCGCAGGAAGAGGTCCAGTTTGCGCTCCGCCGTCAGCCGCCGGGACAGCAGCGCCCCGCGCTCCTCGGCCAAGGCCGCCTCGCTCCAGCGCAGGGCGGCGAGCAGCAGCAGGTCCTTGCTGCCGAAGTAGTACAGGATGTGGCCACCGCTCGTGCCCAGACGTTCCGCGAGCGCCGCCATGGTGAGCCCCGCCAGGCCGTCCTCGGCGATGGCCGTCATGGCCTCCTCGAGCATCCGCTCCCGGGTGATGTGCCCGTCGCGCCGTCGTGCTGCCCCTGCCACCCGTTCCGCCTCCATCGCCCCGGTACGGGCGGTCCGTTCGTCCCGTACCGACGGTCACGACTCTAACCGCGGCCGCCGAGGTCTTGACGGGGCGCCCACCTCTCCCACATCTTGAATGCCGTTCTAAGTTCTAGAACGGCATTCAAACTCTGGGGGAGTGGGTATGGCGCAGCAGGCGAGAGCGGCGGACACCGGCCGCGACGAGGTCTTCCAGGTCGAGGGCCACGGCATCGACCCCATCCCCGACGCCGAACGGCACGGCAGCCCCAAGGACCTCTTCTGGCTCTGGTTCGGCTCCAACCTCACCTTCACCTATGTGATCAACGGCGCCCTCGCCGTCGCCTTCGGCCTCTCCTTCTGGCAGGCCACCGCCGTCGTCGTCCTCGGCGGCCTCTCCTTCTTCGCCATCAGCGCCGCCGGGCTCAGCGGCGTCCGCACCGGCACGGCCACACTCGTCATCTCCCGCGCCGCCTTCGGCGTCCTCGGCAACTGGCCGGCCGGACTGCTCAACTGGGTCGTCTCCATCGGCTACACCATCGTCAACACGGTCGTCGGCACCCTCGCCCTCGAAGCGTTCCTCGCCGACCTCGGCTGGAGCGGCGGCCACGCCGCCCGCGCCCTCGCCCTGGCCGTCACCCTCGCGATGACCTTCGCTGTCGCCCTGTGGGGCCATGCCACCGTCCAGTTCGCCGAGCGCTGGATGGCCTACGCCCTCGCCGTCGGCTTCGCCGTCCTGCTGATCCTCGTCCTGCCCGGCGCCGACACCGCCGCCCCGGCCGCCGGACCCGGAGCCTCCGGCTGGAGCCTCGCCTTCGTCGTGATGCTCGCCGGGCCCTTCTCGTACGTCCCGATGCCCGCCGACTACACCCGCTACCTCCCGCGCACCGCCACCCTGCGGGCACTCACCTGGAGCGGCGGGCTCGGTGGCTTCCTCTCCTCCGTCGCCCTCGGCGTCGCGGGCGTCGCCGCCGCCACCCAGGCCGACATGACGGACGCGGTCGCGGGCGCCGAAGGGCTGCTCCCCGGCTGGTTCCAGCCGCTCTTCCTCGCCCTGGTCCTCGGCGGTTCGGTCACCAACTCGATCATCACGCTCTACTCCTCCAGCCTGAACCTCCAGGTGCTCGGCATCCCCTGGAGCCGCGCCCGTGCCATCGTGATCAGCGCCGCCGTCACCGCGCTCGGCTCGCTCGGCGCCCTCTTCCTCACCGACTTCACGACCTCGCTGCTCTCCTTCCTCTCGCTCCTGATCATCGTCTTCGCGCCCTGGGGCGGCGTCTTCCTCGCCGACATGGTGCTGCGCCGCTGCCGCTACGACTCCGACGCTCTGCACGCGGGGGAGCGCGGCTCCTACTGGTACCGCGGCGGATGGCACCCCGCCGGCCTCACCGCCCTCCTCTCCGGCATGGTCTTCGCCGCCCTCACCTGCGACTCCGAGCTCTGGACCGGCCCGCTCGTCGCCCCGCTCGGCGGCGCCGACCTCACCCTGCTGGGCGCCGCGGTCTCGGCGCTCGTGTACGTCCTCCTCGCGCGCCGCGCCCTCACGCCCGCCCAGCCCTGACACCCCCGCACGACAAGGAAGTTCCTCCGCATGAACAGCAGTGCCCCCGCCGACCTCGTCCTCACCGGCGCCCGCATCCACACCGTCGACCCCGCACTGCCCGAGGCCGAGGCGCTCGCCGTACGCGACGGCCGGATCGTCTGGCTCGGTGCCGGCACCGACGCGGCCGCCTGGACGGGACCCGACACCCGGATCATCGACGCCGGCGGACGGCTCGCCCTCCCGGGGTTCATCGACGCCCACAACCATGTGCGCCTCGGCTCCGACGACTCCTGCGTCCAACTCGCGGGCGCCCGGACCCTCGAAGCGATCCACGAACGGATCACCTCCTGGCGGACGGCCCACCCCGACGCCGCCTGGATCGAGGCGGAGGCCTTCGACTACTCGGCGATCCCCGGCGGCCGCATGCCGACCGCCGCCGACCTCGACCCCGTCACCGGCGACACCCCCGCGCTCGTCCTCAGCTACGACGTGCACACCGTCTGGCTCAACACCGCCGCCCTGCACCGGCTCGGCATCCGCAAGGGCCGCACCAGCCTGCCGTTCGGTGAGGCCGCCACCGACCCCGACAGCGGCGAACCCACCGGCTTCGTCAAGGACTTCGCCGTCAAGGGCCTCTCCCGCGACGGCCACCGGGCCCTGCGCGAGCTCGGCGTGCCCTGGGCCGCACCCGACCGCCAGTACGGCAGGCTCACCAAGAGCCTCGACGACGCCATCGGTTACGGGATCACCACCGTCGTCGAACCCCAGAACTCCCTCGACGACCTCGCCCTCTTCGAACGCGCCCGCGCCGAGGGCCGGCTCCGCTCCCGGATCGTCGCGGCCCTCTTCCACCCACGCGGGACCACCGAGGCCGACCTCGACGCATTCGCCGAGGCGGCACGGCGGTTCGCCGACGACCGGATGCGCGTCGGACCGCTCAAGCTCTACATCGACGATGTCGTCGAACCCCGCACGGCCGCGCTCCTGGAGCCGTACGCCGGGTGCGGGCACCACCGCGGCGAGACCTTCTATCCGCCGGAGGAGTTCGCGGAGCTGCTCACCCGCCTCGACGCCCGCGGCTTCCAGTGCTTCGTCCACGCCACCGGCGACCGTGGCATCCGCACGGTGCTCGACGCCGTGAGCCGCGCCCGCGCCGCCAACGGGCCGCGCGACGCCCGCCACCAGATCGTCCACGTCGAATGCCTCGACCCGGCCGACACCCCGCGCTTCGCCGCACTCGGCGTGGTGGCCTGCATGCAGCCCCGGCACGCCGCCCCCGACATCGCGGGTCCCGGCCAGGACTGGGCCGAGAACATCGGCCCCGACCGCTGGCACAAGGCGTGGCCCCTGCGCAGCCTGCACACCGCCGGGGCGGTCCTCGCCCTGTCCAGCGACTGGAACGTCGCCGAGATGGATCCGATGGTCGGCATCTACTCGGCCGTCACCCGCCGCCCGCTCGCGGGCGGCGGGGAGCCCTGGACGCCCGAGGAGACGATCGACGTCGCCACCGCCGTCGAGGGGTACACCATGGGGTCGGCGTACGCCAATTTCCTGGAGAACGAGCGGGGTTCGCTGAGCGTCGGCAAACTGGCCGACTTCGTCGTCCTCTCCCGCGACATCCTCCGCGTCGACCCGGAGGACATCCCCGGCACGGTGGCGGAGACCGTCGTGGTCGGCGGTGAGGTGGTCCTGACACGGGCGGGCGACTGACGCCCTCGTGCCTGGGGCGACCCCTCGCGGTGAGGGGCCGCCCCAGGGTGACGGTCAGAGTCGGTCGAGGATCTTCCGCAACTGAGCGACCTCGGCGGACTGCGTCCGTACCACGTCGTCGGCGAGCTTCTTGGCCGTCTCGTTGCGGCCGTCCTTCAGCTCCGACTTCGCCATTTCGACCGCCCCTTCGTGGTGGGCGATCATCAACTCGGCGAACTTCCTGTCGAAGGCCTTGCCCTTGGTCGCTTCGAGAGCCTTCATGTCCTGCTCGGACATCATCCCGGCCATGCCGTGGCCGCCGTGGTCGCCGTGACCGGCGGACTCGGGCCTGCCCCAGCCCTTGAGCCAGGCCTTCATCTTCCGGATCTCGGGATCCTGGGCCTTCTCGATGTCGGCGACGAGCTTCTTGACGTCGGCGTCCTCGGCCCGCCCTTCGGCGAGCCCCGCCATCTCCAGGGCCTGCTGGTGGTGCGGGATCATCATCTGCGCGAACATCACGTCCGCGTCGTTGAACGCACCCGGGGCGGGGCTCTCGGCCGCCGTGGCGGACGTGGACGGCGTGGCGGACGTGGAGGGCGCGGAGGGCGCGGCGGAGGTGGTGCCGCCGTGGTCCATTCCGCTCATCGTGTCGTCGTCGGTGCCACAGGCGGAGAGCAGAAGACCGGCGGCGGCGACGGCGCCTGCCAGGGCGAGCTTCCGGGCGGTGGGGTGGGTGAAGGTACGCATGGGTGTCACACCTCGTGTGCTGTCGGTACGGCGTACGCGACCGGCGTACGCGCGGAAAGGGCCGAAGGGACGTGTCCGCGGGCAGCGCGAGGCGCCCGCGGTGGCGGGATCGGCCTAGATCCGCAGGATGGACAGCTGAGCGAGGTCGGGAGGCCGGCGCGGCGGGGCGTTCGGCCCCAGCGCGGGCGTGAGCCGGCCGAGCAGCCGGACCAGCCGGTCCGGGTGACGGCGCAGAGCGGCGAGGACGAGCCGGGCGAGCGCCCAGATGCCGAGCACGGCCACGCAGAGCGTGGACATGTCCATACCGGTGCCCGGACCGTGCGAGGAGGAGGTGGGTGCCCCGTCCTTCGCCCGGTGGCCGTGAGTCGAGGGGTGACCCGTGTCGACGGCTGCCGCCGGTCCGGCGTCGGGGGCGTGGCCCATGGCGGTCGTCGCCGTGTCCGAAGAGCCCTCCGGGTGGCCCACCGCGTGCATCACGAAGACGCCGAGCGCGAGCACCACGACGAGCAGCAGGTGCGCGAGGGCACCTCCCGCTCGCATGGTGCCGCGTCCCAGCCGTCCCGTACGCATGGTTCGAACCTCCCGCGAGGACCTTACCGAACGGGCCGGGACGCGCGGCGCGGCACACGCCGGGCCGCGCCCCTGGAGCGGCGGGTCACTCCTGGGTCTCGCCGGCCATCGCGGCCGCGAGCCGCAGATGGGGCGCGGCCTCGGCGGCGCGGCCCTGCCGCTCCAGCGTGCGGCCGAGCATCAGCCGGGCGTACTGCTCCACCGGGTCCCGGTCCAGAACGGCTCGGAGCTCCTTCTCGGCACGGGCGAGCTGTGCGGAGTGGTAGTAGGCGCGGGCGAGCAGCAGGCGCTGGGCCGTCTGGTCGGGGTGCTCGGCGACCAGACCGCGCAGGATGCGGGCGGCCGTCAGGTATTCCTTCGTCTCGAAGAAGAGCTGGGCGCGGTCCCAGCGCTCGCCGGCCGTTCCGAACTCGTAGTACGTGTCGTTCATGTCTCTCCCTCGCCGTGCGTCCGACCACCGGCTCCGCCTGCCATTCTTGGGGGCGGCACCTCCGTCAACAGACCCATATCGTTGAACATTCCACTAATATTGTCGCGTGGGCACGCCCCAGCTCCTCCCCGGACAGGAATAGGTTGAGCGCCATGAGCAATCTTGATCGTGAGGCGACCCTCACCGTCTGCGGCGGCCGTGGTTTCGTCGTCGCCGAACCGGTGCGGGAACTCCTCGGCCCCCGTCACGTCCGGCTCGGCGAATCGACCGAGGTCCGCCGCCTGCTCCCCAACCTGGGCCGCCGCATGGTGGGCGCCTGGGCCTTCGTCGACCACTACGGTCCCGACGACATCGCCGACGAGCCCGGCATGCAGGTCCCGCCGCACCCGCACATGGGGCTCCAGACGGTGAGCTGGCTCCACGAGGGGGAGATCCTGCACCGCGACAGCACGGGCAGCCTCCAGACCGTACGCCCCCGCGAGCTGGCCCTGATGACCTCGGGCCGGGCGATCTCCCACTCCGAGGAGAGCCCCAGGTCCCACGCCCGCTTCCTCCACGGCGCACAGCTCTGGGTGGCGCTCCCGGACGCCCACCGCCATGTGGAACCGCATTTCCAGCACCACGCGAGCCTCCCACAGGTCACCGCTCCCGGCCTCACGGCCACGGTGATCCTCGGCGCGCTCGACGGAGCGGTGTCACCCGGTGCGACCTACACGCCGCTGGTCGGCGCCGACCTGACCCTCGCCGCGGGCGCGGAGGCGAACCTCCCCCTGGAGCCGGACTTCGAGTACGCGGTCCTGTCGATGTCGGGCGAGGCGCACGTCGACGGCGTCCCGGTCCTGCCCGGCTCGATGCTCTACCTCGGCTGCGGCCGTACGGAACTCCCGCTGCGCGCGGTCTCGGACGCCGGCCTGATGCTCCTGGGCGGCGAGCCGTTCGAGGAGGAGATCGTCATGTTCTGGAACTGGATCGGACGGTCCCAGCAGGACATCGAAGAGGCGCGCGAGGCGTGGATGAACGGCACCAGGTTCGGCGAGGTGAAGGGGTACGACGGCGCGCCGCTTCCGGCCCCGGAACTCCCCGCGACACCGCTGAAGCCGCGGGGTCGGGTGCGCTGAGGGGTGACAGCCGTGAGGGACGTGGCCGTGCTGGTCGGCTTGCAGGCGTCGGGGAAGTCCACCTTCTACGAGCAGTGCCTGGCGGGCCGGTACGAGCTGGTGAGCAAGGACCTGTTCCCGCGCGGCGCGCGGAAGAAGCAACAGCGGCAGATGCGCCTGGCGGGGGAGGCCCTGGCGGCCGGGAGGTCGGTGGCGGTCGACAACACCAACCCTTCGCCGCAGGAGTGGGGCCCGCTGGTGGAGCTCGCCCACGCCCACGGCGCCACGGTGACGGCCTACTGGTTCCCCCCGGACCTCGCGGGCTCGCTGCGGCGCAATGAAGCCCGCGGGAGCCGCGACCGTGTCCCCGACGTCGGGGTCCTGGCCACGCTGAAGCGGCTGCGCAGACCGTCGTCGGCGGACGGGTTCGACACCGTCCGCGAGGTGCGGTTCGACGGGCGCGGCGGCTTCGAGGTGCGGCCCTGAGCTTTCCTCGCCGTACGTGGCGGCCGCGGGGTGCGCGGACGGCGGCGGCGGTCCGGCCGCCGCCGTCCGGTCGGTGTCGGTGTCCGCACGATGCCCGGCCGCGGTCAGTCGGACACGTCTGACACCTCGGACTCGCCGGGGAGGGGCCGGGGCTCCAGAGGGCGGACGGCGGGGCCTTGGATCACGGCGCCGTCGGTGCCGAACCGCGATCCGTGGCAGGGGCACTCCCAGGACCGCTCGGCGTCGTTGAAGTGGACGAGGCAGCCCAGGTGCGTGCAGCGCGCCGACACGGCGTGGGCCGTGCCGCTCTCGTCGCGGTAGACCGCGCAGCGCCGCCCGCCCACCCGTACGACGGCGCCGGAACCGGGCGCGATCTCCTCGACGCTGTCCACGTGGGACCCGCGAAGCCGGTCGCCGATGAAGTGTTTGACGACCGACCCCTGAACCTTGAGGAGGGAGGACGCCTCACGGGGGTGCAGCCGCCGCGGGTCGTACAGGGAGGTCCAGGGCAGTTCCTCGCCCATGATGTGCGCGGTGAGGAGCCGGCCGGACATGACGCCGTTGCTCATGCCCCACCCGCCGAATCCGGTCGCCACGTACACGTGCTCGGCGCCCGGGTGGAAGCGCCCGACGTACGGCACCTTGTCCGTGGTCGTGTTGTCCTGCGCCGCCCATCGGTGGGTGATCCGCGCGGACGGGAAGCGCTCCTCGGTCCAGGCGGCGAGTCGCTCGTAACGCTCGCTCACGTCGCCGACGCCGGGTTTGAACTTCTCCCCGGTGACGATGAGCAGCCGCTGCCCTTCCCCGTACGGCGTGGTGCGCACGGACCGGGTGTTCTGCTCCTGGGTGATGTACATGCCCCGCGGGTCCTGGTCGGCGGGAATGGCCGCCGCGACGACGAGTTCGCGGTGCGGTTCGAGCCGGGAGAACAGCAGCGCGCGGTCGAAGACCGGGTAGTGCGTGGCCACGACGACGTCACGGGCGACGATCTCCGCCCCGCCTTCGGTGGTGAGCCGGCAGGGCTTGCCCTCGTGGAGGGAGACGATCCGGGTCCGCTCGTACACCTTCCCGCCCCGCCCGACGAGATCGGCGACGAGCGCCAGGAGGTACTTGCGCGGATGGAACTGCGCCTGCTGCTCCACCCGGACCGCACCCGCGACGGGGTACGGCAGGCCGGTGTCCGTGACGAACGACGCCGGCAGGCCGGCCTCGCGTGCCGCCTCCGCCTCGGCCCTGAGCTGGTCGACCGCGTCCGCCGACTCGGCGTACGTGTAGCCCGGGACGCGCTCCAGGTCGCAGTCGATCCCCAGCTCCGCCGAGACACGGGCGACGTACTCGACGGCCTCCTGCTGCGATCGCGCGTAGAGCCGAGCACCTTCCGCCCCGAACGACTTGAGCAGCCGGGCGTAGACGAGCCCGTGCTGGGCGGAGAGCTTCGCGGTGGTGTACCCGGTGACTCCGGCGGCGATGCGGTCGGCCTCAAGCAGGGCGACGCTCCGTCCGGCGCGGGCCAGTTCCCAGGCCGTGCAGATGCCGGCGATGCCTCCGCCGACCACCGCGACGTCGACCTCCACTTCGCCGGGCGGTCCGGGATGTCGGGGGCCCTCCCCGGTCTCCATCCAGTACGACTCGTAGGTGCCGGGCAGTCGCGTCATGTCGGCGTTCTCCCTTCACAGGTTCCTCGGGGCGCCGCTTCCGGTGGCACAGGGGTTCCCGCACGCCGGGGCCGCAGGAAGCGGGGAAGCGGTCCTTCATGGTGAGCCGTTGCCCGGGCTTCCGCCCGGTATGCGGCGTGGCGCGGCGCGGCTCCGGGCGGGGAACCCCGGCCAGGAACACCTCTTCGGCTGCACCCGTACGCGTTCACCCGTACGCGGTCACCCGTACCCGTTCACCCGTACGCGCGCCTGCGGCGCATTCACTCGGGGGCCCGTCACCGGTAGACACAGGAACATCCTTCGACCCTCCGGCATCCCGTGCCGGGCGGTCGCCTGTTCTCCGATCACGCGTCCAGGGGTTTCCTATGACCACCGACACTGCCACCGAGCCGGTCGCACCCATCCCCCAGCCCACGAGGTCGCTGGGGCAGGTGGTGGTGTCCTGGCTGACGACGACGGACCACAAGAAGATCGGGCACCTCTACCTGATCACGTCGTTCGTGTTCTTCATCCTCGGAGGGGCGCTGGCGCTGGTGATCCGGGCCGAGCTGGCGCGCCCGGGTCTGCAGGTGGTCTCCCCGGAGCAGTACAACCAGGCGTTCACCCTGCACGGCACGATCATGCTGCTGCTCTTCGCCACCCCCACCTTCGCCGGGTTCGCCAATGTGGTCATGCCCCTGCAGATCGGCTCGCCCGACGTGGCGTTCCCGCGGCTGAACATGCTGTCGTACTGGCTGTTCCTCTTCGGCGGCCTGATCGCGTTCTCCGGCGTGTTCACCACCCAGGGCACGGCGGACTTCGGGTGGACGGCGTACACGCCGCTCAGCGGCGGTGAACGCACCCCCTACGTCGGCGGAGACATGTGGATCATGGGGCTCGCGCTGGCCGGGTTCGGCACCATCCTGGGCGCCGTCAACTTCATCACCACGATCATCTGCATGCGCGCGCCCGGCATGACGATGTTCCGGATGCCCATCTTCACCTGGAACATCCTGCTGACGTCGGTGCTCGTCCTCTTCGCCTTCCCCGTGCTGGCCGCGGCCCTGCTGGTCCTCGAATCGGACCGCCAGTTCGGATCGCACGTCTTCGACCCGACCAACGGAGGGGCACTGCTGTGGCAGCACCTGTTCTGGTTCTTCGGGCATCCGGAGGTCTACATCATCGCGCTGCCGTTCTTCGGCATCGTCACCGAGATCCTGCCCGTCTTCTCCCGTAAACCGATCTTCGGCTACGTCGGCCTCATCGCGGCCACCGTCGCGATCGCCGGCCTGTCGGTCACCGTCTGGGCGCACCACATGTTCGCCACCGGGGCGGTGCTGCTGCCGTTCTTCTCCTTCATGACCTTCCTGATCGCCGTCCCGACCGGAGTGAAGTTCTTCAACTGGATCGGCACCATGTGGAAGGGGTCGATCTCCTTCGAGACCCCGATGCTGTGGTCCATCGGCTTCCTGGTCACCTTCCTGTTCGGAGGACTGACCGGCATCATCCTGGCCTCGCCGCCCATGGACTTCCACGTCACCGACACCTACTTCGTCGTCGCGCACTTCCACTACGTCGTCTTCGGAACCGTCGTCTTCGCCATGTTCGCCGGCTTCTACTTCTGGTGGCCGAAGATGACGGGCACGATGCTGGACGAACGCCTGGGGAAGATCCATTTCTGGTCGCTGTTCATCGGTTTTCACACCACCTTCCTCGTCCAGCACTGGCTCGGAGCCGAGGGGATGCCGCGCCGCTACGCCGACTACCTGGAGGCCGACGGGTTCACCGCCCTCAACACCCTTTCCAGCATCGGCGCGTTCCTCCTGGGCATGTCCACGCTGCCGTTCTTCTACAACGTCTGGAAGACCGCCAAGACCGCCCCGCGCGTGACGGTCGACGACCCGTGGGGCTTCGGGCGCTCCTTGGAGTGGGCCACCACCTGCCCGCCGCCCCGGCACAACTTCCTGACCCTGCCGCGGATCCGCTCCGAGTCGCCGGCCTTCGACCTGAACTACCCGGAGCTCGCCGCTCTGGATCCGGGGAAGGGAACGAAGCGGGACGTCCTCGACGACACCGGCGCGGCGACGCACCAGGGACCCGACGCCGGTCGGGGAGCCTAGCGATGCGCTCCCCGGCCGACCCGCCGGAACCGCAGGAGGGGGATGAGAGGCCCGAGGGCCACCACGATCCGCACGGTCCGGCCACCGCCGAGACGCTCCTGGCGGCGGACGCGACCGAGGGCATCGCCCGCCTGGAGGGATACCTGCTCAGCCAACGGGTGAAGGCGGACGCGGCCCGCGCCGGCCTCGTCTTCGCCCGTCGGCTGGCCTGGCTGGGCCCCGACGAACAGGCCGAGGTCGCCCGGCTCTTCGCCGGGGAACACCTCGCGCTGCGCCGCCAGATGCTGCGGGACACCGTCGCCCGCGCGCACCAGCTGCGTGGCGAGTACAGCGACCGCTATGACCTCCTGCGCCGACGCCTGGTGGCCACCACGCTGACGGGGGCGGCGGCCCTGGCCGCCGCCTCGGCCCTGATCGTCTGGCGCGCCGCCGGCTGACCGGCGTGCGGTCGGCTAACGGGTGTGCCCGCCCGGCCGGCGCTTCCGGTCCAGACGCACGAGCAGCACCGACAGCAGGCTGAGGACGACCAGGACGCTGCCGGCGGCGATGTCGACGACGCGATTCGCCGTGTGAACGGCGGTGTCCTGGGCCTCCAGGACGAACGGGGAGGCGATCATCCACACACCCGCCAGGCCGATCACGGCATCGGACCGGAGCCCGCTGCCGCGGTAGATCCGTTTGCCGGCGAGGAACAGCACCACCAGGCCGACGAACACCTCATTGACCTGGGCGTCCTTCGGGCCGTCCTGGGTGGCCATCGGCCACAGCACCAGCACTGCCGCCGCCGCCAGCATCAGCAGACCCAGGATCTGGTCATGCGCTCCCTGCCGCACCACGTGGCCGGGGTCCGCCACACGCGGGACCAGCCTTCGGTGATCCTGCACCGTCATGGTGGTTCACCTCCTCGCGGGGCGGTGTGCGCGGCCCAGGAGGACGCCGAGGGCGACCATGGCCAGGCCGAGGGCCAGGTGCAGCCAGTTGTCAGCCGTGTTGACGGGGACGAAGTTGGCGCCGCTGTCCCGGTCGATGAGCAGGCCGTACAGCCACAGCACCAGGTAGATGACACCGCCACCGATCAGGAAGGTGCGGGCGGTGGAGGCGGCCCCGGCCATGGCGATTCCCGCGAAACCGAAGAGCAGATGCACGAGGTTGTGGAGGATCGACACCTGGAAGACGCCCAGCAGCTTCGCGTCGGAGTGGTGCTCGGCGAACTTCAGGGTGTCGTAGTCCGTGGTGATGCCCGGGATGAATCCGAGGACCCCCACCAGCAGGAACACGGCGCCTACCAGAAGCGCCGCCTGCTGGACCGGGGTGCGCGAGGCACCCGCCGTACGGTGCGTTGCCATCATCTTCACGACCGCCTCTCTGCGATGGCCCCCCGCGATGGCCCCCCTCGATCACCTCGGCGGTACCCCCTTTGTGGGAGATTCAGCCACCTTCTCCGGAACCAAGCGGCGCGGGATCTGTCATGGGCGTCGCTGCCACCCCTCCGAGGAGGCGGAGGGCCGGGCGGGGAAGGGCGGGGGGCCGCCTCCACCGCCCGCACGGTCGGCGCGGCTCGTTCAGCCGCTGATCTCCTTGTGTTCCGACGTACCGATGCTGATCTTGCGTGGCTTGGCGCGCTCGGCGATCGGGATGCGCAGGGTGAGGACACCCGCGTCGTAGTCCGCGGCGATGCGCTCCGTGTCGAGCGTGTCGGCCAGCATGATCTGGCGGGAGAAGGCGCCCAGCGGCCGCTCGGAGAGCTCCATCTGGACATCGTCCGTGTCCGCGACCGGACGCCGCTCCGCCTTCACGGTCAGCATGTTCCGTTCGACGTCGATCTCGATCGCGTCCGGGGAGACGCCGGGCAGATCGAAGGCGACGACGAACTCGTCGCCCTTCCGGTAGGCGTCCATCGGCATCGCGGAAGGCCTCGACCAGGTGCCGGGCTCCAGCAGCCGGCTCAGCCGGTCCAGTTCACGGAAGGGGTCGGTGCGCATCAACATCGCGAAACACCTCCATCGGTTCAGGCAGTACCTGCCAATGCGCTTCACCTGACACCGTTGTAACATGTCATCCAAGTGATGACAACTTCTCCCGTCATCGCGAGGATGACGAGACCTGAGGGGGTCCCATGACCGCGAGCGACCAGAGCCGTGAAGGGCGACGCAGCGACCGGCGGGGTCCGGGGGCGCGGGTCCGTACCGGTCCGGAGTCCTTCCTCGCCGCCGCGGCGGCGCTCGACACCATCGACGCGGCCCTGCGCGCCGTGCACGCCGCCGACCCCGACGTGCCCACCGCCGTGGCCGACACGAGCGGCCCGGAGCAGGCCCTCGCCTCGCTCCTGCTGCTGCGCCAGGTACGCGACGAACTCGGCAGCTGGGAGTCGACCCTGATCGAGGCGGCTCGCGAGGCCGGCGCCAGCTGGGCCGATCTCGCCCACCCGCTCGGAGTCGCCAGCCGCCAGGCCGCCGAACGGCGCTACCTCAGACTCCGGCCCGGTGCCGACGGAACCACCGCCGAACAGCGCGTGAAGGCAACCCGCGACCGGCGCGCCGCCGATCGTGCCGTCGTCACCTGGGCCCGGGACCACGCGGCCGACCTCCGCCGGCTCGCCGGTCAGATCACCGCTCTCACCGATCTCCCCGGTCTCCCGGACGGGGCACGCGCCCCCCTCGCCGAACTGGACCGCGCCCTCGCCGACAACGACGCCGCCGCGCTCGTCGATCCGCTGGCCGACACCCGCGACCACCTGCGGGCCGCGCGCCCCGACCTCGCCGAGAACGTCGACCGCCTCGTCCACGAGGCCGACCGGCTGCGCCGCGACAGCACGGCCCAGCGCGGCACGCCCTGACGGGACCGCGCCTCAGGATCTGGGACCCATCCCCCATACCCAGCGCAGCAGCTGATCGAGCGGGCGGTCGAGCGGGTCGAACAGGTCCGAGCTTCGAGGCTCCGGGCGAGAGGAGTACGGGCGTACGTGGAGGGGTTCCGTGGGCCAGGGCGTCCCGGTCGGGGCGCCGCCCACGCGAACGGCGGGGGCGCGGATGTGGTGAACGATGACCGCCACCGGCCCGCTTCGGGGCGACGGCCGCTCCTCCCGCAGGGCGTCGCGGGAGGCGTGGTGGAGGGAGGCGCGGTCGAGGGAGGCGCGGTCGAGGGAGGCGCGGTCGTACGAGGCGCGCCGGTGGGGTCGTGGAGCACCTCGTACGCGGCCACCACGGTGGTGAGATGTTCGTGCCCGCCCGGCCCTTGGGGGGCCGTGTCGGGATGCAGGCTCCGCACCAGCCGGCGATAGGCCGCGGTGATCTGGCGAGCGGACGCCGTCGACGGGATGCCGAGCACCGCATAGGGGTCTCGCTCCGCGTTCTGCCCTGTCATCTCCTCCCGCCTCCTCTCCTGCGGCCGCGCGAGCCGAGGTGCGGAAAGTCCCTCCACCACCCATAGGACCTCAGTCTTCGATTGTCAATGCAAGGGAAAGGAGTTACTAAAAGGAAGAGGAACGGAGTGTGAGGAGGTGTCTCGATCATGGCGCGCCTGGTCATCCAGGGGGAGGAACTGGTGGTCCGGCTGTCGTGGTGGGAGAAGGCCGCCGCGCGGCGGGGCAACGTGCACGTCCCGCTCCGGGCGGTGGACAAGGTCCAGGTCGAACCGTCCTGGTGGCGCGTCCTGCGCGGAACGCCGAGCCGGGGCGCCTGGATCCCGGACGTGCTGTGCCTCGGCGTCAGGGAAGCGGCGGGGGTGAAGGACTTCGTCGCCATCCGCCCGCGACGAGGGCCGGTGGCCTGTCTCGACCTCCACCCGGACGCGTCGCCGTTCGCGCGTGTCGCGGTCTCGGACCGTGTCCCGGAGGCGACGGCGGCAACCGTCCGCACCGCCGTCCGCAGGCGCGCGTCCGCACCGCGCCCTGCCCGGCTCCCCGACCCCGACCCGGATCCGGACACCGTGCCTGCGGCGAAGGGGCCGGCCGCACAGCCCGCCTGACCTCCCCAGCCCGCACCGCGACGCCGCCGTGCTCCGAGCGGGTCTTTCTCAGCCGTCGAGGAGCTGCCACGTCGTCAGGGCGAGCCTGGCCCGCAACAGGCCGGAGGGCTCGGTCAGTTCGACGCCCAGACTCTTGCCGATCTGTTCGAGTCGGCGGGCGACGCTGCTGTGGTGCAGGTGGAGACGGTCGGCGGCCCGGCGCAGGGAACCGGTGGTGCAGTAGGCGTCCAGCGTCTCCAGATCCTCCGGGGCGGCGCCGGCGATGCGGGCGATCGCGGCCACGTCGGCGTTGTCCCGCGCGGCGTCCCGGGGCACCTGGGCGAGCAGCGCCAACGCCCCCAGGCCGGCGTAGTGGACGACCGGCCGGCGTGGGGTGGTGAAGCGGAGGGCGGTGCGGGCCTGCTGCCAGGCCAGGTCGGGGCTTTCGGCGGTCCCGATGCCCGCGCGTACGCCCGGCGGAAACCGGGTCGGGTCGAGGGTGGCGGCCAGGATGACCCCCACGTCGGCGATTGCCGCCGCCTTCACCGGGCGGGCCGGGCAGAGCAGACCGCCGAGCTGGTCCAGCGGCAGCTGTGCGTGCACGGCGACGACCCGGACCGGCGAGTCGGCGGAGAAACCCAGGAGGCGCAACGCCCGTGCTCTGGCCGCCTCGTCGCTGTCGGAGCTGATCACCAGTTCGACGAGGGCGGGGTCGGCCATGGTGGTGCGGGCCGGGCCGTACCGCTCGGCGACCGCCGCGGCGGCGATGGCGAGCCGGTCGAGCAGCGCTTCGTCGAGCGGGCCGGGCGGACCGGGGCGTTCCAGCCACACCGTGCCGATCTCCTCGTCGTCGAGGATGATCGGCGCCGCACTGGACGCCGAGGGCGGTGGCGTGGGCGCCGGCCTGCCGTCGGGCGCCATGCGGATCACCTGCCCCGTGCCGTGGAGCCGAATCCCGGCCGCACACTCGGCCAGACCCGCCGAGGCCCGGGCGAGTGCCGGGAGATCCACCCGTCGGCGCATCAGTGTGTCGTAGAACATGACGACGCGGATCGCGCCTTCGACCTGCGAATCCAGTCCCGACAGCCGTACGGCCAGTGCCTCCATCCCAGGAGGATAGGGCCTCCACGGCCGGAGGTTGAGCGCCGATCGGCGCGTGATCGGAGCCGGATGCCCGACGGGTGTCGGATGAACAACGCGGGGGCGGCCGTGAGGATGGCCGACATGGACCCCGAACTCGAAGCATTCGTCCCGCTGTTCCCCAAGGTCGACCTGGCCGACCCGGTCGCCTACCGCAAGACCTTCGCCGAGCTGGCCGCCGCGAGGCCGGCAGCGGACGCGACAGGAATGGAGATACAGGACCACACGGTTCCCGCCGATCCGGACGTGGCGGTACGGATCTACCGTCCACAACACGCACAAGGCGCCGTCATCTGGCTGCACGGCGGCGGCTGGGTCTTCGGCGACCTGGACACCGATCACCACTGGGCCGCCCGGATCGCGTCCTCCTCCGGCGCGACGGTGATCTCGGTGGGTTACCGACTGGCCCCCGAGAACCCCTTCCCGGCAGCCCTGGACGACGCCTACGCCGTACTGAACTGGACGGCCGAGCAGGCGGCCGAGCTCGGCATCGACCCGGAGCGGATCGCGGTCGCCGGCCACAGTGCCGGCGCGAACCTCGCGGCCGCGGTGGCCTTGCGGGCGCGCGACCAGCAGGGGCCGCCGATCCGCTTCCAGCTGCTCAACGAAGCCATCCTCGACGACCGGCAACAGACGTGGTCGGCGCGGAACTTCACCGACACACCCTGGAACAATCGCGCCGTACGCGCCGCGGCGCTCGGGCACTACCTGGGCGACCGGTCCGCCACCCCGTACGCCGCACCGGCACGGGCCACCGACCTGTCCGGCCTGCCACCCGCCTACATCGCCACCGCGGAGTTCGACCCCAACCGCGACGAAGGCATCGACTACGCGCTGCGCCTGCTGCAGGCGGGTGTCTCCGTCGAGCTGCACCAGTGGCCCGGCACCTTCCACGGCTCGCAGGCCATCCTGTCCGCCGACGTATCGCAGCGGCAGCTCGCCGAAATCGGTGCCGCCCTGCGCCGCGCCATGGCCGAGTGACGTCATAGCGGGCCTCGCACCGGCGGCGTGAGGTCACAGCGGGCCTCGCACCGACGGCGTGAGGTCACAGCGGGCATCCGCACCGACGGCGTCGAGCGGCCACCTGCCGCTCGACGCCGTCGGTCGACCGGCCCGTGGAGTACGACCAGCGGCTCGATCACGGGCCCGGTCGCGACCAGATGGACGAAGACGGGAGAACGATGACCATCACCGACCCCGCCCAGGCGAGGGAACGGTCCACACCACCACCGGACGCCGACCTCGCGGCGGCGGGACACACCGTGGCAGGGCTGCTGCGCCCCCATGCCCGGAGTTTCGCCGCCGTGGTGATCCTGCAGGTCATCGGCGCTCTCGCAGGTCTGGCGCCGCTGTTGGCGGTCGTCGAACTCGGGCGTGCGCTGTTGTCGCCCGGCCCGATCGATCACGGTCACGTCCGGATCGTGGTGATCGCGGGTGCGGCCGGCCTGTTCGTCCGTCTGCTGTTCACGGCCGCGTCGACCGGAATCGGGCATGTCCTCGACGGTCAGGTGCAACTGTCGTTCCGCCGACGACTGGCCGCGCGGCTGGGGCGGGTGCCGATCGGCTGGTTCGCCCGACGCCGGACCGGCGAGCTGGCCAAGGTGGTGGGGGAGGACGTGAGCGCCGTGCACCCGTTCATCGCCCACGCCCCCGGCGAGCTCGTCTCCGCCTTCGCGGTTCCGCTGGTGTCGCTGATCTACCTGTTCACCGTCGACTGGCGGCTGACACTGATCACGATGATCCCGGTGGCGCTGGCAGCGGCGCTGGTTCCGCTGATGATGACTCCGACCCGGCTGCGCGAGCAGAAGGAGTTCGACGCGGCGATGGGGCGGATCGCGAGTTCGGCGGTCGAGTTCGTCCAGGGCATCTCGGTGGTCAAGGTGTTCGGTGGAAGCGAGCGCGTCCACCGTAGATTCCTCACGGCCGTGGAGGATTTCGTCGGCAGCTTCTTCCGGATGGTCCGCGGTCTGGCCGGGATCGCCGCCGGGATGCAGGTGGCGCTGTCGCCGCCGTTCGTGCTGCTGGTCGTGCTGATCGGCGGTACTGCCCTGATCAGCGCCGGTGGCATGGCCCCGGCCGACCTCCTGCCCTTCCTGCTACTCGGACTCGGCCTGACCGCTCCGGTGGCGGCCCTCGGCCACGGCTTCGACGACATGCAGGCCGCCCGGCGCGCCGTCGGCCGGATCCGGGACGTACTCGAGGTGCCGTCACTACCGGAGCCCGCCCGCCCGCTCGCACCCCAGGGACACCGGGTGGAACTGCGTGACGTTCGCTTCGGTTACGACGACGGTCAGGAGGTGCTGCGCGGGATCGACCTGGTGCTCGAGCCGGGGACGGTCACCGCGATCGTCGGGCCGTCGGGCAGCGGAAAGTCCACGCTGGTCCAGCTGTTGCCGCGGTTCTTCGACCCGACCCATGGTTCGGTCGCCCTGGGCGGTGTCGATCTGCGCGAGCTCGGCAGCCGGGAGCTCTACCGGATGGTCTCCTTCGTCTTCCAGGACGTGCGCCTGCTGCGCGCGTCCGTCGCGGACAACATCGCGCTGGCGGTACCCCATGCCGACAGAGAAGATGTGGTGCGTGCCGCCCGGCTGGCGCACATGCCTGATCGAATTCTTGAACTGCCGCGCGGCTACGACTCGGTGATCGGTGAGGATGCCGGACTGTCGGGCGGCGAGGCGCAGCGGATCTCGCTCGCACGCGCCCTGCTGGCCGATACGCCCGTTCTGGTGCTCGACGAGGCGACCGCCTTCGCCGACCCGCAGACCGAACAGGCGGTGCGCCGGGCCCTGGCGGCGCTGGAGGGCGAGCGGACGATCCTGGTCATCGCCCACCGCCTGGAGACGGTCGCCGACGCCGACACCGTCGTGATGCTGGAGAACGGGTCGATCGTCGAGAGCGGCCCGCCCGCCGAACTGCTGGCACGGAACCGCAAGTTCGCCGCGTTCTGGCGAACCCACCGGCCGGCGACGCCCGCCGAGGCCGAAGCCCACGGTGGCGTACTGCGAGGAGACGAGCCCCGATGATACGAATGCTGCTGCGCGTCCTCGGCCACGAGTACGCCCCGCCGGTGCGTCGCACCGTGGCCCTCATGACGGCGACCGCGATGGCCGAGGGCTTGTCCTACGCACTGCTGGTCCCCGTGCTGCGGGCACTGTTCGAGAGCACGCCCTCCGATGCCTGGCCCTGGCTGAGCGCGTTCGGCGCCGCCGTCGCGCTCTACGCGGCGCTGCGCTACATCAGCGATCTGTCCGGCTTCCACACCGGCACCACGCTGTTGCGGGGTGTGTACCACCGGCTCGGCGATCATCTGGCCCGCCTGCCCCTCGGCTGGTACGGCCCGAGCCGTGTCGGGGAGGTGTCCGTCCTGGCCAGTCGCGGCGTTCTGCAGGCGATGAGCACGATCGCGCATCTGCTGGCACCGTTCGTCTCCGCCTGTGTGACGCCCCTGACGATCGTGGTCGTGATGCTGGCCTTCCAGTGGCAGCTGGGGCTGGCCGCCTTGGTCGCCGCACCGGTCGTGGCGGCGATCCAGATCCGGACGGGACGCTCGATGGCCGCAGGCGACGCGGAGCGCGCCGCACGCGACCGGGAGGCCACCGGGCGAGTCATCGAATATCTCCAGGCCCAGCCGGTGCTGCGGGCCGGCGGCCGGACCGCCGAACGCTTCCGGTTTCTCGACGACTCGCTGCGGCAGGTCCAGCGCGCGTCCCGCCGTTCGACGCTGTCTGCGCTGCCCGGCGTGGTGGGCTTGACGCTCGCGGTGCAGGTGACGTTCACCGTGGTGCTGGCCCTCGGCGCCTCCCTCGCGCTCGGTGGGGACATCGGTACGGCAGAGGTCCTGGCGATCCTGGTGCTGGCCGCACGCAGCGCCGATCCGCTGCTGTCGCTGGCGGACATCGGTGGCCAACTGCGCGGAGCGCGTGCGGAGTTGATGCGACTCGACACGGTGTTGCGCACCGAGCCGCTACCGGAACCTCGCGAACCGGTCCAGCCGGCAGGACATGACCTGGAGTTCGAGTCCGTCGTCTTTCGGCACGGCGAGCGCACCGTGATCGACAACGCGTCGTTGTCCGTGCCGCAGGGACAGCGGCTTGCCGTGGTCGGGCCGTCGGGTGCGGGGAAGAGCACACTGCTCCAGCTGCTCGCACGGTTCCACGACGTGGACGCGGGCGCGGTACGTGTGGGGGGTGTGGACGTGCGCGCGATCAGCACGGACGTGTTGATGGCGCAGATCGCCGTTGTCTTCCAGGACGTCCGTCTCTTCGACGGCACCATCGAGGAGAACGTACGCCTCGGCCGCCCCGACGCCGACGAAGCCGAGGTCCGGGCGGCGGCGACCGCCGCGCGGCTGGACGAGGTGATCGAGCGACTGCCCGGCGGATGGGCGACGAATGTCGGCGAGGGCGGCGCCCTGCTGTCGGGTGGTGAACGCCAGCGTGTCTCGATCGCGCGAGCGCTGCTGAAGAACGCGCCCATCGTGCTGCTGGACGAGGTGACCTCCGCACTGGACCCGGTGAACGAGGCGGCCGTCCACGAGGGCATCGAGCGCCTGATGGCAGGGCGGACGGTGGTGATGGTCGCACACCGGATGCAGACCGTCCGACGCGCCGACCGCATCGTCTTCCTGGACGGCGGCCGGACCGTGGAG
This sequence comes from Streptomyces sp. ISL-36, assembly GCF_018614205.1. GTDB lineage: Bacteria > Actinomycetota > Actinomycetes > Streptomycetales > Streptomycetaceae > Streptomyces. Next base: position 3,458 of record NZ_JAGGOS010000114.1, on the reverse strand, counting down.
GAAGGCAGCCACGACGAGCTGTTGCGCCGCGGTGGCCGCTACGCCGAATTCTGGAACATCTCCCTCACGCCGGCGGCGCGTGCGTGAACCGGCCGACATCGCCACCGCGGAGCCCGGACCGGCCCGCCGCCGGGGTGGTCCGGCGTCGGCCCGCCGCCTGGGCGCTCCGGCGTCAGCGGAGGCCGTAGGCGAGGGCGAGGGTCTCCACGGTGGCGGACATGGCCCGGCGGAGTTCGGCCGGGGCGACGACCTCGACGTCTCCGCCGAGCCGCAGCAGCTCGCCGCAGGCGTGCTCGGTGCCCTCGATCGGGATGACCGCCTCGACCCAGCCGTCGTCGCCGACGGCGGTGGCGGTGGAGTCGACCGCTCGGACCACCTCCGGAGGGACGTTGTCGGGCAGGCGCCGGCGTCCCCGAGGGGAGAGGCGGACGGTGGCGGTGCCGGAGTAACGGCGCGCCCGGAAGTCATCGAGGTAGGAGGCCCAGTACGCGCCCAGGTCGAAATCCTCCGGCCGGTCGAACAGCTCGTCGCCCCGTACCGCATCGAGGACCTGGGCGACGCGGTAGGTCGCGATCCCCTTGTCCGTGGCGGCCACGACGTACCAGGTACCGGACTTGAGCACGAGGCCGTAGGGGTGGAGGCGGCGGTTCACTTCCTGCGGGGCGCGCCAGCGGCGGTAGCGGACGTCCACCGCACGGCGGGTGAGCACCGCGTCGACGAACAAGGGGAGATGCGGTGTCCGTTCGGGCTCTCGGTACCAGCCGGGGGCGTCCAGGTGGAACACCGCCGCGACCCGCGCGGCCTCCTCGCGCAGGCCCGTCGGCAGAGCGGCGAGGAGCTTCAGTCGGGCCGCCGACACCTCGGCCGCGAGTCCCAGATCGGCGGCGGGCCCGGGCAGACCGGCGAAGAACAGGGCCCGCGCCTCGCCCTCGCTCATCCCGGTGAGGCGGGTGCGGTAGCCGTCGATCAGCTGGTAGCCGCCCCCGCGGCCCGGCTCCGCATAGATCGGGACCCCGGTGGCCTGTAGGCGCGCCAGGTCACGGTAGGTGGTGCGCACGGACACTCCCAGCTCGTCGGCGATCCCTTGCGCGGACATGCGGCCCCGCGATTGCAGCAACAGCAGCACCGACAGCAGTCGACTGGCAGACATGCGCGCATTCTCGCCGGAAACCCTGACAGCACCTGTCACACGGTCCCCCTACCGTCGATCCGCATCCCCGCTCGGCCGAAAGGGCCGGGCGCCGCTGCCCGGAGAGCGATGAACAGGAGCCCCGCTGTGCCCAACGACCCCGTCGGCCCCCCGGCCGTGATCGAGCTTCGCCAGTACACGCTGCGTCCCGGCCGGCGCGACGAGCTCATCGAGCTGTTCGACCGGGAGTTCGTCGAAACGCAGGAAGAAGTGGGAATGACGGTGCTCGGGCAGTTCCGGGACCTCGACGATCCGGACCGTTTCGTCTGGTTGCGCGGATTCCGGGACATGGCGGCACGCCATCGCGCGCTCACGGACTTCTACGGCGGTCCCGTCTGGGCCGAGCACGGCCCGCAGGCGAACGACACCATGATCGACTCCGACGACGTCCTCCTCCTGCGCCCCGCGCAGGACGGGAGCGGTTTCACCGTCTTCCCCTCCGGGCGTTCCCCGGTCGGAGCTCCGGCACCGGACCGGTTCGTGGCCGCCACCTTGTGGTCCTTCCCTCCCGGACGGCACGACGGCGTCGCGCGGATCCAGGACGGTCTCCTCCCCGCGCTCCGGGAGACCGGGCCCGCGCCGCTCGCCTTCCTGACCACCGAGGACGCGCACAACACGTTCGCCAGGCTGCCGGTCCGTACCGGCGAGAACGTCGCCGCGATCTTCACCTCGTACCCCGACGAACGTGCGTACCGCCGCCACCTCGCCGAAGTCCGGGCCCACCCCCTCGCAGGGAAGATCCTTCCGGGCGTCGAGCGGGACGTCGAGGGAGACGTAGGGCGGGACGTCGCGGGAGAACGGACCGCGCCACCCCAACTGCTCCGGCTGGCGCCGACCGGCCGCTCGCTCATCTCGTGACCCGCCCCCGTAGCGGCGCGGCGGTGCGGGGGCGTGGTGTCAGGGAGTGACCGTCTCGCCCGTGATCAGTTCCGTGAGGGCCGGCAGACCGCCCTCCGCCAGTGCGCGGCGTTGCCGGTCCGCCGGGGTGCCCTCCTGGAGGAGCCGGTGCAGCAGCGAGGTCACCTCACGGGTGTCGCCCGCCTCGTCGAGGGCGGGGGTGATGTGGTCGAGCAGCATGCACAGCACGTCACCCGCCCGGCGCGCCCGGCCGGCCGGGTCGACCAGGAGGCCGCTCAGCCCGTGCCGTGCGGCGTGCCAGTTCGACGCCTGCAGCAGCTCGGTCGGGAGCTGCGGAAGCGGGCCACCCGTCTTCTCCTCGCGAATGGCGGTGGCGATCAGCGCGCGGACGATCCCGGCGAACATCACCGCCGTGTCGGCGCGCAGCTGCACATCCGCGCAGCGCACCTCGACGGTCGGGTACCGGTCGGACAGGCGGGCCTGCCAGTACAGCTGGCCGGTGTCGGTGATGATGCCGGTGTCCAGGAGTGACTGGACACGCCGTTCGTGGTCCGCGAGCGAGTCGAAGCGGGGCGGCGGGCCGCTGACCGGCCAGCGGCCGAAGATCACCGTGCGCCAGCTCGCGAAACCGGTGTCCTTGCCGTCCCACAGGGGCGAGTTCGCCGACATGGCCACCAGGGTCGGCAGCCAGACCCGGATACGGTTCAGGACGGCGACGCCCATCTCCCGGTCCGGCACGGCCGCGTGGACGTGCATCCCGTTGACCAGCTGCTCGGCGACGAGCTGCGGGGCCTGGGAGCGCATCGCCAGGTAGCGCGCCTTACGGGTGACCGGAACGGGGGCCGCCTCCCGGTACGGGGCCGTCGCGCAGGCGGCGAGCCGGCAGCCGTTCCGCTCCGCCGCCGTGCCGAGGGCGTGTCGCAGTCGCAGCAGGTGACCGCCGACCTCCTCCAGGTCGGTGCAGACGGGTGTCGCGACCTCCACCTGGGCCTGCAGCAGCTCCGACTGGAGCTCGGCGTCGTCGACGATCGGCTCCAGACCGGCCGCCGCCCGCACCCGGTCCGCGAGCGGTACCGGCAGGCAGGTGTCCGGATCAAGCAGCAAGTATTCTTCCTCGACCCCAATGGTGATCATGTGGCGCAGGTACCCCGAGAACAGGGGGACGAATCGGACAAGGTGCGGTCACCCTTCGACCGTCCTGGCGCCGCCATCGTGATGGCGCCGCCACGCTGGTGCCGGGCCGGCGCCCGTGGCGAGAGGCGGCGAGCGGTCACTCTCGGTGTCACAGCGTGAGCGGTCACTCCCGGTCCAGGCGCCGCGCCGCCGCCTCCACGGGAGCGGGCAGCGGTCGTCGGTCACGCAGCGCCGCCGGGAGCCTCGCCAGCACCCCGCGCAGCGCCTCCCGGGCCTC